>NZ_JXST01000024.1 GCF_000878195.1 Mycolicibacterium llatzerense | reverse complement strand
CACCTCGCCAGTCAGCGACCGCCGCGAGGCCAACAACTCAGCGTGCCTCACTCGGCGGCGAGCCTCCTCGGCACTGAGCCGGTCCCGGATGCGCAGCACGTCCGCCCAGTTCTTCGCCCCGATCTCCTGCGCGGTGGTTTGGGCCTGCAATGCGGCCACCACGGCATGATCAACGGCTTGGGCGGCGCACCGCATCTGCTCACGGTGGGATTGCACCGCCAACAACTCCGGCACCGACAACGCCATGTAGTCCACCGCCGCAACCCGCGCCTGTGCCGTGTCGAGGTCGGTGTAGACCTCCTCCACGGCGGTGGTGCTGGCAATGTCCATACTCGAACACTAGTTCGATGCACCGACAAGAAACCGCGGGAAATGTGACGCTAGTTACCTACTGTGACCAGCGCAAACAAAGTGACCAAAGTTTTTTCGAGACTGGGTGTGCTGCCGCCGGAGCGCCCCAGGCAGCCACATGCACAGCCCGCGTCCGCAGCGTGAAACAATTGCAGCCCGTGAAGACCTTCGATGCGCTATTCGCCGAGCTCAGTGAGCGAGCGCAGACCCGGCCGGCCGGCAGCGGCACCGTCGCAGCGTTGGACGCCGGGGTGCATCACCTGGGCAAGAAGATCATCGAAGAGGCCGGCGAAGTGTGGATCGCCGCCGAATACGAGAGCGACGACGAGCTGGCCGGCGAGATCAGCCAGCTCCTGTACTGGACGCAGGTGCTGATGATCAAGCGCGGCCTGACCCTCGACGACGTTTACGGCAAGCTGTGAACACCGCGACGAACGAGACCAACGGCATGCTCCGCGTCGCCGTCCCGAACAAGGGCGCGCTCAGCGAGTCGGCCGCCCACATCCTGTCCGAGGCCGGATACCGCCGCCGTACCGATCCCAAGGACCTGACGGTCGTCGACCCGGTGAACAAGGTCGAGTTCTTCTTCCTGCGGCCCAAGGACATTGCGATCTATGTGGGGTCCGGGCAGCTGGACTTCGGCATCACCGGCCGCGACCTGGCCGCTGAGTCGATGGCGCCTGTCCGTGAACGGCTGGCGCTGGGCTTCGGCTCGTCGACGTTCCGGTACGCCGCGCCCGCGGGGCGGGACTGGTCGGTCGCCGACCTCGCCGGCAAGCGCGTCGCCAGTGCTTACCCGAACCTGGTGCGGAAAGACCTGGCCGACAAGGGGATTGAAGCCACTGTGATCCGTCTCGACGGCGCGGTGGAGATCTCGATCCAGCTCGGAGTGGCCGACGCGATCGCTGACGTCGTCGGCTCCGGTCGGACCTTGGCGCTGCACAATCTGGTGGCCTTCGGCGAATCGCTGTGCGATTCGGAGGGCGTGCTGATCGAGCGTGCCGACGCGGCGCCCGATCAGGCCCGTGACCAGCTCGCGGCTCGTATCCAGGGTGTGGTCTTCGGGCAGCAGTACCTGATGCTCGACTACGACTGCCCCCGCACCGTTTTGGAGCAGGCGACGGCGATCACGCCGGGTCTCGAATCGCCGACCATCGCGCCGTTGGCGGATGCCGACTGGGTGGCCGTGCGTGCCCTGGTGCCGCGCCGGGAGGTCAACGCGATCATGGATGAGCTGACGGCCATTGGTGCCAAGGCAATCCTCGCTTCCGATATCCGGTTCTGTCGCTTCTGACCCGTGCCGGTGTTAGCGTCCCCGTAGGTTCGACAACCTGCACTTCCGACTGGAGGGTCACGTGACGCAAGCGCTGGTTCTGTTGTTCGCCTTACTCATCGGTGTGGTTGCGGGCCTGCGGGCCCTCACTCCGCCTGCGGTGGTGGCCTGGGGTGCCAAGCTCGGCTGGTTGCCGTTGGCAGGTACCTGGGCCGAATGGGTCGGCCACCCGATCACCGTGACGGTGCTGACCATCCTGTTGGTGGTCGAGTTGATCACCGATCAGCTGCCCAAGACTCCGGCGCGGACAGTGCCTGCGCAGTTCGGGGCCCGGTTGCTCACCGGTGCGTTCGCCGGCGCAGTCATCGGCGCGGGTTGGCACCACACGTTCATCGGCATGGGCGGCGGAATGATCGGCGCGGTGATCGGTACCTTGGCGGGCTTCCATGCTCGTCGAATCCTGGTGGCGCGCAACGGCGGAAAGGACCTGCCGGTGGCGCTCGCCGAGGATGTCCTCGCGGTCGGAGGCGGCTTCGCGGTAGCGGCCTTCGCTCTGAGCGCGATCGGTCCCTATGTCGTCTGAGGCCACCGCGTTCGACGCCATCATCGTCGGCGCGGGACAGGCCGGACCGCCCCTGGCAGGCAGGCTGGTCGACGCCGGCCAGACCGTTGCCGTCGTGGAGCGCAAGCTAGTCGGCGGCACCTGCGTGAACTACGGCTGTATCCCGACCAAGACATTGGTCGCCAGTGCCTACGCCGCACACCTGGCCCGCCGCGGTGCCGAATACGGTATAGGTACCGGCGAAGTCACCGTCGACATGGCAAAAGTCAAGGGCCGCAAGGACGGCATCGTCACCGCGGACCGCGACGGCGTCGAAAGCTGGCTCGAAGGCATGGACGGCTGCACGCTGCTGCGCGGACACGCCCGATTCATCGACCCCCACACGCTCCAGGTCGGTGACCAACGGATCACGGGCAAGCAGATCTTCCTCAACACCGGTGGCCGCGCGACGGTCCCGGACATCCCCGGTCTGGCCGACGTCGACTACCTCACCAACGTCGGCATCCTCGAACTCGACACCGTGCCAGAGCATCTGGTGATCATCGGCGGCAGCTACATCGGGCTCGAGTTCGCGCAGATGTTCCGCCGGTTCGGCGCCGAGGTCACTGTGGTCGAACGCGGGCCACGGCTGGCGTCCCGCGAAGACGACGACGTCTGCGTCGCCATCAAGGACATCCTGGAGCGCGAGGGTATCACCATCCATTTGGGCGCCGGCGACATTCGCGTTGCCAAAGACGGTGACGGGGTGGCGGTCAGCACCGGCAGCGCCGTCGTCACGGGCTCACACCTGCTGGTCGCTGTCGGCCGGGTGCCCAACACCGACGATCTGGGGCTCGAAAAGGCCGGGGTGGCAACCGACTCCAGGGGGTACATCACCGTCGACGACCAGCTGCGCACCACCGCCGACCACATCTGGGCCATGGGTGACTGCAACGGGAAGGGCGCGTTCACCCACACGTCGTACAACGACTTCGAGATCGTCGCGGCCAACCTGCTGGACAACGAACCGCGCCGGGTCAGCGACCGCATCCCCACCTACGCGCTGTACATCGACCCGCCGCTGGGTCGGGCCGGCATGACCGAGGCCCAGGTTCGGGCGTCAGGGCGAAAGGCGTTGGTGGGTAAGCGTCCGATGACCCGCGTCGGCCGGGCGATCGAAAAAGGCGAGACCCAGGGCTTCATGAAGGTCGTGGTCGACGCCGAGACCAATCAGATTCTCGGCGCGGCCATCCTGGGCGTCGGCGGCGACGAAGTGGTGCACTGCATCCTCGACCTGATGTCCGCCAAAGCCCCGTACACCACCATGACGCACACCGTGCACATCCACCCGACCGTTGCCGAGTTGGTGCCGACGATGCTCGAGGGGCTTAGGCCCCTGCAGTAACGGGCTGCGTAACAGCCTGCGCGACAGCGCGTCCGGCGACCAGCTGCCGAGTGACCTCGGCGACCCGCCGGCCCAGGTGCTCGCAGGTCGCGACGTCAGAGGGGTGTACCCCGTCGGGATTTGCATCGACGTCGGTCGCCGCGGCGGCACCCAGCCAGAAGCCCAGTCGGTTCAGTTCGTCCTCGCTCGCCGTGGAGTGATTCCAGCCCGGACCCAGACCCAGATTGACCCAGTGCATGTGATGTTGAGCGGCGAAAACCGCCAGTGAGACAAGCGCATTGAGCTTGTCGCCGCTCTTGCTTCCAGAGTTGGTGAAGCCTGCCGCCACTTTGTCGCGCCAGGTGCCCTGTTGGCAGCGACGGCCCGTCTGCTCGGCGAACGTCTGAAACGCCGCCGACACGTTGCCCATGTAGGTGGCGGTGCCGAAGATGATCGCGTCGGCCGCGTCGAGTACCTGCCAATCGTGTTCGCTCACATCACCCAACCGGATCGGGGTGACGGCCGCGCCCGCGGACCGAGCTCCGGCGGCCACTGCCTCGGCCAGGAATGCGGTGTGGCCGAACCCCGACTGGTAGGCGACGACCACCGACGGGGCATCGTGAAAGGTGTTGTCCGACATCAATTTCTCCTAGGCGGGTGGAACTGTGGGTGGGATGTAGAGAGGGCTGTGGCCGGCGATCTCGGCGTAGCGCTCCAGCCAGCTGGGTAGGGGAGTGCCGTCGAGCAGCGCCTGCAGCCGGTCGAGGAAAGCCTGTGTGCCGGGCCGGAATCCGTTGGCGTTGGGCACTCCGAGGCCGCGATGGGTCATCCGGAGCAGGGTGCCGGTGCCGTCTGCGGTGAGTTCGTAACGGACCACGCCGGGTTCGACGATCTGCTGGCGCCATTCGTGCTCGAACACGTGCGGCGGATCCCAGACCAGGATGCGCCCGGTCATGCGCTTCATGTCCGGTGGCACCGGCGGGCCGGAGGCGACCGTTTCGATCGAGCCGCCCTCGCGGCCGTCGATGACGGTCTTGCCCATCCAGATGTCGCGATGCGCGGGCTCGGTGATTGCGGCCCATACCCGTTCGACGGGGTGCCGCAGTCGACGCTCGAACGTCAGCGTTGCGCGGTCGCCGTCGATCGTGACGACGCCCTCGAGTTCATCGGTTGCCATGTTCCTCCTCGAATGTCGAATCAAGATGACGCTCAAGGGCGTCCAGATGGTTGGTCCAGTAGCGGCGGTAGCGGTCGATCCACTGGTCCATCTCGACCAGGCCGTCGGCGCGCAGCGCGTAGATGCGTCGTTGGGCATCGGGCCGGACCTCGACCAGCCCCACCTCGCGCAGCACTCGGAGGTGACGGGAGACCGTGGGCTGGGTCAGGCCCGGGAGGGTGGCGACCAGTTCACCGGCCGTGCACTCGCCCTCGGCGAGTACGTCGAGCAGAGCACGCCGGTTCGGTTCGGCGACCGCTTCGAAGACGTCCATGAAGCCAGTATGCCTAGACATCTATATAGATGCAAGTAGATATAAAGGTGCCCGATTGGCTCCCGCCAAATGTCGAATCGACGAACGGCGGCCATGAATGCTGTGCGCATCGATGCACGGGAAGCGATGGAATGCATGGCCGCGCAACACATTCGGCCTATCGCCTCCCGTCGGTAGCCGGCTCTCGGCGGCAGGCTGAACGCGGGCTCGGTGTTACGGTGTCGTGGTGCGTCACGCAATCTTCCTGCCGCCGTTCGGCGAATTGGCCGACCCTCAAGCCATCGTCGATATCGCGATCGCAGCCGAGGAATCGGGCTGGGACGGCCTATTCCTCTGGGACCATGTCCTGAGCCCGATCGGCGGCCAGTGGGAAATCGCCGATCCGTGGGTCGCATTGGCGGCTGCTGCGTCCAGCACGAGTCGAATCAGGTTGGGGCCGATGGTGACACCGCTACCGCGCCGTCGCATCGTCAAACTCGCACGGGAAACGCTGACATTGGATCGGCTGAGTCGTGGGCGGCTGACCGTGGGTTTGGGCACCGGCGACGATCGGGGCCGGGAATACTCTGCCTTCGGCGAGGATGCCGACGCACGGCGACTCGGGGGTTTGCTCGATGAAGGTGTCGGAGTATTGACTTCCCTGTGGGTCGGTGAAACTGTCACGCATCGCGGTCAGCTGGTTGCCGAGAATGTGCGTGCGCTACCCGACTCGGCGCAGCAGGTGCGCATCCCGTTGTGGTTCGGCACCGCGCGTCACAGCGGCAAGCCCATCGAACGTGCCGCCCGCCATGACGGCATATTTCCGCTCACCGGCGACGCGTCGACGGTGGCCCAGATCGCCGACACCATCGACCAATTACGCGGCAGCCGTGAGGGTTTCGATATCGCTGTCAAGACTCGTCCGGGCACCGATGCGGCCGAGTTCGCCGGCGCCGGCGCGACCTGGGCAATGCACGCCTTTTGGCCGGGTGACGGCACCGATCAGGTACTGCGAGTGATCACGGCCGGCCGCCCGAGCTGACGAGTTGTTACGTGTTTCTCGCGCGAACGACGTCCTGGCCGGCAACCGATTCAGCGCCGCTGCACCAACAGCGTCTGCGCTGACGTCCCGATGAAGCCCTGTTCGTCGAACAGCTCGGCCGTGGTCGAACCGAGGCCGTCGGGGCCGATCGAGCCGCGGGCGCGCAGGCAGAACTCGGAGCCGACGGGAGCGCGGTGCAGGTGCACCGTGGTGTCGGTGTTCATGAACATGAACTCATCCGGATCCAGCGTCGCGCCAACGCCATTGGCCGAGTCGACGACCATCGCTAGCCGCTGCAGGTCGGTCAGTTCCTCGTCGTCGACCAACGAAATCAGGGGCTGCATCCAGACCACCGAGGCGTTGGCGTCGTCGGGTTGCGGCACCCAGGTGACGGTCTCCAGATAGCCGGGCCGGCCCTGCCAGGAATGTCGGACGCCGGTGTCGGCGAGCCGGGTCATCGGCGGATAGCGATCGAATGCGGCGTCCCGGGTGTCACTGGTGGCCAACAGCCACGCCGACATCCGAGCCACCGCACGTTCGGAACCGTCCCGCTGGGTGGCCGTCATCTCCGCGGTCATCATGCAGATGCGCGAACCGGGCCGCGATACCCACGCGCGAACCGCAACGGGCGCAACGGGAATCGCACCCAGAATGTCGAGGGTCAGCCGGCCCACCTGCATCCCGCTACCGGCGGCCAGCTCTTCGATGGTCTTGGTCAACAGTGCCAGCGGCGGCGAACCGTGCTGAATGCTCGAATCCCAGTTACTGCCGGTGCCCTCGGTCGATTCGAAGCGTTGAAAATCGCCGTCGGCGTCGAGCCGACGGTAGTAGCAGTCGATCATGCAATTCCGAAACTGTCTGGCCAGCCCGGATAGGGCGGGGGAGTGCCACCGAACGCGGGGCACAGTTCTTGGTGTGTGCACCAGGAACATAGCTTGGACGGGTTGGGCCGGAAGTCACCGGTCTCGCCGGACTTTTGAATGGCCTGCCAGATGGCCATCAGTGTCTTCTCGAACCTCTCCAGCTCGGCCAGATCGGGGCTGTAGTCCAGCACCTGGCTGTCCGCCAGATACAGCAGCCGCAGCCGCGCCGGCACCACGCCCCGGATGCGGAGCAGGGCCACCGCGTAGAACTTCATCTGGAACATGGCCTTGAACTCGGCCAGCGCCCGCGCCTCCGGCGGCGCCTTGCCGGTCTTGTAGTCGACGACCCGCAGCTCGCCGGTCGGCGCCACGTCGATCCGGTCGACGAATCCGCGCAGCAGCGTGCCGTCGGACAACTCGACCTCGACGCGTTGTTCGCAGCTCTGCGGGTCGAACCGCGTCGGGTCCTCCAGCCGGTAGTACCCGGCCAGCAGGGCCCGCGCTTCCTTGAGCAACGTCTCCCGCAACTCGGGCGCGATCTCCTCGGCCAGCTCGGGCTTCTCCGTCACCACGGCATCCCAGGCCGGTATGACCAGGGACAGGGCGGTCTCCGGCACGCGGTCGATGGCGGGCAGTGCGTACAGCTGCTCCAGCGCGGCATGCACCACCGATCCGCGCAACTGGGCGGTCGACGACGGCTCGGGCAGCCGGTCGATGGCCCGGAACCGGTAGAGCAGAGGGCACTGTTTGAAGTCACCGGCCCGCGACGGCGACAGCGCGGGCCGTCGGACAGGGGCGGCAGCGGTCATGCGCGGTCCGCCTTTGGCTCCTCGCTGGCGGCACTCATATCAGCAGCTTAGGCGGGGGCGACGACAAAGTTGCCGAACCCCGGCCGTCCGCCGGGACGGGTCGGCTGGCAGGCTGGCCCGGTGAGAATCACCGGACCCTTCACCGTCGGCGACCGCGTCCAACTGACCGACGCCAAAGGCCGGCACTACACGATGGTGCTGGCCACGGGTGGGGAGTTCCACACCCATCGCGGCATCGTCGCCCACGATTCGGTGATCGACCAGCCCGAGGGCAGCGTGGTGAAATCCACCAACGGCGACCCCTTCCTGGTACTGCGTCCGCTGCTGATCGACTACGTCCTCTCGATGCCGCGCGGCGCGCAGGTCATCTACCCGAAGGACGCCGCGCAGATCGTGCACGAGGGCGACATCTTCCCCGGCGCAAGGGTTTTGGAGGCCGGCGCCGGCTCCGGGGCGCTGACGTGTTCGCTGCTGCGGGCCGTCGGACCGGGCGGTTCCGTGACCTCCTACGAGGTCCGCGACGACCACGCCGTGCATGCGGTGCGCAACGTCGAGACCTTCTTCGGCGAGCGGCCCGAGAACTGGAACCTGGTCATCGCCGACCTCAACGACTACGACGGCGGCGAGGTCGACCGTGTGGTGCTCGACATGCTCGCGCCGTGGGACGTGCTGGAGACGGTCTCGAAGGCGCTGGTCCCGGGTGGCGTGCTGATCGTCTACGTCGCGACCGTCACCCAGTTGTCGAAGACGGTCGAGGCGCTGCGCGAGCAGCAGTGCTGGACCGAGCCGCGGTCGTGGGAGTCGCTGCAGCGCGGTTGGGACGTCGTCGGCCTCGCGGTGCGTCCGCAGCATTCGATGCGTGGACACACCGCGTTCCTGATCAGTGCCCGCCGGCTGGCGCCGGGCGCCGTGACGCCGCAGCCGCTGCGCCGCAAGCGCAACATCTAGTCCTCGCTGCTGACCAGACCTCGCCGCACGGACAACAACTCGATCTCCGGTCGGGCCGCCACCTGGCGTTCGGCGGCGTCGAGCACGTCGACGACGAAACTGCGGTGGGACGCCACCACGGCAACGCCGATCGATGCCCGACGGTGCAGATCCTGATTGCCGCTTTCAGCGACAGAGACGGACAACTTCCGAAGTTCGGCGATGATCGGCCGGACCACCGAGCGCTTCTCTTTCAGCGAGTGCACATCGCCGAGCAACAGGTCGAACTCCAACCACCCGACCCACATCGACAGCTCAGCGACCCGGGGTGGTCGCGCCGCCCGGCCCACCCGGTTGGCCGACCTTCAGCAGCAGGGTGGCGGTTTGCCGATTCAGCTGCCACGTATCCCGGATGGGACTGAACTCCATGGGGAACGTGAATTTGTTGTCCGGTGCGGCGACGGAACTGATCGTGATGGTGGCGATGATGTCGCCCGGCTGGCCGGCTGACCACAGCAGCTCGGTGGCCGTCACGTTCATCGGATTGAAGCCGTTGTCGCGCAGCGCTTTGGTGAAGCTGTCCAGCCCGGCCTGATCCTCGGCGGTGCCGTATTGGATCAGCCCGATCTTTTGTGCCGAGGGCACCGCCGGGTCGGCGATCTTGTACAGCACCGCGGTGAGCGCATCGGGCGGCGGCAGCGGCGCGGCCGCCGGCGTCTTGGCGTCGGTGGTCAGCAGCGAACGGGGCATCGGGTCGGCCGGCGGCTCGACGTGTTCACTGCACCCGGCCAACCCGATCGCCGCCACGACGACGGCGATCAGGGTCCCTCGGGTTGACTTCACCGGTTGTTCCTGGTGCCTACTTCACCGACGACAGCAGGGCCATGGCAGACCCCTTGGACAGCTGCCAGCCGGTCGGGCTGGGGCCGGCGACGAAGGTCAGCGGCTGGGCTGCAGTGGCTCCGGTGGCGGCGGTGGCTGTGACGTTGGCCGTCGCGGTGCCGTCGCCGAGGTCATCGATGTCGGCAACGGCGAAGCTCATGGGGAACACGCCCTGCTTGACGGCGTTGCTGTACGCCCGGTCGGCGGTGATGGCCTCGAGTCGGCCGACGCCGCCCTGGATGTAGCTGCCCTTGGACCCGGCGAAGCTCCCGGCGGCCGTCAGACCGCTGAGCGTGGACACCAGCGACGCCTGCAGGCCCGGCGCGGGGGCCTGGGGCAGCGGCACCTGGCGGACGACCGGCGCGACGGCCGGTGACGTGCCAGCGGTCAGGCCGGCCGGCTGAGACGCCACAGTCGTACCGACGGCTGCTGCACCTACGAGGGCGGCGGCTGCCATGCCGGTGACGAGGGATTTGACGATCACTGCGGTCCTTTCGATGAGCCCGACTTGGGTATGAGGTTAACAGCGCGGTCAGAGCAACACCCGTGTGTCGCGATTCCTTGAACGCCCATGAATGACGGATGGCCGGTAGCGTTGAGGTATCCGCCGCACCAACTTCCGGTGCGGGAAAGGAGCGCAAGATGTCTGAAATGGATCGCCCGGACGCCTTCGGCAACCCGGGCATACCTCGTCAGAACCCCATGTCCAGCACTGATGCGGCCGAGTTGGCGCGGCTTCGCAGTGAAACGGCGGCGTTGCGCGAGCAGCTCACGAACGCGGCCGCGGCGCACCGCGGACCGCGCGATGTGCAGCAGCTCGAAGCCCGAATCGATTCGCTGACGACTCGCAACGGCAAGCTGATGGACACCCTCAAAGAGGCGCGACAGCAGTTGCTGGCGCTCCGCGAGGAGGTCGATCGACTTGGGCAGCCGCCCAGCGGCTACGGCGTCTTGCTGCTCGCTCACGACGACGACACCGTCGATGTCTTCACCTCCGGGCGCAAGATGCGGTTGTCGGTGTCGCCGAACATCGAGGTGTCCGAACTCAAGCAGGGCCAGACCGTCCGTCTCAACGAGGCGCTGACGGTGGTCGAGGCCGGCTCGTTCGAGGCGGTCGGCGAGATCAGCACATTGCGCGAAATCCTGAACGACGGAAAGCGTGCCCTGGTGGTCGGCCATGCCGACGAGGAGCGCATCGTCTGGCTTGCCGAGCCGTTGGTCGCGCTGGAGTTCCTCGATCCCGAGGTTGCCGAGGTGCTCGAGGGTGTCGACGACCTGGCCGACGAGCGGGCGCGCAAGCTGCGGCCGGGTGACTCGCTGCTGGTCGACAGCAAGGCCGGGTACGCCTTCGAACGGATTCCCAAGGCCGAGGTCGAGGACCTGGTTCTCGAAGAGGTGCCCGACGTGAGCTACGAGGACATCGGCGGCCTGACGCGACAGATCGAGCTGATCCGCGACGCGGTGGAGCTGCCGTTCCTGCACAAGGATCTGTACAAGGAGTACTCGCTGCGGCCGCCGAAGGGCGTCCTGCTCTACGGCCCTCCTGGTTGCGGCAAGACGCTGATCGCCAAGGCCGTCGCCAACTCGCTGGCCAAGAAGATGGCCGAAATCCGTGGTGACGACGCCCGCGAGGCCAAGAGCTACTTCCTGAACATCAAGGGCCCCGAGCTGCTCAACAAGTTCGTCGGCGAGACCGAGCGGCACATCCGGCTGATCTTCCAGCGCGCCCGTGAGAAGGCGTCCGAAGGCACCCCGGTGATCGTGTTCTTCGACGAGATGGACTCGATCTTCCGCACCCGTGGCACTGGCGTCAGCTCCGATGTGGAGACGACGGTTGTGCCGCAGCTGCTTTCGGAGATCGACGGTGTCGAGGGCCTGGAGAACGTCATCGTCATCGGCGCCTCCAACCGCGAGGACATGATCGACCCCGCGATCCTACGGCCCGGCCGCCTGGACGTGAAGATCAAGATCGAGCGGCCAGACGCCGAAGCGGCACAGGACATCTTCAGCAAGTACCTCACGGAGAACCTGCCGGTGCACGCCGACGACCTGGGCGAGTTCAACGGCGATCGGGCGCACACCATCAAGGCGATGATCGAGAAGATCGTGGACCGGATGTACGCCGAGATCGACGACAACCGCTTCCTGGAAGTGACCTACGCCAACGGCGACAAGGAGGTCATGTACTTCAAGGACTTCAACTCGGGCGCCATGATCCAGAACGTCGTGGACCGGGCCAAGAAGTACGCCATCAAGTCGGTGTTGGAAACAGGTTCGCACGGCCTGCGGGTGCAGCATCTGCTGGATTCGATCGTCGACGAGTTCGCCGAGAACGAAGACCTGCCCAACACCACCAATCCCGATGACTGGGCACGGATCTCGGGCAAGAAGGGCGAGCGGATCGTCTACATCCGCACGCTGGTCACCGGCAAGAGCTCGTCTGCGAGCCGTGCCATCGATACCGAGAGCAACCTGGGTCAGTACCTGTAGTCGCGACGAGTGTGAGGGCTGTGCACGCAAGACTTCGGAATTGCCTGCACAGCCCTCACACTCGTTTGCGGTCGGCGAGGTACCGGTCGCGGGCATCCAGCCGGCGTCGCAGACTGTCGACCTGAGGGTCGACAAACTCGGCCCGGTATGAGGCATCGGTCGTCGTACGCGCCGTGATGTACATGAACGTCAGCGCGCCCAGGAACAACGTCGTCTGGATCAGCGACTCCGGTATCGGCAGCGTCATGCCGAAGACGGTGCCGTCGGGAGCGCCGTTGTTGCGGGTCCATTCGGCGAGCAGTTTCGGGTCGATCAGGATCAGCCCGAGCACCAGGAAGATGAACGCGGTCACCAGGGCGACGATCAGCAACTGCAGCACCTGAGACATCGCCAGGACGAACACCACGTTGACCCGCTCGATGCGGGACAAGGGAACTCGCTGGCTGACGGCGGCCATGTCAGCGAATGGGGTGTCCGCCAGGACCTCGAGCTGGGCCTCGGGTGTGTCGGGCGTCGCGGCGGTCAGGATCGGGCGGACGCGGTCCACCGTCGATGCGATGACGAACGCCACCGCGATGAGCGCCAGGAAGCCCAGCGCGCCCCACAACCGGGCCCGGCTGACGATCGCGGCCATCAGCCAGACGTAGGTGTTGAAGAACACCAGCACGGTGAGCAGCATGACCGGCAGCGCCCGCACGAAGAGGGTGCCCATCAGCGAAAGGCTGTGCGCCGTCACGTCGAGGGCCCAGCCGAGGATCGATCCGATACCGGTCGCGGTGCAGGCCAGGATGACGACGATGATCAGCGCGACATAGACCAGATTGCCGCCGACTCGCGGGCCGGGGCCGCCGAACACCGCGCCGGCCAGGCACACCGCCACCGAGACCGCGGCCGCTGCGGCCCGGTTGCGCCACGACGAGATGAGCGACACTCGCCACCCCACGAGCATCGCGACCGGTGCCACCAACAGCACCAGCGCCAGGATGAACCAGTCGGTTCGCGTGGGCTGCCCGTCGATGTTGATGGTGTGCTGGCCGGTGACCGCCACCACGATGATCGAGTTGATCATGAACACCGCGAACCCGGCCAATGCCGGCGCGGAGCGTTGCCACAGCCGTCGCACCAGAACACCCGGACGCAGCACTGCCGGCAGGCCTCGGCGCAGAAACCAGGTCTCGGCGGCGACCCGGTCGGCTCGCGATGGCTTGTCCCGTCGCTTCGCTTGCCCAGATGTGGTCATGGGGCCAATCGTCGCGTATCGAGGCCGTCTAGTCTTGGCGCCATGCAACGGATCATCGGAACAGAGGTCGAATACGGCATTTCCTCGCCGTCTGATCCGACCGCGAACCCGATCCTCACGTCCACGCAGGCGGTGCTCGCGTACGCGGCGGCCAGCGGCATCCAGCGGGCCAAGCGCACCCGGTGGGACTACGAGGTCGAGTCCCCGCTGCGCGACGCCCGCGGCTTCGACCTGAGCCGCACCACCGGGCCGGCACCGATCGTCGACGCCGACGAGATCGGCGCAGCCAACATGATCCTCACCAACGGCGCCCGGTTGTACGTCGACCACGCCCACCCGGAGTACTCCGCGCCCGAGGTCACCGACCCGATGGACGCGGTCATCTGGGACAAGGCCGGCGAGCGGGTGATGGAGGCCGCGGCTCGGTATGTGGCCAGCGTGCCCGGCGCGGCCAGGCTGCAGCTGTACAAGAACAACGTCGACGGCAAGGGCGCGTCGTACGGCACGCACGAGAACTACCTGATGAGCCGGCAGACGCCGTTCAACTCGGTGATCGCCGGACTGACGCCGTTCTTCGTGTCCCGCCAGGTTGTCACCGGCTCTGGCCGGGTCGGTATCGGGCAGTCCGGGGACGAGCCGGGCTTCCAGCTGACGCAACGCGCCGACTACATCGAGGTCGAGGTCGGACTCGAGACGACGCTCAAGCGCGGCATCATCAACACCCGCGACGAGCCGCACGCCGACGCCGACAAGTACCGCCGGCTGCACGTCATCATCGGTGACGCCAACCTGGCCGAGACGTCGACGTATCTCAAGGTGGGCACCACGTCACTGGTCCTCGATCTGATCGAGTTCGGGCAGGCCGAGGGCATCGAGTTGTCCGATCTGGCGCTGGCCCGGCCGGTGCACGCGGTGCACGTCATCAGCCGGGACCCGTCGCTGCGCGCGACCGTGGCCCTGGCCGACGGCCGCGAACTGACTGCCCTTGCGCTGCAACGCATCTACCTGGAGCGGGTGGCCAAGCTGCAGGAGCGCCGCGACCCCGACCCGCGCGCCGACCACGTCATCGAGACCTGGGCGCACATCCTCGATCTGCTGGAGCGCGATCCGATGGAATGCGCGGAGCTGCTGGACTGGCCGGCCAAGCTGCGCCTGCTGGAGGGCTTCCGGCAGCGGGAGAACCTGACCTGGAACGCGCCGCGCCTGCACCTGGTGGACCTGCAGTACTCCGACGTGCGGTTGGACAAGGGTCTGTACAACCGGCTGGTGGCGCGCGGCTCGATGAAGCGGCTGGTCACCGAGCAGCAGGTGCTCGACGCGGTGGAGAACCCGCCCACCGACACCCGCGCCTACTTCCGTGGCGAGTGCCTGCGCCGGTTCGGTGCCGACATCGCCGCGGCCAGTTGGGACTCGGTGATCTTCGACCTCGGCGGCGAGTCGCTGGTGCGGATCCCGACGCTGGAACCGCTGCGGGGAAGCAAGGCCCACGTCGGTGCGTTGCTCGATTCGGTGGACAGTGCGGTCGAGTTGGTGGAACAGCTGACCACGTAACTGCTTGTGTTCCCGGGGAACCCGGGTGCGGACCGGTAGGGTGAAGTTAGATATCGAGCAATCAGGAGGCGTCGATGGCTCAGGAACAGACCAAGCGTGGCGGTGGCGGCGGCGAGGACGACGACCTCTCCGGCCCGTCTGGCGCAGGTCAGGAACGTCGCGAGAAGCTCGCCGAGGAAACTGACGACCTGCTCGATGAGATCGATGACGTGCTGGAAGAGAACGCTGAGGACTTCGTGCGCGCGTACGTCCAAAAGGGCGGCCAGTGACCCCAGCGTTCGGGCCTTTCTCTGATCGACTGGATGTCACCTCACCCCACCTGAATCTGTCCTCGTTTTCGGACTTTCTCGGCCGGCAGGCACCGCACCTGCTGCCGGCCGCGGACGTGAGGAGCAATTGGGCTTCAGCGGGTGATGCTGCTCGGTCGAGCGGTGCCGACCTGCCCCACGGCACGACGATCGTCGCGATCAAGTTCCCCGGTGGCGTGTTGATCGCGGGTGACCGGCGGGCCACCCAGGGCAACATGATCGCCAGCCGCGACGTGCAGAAGGTGCACATCGCCGACGACTACACCGCGACCGGTATCGCCGGCACCGCGGCCATCGCGGTGGAGTTCGCGCGGCTGTACGCGGTCGAGTTGGAGCACTACGAAAAGCTCGAAGGCGTGCCGCTGACGTTCCGCGGCAAGGTCAACCGGCTGGCCATCATGGTCCGCGGCAACCTCGCCGCCGCGATGCAGGGCTTCGTCGCGCTGCCGCTGCTGGTCGGCTACGACCTGGACGACTCCGATCCGGGCAATGCCGGACGCATCGTCTCGTTCGATGCCGCCGGCGGCTGGAACATCGAAGACGAGGGCTACCAGTCGGTGGGCTCGGGCTCGCTGTTCGCCAAGTCGTCGATCAAGAAACTGTATTCGCATGTGACCGATGCTGATTCGGCGCTGAAGGTCGCCATCGAGTCGCTGTACGACGCTGCCGACGACGATTCGGCCACCGGCGGACCTGATCTGACGCGCGGTATCTACCCGACAGCGGTGCTGATCGGTGCCGACGGCGCCGAAGAGGTCACCGAGGAGCGGATCGCCGCGCTGGCCCGGGAAGTCATCGCGAACCGGACGCGCGCGAGAGGTAATGGCTGATGAGCTTTCCGTATTTCATCTCGCCCGAACAGGCGATGCGGGAACGTTCCGAGCTTGCGCGCAAGGGTATTTCGCGGGGCCGCAGCGTCGTCGTGCTGGCGTACGACGGTGGCGTGCTGTTCGTCGCCGAGAACCCGTCGCGGTCGTTGCAGAAGGTCAGCGAACTGTACGACCGGGTCGGCTTCGCCGCGGTCGGCCGGTTCAACGAGTTCGACAACCTGCGCCGCGGTGGTATCCAGTTCGCCGATACGCGGGGTTACGCCTACGACCGGCGCGACGTCACCGGCCGCCAGCTGGCCAACGTCTACGCGCAGACGCTCGGCACGATCTTCACCGAGCAGGCCAAGCCCTACGAGGTCGAGCTGTGTGTGGCCGAGGTCGCGCATCACGGTGAGACGAAAGCTCCTGAGCTGTACCGGATCACCTATGACGGGTCCATCGCGGACGAGCCGCATTTCGTCGTGATGGGCGGTACCACCGAGCCGATCATCGCCGCGCTCAACGACTCCTATGAGGAGAACGCGAGCCTGGCCGACGCGGCGAAGATCGCCATCGATGCACTGCACGCCGGTGCCGGCGACCGGGTGTTGGGTGCAGCCACGCTCGAGGTGGCCATTCTCGACGCCAAGAGGCCGCGTCGCGCGTTCCGCCGGATCACCGGTGCCGCGCTGGATGCGGTCCTGCCGAAGCCCGAGGCGGAAGCCGAGTCCAAGGACGAGGCCAAAGCCGAGCCTGAAGGCGACGCCGCCGAGTAACTAGGACGGGACCCCCGCCAGTCCGCGCAGCAGTACCGCGATGCCGAATTCGAAGGCGTCGTCGGCGCGTTCGGGCTTGGAGCTGCCGGTGGCGAGTGCCGCCGCGAACTCTGGGCCGACTTCGGCGCCGGCCTGCCACGGTTCGTCGGGTGCGGCGACGTCGAGCGCCGAACCCAGGACGAACGAATCGATCAGCGTGATGGCGCGCAGGGTGTCCGCGGGGTCGAATCCGGCGCGGCCGAACGCGACCGCCAACACGTTGTACATGGTGAGGGCGTGGTCGCTGTTCACCGCGTGCGAGGTCAGCAGGGGGATGAGCCGCGGGTAGCGGGCGTAGCTCTGCCGGTAGGACCGCATGATGTCGGCGACGACGTCGGTCCACGGGCGGTGTGGGTCGTCGGCGGGCAGCGCGACCTCGGACATCGCCCGTTCGCGCAGCAGCTCGACGATCTGTTCGCGGCCGGCGACGTGGTTGTAGAGCGATGACGGACTGACCTTCAGCGCCCGAGCGAGTTCGGGGACGGTGAAGCCGCCGGTCTTGTTGACCAAATCCATTGCTGCACCGGTGATGCGATCCGTGGATAGCAGCGGTTTGGAGGGGCGGCCCATGGAATCTTTCTACTACCTCTTTACAAGCACGGGTACCTCGGGCCACAATTAAACGAATCGTATTCGTTTTAGGAGTCCAGCTGATGATCACCCTGACCGCCACCGCGCCCGAATCGCTGTCTCGCAGCACGGAGTCGACGCGACCGCCGGTGCGCGTCGGTCTGGTGCAGCACCGGTGGCGCCCCGACGCCGACGAGCTCGCCAAGGTCTTGCGCGACGGCATCGATCGGGCGGCCGGTGAGGGTGCCGCGCTGGTCTGTCTGCCGGAGATCACCCTGCTGCGGTACCCCGCCGACACCCCGGCCGGCCCGAACCCGGGCGATACCGCCGAAGACCTCCTCGAGGGCCCGACGTTCGCACTGGCCGCCGAGGCGGCCCGGGCCAACGGCATCTTCGTGCACGCATCGCTGTACGAAAAGGCGCCGGCCGCAGACGGTTTGGGCTTCAATACAGCCATCCTGGTGGCCCCGTCGGGCGAGTTGGCGGGCCGGACCCGCAAGATGCACATCCCGATCTCGGCGGGCTACTACGAGGACACCTACTTCCGCGCCGGCCCCGCCGAGGGCAACCCGTATCCGGTCTACGAGCCGGCGGGGCTCGGTGCCAAGCTGGGCATGCCGACCTGCTGGGACGAATGGTTCCCCGAGGTGGCCCGCAACTACTCATTGGGCGGCGCCGAGATCGTCGTCTACCCGACGGCCATCGGCTCCGAGCCGGTCTTTCCCGCCTTCGACACCCAGCCGCTGTGGCAACAGGTCATCGTCGCCAACGGCATCAACAGCGGCCTGTTCATGGTGGTGCCCAACCGAATTGGTGATGAGGGCGCCGTGACCTTCTACGGCTCGTCGTTCATCTCCGATCCGTACGGCCGGGTGCTGGTGCAGGCCCCGCGTGACGAGGAGGCGGTGCTGGTCGCCGATCTGGACCTCGACCAACGCCGCGACTGGCTCGAGCTGTTCCCGTTCCTGCTGACCCGGCGTCCGGAGAGCTACGGCGCGCTGACCGCACCTGTCGACGCGCAGCGCCCGTACGGCGCCGGCCATGAAGCCACCGCGGTGGTGAAATGACGAACTACGTGATGCCGGCGGAGAGTGCGCCGCAGGACCGAGTGTGGATGGCGTTCCCGTCGGAAGGTTATTCGTTGGGGGACAACGAAACCGAACACCACGAGGCCCGCTCGACGTGGGCGGCGGTGGCACACGCGGTGCTGGAGTTCGAACCGGTGACCGTGGTGGTGGACCCCGCCGAAATGGTGGTGGCGCGCCGCTACCTGTCCGCCGCGGTCGAGATCGTCGAGGCGCCGCTGAACGACGCCTGGATGCGCGACATCGGCCCGACGTTCGTGCATGCCGACGACGGTTCGGTGGCCGCGGTCGACTGGGTGTTCAACGGCTGGGGTGCCCAGGACTGGGCGCGCTGGGATCGGGACGCGAAAATCGGTGCCGCGGTTGCCGGTTGGGCCGGCGTCCCGGTGGTGAGTTCGGAGCTGGTCAACGAAGGCGGCGGTATCCAGGTCGACGGGCAGGGCACGGTGCTGGTCACCGAGACCGTCCAGCTGGACCCCGGCCGCAATCCCGGCGCCACCAAGGTGGACATCGAGGCCGAGCTGGCCCGCACCCTCGGTGCCACGCACGCTGTGTGGCTGCCGCGCGGCCTGACCCGCGATTCGGAGCGCTTCGGCACCCGTGGACACGTCGACATCGTCGCGGCCATCACGTCACCCGGACGCCTCCTGCTGCATGCGCAGCGGTCCGACGCACATCCGGACCATTTGGTGTGCAAGGAGATTCGTGAAGCTCTCGCCGACACTCGCGATGCCGCGGGCCGGCCGTGGGAGATCGTCGAACTCCCGGCACCGGACCTGTTGACCGATGCCGAGGGCTACGTCGACTACAGCTACATCAACCACCTGGTGGTCAACGGCGGCGTCATCGCGTGCGCCTTCGGCGACCCGCGCGACGCCGATGCCGCGGCGATCCTGGCTGAGCAGTACCCCGGCCGCCGGGTGGTCAGCGTCGATGCCCGGCCGCTGTTCGAGCGGGGCGGCGGCATCCACTGCATCACGCAGCACCAGCCGTCTCCGCGGTGATCTGATCTCAGCCATTTGGCTGCAAGCTCTACGGGTAGCAGCGATCCGCTGGAGCGGGTTTGAGCAGGGCCCTGCTGGGTAGCATCCACGGTATGGCCATCAAACTCGAGAATGTCGGCATCGCCGTGCGCGATCTTGACGCGACGATCGCATTTTTCACCGACCTCGGCCTCACGGTCGTCGGCCGCACCACGGTCAGCGGCGAGTGGACCGATACCGTCGTCGGCCTCGATGGCAACCACGCGAACGTGGCCATGCTCGAGACGCCGGACGGTCATGGCCGTGTCGAGCTCTTCGAGTACATCCATCCCGAGGCGAACCAGTCGGAACCCACCCGCCCCAACGACATTGGGATGCACCGCGTCGCGTTCTCGGTCGATGACATCGACGCGGCCCTCGAGATCGCCGCACGGCACGGATGCCACCCACTGCGTGGGGTGGCGACCTACGAGGACGTCTACAAGCTCACCTACGTCCGTGGGCCCAGCGGCATCATCGTGATGCTCGCCGAGGAGCTCAAGAAGAGCTGACCGCCATCAACCGGCTCACGGCCGCGCTCACCCGGTCGCGGTTGCCCGCGCCGTTACGCACCACCCACGACGTCAGGTGCTCGAGCAGTTCCCGGATCTCCAGCAGCGCCTGAATGCGCCCGCTCTCATCGGTTTTGCCGATCAGCACCTCGGACCACAGGGCGTCGAGATCGAGGATGTCACGCACCGTCGCGTAGGCCATGGCCACATCGGACGTGCTCACCGACAGGCGTTCCTGCATGCGGTAGATGGTGCCCGGGCCGACGCGGTTGATCAGCTCACCGGCCACCGAGGTCGCGACGATCTCGCGCCGCAGCGGGTGGTTCGCGATCTCTGTCTGTGCCTGCGCGGCAATGGTGGCCGGGAAGTACTGCTCCAGGCGGCCGACGAACATCTCGTGATCCGGGACATCGGAGGCCAACAGCTCCTGCGAGACCAGGTTCTTGGATTGCGCCAGCAGCACGGCGATTTCGGGGCGGGTGAGCCCGAGTCCGACGAGGCGGCGGCGATCCAGTTCCTGCTTCGACGGCAGCCCTTCGACGTCGGGGTCGACGCCGGCCTCGGCTTTCAGGTTGCTGATGAGCCTGACGTGCCGGTCCAGCAGTGAGCCGGCCTCGGCGGCGGCCATGCTGATCGCCAGGATCTGGTCGGCGTTGTCGGCCAGCACCCGCGCGGCCACGTCGTCGGTGGCACCGGCGAGCAGCGTATTGCGTTGTGCGGTGGCGATGTTGCCGGAGTCCAGCGCGATCTTGAGGTTGACCTCGAGGTCCGAGGTGGCGACGCCGGCGGCGTTGTCGATGAAGTCGGCATTGACCCGGCCGCCGTTCAGCGCGAACGCGATACGCGCCTGC
The DNA here is from genome assembly GCF_000878195.1 of Mycolicibacterium llatzerense. Classification (GTDB taxonomy): domain Bacteria; phylum Actinomycetota; class Actinomycetes; order Mycobacteriales; family Mycobacteriaceae; genus Mycobacterium; species Mycobacterium llatzerense. The sequence goes on along the minus strand of NZ_JXST01000024.1, from coordinate 83,538 downwards.
TGGGTCAGGCCGAGGTTGCCGCCCTCGCCGATCACCTTGCAGCGCAACTGCGATGCGGTGACGCGCACCCGGTCGTTGGCCTTGTCCTGGGCGTCGGCATCGGTCTCGTCGTCCGCGCGGACGTAGGTGCCGACGCCACCGTTCCACAGCAGGTCGACCGGCGCGCGCAGGACCGCGTTGATCAGTTCGTCGGGTGTGCATTCGGCGGCCTTGATGCCGAGGCTCGTCCTGGCCTGCTCCGACAGTGGAATCGACTTGGCGGTACGGGGCCACACCCCACCGCCGGCCGAGATCAGCGCCGGGTCGTAATCCTGCCAGCTCGACCGGGGGAGGGCGAAGAGGCGTTCGCGCTCGACGAACGAGGTCTCCGGGTCGGGGTTCGGGTCGAGGAAGATATCCCGGTGATCGAACGCGGCCACCAGCTTGATGTTGCGGGACAACAGCATTCCGTTGCCGAACACGTCACCCGACATGTCGCCGATGCCGGCGACGGTGAACGGGTCGACGTCGATGTCGTGGCCGGCTTCGGCGAAGTGCCGGCGCACCGACAACCACGCGCCGCGGGCGGTGATGCCCATGGCCTTGTGGTCGTATCCGGCCGATCCGCCCGAGGCGAAGGCGTCGCCCAGCCAGAAGCCGTATTCAGCGGCAACGGAATTGGCCAGATCGGAGAATGTGGCGGTGCCCTTGTCGGCGGCCACGACGAGGTAGGCGTCGTCGCCGTCGGGGCACACGGTGCGGTCCGGGTGGCGTACCGTGCCGTCGACGATGTTGTCGGTGACATCGAGCAGGCCGCGGATGAAGGTGCGGTAGCCCGCTGCAGGATCAACGGAAGTGGGATCGGCCGTAGTCGACCGCAAGACGAAGGCACCCTTGGCGCCGGTCGGCACGATCGGGGCGTTCTTCACGGCCTGCGTCTTCATCAAGCCGAGCACCTCGGTGCGGAAGTCCTCGGCGCGGTTCGACCAGCGCAGCCCGCCGCGGGCGATCGCGCCACTGCGCAGGTGCACGCCCTCGACGGTGTCGGAGTGCACGAAGATTTCCCGATAGGGGACAACGGGTCCGGTGATGGACAGCCGCGACGAGTCGATCTTGAACGACACGTAGTCCTTGGGGGCGCCGTCGGGGCCCACCTGGAACCAGTTGGTGCGCAACGTCGCCGCGACGAACGCGTGCAGCGCCCGCTGGATCCGGTCGTCGTCCAGTGACGTCGCGGCATCCACCAGGCGCGCCACCTCGCGATCAGCCTGGTCGATATCGGCGGTGGTGTCCGGGTTGAACCGGGCGTCGAACAGTGCCAGCAGCGCGTTGACGAAATCCGGTGCCGCGACGAGGGATTCGATGATGTAGTCCTCGGAGAATCCCAGCCCCGTCTGCCGGACGAACCGGCACGCGGCGCGAATCAGTACGGCCCGGCGCCAGTCGATGCCGGCCGCCGCGATGAGCATCGCGTACCGGTCGACGTTCCAGCGCCCCGCGATGGCTGCCTCGAAGGCGTCCGCGATGAGGGCGAGGGTCGAATCGGGCAGCGACAGATCGCCGAACTCGTAGTAGTGCGCGGCATCATCGGCGTGGTGGTAGGAGGCGACGCGCAGGCCGAACCGCTCGAACGTCGCGCAGACGTCGGCCAGCAGCGGCGGCTGCCCGGGCCACTGGATTTGGGCGTGGTTGATGAGCCCGTCGGCGTCGAAAGACACCCGGGCAGAGGAATTCTGCATGGGAGGACTACTCCGGTCTATTTACTTGGAGGAGGGAGAGACGGAAAGTTATTGCAGCGCGATGTACTTGGTCTCGAGGTATTCCTCGATGCCCTCACTGCCGGCCTCGCGGCCGATGCCAGATTCCTTGATGCCGCCGAACGGCGCGGCGACATCGGAGATGACGCCGCGGTTGACGCCCACCATGCCGGCCTCGACCGCGTCGGCGACCCGCAGTGCCCGATCCAGGCCCTGTGTGTAGACGTAGGCCGCGAGGCCGTATTCGGTGTCGTTGGCGGCGTCGATGCCGGCCTGCTCGCCGTCGAATCCGATGATCGCGGCGACCGGTCCGAAGATCTCCTCGCGCAGCAGGCGGGCGTCGGCGGACACGTCGGCGAGCACGGTCGGCGGGTAGAAGAAGCCTTCGCCTTCAACAGGTTTGCCGCCGGTGGCCACCGTGGCGCCCTTGCTGACGGCGTCCTGCACCAGTTCGTCGACCGTCGCCCGCTGCTTGGCGGTGATCAGCGGACCGACCTGGCTGCCGGCCTGGTCGCCCGGGCCGGTGGCGAGAGCCGCCATGCGGGCGGCGAGCTTTTCGGTGAACTCGGCGCGCACCGCGTTGTCGACGTGGATGCGGTTGGCGGCAGTGCACGCCTCACCCATGTTGCGCATCTTGGCGGCCATGGCGCCGTCGACCGCGGCATCCAGGTCGGCGTCGTCGAACACCACGAACGGGGCATTGCCGCCGAGTTCCATCGAGGTGCGCAGCACCCGATCGGCGGACTGCGCCAACAGCTTTCGTCCGACACCGGTGGAGCCGGTGAAGGTCAGCTTGCGCAGGCGCGGGTCCGACAGCAGCGGGCCCGTCAGCCCGGCGGCATCGGTGGTCGGCAGGATGGACAGCACACCTTCGGGCAGGCCGGCGTCGGCGAACACCTGGCCCAGCAGCAGCATGGTCAGCGGGGTCTCGGCCGCGGGCTTGACGATCATGGTGCAACCGGCTGCCAGCGCCGGCCCGATCTTGCGGGTGCCCATGGCCAGCGGGAAGTTCCACGGCGTGATCGCCAGGGTGGGGCCGACAGGCTGCTTGGTCACCAGGATGCGGCCGTTGCCGGTGGGGGACTGGGTGTAGCGGCCGTTGATCCGGACCGCTTCTTCGGCGAACCAGCGCAGGAACTCGCCGCCGTAGTTCACCTCACCCTGGCTCTCCGCCAAGGGCTTGCCCATTTCCAGCGTCATGGTCAGGGCGAAGTCGTCGCGGCGCTCCATGACCAGTTCCCAAGCGCGCCGAAGGATTTCGGCACGTTCGCGGGCCGGGGTGGCGGCCCACGATGCTTGTGCGGCAACCGCTTCGTCGAGGGCGCGAGCCCCGTCGGCGGGTGAGGCGTCGGCGACCTCGATGAGGACGGCGTCCGTGGCCGGGTCGTGCACGGCGAAGCGTACGCCGGTCGACGCGGGCACCTGCAGGCCGCCGAGCCACAGCTCGGTGGGCATGGACTCGAGAAGCGTGGTGCGGTCGATCATCGGGCTGCCGCCATTTCGCGCACGATGGCGCCCAGTTCGGCGATGCCCTCGTCGAGCAGTTCGTCGCTGATCACCAGGGGTGGGAGCAAACGGATGATGTTGCCGTACGAGCCGCAGGTCAGGATGATGACGCCGCGCTTGAACGCCTCTGCCGCAATGGCTTTCGTGAGCACCGGATCCGGATCGTTGGTTCCCGGTTTGACGATCTCGATGGCCAGCATGGCGCCGCGGCCACGGACGTCGCCGATGACTCCGGTGTCCTTGAGGGCCTCCAGCTTCGGCAGTACGGATGCTTCGATGGCGCGGGCCCGGGCGGGCAGGTCCATCTCGGCCATGGCGTCGAGCGTGGCGAGTGCCGCGGCGCAGGCGACGGGGTTGCCGCCGTAGGTGCCGCCCAGGCCGCCGGGGTGGACGGCGTCGAGCAGGTCGGCGCGGCCGGTGATGGCGGCCAGCGGCATGCCGCCGGCGATGCCCTTGGCCATGGTGATGATGTCGGGGACGATGCCGTCGTGCTCGGAGGCGAACCATGCTCCGGTGCGGGCGAAGCCCGTCTGCACCTCGTCGGCGATGAACACCACGCCGTTGGTCTTGCACCAATCAACAAGCGTGGCAAGAAATCCCGGTGCGGGCACGATGAAGCCACCCTCGCCCTGCACGGGCTCGATGATCACGGCGGCCAGCGAGGCGGCGCCGATCTGGGTCTCGATGCGGCTGATGGCGGCCTTGGCGGCGGCTTCACCGGTCAGTCCGTCGCGGTACGGGTAGGACGCAGGCATCCGGTAGATCTCGGGTGCGAACGGGCCGAACTGCGTCTTGTAGGGCATGGCCTTGGCGGTCAGCGCCATCGTCATGTTGGTGCGGCCGTGGTAGGCGTGGTCGAAGGCGACGACGGCCTGCCGGCCGGTGGCGAGCCGTGCCACCTTGACGGCGTTCTCCACGGCTTCGGAGCCCGAGTTGAAGAATGCGGTGCGCTTCTCGTGATCGCCGGGGGTCATGGCGTTGAGCCGCTCGGCGAGTTCCACGTAGCCCTCGTAGGGGGTGATCATGAAACAGGTGTGGGTGAAGCGGGCGGCCTGCTGGGCCACCGCTGCCGCGACACCGGGATGCGATGCGCCGACGCTGGTGACGGCGATGCCCGAGCCCAGGTCGATGAGCGAGTTTCCGTCGATGTCGACGATGACGCCACCGTCGGCGTCCGCGGCGTAGACCGGTGCCGACGAGCTGACGCCGGCCGCGACGGCGGCCTGTCGCCGCGTCGACATCTCGGCCGACCGCGGACCGGGCAGAGCGGTCACGATATTGCGCTTCTGCGCCAGGCGATAGGTGATGTCGGTCATCGGTTGCTCCTGGTGATCGAACGGCTTGTGTACTGCCGATTCTGTTCCGTTCGAGTGCGAATGACTATGTCCATGATGTCGATTTGAAGGACGCCTCACGCGCCATTTTGTCGTGTGTGCGGCGACGCCTCCGAAACCACACTGTGAACACCGCCAAACCGACTCGACCAGGGGTGAACCGTGACCGAACCAACTCGCCGCACCACAGCCCGCGGCGGCCGCGCCGCGAAGGCCACGACATCGGCGAAGGCGCCGGTCAAGACCCCGATCAAGGCTCCGGCCAAGGCGCCCGTCAAGACCCCGGCCAAGGCGCCGGTGAAGCGGGCGGCCACTCGCGTTGCCAAGCCGGCTCCCGTCGTGCCGACGCCGGCGCCCGAGGTCAGCGTCGGGATGGACGCCGCATTCGCGTCGTCGCCGTCGACCACCGCACAGCCGCACCACTCGCGGCACCTGCGGAACATGTCGGAGGTCCGCCACTTCTTCCGCACCAATGACGTGCCCATCTACTTCGTCGGCGCCACCCCGTTTAACCTGCTCGGCCTGGACCGGTGGGTGCGCCGGTTCTCGTTCGTCACCTACTACGACGGCTGGGACGGTTCCCACCCGCATGTGTTCACCCCCCAGCACAAGCCGTACCGCGAGTTCGAGAGCGGCGAGGCCATCAACAACTGGCTGCTGCGCAATCCCGAGGTGCGGGCGCACATGCAGCGTGGCCTGGCGCCGGGGGTGCGGCCCAAGGTGGCCATGGTGTTCTTCGACGCCGAGACCGAGGCCATCTGTGCCGAACTCGGCTACGACCTGATCCTGCCGCCGGCCGCGCTGCGCGAGCACCTGGACTCCAAGCTCGTCACCACCCGGCTGGGCAACGAGGCCGGCGCGCCGAGTGTCCCCAACGTGCTGACCAACGTCGACGACTACGAGCAGCTCACCGCGGCGGCCGAAAAGGCCGCACTGGGCAATGAACTCGTCGTCCAGACGCCCTACGGTGACTCCGGCAAGACCACGTTCTTCATCTCGTCGGAAGCCGACTGGCGCAAGCACGCCCAGCACATCGTGGGCGAGGACATCAAGGTGATGCGCCGGATCAACAACCGGCCTGTCGCCGTCGAGGCGGTGCTGACCCGGTGCGGCACCGTCGTCGGCCCGTTCATGAGCGAGCTCACCGGCTACGCCGAGCTGACCCCGTATCGCGGCGGTTGGTGCGGCAACGAGATGTACTCCGACGTGCTGACGCCCGAACGTCGCGCCGCGGCAACCCAATTGGTGCGCCGGCTCGGTGACCGGCTGGCCGCCGAGGGCTACCGCGGCTACTTCGAGGTCGACGTCCTGGTCGACACCGATGACGGCGAGGTGTATCTGGGTGAGCTCAATCCCCGGATCAGCGGGGCGACGTCGATCACCAACGTGACGGCCGGTGCCTACGCCGACGTGCCGCTGTTCCTGTTCCACCTGTTGGAGTACCTGGACGTCGAATTCGACCTCGACGTCGACGAGATCAACGAGCGCTGGGAGCAATTGGCGTCGGCCGACGTGTGGAGCCAGATGGTGATCAAGGAGACCAGCGATACGGTCGAGCAGCTGGTCGGCACGCCGGCGACCGGGCACTACGCACTTGATGCCAACGGCGCGTTGGTGTTCCGCCGCGCCGCCCTGGACTGGCATCAGTTGCAGGACGAGTCCGAGGCCTTCTTCCTGCGGATCTACCCGGCCGGTGACTACCGGTGGAAGGGTGCCGATCTGGGCGTGCTGGTCACGAAGGGTCGGCTGCAGTGGGATGCCGCGCAGGGCGGCACCGCGCTGACCATCCGTGCTCGCCACCTGATCGACTCGATCCGGGCGCTGTACCGCGGGGTTCCGTTGGCGCAGTCCGCGTCGCCGGCTGTCGTGGGCGGGAGCGTGAAGTCACTATGATGAAGCCATCGCGCCGGCTCACTCGGCGTCGTGCGACAGGAGCGGCCGTGCTTGGTGCAGACCCGGGCCGCACGCCGTCGGCGATTTCACTGGCGAACTGGCAGTCCGCCCCGCACCTGCACTGGTCGTTCCAGCATGTCGCTGAATTACTGCCCACCGCAACCATTTCCCGTGGTGCGGGACCGGTCGCAACGCTGCCGCCGGCTCACTCCGATGTGGCTGCTGTTGCGATGACGCTGCCCGACGGCACGCCATCGACGGTCGGGCAGGTCATGGCGTCGACCGCCACCGACGGCTGGATCGTCACCCATCGCGGCCGGGTGCTGGCCGAGCAGTACTACGGCGGCATGCAGCCCGACACGGCGCACCTGCTGATGTCGGTGAGCAAGACGCTGATCGCCGCGGTGGCCGGTGCGCTGGTCGGTTCCGGAGCGCTCAACGTCGACGCACTCGCGTCCGATTACGTTCCGGCGCTGGCCAACTCCGGCTACTACGGGGCGACGGTCCGGCACCTGCTGGACATGCGCTCGGGCATCGCGTTCTCCGAGGACTACCTGGACCCGGCCGCTGAGGTGCGGGTGCTGGAACAGGCGATCGGCTGGTCACCGCGGACGTATCCGGACGTCCCGGCCACCATGTACGACTTCCTGCTCACGCTGCGGCAGAAGGTGCCGCACGGTGGACCGTTCGAATACCGTTCCTGCGAAACCGATGTGCTGGGCTGGGTGTGCGAGGCCGCGGCCGGCACCCGGATGTCGGAGCTCATGTCGCAGTTGGTGTGGAGCCGCCTCGGCGCCGCTCACGACGCGAACATCGGCATCGACTCGATGGGCAGTGGCATGTTCGACGGCGGCATCAGCGCCAGCCTGACCGATCTGGTCCGCTTCGGCACGCTGTACCTGAGCGACGGTGTCTCGCTGCTGGGCGAGCAGGTGCTACCCGCCGCCTGGATCGCCGATACCCTTGTGGGAGGGCCGGATTCGCGCGAAGCGTTCGCCTACAGTCCGGGCGACAACCGGATGCCCGGCGGCATGTACCGCAACCAGGTCTGGTTCCCGTATCCCGGCAACGACGTGCTGCTGTGCCTGGGTATCCACGGTCAGATGATCTACGTCAATCGCCCGGCCGGAGTGGTGGCCGCCAAGCTGTCGAGCTGGCCGCTGCCGCAGCACGCGCACATGCTGTTCTCCACGCTACGTGCGTTCGATGCGGTGTCCGCCGAGCTGCTGTGACGCGGGTATGACGCCGAGCTACGACCGCGGTCTGCGGAAGTAGCTCGGCGCGGTGCCTTCCCAGCGCTTGAAAGCGTGGGTGAAGTTGGCTGTTTCGGCGTATCCCAGGCGTCGGGAAATCTCCTCCACCGACAGATCCTGCTGGAGCAGCTCGACGGCCAGGTGCCAGCGGACCTCGTCGAGCAACGCGCGATACGACGTGCCCTCGGCGGCGAGCCGACGGCGCAGGGTGCGTGGGTCGACGTGCAATTCGTCGGCGACGGTCTGCATCGCCGGTAGTTCGCCGGGGTTGTGCAGCAGCCGGCTGCGGACCTGCCCTGCGATCCCGACGCGAGACAGCCTGCGTTCGAGCAGTTCCCGACATTGCTGCTCGATCTTGCGTGCCGTGTTCGCATCGGCGAGTGGCGACGGCATGTCGAGCACCTCATGGCGGACGGCGAGTCGGTTCGTGGACTGACCGGAACGTACGTCGGACGTGGGAAGCTGCCATAGCTCGGCGAGCTTCGCGGCGCGATCGGCGTCGAGGGTCGTCTCCGCCCGCGTGGGGGTCAGTGCCAGATGGGCGCCCTGTGTCGCCGCGACGAATCCGGCCAGGTCCCGTTCGACGATGAATGACCGCACATCTGTGGGCAATTCGCTGTCATCGCCCACGAGGTACCCGTACTCGTCGTCGGTCTCGACCGAGAATCGCAGGTGGGTGGGGGACAGCGCCAGGTAGGGCAAGATCAGCTCAACGCCCTTCCTCAGGGTGGGGCTGGCCAGGATCAGGAAGCCGAGCAAGCCGGCCCGGCCCAGCGTGGAGTGCAGTCCCACCTCGATGCCGACACCTGGCCTATCGCCGAGTCCCGCAATGAGATTGCGGATGACGTCGAATTCCTGGTGGGCCCAGATTTCGGCGTTCTCGTCGTCCAGATCGGTCTCGGACAACCCGCTGCCCGTCAGGCATTCGGCCGCGGTCATGCCATGAGCAATAGCGCCCTGCACCATGATGCGGACGCCTTCGGTGCCCCGCGGCACCGCCCAGACCGGGGTCATTCCCACTGTCCGAAAATACCAAATCGTCGTCCCGTTGGAACATTCAATCGCGAAGGCCGCCTCCGTAGCGTTTTCTCCAGACGCAACCGACGTTGGTTGCCGGAACAGACGGAGTGTCGAATGTCGCCAGTCGAAGTGGTTGATCGGGCGGACAGCCAAGCCGGTGCGCGTCAGGCGCTGCCGGATCCGGGCGAGCAGGTGCCCAAGCTGGCGTGGCCGACGGTGGCGCTGTTTCTCGCGGGAGCAGTCGCCTTCGCGGCGTCGACCGTCGGCTACATTTCCGGCGCGGTCCCGACATGGGTTCCGATCGTGGTCAACGCGGTGGTGACGTTCACGATGTTCACCGTCGTCCACGACGCGGTCCACTACGCCATCAGTTCTGCGCGCTGGGTCAACGGGTTGATCGGACGGTTGGCGGTGCCGTTCGTCCAGCCGTTGATCTCGTTTCCGTCGTTCGGCTTCATTCACATTGAGCACCACCGGCATTCGAACGATGACGAGAACGATCCCGATACCTTCGCCTCCCATGGGCCGGCGTGGCAGCTGCCGTTCCGGTGGGCAGTGCTCGACATTTGGTACGGCAACTACCTGATCGGCAAGATCCGTAGCCGCCCCAAGGCCGAGATCGCCGAAACCCTGGCGTGCGTGACCATTTCGGTGACCGGGCTGCTCGTCGCGATCATGTCGGGCCACTTCTGGACGCTGGCCGTCGTCTTCATCATCCCGCAGCGGATCGCGGTGGTGGTCTTGGCGTGGTGGTTCGACTGGATGCCGCACCACGGTCTGGAGGACACCCAGCGCAGTGACCGCTACCGGGCGACCCGAACCCGCGTCGGCATGGAGTGGCTCTACACCCCGCTGATGTTGTCGCAGAACTACCACCTGGTGCACCACCTGCATCCGTCGGTGCCGTTCTACCGGTACACCAAGACCTGGCGTCGCAACGAGGAGGCGTACCTGGACCGGGGCGCCGCGATTTCCACGGTGTTCGGGCAGGAGCTCAACTCCGACGAGTTCCGGCAGTGGAAGCAACTGAACGGCAATCTCGGACGAGCGTTGCCGGTGCGGATGCCGGATCGCTCCAGCGCTCCGCACGCGGTGTTCCACCGGATTCCGGTGGCCGCGGTCGACCCGATCACCGCCGACAGCACGCTGGTGACCTTCGCCGTTCCCGAGGCGCTGCAGGATCAGTTCCGCTTCGAGCCGGGGCAGCACGTCTCGGTACGCACCGACCTGGGTGGTGAAGGGGTGCGTCGCAGCTACTCGATCTGCGCGCCGGCCACCCGGGCACAGCTGCGGATCGCGGTGAAACACATTCCCGGAGGCACGTTCTCGGGCTTTGTCGCCGATCAGCTCAAGGCCGGCGACGTCCTCGAAGTGATGACCCCGGCCGGCAGCTTCAGTTCGGCGCTGCATCCGTTGCACCGCAAGCACTATGTGGGCCTGGTAGCCGGTAGCGGCATCACGCCGGTGCTGTCGATCCTGGCGACCGTCATGGAGCTCGAAACCGAGAGCCGCTTCACCCTCATCTACGGCAACCGCACCACCGAGTCGACGATGTTCCGCGCCGAACTCGACCGCCTCGAATCCCGCTACGCCGACCGCCTCGAAATCCGCCACGTGCTGTCGAGTGAGCCGATGCACATCCCGGAACTGTCGGGTCGCATCGATGCGGAACGCCTGACCCGCTGGCTCACGACGGACCTGCACCCCGAGACCGTGGACGAGTGGTTCCTGTGTGGTCCCGCCGCGATGTCCACCGGTGTGCGCGAGACACTCATCGAGCGTGGCGTGGACCCCGAGCAGATCCATCTGGAGTTGTTCACCGGCTTCGATCGTGCCGACGCGCCGGCGCGCGACTACCAGGCGGCCACCGTCACCTTCCGGCTGTCCGGCAAGCAACAGACCGTCGACGTCGACGGCGGCGACACGATCCTGGAAGGCGCACTGCAAACCGGCAGTAGCGCGCCCTACTCATGCATGGGCGGCGCGTGCGGTACCTGCCGGGCCAAATTGCTCACTGGCACAGTCGAAATGGACCAGAACTTCGCCCTCGGGCGCAGTGACCTCGACGCCGGCTACATCCTCACCTGCCAGTCGCACCCCACCAGTCCGACGGTGTCGGTCGACTACGACGCCTGACGGCGCAAGAACGAGCGCATCCTGCTGATGGCAAGTTCCACAACGGGACTTGCCATCAGCAATGTGTGGCTGCCATCGATTGGTGGGGCGCCGGCTGTCGCGTTGACTCGGTAACCAGGCAGATGGCTACTCGGTCTTTCGCGCCCAGGTTTCCGAGTCAACGGGCACAAGGCAATTGCCGCTCACAACGAAACACGCCCCGCCATGCCGAAGCATGACGGGGCGAGTCGACCCCCGCTCAGGGCAGCGGGGGAGTGTCCATCGTCAGGGTCTCGCCGCGGAAGAACGCCGGCTGGGTGGCGCGCATGGCGAGCATCAGGACGGCGCCGAAGATCAGGATGCCGAAGCCCAGATAGAACACCAGGCCGATGCCGCCGATCTCCGCGCCGCTGCCACTGGCCGTCGGATCCATGCTGACCAACACAGATTTGACGAACACCGAGAGCAGCATGATGCCGCCGAGCAGCGGGAACACCAGCTTGTAGATGACGTTGTGCGCGTTGAGGAAAAGCTCCTTGCGGAAGAACCAGACGCACGCGAATGCCGTGATGCCGTAGTACCAGCAGATCATGATGCCAAGGGCGGCAATGGTATCCAGCAACGTGCGCTCGGACAGCAGCGTCACGACGGTGTAGAAGGCGGCGGTGACCACGCCGGCGACGACGGTGCTGTACACCGGCGACAGCGTCCGCGGGCTGACGCTGGCGAACCGCTTGGGGAAGGCGCCGTAGGTGCCCATCGCCAGCATGGTGCGGGCGGCGGGCAGCACGGTGGTCTGCAGGCTGGCGATCGATGAGGCGAATACCGCCAGCAGGAGCAGTGGCCCGCCCCAATCGCCCAGCACCGGGTAGGCCAGTGCGCCGAAGACGTTCGCCGCGTTGTCCTTGTTGCCCAGACCCAGGCCCGTGTCGCCGATACCGGCGTACATCATCACGGCGACCGCCACCAGCAGGTACGTCAGCAGAATCGACAGGACACAGAGCAATCCGGCGCGACCGGGCACCTTGGTGGGGTCCTTGCATTCCTCGCCCAGGGTCAGGCAGGTATCCCAGCCCCAGAACGCGAAGATGGAGCCGATCAGGCCGATCACGAAGGCGCTCATCGTCAGTCCGGTGAACGGGTCGAACCAATCGATGTCGAAGCTCAGGTGTCCTTCGGTCCCACTCGACCGCACGATCGCGACGATCGAGAACGTGACCAGCACGATCATCTGGAAGCCGACCAGCACATACTGCACCTTCTCGCTGGTGGTGATGCCGCGGCAGGAGATGTAGGTGGCGATGGCCAGCAGCGCGACGGTGGACCCGATGTTGATCCAGACGTTGTCGGCCGAGAGTGTGGCGAGCTTTTCGTTGTGGAGCACCTTGCCCAGGAACTCGTAGCCGAACTGGACGCCGATCGAGGCGAGGTTGGACAGCACGATGATGGTTGCGATCACCATGCCCCAGCCGCACATCCAGCCGACATAGGGGCCAAAAGCCTTGGTGGACCAGGTGAACGAGGCGCCGCAGTCGGGTGCCCGAGAGTTCAGCTCGCGGTACGCGTAGGCGGTCAGGAACATCGGGATGAAACCGGCGATCAGGATGGCCGGCATCTTCAGGCCGACCGCCGCGACGATCAGCCCGATGCTGGCCGTGAGGGTGTAGCCGGGCGCCACGGTGGAAATACCGAGAATCGCTCCGGTGATGGTGCCGATCCTGCCTTCAGCGAGGCCCTTGGCGACCAGACCTTCTTCCCGCTCGACGCGGGCCAGGTCGGTGTCGGCCAGTCTTTCAGTCATTATCAGCCCCTTCATCTTTCGGTACCACGATCATGGGGACCTGCAGGACGCGCAGCATTTTTGCGGCCGTGGATCCCAGGAAGAGTCGGCGGGGCTGCGCGAGCCGACTGGACCCGACCATGATGACGTCGCCGTCGTGCCAGCCGAGTTTGTTGACGGCGTCCTCGACGCCGGCGCCGGTGGCCACGCGTGAGCTCACCGGAATACCTTCCGGCAGGAAGGCTTTCGCTTGGTCGAGGGCTTTCTGTGCGTGCTGCTGTGCCAGCTCCAGATCGTCGGCGTCGTCGACGGCGACCAGCGAGACCAGGCGCAGCGGTGTCTCGGTGTCCCGGCAGAGTCGCAGCGCGGCGTCCAAGAGCAGCTTGGCTCCCGGGCGGGTGCCGACGGCACAGGTGACTTCGCGAATCCGATCGTTGCGCTTCAGCCGCGCGCCGCGGGGTGCGATGACCACCGGAATCGGCGACGCGTGAACCAGATCGTTGACCACCGAGCCCAGGGACAGGGAGCCGGCGATTCCGCCGCCGGCGCCGCCGACCACCAGGGCCTCGGCGCCCACGGCTTCCGCCGCCGCGATCAGGCCCGCGGTGCTGGATTCGTCGAAGCTCAGATGCGTGGTCACCGTGAGGTCGTTCTGGACTCCGGCCGCGGCTGCGGCGAGCCAGCTTTCGGCTTCGCGCTGCAGGATGCCGCCGGGTGTGGTGGCCAGTGGCGAACGGTCGCTGGGCAGCACCATGCACAGGTCGAGCTGTGCGCCGAGGGTGCGGGCGATCTGCTCGCCGACGGCGACGGCGTCGTCACCGCCCGGTGTGGCGAGATACGCGACCGCGATTCGTGGATTGCTCACGGCCTAACCTTCTTCGCAGTCGGAGGACATGTGGCAGGCCTTGGGCGGCGTCGGTGCCACACCGATCGAGGGGTTGCGGTCGAAGAAGCCGACCGGCTTGAGCCAGAAGCTGACGATGTCCGCCGGCATGATCGGCCAGTCCTCCGGCCGCGTGATGTGGTGGATGCCGAACACGTACCACAGCACGACGTCGGTGTTCTCGATCGAGCGGTTCGCCTCGGTCCACATCGGCAGGCCGGTGTCTACCTTGCTCTGTGTGACGAATTCGCCTGCGGGCCAACGCTCATCGGGAGAGTTGGGAGTCACCCACACGGTGTGCTCGATGGCCCGGCAACGCGCCAGGATCGGCGAGTTCGGATCGAACATGGCCGGGAACGCGCCGCCGGGCACGAGCTTGTAGGCCGGTGCGGTGCCGATGCCGTTGCGGACGTTGTCGTTGACGACCTTCCAAGCCCGCTGGGTCTGGAAGTTCATGTCCTGCTTGCCCTCGGCCTCGGTGCGCAGCGGGGTGTTGCGCTGCCGCAGCGACAGTCCGTACGGATTGTCCGGCCCCATGGGTTCGATCTCGGTCTCGCTGGCGTACACCGTGTTCTCGGTGCCGTCGACGTCGAGGTCGAGTCGGGCGACCAGGAAGTGCTGGTGGTAGGGCGCGTAGGTGCGGTTGTCGACCAGCGTGCCGTGCGGGTGGGCCTGCCCTTCCGGGAAGTTGCTCACCACCATGATTCCCGTTGCGCGGACCTCACATTCGATGTTGCCGTCCTGGTAGAAGCGCCAGTAGGTGAGGTACTCGTAGTTGGCGACGGTGACGTGGAACGACACCGTGAGCCGGCGCATGCGGCGCACTTCGGCGCCGGCGTGGTGGTCGACGTGCTTCCACAGCACGGCGTTGTCTTCTTCGTGGATACAGATGGCGTTCTTGATCGTGTACGGCTCGCCCTTGCTGTTGTGCAGCACGGCGTCCAGGTACCGGATCTCGCCGAGACAGTCACAGCCCAGCTCCAGCGAGGTGGTCATGAAGCCGATGCCCCACTCGCCGATGTCGAAAGCCGTTCGGCGGTAATGGTCGACGCAGTGATCGCGGTAGGGGACCATCATCTCGGCGAACGACATCCGGTTGGCCACCGACCGCACGTTGCCGTTGTCGTTGTAGCTCACCGCGTGCAGCGTCATGCCCTCGCGGTAGTTGAATCCGACGCGCAGCGACCAGTTCTGCCACTTCAGCAGATTGCCTTCGAGCGTGAACGAAACGCCCTCGGGCTGAGTGATGTTCAGGGGTTGCAACGGTTCCCGGGTGCTCGCCTTGCGGATGCGCTCGGGAATGTGCTGCGGCACATACTCACCCATCATTTCCGGCCGGTCGACGGTGAAGGTGTCCTCGATCTCCAGCAGTTCCATGGTGTTCATGTCGATAACACAGTGGAATCCGTTGACCGGGCCTGCGTAGGGGTTGGCGCCGTCGGCGGCCCGCACCCAGGTGTCGGTCCAGCCCAGGCGGCGGTCCTTGTACTTGTCCGGCATCACCACCTCGCCGTAGGTCCAGGTGTCCATGAACACCAGTTCCATGTCCGTGATGCCGCGCTTGGCCAGAGCCGCAATGACTTCCGGGTGCTTGCGCAGCACCTCGTCGGCCTCTTCCCACTCGTCGACGGTGAAGTTCGGCTGCACGCCGGGGATGTGGTCCCACGACAGCACCGACCCGGCGGTCAACGACACCACGCTCTTGTAGGTGTGGTTGTTCGAGGTATCGAGCACCGTCGCCAGCGCGCGCCGGTCCGGGGCTGCCCCGGTGGCGTCGAATGCGGCCACCTCAGCCTTGGCCGGTTCGATCATCTCGATGGAGGTGTACCGCCAGCCGTCCCCGACGCCGTGCGCGGCCGCGAGAATTTCGGCGACCTTGGCGAATTCGGCTGCGGTCAGCGGGTCGAGGGGATGGAAGGTGTCGGGCATCGGTGCGGCTCCTGTCGGCAGGGTGGGGTTCGAGTCGGCGGGGGGAACGAAAGAGGCGGACGGATCAGTCGTGGGCACTCATGACGTGCTTGATCCGGGTGTAATCCTCGACGCCGTAGATCGACAGGTCCTTGCCGTAGCCGGACTGCTTGAAACCACCGTGCGGCATCTCGGCGGCCAGCATGATGTGGCAGTTGATCCACACACACCCGAAATCGAGTGCGCGGGTGAACTTCTCGGCGGTCGCGTGATCCTTGGTCCACACGCTGGACGCCAGCGCGAAACGCACGCCGTTGGCGAGTTCGATGGCCTCTTCGTCGGTCGAGAACGGCTGGACGGTGATGACGGGCGCGAAGGTTTCTTCCTGGATGATCGCGTCGTCCTGGTGGACGCCGCTGATGATCGTTGGCTCGATGTAGAAACCCTTGTCGCCCCATTGCTTTCCGCCGGTGACGACGGTGGCGTGCGGCGGCAGGCTCTCGAGCTTCTTGATCACGGTGTTGAAGTGGTTGATGTTGTTCATCGGCCCGTAGAACGCGTCGGGGTCGTCAGGCAGGCCGGGACGCAGGTTCTGTGCGGCCGCCGCGAGCGCGGCGACGAACTCGTCGTGGATGGACTCGTGCACGATCACGCGGGTCGCCGCGGTGCAGTCCTGGCCGGCGTTGAAACAGCCGCCCTCGGCGATGCCGGCCGCAGCCTTGGCGATGTCGACGTCGGGGAAGACCACCACCGGTGCCTTGCCGCCCAGTTCCAGGTGGCTGCGCTTGAGCTGCTTGGCTGCCGACTCCGCGACGGCGATGCCCGCCCGCACCGAGCCGGTGATCGAAACCAGGCCGGGCACAGGGTGTTCCACCAGTGCCGCGCCGGTCTCACCGGTGCCCAGGATGACGTTCAATACGCCGTCGGGCAGGATGCCCTGGCTCAGCCGCGCCAGCACCAGGGTGCTCTCCGGGGTGGTGTCGCTGGGCTTGAGGACGACGGTGTTGCCCGTCGCCAGCGCGGGGCCGATCTTCCAGATGGCCATCAGGAACGGGTAGTTCCAGGGCGCCACCTGGCCGACGACGCCGATCGGTTCGCGGCGGACGTACGACGTGTAGCCCTCCAGGTACTCGCCGGCGGACAGGCCGTGCACCATGCGGGCGGCGCCCGCGAAGAAGCGGAGCTGGTTCGCGCCGGCGATGGCTTCTTCGGCGCGCACGACGGCCTTGGGCTGGCCGGTGTTGCGGCACTGGGCCTCGACGATCTCGTCGGCGTGCGCCTCGATGGCGTCGGCGAGCTTGAGCAGCGCGGCCTGGCGGTCACCGGGAGTGCTGCGTCCCCAGGTCTGGAAGGCACGTTCGGCGGCTGTGACCGCTGCATCTACGTCGGCACGGTTGGAGACCGGCGAACGTCCCACCACGGATTCGTCGACCGGGCTGATCAGGTCGATTGTTTCCGGCGATGACGACGCCACAAATTGCCCGTCAATGTAGTTCTGCAGTGTTTCGATCGACATCGCGCCGTCCTCGTGTGAAGTTGGTCAGACAACTGGCTGCCCAAGTGTGCGCCAGGACACACCCCTCAGCATCGGACAATCAGGGGATTTTCGGCGGAGTTTTTCGACATTCTGTACATTCATGCCGGTGACGGTTCCGGTGCGATGGGTGCTGGACCAAGCTGATCTGCGGATCCGGCTGCGCGGGGGCGCCGGCGGTGTCGGCCGCGAGATCAGCTTGGTGCTGACCACCGAATTGGCTGACCCGGCGAAGTGGCTGTCCGGTGGCGAGCTGGTGCTGACCACCGGCATCGGTTTGCCGCCGGGTTCTGCCGACCGGCGGCGCTATCTGCAACTCCTGCACGAAAGTGGCGTTGCCGGCGTCGGATTCGGTATCGGGCTGACCTTCAACGAGGTGCCCGACGAGCTGGTGTCCGCCGCCGAGGAGCTGGGTCTGCCGCTGCTGGAGATTCCGTTGCGGACACCTTTCGCGGCGGTCGTACAGCGGGTCAGTTCGCGGATCGCGGCGCTGCAGTACGACGCGGTGCTGCGGGCGTCGCGGGCACAGCCGCGGATCACGCGAGCGGTCGTGAGCGGCGGCCCGCAAGAGGTCGCCGCCGAACTGGGCCGGGCGCTGCGGGCCAGTGTCGTGGTGCTGGATCCGGCCGGCACGGTGATCGCGTCCCACCCGCGCAATCTCAACGTCACCACCGTCAACCTGGTGCGCGATGCCATCGAGCCCGGTGTCGCGTCGGCCGTCTCGGTGCTCGCTGAAGGCGTCACCGTCGCCCAGCAGTCCATCCGGGTCGGTGGCCGCTCACACGGCGTGCTCGGCGTGGTCAGCGAAACGGCGTTGAGCCCGGTCGACCAGGTGCTGTTGGGCCACGCAAACTCCCTGCTCGCATTGGATTTCGAGAAACCGGTGCGATTGAAGGAGGCGCAGCAGCGACTCAATGAGCAGGCGCTGGGCCTGATCCTCACCGGTGAATTCAACCTGGAGCCGGCCTGGGCGCAACTGGCTCAGGCCGCCGACCACCGGGGCCGGATCAGGGTGCTGGCCGTCCAGGCCGACGCCGACTCCAGCGCCGAAGCCGACACCGCGCACCTGCTGAAGAAGGTGAGTGCGGCGATCCTGGATCGGCTGGACCAGGCAGGTCAGTCGGCATTCGTGCATTGCGCCGACAAGTGGCTGGCGGTGCTGTTGCCGGGAGCGGAAGCCGACGAGATTGCCGCGGCACTGGTGGCCGGCATCAATCCAGCGCTGCGCCGGACGATCCGGATGGGGCTCAGCGGGATCCAGCCGCTGGCCAAGCTGGCCGAGGCCGTCGACAACGCCCGGCTGGCGGCCTCCGTCGCGGAATGTGGTCGGCCTCCGCTCGAATTCTCCGCGCTGGCCGGCAGTGCACTGCTGGCGTTCGGGGAGAGCCGGGAGGTGCTGGTTGCGCTCGGAGCGGCCGTGCTGACCCCCGTCCTCGACCACGACGCCGAGTTCGGCACGGGGTTGCTCACGTCACTGCGCGCATACCTGGAAGCCAACGGCCACTGGGAATCCGCGGCCGCGGCGGTCGGGGTGCACCGGCACACGATGCGCAAGCGCATCGAAACCGCCGAGGCGTTGCTCGGTTGCGATCTGGCGATCGCCCGGGTCCGCGCCGAGCTGCTGCTCGCGATCTTGGCGCGGACGCCGGGCGACTGATCAGCCCACCGGTGCGGGGGAGTGCTGCTCGGTTGGCGCCACCGCCCTGCGTTGGGGCCGCAGCGGCCACCAGAACCACCGGCCCAGCAGCGCTGCGATCGACGGCGTCATCAACGACCGGACGATCAACGTGTCGAACAGCAATCCGAGTCCGATGGTGGTGCCGGCCTGACCGATCGAGCTCAGATCGCTGGCTGCCATGGACATCATGGTGAAGGCGAACACCAAGCCGGCGGTCGTCACGACACTTCCGGTCTCACCCATCGAGCGGATGATGCCGGTTTTCAGTCCCGCGCCGATTTCCTCCTGGAACCGGGACACCAGCAGCAGGTTGTAGTCGGAGCCCACCGCCAGCAGGATGATCAGCCCGAAAACGGGTGCGATCCAGTTCAATTCGAGACCCAACAGGTCCTGCCAAACCAGCACCGAGAGTCCGAACGCGGCGCCCAGTGACAGCAGCACGGTGCCGACGATCACCAGCGACGCGACCAGTGCCCGGGTGATGAGCAGCATGACGACGAAGATCAGGGTCAGCGCGGCGGTCCCGACGATCAACAGGTCGTACTGCGACCCCGACTGGATGTCGCGATAGATCGCGGCGGTACCGGCGAGGTAGAACTTGGCGTCGGTGAGCGACGACCCCTTCACCGATTGATGTGCCGCGTCGAGCGTCGGCAGGACCGCGTCGATCCCGTCCGGGGTGGCCGGGTCGGCGGCATGGGTGATGATGAAGCGTGCGGCCTTGCCGTCCGGCGAGAGGAAGAGCTTCAGGCCTCGCTGGAAGTCCGGATTGGCGAACGCTTCTGGTGGCAGGTAGAAGTAGTCGCCGCTGCGCGACGCGTCGAAGGCCTGGCCCATGGCACTGGCGGTGTCGGTCATGGCGGACATCTGGGTGATCAGTCCGGAGAAGCTGCTGTGCAGCGTGAGCAGGGTGCCGCGCATGGACTCCACCGTCGTGATCATCGGCGCGAACTGCGCCTTCATTTTGGGCAGCAGCGCCACGGTGCTGTTCATGTCGGTGCCGAGTGCGGTCATGTCCGAACTGAACGTGTCCACGTTGTCGATCGCGTCGAAGACCGATCTGGTTGCCGCGCAGACCGGGATGTCGGTGCAGTGCTGCTCCCAGTAGAAGTAGTTGCGCAGCGGCCTGGCGAAATCGTCGAAATCCGCCAGATGGTCACGGAGTTCGTTCAGCGTCGTGTGCATCTGGTGCACGTCCGTCGCCAGGTGCGCAGTGGTGCCACTCATCTGCTCCACCAGCGCCTGCAGCCGCTTCATCGGTCCGATCAGACCACCGAGATCGTCACTCATCTTCAGGATGTCGCCCATGCGGTCCTTCATGATCTGCAGGTTCTGCTGGATCGGAATCGATTGGGCACTGACCTGGAAGGGGATGGACGTGTGCTCGGTCGGGCCGCCGAACGGCCGGGTGATGCTCTGCACCATGGCAATTCCCGGCAGCTTGAAGATGTCCTTGGCCAGCTTGTCCAGGATGATCATGTCTGCGCTGTTACGCATGTCGTGATCGGTCTCGACCATCAGGATGTCGGGATTCATTGTGGCAGCGCTGAAATGGCGTTCGGCGGCTTGGTATCCCACATTCGACGGTAAGTCATCGGGGATGTAGAAGCGATCGTTGAAGCTCAGTTTCATGGTTGGCATGAACATGAGTCCGACGAGGGCGACCAGGAGAGACGCCACGAAGATCGGCGCCGGCCACCGGACCGTGGCGGTTCCGATGCGCCGCCAGCCCTTCGTCTTGGCCTTCCGCTTCGGTTCGAGCAGGCCGCGGCGGGTGGCGACCGCCACCACGGCCGGCGCGGCGGTCATCGCGCCCGCGACGACCACGAGCAGCCCGAGCGCGGACGGAATGCCCAATGCCTTGAAGTACGACAGCCGGGCCAGGTGCAGGCACAGCGTGGCTCCGGCGATGGTCAGCCCCGAGCCCAGGATGATGTGGGCCGTGCCGCGAAACATGGTGTAGTAGGCCGCTTCCGGGTCCTGCCCGGCCTGGCGTGCCTCGTGGTAGCGACCCACCAGGAATATGGCGTAGTCGGTTCCCGCGGCGATGGCCAGCGAGGACAGCATGGCCACCACGAACGTCGAGAAGTCCAGCAGGTTGTGGTTTCCGAGCAGCGCGATCAGGCCCCTGGCGGTGCCCATCTCGAAGCCGACCATGACCAGCACGAGCACCACGGTGGCGGCGGAACGGTAGGCCAGAGCCAGCATGATGATGATGACGACGCCCGTCACCCCCATCATCACGAGCATGCTCTTGTCGGCGGCTTCGTTCATGTCGGTGGTCAGCGGCGCGGGCCCGGTGACGTAGACCTTCAGGCCCGGGGGAGGCGCCTGGCGATCAACGATTTCCCGCACGCGATCGACCGACTCGTTGCCCAGCGTGCTGCCCTGGTCGCCGGCGAGATTCAGCTGGACATAGGCGGCCTTGCCGTCGCGGCTCTGCACACCCGCCGCGGTGAGCGGGTCGCCCCACACGTCCTGGACGTGCTGGACGTGCGCGGGGTCCGCCTGCAGCGCCTGCACCAGGCCGTCGTAATAGCGGTGGGCCTCGGCGCCGAGTTTCTCGTCGCCCTCCAGGACGATCATCGCGATGCTGTCAGAATCCGATTCGCGGTACGTCGCGCCGATCTTCTTGGCGGCGATCAACGCCGGCGCATCCTGCGGCGACATCGTCACCGCGTGGTCTCGGGCCACCGATTCGATCTGCGGCACAAGCACATTCAGGCCGACCGTGAGCAGCAGCCAGCCGATGATGATCGGCCAGGCGAACCTGCGAATGAACCGCATGTATGCCGGCGGGGTGCTGGTGTTGTGGCCGCTCATGCGTTCTTCACCAGACATGAGGTTTGGGCGTGGCGTCCGGTCGAGGACTGCTCCTGGTGGGTCTCGCCGTCGACGGTGATGCGGCAGCCGAGTCGGTCGCCGTCACCCTGCGCCACCACGCTCGCGATCGTGGCCGGCGCGGTCGTGCTGATCGTGACGGTCCACGGCAGGCTCGTGAAGCTCGCCTGCACCGGCTGGGCGTTCTGATCGAGGAAGTTGACGCTGCCCGCGGTGTCGCTGGGGCCGAAAACCTCATAGACCACGTGCTTGACGTGCGTGGCCTCGAGTGGTTCGGCGCCACTGCCGGTTGCGGTGAAGACCGGCTCGGAGCCGAAAGCGCCACGCAGTTGGGTGACCGCGACCGCGCCGAGCGCGACGGCCACCACGGCCACGGTGGGCACCCAGATTCTGGCCAGGACGGTTGGCATCGTTGTTTCCCTTCACCGGTGTGCTGGTTATCGCGTGAACGGGGCAGCGTGTCGACCGCATCGCGATCAGCTCCATGGATACCCCATGGGGTATGCCCAACGTCGCCAGCGTACCATACCCCCTAGGGTATTCAAGACGTGGTGATATGACACACAAGGGCGTTGGCAAATACCCCTAGGGGTATGCTATAAACGATAGAGATCAGCCCGGTCGAATCGAATGACCAAGGAGTGCAACGTGTTCACCCAGGTCGAGCATCCGCGCGTCTACTGAAAGGTTCGAAGATGTGTCAACCCAAGCGTTGTTCGGTGTGCGGCAAGACCACCTGGTCGGGCTGCGGGATGCACGTGGATGCGGTCAAGGCCGCGGTGCCCGCCGATCAGTGGTGTGAAGGGCACCCCAAATCCGATCGACCGTCCCGGATGAAGTTCTGGAGGTAGCAGCATGAAGAACAGCAAGTTGGTCATCCTCGGCGCCGGTATCGGTGGCCTGTCCGTGGTCAAGGAACTCGCTGAATCCGGTGTCGCCCTCGATGATCTCGACGTCACCATCGTCGACGAGGACTTCTCGCACTTCCTCGGCTTCACCCTGCCGTGGGTGCTGCGCGGTTGGCGCGCGGAAGGCACCGTGCCCATCGAGCCCACGGTTTCCGCCCTGCGCGGCGTCAACACCGTCACCGGAACCGTTGCCGACGTGGATCATTCGGCGCGCATGGTCAAGTTGACCGACGGCACCGACATCGCCTTCGATGCATTGATCATCGCCACCGGTGCCCGCAATGTCATCGACAAGGTTCCGGGTCTGCGGGACGCCGTCGACGCCGGATCGGCCGTGCACTACTACAGCGCTGACGCCGCGGCTGCCGCGCACACCGCGCTGGAGCAATTCTCCGGTGGCAGGCTCGTCTTCCTGGTCACGTCGTTGCCGTACCGCTGTCCCGTCGCACCCTACGAGGGTGCGCTGCTGGCCGCAGACCTGTTGCGTGACAACGGCCATCGTGAGTCGACCGACATCACGGTGTACACCCCGGAAAAGCAGCCCATGCCGTCGGCGGGGCCGTACGCCGGGCTGGAACTGGTGGAGATGTTGGGCGCCAACAACATTGCTTTCCACGGCGAGCATACGGTCGAGCGCATCGATGCCGAGGAGAAGGTGATCCACTTTGCCGACGGCGCCAGTGCCGAGTTCGACCTGCTGGTGTTCGTCCCGCCGCACGAGCCGGCCGTGACGCTCGACGGCGCGGGCTGGATCGCCGTCGACACCGATATGGCCACCGGGTTCCCGGGCATCTTCGCCATCGGTGACACCGCCGCGGTGAACGCGGAGTCCGGTCGGACGGTGCCCAAGGCGGCGATCTTCGCCAAGAACGGGGCAAAGGCCGCTGCCCGCAATGCCCTGCACTACCTCGGCCGGGTCGACGACGGTGCCGCGCTGTCGGGTGAGGGTTACTGCTACATCGACGTCGGTGGGCACGTCTCGGCTCAGGGTAAGGGCAACTTCTTTGCGACGCCGCATCCGGCGATCCATCTGACCGAGCCGTCCGAACTGCTGCACCGCGACAAGCAGGCCGAGGAAGACGACTGGCGGGCGCTGTGGGAGCGCGCCGCCGTGCCGTCCGGCCGCTGATACCCTGTGGGGTATAGCGGAGCGGGCCGGAAAACTAACGAAAGGTAGGTGCGACATGGTCGGTGATGAAGAGGCCATGGCCGCCGTCCTGGCCCGGTTGCGTCGGGCACAGGGGCAGTTGGCCGGAGTCATCTCGATGATCGAGCAGGGCCGCGAGTGCAAGGACATCGTCACGCAACTGGCGGCGGTATCGAAGGCGCTGGACCGCGCCGGGTTCAAGATCGTCGCCACCGGCCTGCGCGAATGCCTGGCCGGGAACGCCGAGGATGGTCGTGCGCCGATGACCGAGGCCGAGCTGGAGAAGCTGTTCCTTTCGTTGGCCTAGCTGCACTGTCCAGCGGGGTCAGGCGGTCGGCCGCTTGATGATGGTGAGCGACTGATCGATCTGCTTGAACTTGGTGAAAGTGTCCGCGGGCACACCGAACACCACGCTGAGCACATCGGGCGGCAGCTTGCTGATGGACGCACCGATCCCGATGTCGTCCTTGCCCTCTTCGGTGCTCGCGTTGAAGACGATGAGCAGATCGAGTTCTTGGGTGCCCTTGTTCTCGAAGTAGTGCAACGAGCCTTGCGGGGCGAACACCACATCGCCCACGTTGGCCTCGAAGTGTTCGGAATGCCCGAGCGGGTCGAGCTGTGTCCAGGTCGCGACGCCGCGCGTGATGACGTTTATCTCCCAGGCGCTGGGATGCCAGTGTGGCTCGCGGATCCCACCGGGTTCGAGCGTCACCATCACGACGCTGGCTTCCTGCCCCATCAGTATCGGCCAATTGCCTTCGTACGCTTGGCGTAGCGTTCCGCCGTCGAACTGCGTCTTCTGTAGTGCGCCGAGGTGGAACATGTGTGGCTGCGCGGTGTTCAGTTCGGCAGGGATGCGGGGATTGCCGAAACGGCCGGCTTCTGGGTTCACGGCTGTCTCCTGGGTGTTGTTGCGGGGCAAGGGGGATGAGAACGCGTGGTCGGCACCTGCGCCGGCGATCGCCGCCACGCCGACTGCGCCGGCTCCGCCGAGCATCGTGCGTCGATTGATCATCATGTGGTCAGCGTGGTCCGCGGCGGTCTCGCTGTCGTCAGCGCTGACCCCCAGGTGTGTCTACCGGCTAGCTGCAATCCGGAATGGGTGCCTGCGGTAGCGACTTTTGCCTGCTCAGAGTCGACGATTGAGTCAGTCCGAAAACGGACGAGCACTCTGACAGAAGGCGCCGATCATGAAGAACCCGATCAAGTTCATCGCTCCCGGACTGGCCGCGGCCGGCATCGCCGGCGCGCTCCTGCTGGCACCGATCGCCAGTGCGAACACCGACCCGCTGGTGCCCAACGGGACCGATCCGCATTCGTCGTACGTGCTGGGCGAGCACTTCTCCAACCACGACGAGGCCAATCAGACCGCGGGCAGCTTGGACGTCCCGTTCTGATCGTGCCGAGTTGGCCCGGCTCCGGCCGCCACCCACCGTGGGTGGCGGCCGGAGCCATTTCTGGCTGTCCGACGTGGATGGCTACCCGGCCTGTTGCCCACCCATACCCAACGCCAACCCGTAAGCTCGATTATGTGCAGCGACGGATCATGGGAATCGAGACCGAGTTTGGCGTGACCTGCACGTTTCATGGTCACCGCCGGCTCAGCCCGGACGAGGTAGCGCGGTATCTGTTCCGGCGAGTGGTGTCCTGGGGCCGCAGTTCCAACGTCTTTCTCCGGAACGGCGCACGCCTGTACCTCGATGTGGGTAGCCACCCCGAGTACGCGACGGCCGAATGCGACAACCTGGCGCAGCTGGTCACCCACGACCGCGCCGGTGAGCGCGTGCTGGAAGACCTGCTGGTCGACGCCGAGCAGCGGCTGGCCGACGAAGGCATCGGCGGCGACATCTACCTGTTCAAGAACAACACCGATTCGGCCGGCAACTCCTACGGTTGCCACGAGAACTACCTGATCGTGCGGGCCGGCGAGTTCTCCCGGATCTCCGACGTGCTGCTGCCGTTCCTGGTCACGCGCCAGCTGATCTGCGGCGCCGGCAAGGTCCTGCAGACCCCGAAGGCCGCGACCTTCTGTCTGAGCCAGCGGGCCGAGCACATCTGGGAGGGCGTCTCCAGCGCCACGACGCGCTCGCGCCCGATCATCAACACCCGCGACGAGCCGCACGCCGACGCCGAAAAGTACCGCCGGCTGCACGTCATCGTCGGCGACTCCAACATGTGCGAGGCCACCACCATGCTGAAGGTGGGCAGCGCCTCGCTGGTGCTGGAGATGATCGAAGCAGGCGTCCCGTTCCGGGACTTCTCGCTGGACAACCCGATTCGGGCCATCCGCGAGGTCAGCCACGACCTGACCGGGCGCCGCGCCGTGCGGCTGGCTGGCGGACGGCAGGCCTCGGCGCTGGACATTCAGCGCGAATACCACTCGCGCGCCATCGATTACCTGCAGACCCGCGAGCCCAACGTGCAGCTCGAGCAGGTCGTCGACCTGTGGGGCCGGCAGCTCGACGCCGTCGAGAGCCAGGACTTCGCCAAGGTCGACACCGAGATCGACTGGGTGATCAAGCGGAAGCTGTTCCAGCGCTACCAGGATCGCTACAGCATGGAGCTGTCCGACCCCAAGATCGCCCAGCTGGATCTGGCGTACCACGACATCAAGCGTGGTCGCGGCGTGTTCGACCTGTTGCAGCGCAAGGGATTGGCCGCCCGGATCACCACCGACGAGGAGATCGACGCGGCAGTCAACACGCCGCCGCAGACCACCAGGGCCAAGCTGCGCGGCGAATTCATCACGGCCGCACAGGAAGCCGGGCGCGACTTCACCGTCGACTGGGTGCACCTCAAGCTCAACGACCAGGCGCAGCGCACCGTGCTGTGCAAGGACCCATTCCGGTCGGTCGACGAGCGGGTGAACCGGCTGATCGCCAGCATGTGACGGTCGCGTCCGTCGCGGCGGGCGCGCCGATAACAGGGCAGCCCACAGCAACCACTTAGTCTGTTGGGCGTGGCGACGTCCAAGGTAGAGCGGTTGATGAACCTCGTCATTGCGCTCCTGTCCACCCGTAGTTATCTGTCCGCGGAGCAGATCCGGGCCAACGTCACCGGCTACCAGGACCCGCCGACCGACGAAGCGTTCTCCCGCATGTTCGAACGGGACAAGAACGAGCTGCGCGATCTCGGCATCCCGCTGGAGACCGGCCGCGCCTCGATGATGGACGTCAACGACGGCTACCGCATCAATCGCACCGCGTACGAGTTGCCGCCTGTCGAGCTGACCGGTGATGAAGCAGCCGTCGTCGCCATCGCCACGCAGCTCTGGGAGTCGCAGGAGATGGTGACCGCCACCCAGAGCGCGCTGCTCAAACTGCGGGCCGCGGGGGTGGACGTCGACGCGTCCGACGCCGGCGTCGCGATCACCACCGGAGCCGCCCCGGGCCTGCGGGGCTCGGAGGAGGCGCTGGGAATCCTGTTGTCCGCCATCGACTCCGGACGAGCTGTGCAGTTCGCGCATCGACCCAACCGGAGCGCGCCGTACATCGACCGCACTCTCGAGCCGTGGGGCGTGGTCACCTACCGCGGCCGGTGGTACGTCGTCGGGCACGATCGGGACCGCAACGCGGCGCGCACCTTCCGGGTATCGCGCATCGGCGACGGTGTCCGTGCGGTGGGACCCGACCGCGCCGTCACCCGGCCGGACGGGGTCAACCTGCGCGACATCGTGCACCGGGCGGTCGCCGAATGGCCGGCCGGTGAGCTGGCCCGGATCTGGGTGGCCGACGGCCGGGGGACGGCACTGCGCCGGCAGGCCGTCAGCACCACACCCAGTGCGCGCAATGGGCGCGGCGGCGACGAGGTCGTCGTCGACATCGGCATGGTCGACCGGCTGGCCCGCGAGGTCGCCGGTTACGGCGCCGACGCCGTGGTGCTGGAGCCGGAATCATTGCGGGACAATGTGATCGGCCGGCTGCGGGCGCAGGCGGGGGAGGGCGCATGAGTAACGTGTCGAACCGCTTGGTGCGGCTCTTGAACATGGTTCCGTATTTCCAGGCGAACCCGCAGATCAGCCACGACGAGGCGGCCGCCGAACTGGGCGTGACCCGCAAGCAACTGCTGGCCGATCTCAACCAGCTGTGGATGTGCGGCCTGCCCGGCGGGCTCCCCGGCGACCTGATCGACCTGGACTTCGAGGGCGACACCATCGAGGTGATCTTCTCGGCCGGGATGGACCGGGCGCTGCGCCTCACCTCACCGGAGGCCACCGGTGTGCTGATGGCGCTGCGGGCGCTCGTCGACGTGCCCGGTGTCGTCGACCCCGACGTGGCGCGCAGCGTGATCGCCAAGATCGAGGCCGCCGCCGGCACTGCCGGAGCGATCGCGGCGTCGGTGCCGGCCCCCGATATCACCGGCGATGCCGAGAACAAGGCCACCGCGGTGGTGCGGGCCGCGGTCCGGGACAAGCGGGCGTTGTCCCTCGAGTACCACTCGGCTTCGCATGACACCGTCTCGCAGCGCACCGTCGACCCGATCCGGGTGGCCCTGATCGGCGACCACAGCTACCTGGAGGCGTGGTGCCGCACCGCCGAGGGCGTGCGGCTGTTCCGCTTCGACCGCATCGTCGACGCCACCGCCCTGGACGAACCGGCCGCACCGCCGGCGCCCGCCGTGCAGGCCGGGCCCGACACGTCACTGTTCTCCGCCGACACCGCGGATCCGGCGCTGCCCGTGGCGACACTGCTGATCGACGTGTCCGCGTCGTGGATGTTCGACTACTACCCGCTGGCAGTGCAGCGGGAGATTCCCGACGGCAGCTGGGAAGCCACCATGACCTACGCGTCGGACGAGTGGATGGCCCGTTTCGTCCTCGGTTTCGGTTCGGCGGTCCGAGTCCTTGACCCGCCCGCGCTCGCCGACCGCGTGCGCGAGTCCGCGGTGGCGGCGCTGGCGGCGTATGAACCCGGCCTTGGCGAGTAGACTCGGCCTCAACTTCTGGAGGTGACCCAAATTGGGCGGTTTGCAACCGTGGCACTGGTTGATCGTCATCGCGGTGTTCGTGCTGCTCTTCGGCGCGAAGAAGCTGCCGGACGCCGCGCGTTCGCTTGGCAAGTCGATGCGCATCTTCAAGTCCGAGTTGAAGGAAATGCAGTCGGACAGCACGTCGGAGCAGTCAGCGGCTCCGCGTCCCATCACTGCTGAACGCGTCGAGAACCCGGCACCTGCACCGCAGGCAGCGCCGGATGCCGCGGACAAGCACCCGGCCTGACCTTTTGCCGTGATCCCGCCGCAGGCCAGCGCCCGCGGCGGTCGGCTCCTCTCATACTCACGTGCCAGCATCTGGAATCTTCCGAAAGCTTGACCCGCGCCGTCGACGGTCGCGGGTCAATCCTGACGGCACCATGTCGCTCGTCGATCACCTCGAGGAGCTGCGGACACGGTTGCTGATCGCGGTCATCGCGGTCCTGTTGACGACCGTCGTCGGCTTCCTCTGGTACGGGCACGGCTTCTTCGGATTCCCCAGCCTCGGTGACTGGCTGCGCGGCCCGTACTGCTCGCTGCCGGCGTCGTCGCGCGCGTCGATCGCCCCGGACGGGGAGTGTCGACTGCTGGCCACCGCGCCGTTCGATCAGTTCATGCTGCGCCTCAAGGTCGGCATGGCGGCGGGCATCATCCTGGCCTGCCCCGTCTGGCTGTACCAGATCTGGGCGTTCATCACCCCTGGCCTGTACAAGAAGGAACGGCGCTTCGCGTCGCTGTTCGTGGGCGTCGGTGCGCTGCTGTTCGTGTCGGGCTCGGTCCTGGCCTACGTGGTGCTGTCGACGGCGTTGTCGTTCCTGCTGACCGTCGGCAGCGACGTGCAGATCACCGCATTGTCCGGTGACCAGTACTTCGGCTTCCTGATCAACCTGCTGGTCGTGTTCGGCATCAGCTTCGAGTTCCCGCTGCTGATCATCATGCTGAACATGGTCGGGGTGCTCACCTACGAGAAGCTCAAGGCCTGGCGCCGCGGGCTGATCTTCGGCCTGTTCGTCTTCGCCGCGTTCGTGACACCCGGCTCGGATCCGTTCTCCATGCTGGCGCTGTCGCTGGCGTTGACCGTGCTGCTGGAAATGTCGATCCAGGTGGCCCGGTGGCATGACCGGCGCAAGGCCCGGCGCGAGGCCGAGGCTGTTCCCGACGACGAGGCCGCCCCGATCGGGTCGGTCGAACCCATCGATGCGCCTTCTGCCGTGCCTACTCCGACCCGGCTGACCATCGATGACGACGCCACCTGAGTCGCAGGCGGCGGTGCCGCCAGAGTCCACACCGGCGCCTGACGTCGAGCCGGGTCCTCAGCTGCGCGACTTCGCCGCGGGCCTGTCGTTCACCCTTGACCCCTTTCAGACCAACGCCTGCATCGCGCTCGAGAACGGTCGCGGTGTCCTGGTCTGTGCCCCGACCGGTGCCGGCAAGACCGTCGTCGGCGAGTTCGCGGTGCATCTGGCGTTGGCCGCCGGGCGGAAGTGCTTCTACACCACGCCGATCAAGGCGCTGAGCAACCAGAAGCACAACGATCTGGTGGCCCGCTACGGACCCGAACGCATCGGCCTGCTCACCGGCGACCAGGCGATCAACGGTGACGCGGACATCGTGGTGATGACCACCGAAGTGCTGCGCAACATGCTCTACGCCGATTCGCATGCACTGCACGGACTGGCCTATGTGGTGATGGACGAGGTGCACTTCCTGGCCGACCGCATGCGCGGCGCGGTGTGGGAGGAAGTGATCCTGCATTTGCCCGACGAGGTCCGGCTGGTCAGCCTGTCGGCGACGGTGAGTAACGCCGAGGAGTTCGGCGGCTGGATTCAGACTGTTCGCGGTGACACGACCGTCGTCGTCGATGAACACCGCCCGGTGCCGCTGTGGCAGCACATGCTGGTGGGCAAGCGGCTCTTCGACCTGTTCGACCTGTCCAAGGGCGTCGACGGAGGCAAGGGTGGCGGCAAGGGTAGGGCCCGCGTCGATCCGGAGTTGTTGCGGCACATCGCGCATCGTCGCGAGGCGGACCGGCTCATGGACTGGCAGCCCCGGGGACGCAGCGGAGACGGGCGCGGACGTTCCGGCGGCCGGCCCGCGATGTACCGGCCACCGAGCCGGCCCGACGTCATCGGCACGCTGGACCAGGCCGGGCTGCTGCCGGCCATCACGTTCGTGTTCTCCCGCGCCGGGTGCGATGCCGCGGTCAAGCAGTGCCTGCGTTCCGCGGTGCGCCTGACCAACAAGGCCGAACGCGACCGCATCGCCGAGATCATCGACCGCCGGTGTGCCGATCTGGCCGAGTCCGATCTGGTGGTGCTCGACTATCACGAATGGCGCGAAGGCCTGCTGCGCGGCCTGGCCGCCCACCACGCCGGACTGTTGCCGGTGTTCCGGCACACCGTCGAGGAGTTGTTCACCGCAGGTCTGGTGAAAGCCGTCTTCGCCACGGAGACACTGGCTTTGGGCATCAACATGCCGGCCCGCACCGTCGTGCTGGAACGGCTGGTCAAGTACAACGGCGAGCAGCACGCCCCGTTGACGCCGGGGGAGTACACCCAGCTGACCGGACGCGCCGGGCGCCGCGGCATCGACATCGAGGGCCACGCCGTCGTGTTGTGGCATGCCACCGACGAGATGGCCGATCCTGCCCAGGTCGCCGGCCTGGCGTCGACCCGAACGTTCCCGCTGCGCAGTTCCTTTGCGCCGTCCTACAACATGACCATCAACCTGGTTCAGCACATGACGCCGGCGGCGGCGCACCGACTGCTCGAGCAGTCCTTCGCGCAGTACCAGGCGGACCGGTCGGTGACCGGGCTGGTGCGCGGCATCAAGCGCGGTGAGCGGATGCTCGCCGAGATTGCAGCCGAGCAACGCGAGAGTTCGGATTCAGCGCAGGGTGTCGATTGGAACTCCGTGCTCGAGTACGCCCGGCTGCGCGCGACCATCACCGAACGTGAACGGGCGCAGTCTCGAGCCGGCCGCTTGACGCGGCGCAAGGGCATCAACGACGCATTGGCCGCGCTGAAGCGTGGCGACGTCATCGCCATCGGTCTCGGCCGCCGCAGTGGCCTGGCCGTGGTGCTGGAGGAGGCTTTCGACGCCGACGATCCGCGTCCGCTGGTGCTGACCGAACATCGTTGGGCGGGAAGGATTTCCGCTGCCGACTACGCCGGGACGTCGCAGCGTCTGGGCAGCATGTCCCTGCCCAAGCGGGTGGAACACCGGCAACCGAAGGTGCGCCGTGATCTGGCATCGGCGCTGCTGAGGGCGGCCGACGCCCTGGACGTGCCATCGGTGCGCCGCAGTCGCGGTTCTGCTGACGAGACACCGGACATCGACCCGGAGCTCGCCGGTCTGCGGGAGCAGATGCGCCGTCACCCCGCGCATCAGCTGCCCGACCGCGAGGCGAAAGTGCGTGCGGCCGAACGCTATCTACGCATCGAACGCGACAACGACCAGACCCAGCAGAAGGTCGCCGCGGCCACCAACTCGCTGGCCCGCACCTTCGACCGGATCGTGTCGCTGCTCAGCGAGCGTGGCTTCATCGAAGGCGCCGACGGCGAACCGGCGGTGACCGACGACGGCCGGCTGCTGGCCCGGATCTACAGCGAGAGCGACCTGCTGGTCGCCGAGTGTCTGCGCGGCGGCGTGTGGGACGGTCTGAATCCGGCCGAACTGGCCGCGGTGCTGTCGTCGGTGCTCTTCGAGTCACGTGGTGACGGCCCCACGGTGCCGCCGGGCGCCGAGCAGGCCACCGACGAGGTGCGCCGCGCGCTGGCCAAGACCCGCCGGCTGTGGACCGACATCCACGGCGATGAACGCCGGCACCGGCTGCCGTTCAGCCGTGAACCCGATGGTGGTTTCGTGGCCGCCATGCACAGCTGGGCGACGTACGGCGATCTGACCGCGGCGCTGCTGATGTCCGACAATGGCAACGGAAATGCTTTGCCCGCAGGCGATTTCGTGCGCTGGTGCCGTCAGGTACTGGATCTGCTGGACCAGGTGCGGCTCGCCGCGCCGTCACCGCAGCTGCGGGTGACTGCCAAGCGGGCCATCGGGGCGGTACGGCGCGGCGTCGTGGCGATCGACAGCATGTAACTTCGCCGGTGACTGTCAGGCCAGGCCCAGATCCAGCCAGTCATCGACCATGAACCGGTCACCGCGCGCCACGATGGTGGCGCCGCCATGGCCCGCATAGTGCGCCGGGACCACGGCCGCCCGCCGCCGCGAGGCCTCGGTGAACACCCGCTTGCGGGTGACGGTGGCCTCGGCCGCGTTGACGTCGTAGGCGCACGGATCATCGGGCCGGGGAATCTGGATCGGGCAATGTGTCAGGTCGCCGACGAACACGGCCGGCTTGCCGGCATCCAGCCACAGCACCGACGACCCGGGCGTGTGGCCGGGCGCCGGGCGCAGCCATACCGAATCGCTCAGTTGGTAGTCACCGGAGAACAGCTCCGTCTGGTCGGCCACGGGGATGACGCTGTCCTCGAACACCGTTCGCATCTCGTCGGTGGTGTCGGGGTTGTCGGGCGCGAAGAACCGGTGGTCCGCCTCGGGCATCAGGTAGCGGGCGTTCGGGAACGTCGGCGCCCAGGCGCCGTCGACCAGTTGGGTGTTCCAGCCGACATGGTCGGTGTGCAGGTGTGTGTTGAGGACGACGTCGACGCCGCCCGGGTCGATTCCGGCCGCCCGCATGTTGTCGAGGAACGGCGTGCTGAGGTGATCGAGCGGCGGCATGTGCGGCCGGTGCCGGTCGTTGCCCGCGCCGGTGTCGATGACGATGGTCAGCCCGTCGACCTGCAGTACCCAGCTTTGAATGGCGATGCGGAACAGGTCGGTCTCGGGGTTCCAGAACCGCGGGGCCAGCAGGTCGGCCTCGGCGTGCCAGGCCTCCGGCGGCGTCGACGGCCACAGTGACGTGGGGATCTGCACCTGGGCTTCCGCGACGCGGGTCAAGGTGGCATTGCCGAGCCGGATTTGGTCCGTCATACCGCGAGAGTAAGGCCGAGCGTTCGCCAGCTGATGGCCAGACACGCGCGCCGCGGAAGACTGTGCAGGTCATCCACAAACGGTTGCACCGGTAGTGTGGTTGACCAGCACCCCGGAGTCAGTGACATCCGGGTAGGGGAGAGCACCGAGGAGAAACGATGAGCGGTCCAGAGGGAACTGACCCGTCGCAGCAGTGGCAAGGTCAGCAGCCCGCTTGGGGTCAGCCGGCGGCCGGCGCCGAGCAGCCGACCACTGCCGCCCCGGCGTGGGGTCAGCAGCCGGCCTACAACCCCGAGCAGTACCAGCAGCAGTACCCGGCGGGTCAGCCTGGTGCCGCGCAGCCTGGAGCGCAGCAGGTGCCGGGTTATCCGCAGCAGCAATACCCGGGTTATCCGCAGCAGGGCTACCCGCAGGCCGGTGCCTACGGGCAGCCGCAGTACGGACAACCGCAGTACGGGCAGCCGGGACAGTACGGCCAGCCGGGGCAGTACGGTCAGCCGCAGTTCGGTGAGGGCGCCGCGGGTCAGCAGTTCGACCAGCAGTTCGGTGCTCCGGCGGGCAAGAAGTCCAACAAGGCACTGCTGCTCATCGGTGGCGTCGTGGCCGCCGTCATCGTCGCGGTCGTCGGCGTGCTCGGATTCCTGTGGCCCGGCTTCTTCGTCACCACCAAGCTCGACATCAACGCCGCGCAGTCCGGCGTGCAGAAGATCCTGACCGACGAGTCCACCGGTTACGGCGCCAAGAACGTCAAGGACGTCAAGTGCAACAACGGCACCGACCCTGAGGTCAAGTCCGGCCAGACCTTCGACTGCGACGTGAACATCGATGGCACCAAGCGCACCGTCAAGGTCACCTTCAAGGACGACAAGGGCACCTACGAGGTCGGCCGCCCGAAGTAGGTCTCTCGCGAACAGACACAAAATTGCCCCTTTTCAAGCGAAAAGGGGCAATTTTTTTTGCCTGCTCGCGAGCTACAGCTTGTCCAGGGCCTTCTGGAGCCGTGCGATCGAGTTGGTGACGCCGTACGTGCCGGCCAGCTCGGCCACCCGCTGCGGGTCGCGGGCGACCAGCGGCAGGGCGTCCGAATCGGTCGACATGGACACCGGCGCATCGGTCGCCACCCGGACGACGGGCAGCGCGGCAGCGATGTAGTCGGTCGCGGCGAGCAGCTTCTTCCGTTGTGCCGCAGCCATTTTGGAGGCTGAGTCCTGGGCGGCGGCCTCGATCGCCGTGAGTGAGCCATAGGTCTGCAGCAGGGTGGACGCCGTCTTCTCGCCGATCCCGGCGACGCCCGGCAGCCCGTCGGACGCGTCGCCGCGCAGCAGGGCCAGCTCGGCGTACGCGGCGCCGGCACGATCCAGCGGGACGCCGTAGGTCTCGGCAACCTCGGCGGGCCCGTAGAGCACTGCCTTGGCCAGGCCGCGGCCGATATAGAACACCCTGATTCCTGGCGCGTCATCGCTTGCGAGCTGTAGCAGGTCGCGGTCGCCGCTGACCACGATCGCCGGGTCGGTCCCTTCCCGGGTGGCCAGCGTGCCGAGCACGTCGTCGGCCTCGAAGCCCGGTGCGCCCGCGGTGGCGATGCCGAACGCGTCGAGCAACTCCATGATCATGGCGACCTGCGGCGTGAGGTCGTCGGGCACCTCTTCGATGTCGGGGTCGTCGCCCGGCACCTCTTCGACCACCCGGTGCGCCTTGTAGGACGGGATCAGGTCGACTCGCCACTGCGGCCGCCAATCCAGGTCCAGGCACACCACGAGGCGGCCGGGGCGGTGCTGGGTGACCAGGGCCGCGATGTTGTCGAGGAAACCGCGGACCGCGTTGACGGGGCGGCCGTCGGGCGCCGTGATCGAGGACGGCACCCCGAAGAACGAGCGGAACCACATGCTGGCGCCGTCGAGGAGCAGGATCGGCTGGGTCATGAGGCGAGCGAAGCGACGGGGGAGGTTACGGGGATGTCGATCGGCATCGCACTAGCCTATTGGCATGCGGGCGAGCGAAGCGACGGGGAATGTGACAGTTGGCCGATTCAACACCGACGTCTATGCCGCGCGTCTGCGCTCGGCCGCCGCTGCTGCCCACGCCGCCGGCCTGGCCGGTTTGGTCATCACCCCGGGGTACGACCTCCGGTATCTGGTGGGGTCACGGGCGCAGACCTTCGAGCGGCTGACGGCGCTAGTGGTGCCGGCGGACGGTTCGACACCGACGGTCGTGGTGCCGCGGCTGGAACTGGCCTCGCTCAAGGAGTCGGCGATCGTGGAACTGAGCCTGGAGGTTCAGGATTGGGTCGACGGCGATGACCCCTACGCGCTGGTGGCGGCCGCGTTGCCGGGCAGTGCCGTCGCGGTCACCGACGCCATGCCCGCACTGCACCTGCTGCCGCTGGCATCGGTCCTCGGCGCGGTGCCGGTGCTGGCCACCGATGTGCTGCGGCAGTTGCGAATGATCAAGGACCCCAGCGAGATCGACGCTCTGGCGAAGGCCGGCGCGGCCATCGACCGGGTGCACGCGCGGGTGCCCGAGTTCCTGGTGCCGGGACGCACCGAGGCCGACGTGTCCGCGGACATCGCGGAAGCGATTGTCGCCGAGGGGCATTCGGAGGTGGCGTTCATCATCGTCGGCTCGGGGCCGAACGGGGCGGACCCGCACCACGAATGCTCCGACCGTGAACTACAGGTCGGCGACATCGTCGTCGTCGACATCGGCGGTCCGGTCGAGCCCGGCTACAACTCGGACTGCACCAGGACCTACAGCATCGGTGAACCCGATCCCGTGGTGGCGCAACAGTATTCGGTGCTGCAACGCGCGCAGGCCGCGGCGGTGGCCGCGGTCCGGCCAGGGCTGACCGCCGAGCAGATCGACGCGGCGGCCCGCGACGTGCTTGCCGCAGAAGGGCTTGCCGAGGTGTTCGTCCACCGCACGGGCCACGGCATCGGCCTGTCGGTCCACGAAGAGCCCTACATCGTGGCGGGCAATGGGTTGACGCTGGAGCCTGGCATGGCGTTCAGCGTCGAGCCCGGGGTCTATTTCGCGGGGCAGTGGGGCGCGCGGATAGAGGACATCGTCGTCGTCACGGACGACGGCTGCGTGTCCATGAACAACCAGCCGCACGAACTCGTGGTTGTGCCAGTTTCTTAGGGGTTGTTGTCAAGATCGGCTAAGAAAGACAAGATCAACTCCATGGCTGAAATCCGCCGTGGCCGCACGGGACGTGCCGCCAAGCTGGCAACCCTTCCTGCCGGGATCGCAGGCCGCGCCGTCCTGGGCGTCGGCAAGCGCATGGCCGGCAAATCGAAAGACGACGTCAACGCGGAGTTGGTCGAGAAGGCCGCTGAGCAGCTGTTCCAGGTGCTGGGAGAGCTCAAGGGCGCTGCAATGAAGCTCGGACAAGCGCTTTCAGTGATGGAGGCCGCCATCCCGCCGGCATTCGCGGAGCCCTATCGCGAAGCGCTGACCAAGTTGCAGAGCGACGCCCCGCCGCTGCCGGCCGACAAGGTGCATCGCGTGCTCGACAGCCAGCTGGGCACGAAGTGGCGCGAGCGATTCCAGTCCTTCGATGACGAGCCCGTCGCCTCCGCGAGCATCGGTCAGGTGCACAGCGCGGTGTGGAGCGACGGCCGCCGGGTCGCGGTGAAGGTCCAGTACCCGGGCGCCGACCAGGCCGTGCGCGCCGACCTCAAGACCCTGCGGATGCTGACCACGCTGTTCAAGCAGGTGGTTCCGGGCGCCGACGTCAAGAGCATCATCGACGAACTGATCGAGCGCACCGAGGAAGAGCTGAACTACCGGATCGAAGCGGACTATCAGCGCGCCTTCGCAAAGGCTTTTGCGGGCGATCCGCAGTTCTACGTGCCGGCGGTCGTCGCGTCGTCCCCGAAGGTGGTCATCACCGAGTGGATGGAGGGCCGCAAGCTCTCCGAGATCATCACCAGCGGCACCGAAGACGAGCGCAACCGGTGCGCGCACATGCTGCTCGAGGTCACCATCAGCGCCCCGTACCGCTGCGGCCTGCTGCACGTCGATACTCATCCGGGCAACTTCATGTTGCTGGACGACGGGCGGTTCGGCGTCATGGACTTCGGCGCCTGCGCGGTCCACGAAGGCGGCCTGCCGCGGGCAACCGGGCCCATCCTGCGGCTCGCGCGGGACGAGAAGTGGGAGGAGATGACGACCTACCTACGGGAGGAAGGTTTCATCCCCGCCGGGGCCACAGTCTCTCACGAGGAGATCAACGCCTACCTGCTGCCATACATCGAACCGTTGCGGCACAAGAGCTTCCACTTCAGCCGCCGGTGGCTGCAGGGCATCGCCGCCACCGCGGCAGACATCCGCAGCGAGCAGTTCGCCGCGACGTTCAAGACCAGCCGTCAGCTGAACCTGCCGCCCAACTACTTGATGATGTTCCGGGTGCTCGGTGGTCTGCTCGGGATCGCCGCGCAGCTGGACGCGACCATCAACTACGCCGAGATCGTCGACAAGTGGGTGCCCGGGTTCCGCGAGGACTGACGAGTTCGGCGCAGTAACTCCGGAGTCATCGCGGCGGGTGGAACTCCCTGCTGGACAACATATTTGACCTCACTCGTCACTTTCGGCACAGGTGTCCCAAACTGTGAAAATTTGTCAGTGCTTCGAACTAGTGTTCGAATATGGACGTCGACAACCCCACTGCTGTTGAGGAGGCTTACGCCGGCCTCGACACGGCGTTGGTGCGGGTCGCCGCCCTGGATTACACGACCCTGTCCGTGCCGGAACTGTTGGCGTTGCAGTCCCACCGCGAACAGATGCGGTGCGCCGCCGAAGCCGTGGACCACGCGATTCTGGCCGCCACCCAAGCTCAGACCACCCTGAAGGAGATCGGGGCGAAAAACTGGGCCGAGGTGCTGCGTATCCGGGACCGCCTCGGCAGCGATGATGCCCGGCGGCGGGTCCGGCACGCCGAGTTGTTGGCCCCGCGGCGGTCGTTGACCGGGGAGCTATTGCCGCCGCTGCGGCCGTATGTCGCTGCCGCCGTCGCTGCGGGGGCGATCAATGCGGATCATGTCGATGTCATCGAGTCGTTCTTCGCGAAACTGCCCACCTGGGCGGGCCTGACCGCTGTCGATGACGCCGAGAATGCCCTGGTCGCCGCCGCGCGGAATCTGACGCCGGAAGCGTTGCGGTCGGTGGTCAAACGCAAACTGTACGAGTTGGATCAGGACGGTCCCGAACCCGATGACCGCGACCCTGAACCCGACCGGGACCGGGCACTGACCCTGGGTAAGCAACGTCCGGACGGTACGTCAGAGTTGCGTGGTGTCTTGACCCCGGCAGCGCGTGCTGCCTACGAAGCGCTGATGGTCAAATATGCCGCTCCCGGTATGTGCAACCCCGCCGACGCGCAGCCCTGCATGTCGGGGACGCCGACACAGGAACAGATCGACGCGGACACCCGCACGCTGGCGCAGCGTCAGCATGATGCCTGGGAGGCGATGGGCCACCTGCTGTTGTCCACCGATTTGGGGGAGCACAACGGCTACCCCGTGACCATTGTCGCGACCTGCACCGTGGAGCAGTTAGAGGACCGGGCCGGGGTCGCGCACACCCACACCGGCAGCCAGCTCCCGGTCAAGGACCTGGTCAACCTCGCCGCGCGTACGGGGGCGTCCTGCTACCTGACGGTGTTCGACAATCATGCTCCGATACCGCTGTATCTGGGTCGGGCGCGGCGCACCGCCACCACCGGCCAGCGCCTGGCCCTGCTCGCCCGCGACAAAGGCTGCACCCACCCCGACTGCACCATCCCCGCCGCCGGCTGCCAAGCCCACCACGCTGTCGCCGACTGGCACCACGGCGGCCGCACCGACATCACCGATCTCGCGTTGGCCTGCGGACCCCACAACCGGCTCGCCGACACCGGCGGTTGGAGCACCGCCATGGGCTCCGACGGACGCACCCACTGGACCCCACCACCACTGCTCGACGTCGGCCAACCACGAACGAATCAGTACCACCACCCGACGCTGTATCCGGCCGAGGGTGAGGACTCTGATGGCGAAAGTGACAGTCCCGCAACCTGACCCGGCGCCAACGGCGCCCGGTGGCGCGGCACTTCGTCGCGCTGCGGCTGCCTCACGTCCAGCCCGTGGCATGCACACCCGCGTACCGTTGGCCGATGCCTGATTTTCTGGCCACGACACGCGATGGCTACGACCGGGCGGCCGCGAACTATGTCGCGCGCTTCCGGCACCATCTCGATGACAGACCGGTGGACCGCGCAATGATCGGCGCGTTCGCTGAGCTGGTACCGCGAGGCCCGGTGCTCGACGTCGGCTGCGGCACCGGGGTGGCGACCGTGGCACTCGCGGCCGCCGGCTTGGATGTGACCGGAATCGATCTGTCTCCCAACATGATCGCGCAGGCACGCCAGCACAACCCGGGCCTGGCGTTTCGGGTTGGCTCGATGCTCGACCTCGATGCGGAGGACGGCAGCGTCACCGGGCTCTGCGCCTGGTACTCGATCATCCATGTGCCCGACACGCATCTGCCGCGCGTCTTCGCCGAATTCCACCGGGTGCTGGCGCCTGGCGGCGTGGTGCTGCTGGCATTTCAGGTCGGCGACGAACCGCGGGTGCTGACGGACTTCGACGGCGAGCCGGTGAACTTGACGTTCATTCGCCGCCAATCGACGGCCGTCGCGGATCTCTTGTCGAACAGCGGGTTCCGCGTCTATGCCGAACTGGTCCGGCAACCGGACGACGGACTCGAATCCACCGCGCAGGCGTATCTCATTGCGCGTCGAGCAGTTTGACCAGCCGCTTTGTCGCGACCAGCCGGAATGACGCGTCCAGCAGCTCACGGACCTCGTTCCAGTCGACCTTCGCCGCGGTGAAATCCAGCCCGAGCCAACCGAACGGTCCCATGTAGGCGGGGTAGTAGAAGCGCGAATCCTGTTCCAGCGCTGCGCGGTCGGACTCGTCGACCTTGACCAACAGGGAGTACGGGTAGGCGACCATCTCGCCGGTCACCTTCGAATTGCCGCCGTACATCGCGAACATCTTGGGTGCGCAGAACACCGGCCGGCCCCAGGACACCTTCTCGAAGGCTTCGGGGAAGCTCAGCGCCACCGCTCGCAGCTCCGCCAGGCCGGGGTCGTCGTCGTCGAACATGATCGGGTGCGGCA
The DNA here is from genome assembly GCF_000878195.1 of Mycolicibacterium llatzerense. GTDB lineage: Bacteria > Actinomycetota > Actinomycetes > Mycobacteriales > Mycobacteriaceae > Mycobacterium > Mycobacterium llatzerense. The sequence goes on along the minus strand of NZ_JXST01000024.1, from coordinate 42,883 downwards.
CGCGCCCACCCTATCGGGCCTGCGCGACCTGTCGGTGGCCTTCGCTAGCCTTACCGGGTGAGCTCACCCGATCCCGACGTGCGCCGGCAATGGCAGGAACTGGCCGAAGAGGTTCGCGGTCACCAGTTCCGCTACTACGTCAAGGACGCGCCGATCGTCTCCGACGGTGAGTTCGACAAGCTGCTGGGGCAGTTGCAGCAGCTCGAGGACACGTACCCCGAACTGCGGACGCCGGATTCGCCGACGCAGTTGGTCGGCGGCGCCGGATTTGCCACCGAGTTCGGCGAGGCACAGCATCTGGAGCGGATGCTGTCGCTGGACAACGCGTTCAACACCGACGAGCTGACGGCATGGGCGGCGCGGCTCACCAACGAACTGGGTAGCGACCTCGAATACCTCTGCGAGCTCAAGGTCGACGGCGTCGCGCTGGCCCTTGTGTACCGCGACGGCAAGCTGGTTCGCGGCGCCACCCGCGGCGACGGCCGCGCCGGTGAGGACGTCACGCTCAACGCCCGCACCATCACCGACGTCCCCGAGCAGCTGACCGGCACCGACGAATTCCCGGTGCCCGCCGTGCTGGAGGTGCGCGGCGAGGTGTACTTCCGGGTCGAGGATTTCGCCGCACTGAACGCCAGCCTCGTGGAGGAAGGCAAAGCGCCGTTCGCCAATCCGCGCAACAGCGCCGCCGGGTCGTTGCGGCAGAAGAATCCGGCCGTCACCGCACGCCGCCGGCTGCACATGATCTGCCACGGGCTGGGCTATACCGAAGGTTTCGAGCCGGCGTCGCTGCACGACGCGTATCGCGCGCTGCAGGCCTGGGGTCTGCCGGTGTCCGACCACACCACCCGGGTCACTGGCATCGCCGCGGTAGCCGATCGCGTCGCCTACTGGGGCGAGCACCGCCACGACGTTGACCACGAAATCGACGGTCTGGTAGTCAAATTGGACGACCGGACGCTGCAGCGGCGCCTCGGCGCCACCAGCCGGGCGCCGCGCTGGGCCATCGCCTACAAGTACCCGCCCGAGGAAGTCACCACCAAGCTGCTCGATATCCGGGTCAGCGTCGGGCGCACTGGTCGGGTCACGCCGTTCGCCTACATGGAGCCCGTCACCGTCGCGGGGTCGACGGTCGGGCTGGCGACGCTGCACAACGCCACCGAGGTGAAGCGCAAGGGCGTGCTGATCGGCGACACCGTCGTGATCCGTAAGGCCGGCGACGTCATCCCCGAGGTGCTCGGCCCCGTCGTCGATCTGCGTGACGGCACCGAACGCGAATTCGTCATGCCTGCAACGTGTCCCGAGTGTGGCAGCACCCTGGCGCCCTCGAAGGAGGGCGACGCTGACATCCGCTGCCCCAACACGCGGTCCTGCCCGGCGCAGCTGCGAGAGCGGGTGTTCCACGTCGCGGGCCGCGGTGCCTTCGACATCGAGGGCCTCGGCTACGAGGCGGCGACCGCGCTGCTGGCGGCCGACGTGATCACCGATGAGGGCGACGTCTTCGACCTCACCGCGGAACAGCTGTTGCGCACCAGCCTGTTCACCACTCAGAAGAACGAGCTGTCCGCCAACGGCGCCCGGCTCCTGGCCAACCTCGGCAAGGCCAAGCAACAGCCGCTGTGGCGGGTGCTGGTGGCGCTGTCCATCCGGCACGTCGGCCCGACGGCGGCGCGGGCATTGGCCGCGGAATTCGGTGATCTGCAAGCGATTACCGAAGCGTCGGAGGAACAGCTGGCCGCGGTCGAGGGCGTCGGCCCGACCATCGCCGCCGCGGTGATCGACTGGTTCACCGTCGACTGGCACCGCGCCATCGTCGACAAGTGGCGGGCCGCGGGCGTCCGGATGGCCGACGAGCGCGACGCCGGTATCGAGCGGAACCTCGAGGGTCTGTCGATCGTGGTGACCGGTTCGCTGACCGGTTTCTCCCGCGACGAGGCCAAGGAGGCGATCCTGGTCCGCGGCGGCAAGGCGGCCGGTTCGGTGTCGAAGAAGACCGCCTATGTGGTGGCCGGTGACGCACCAGGTTCCAAGTACGACAAGGCCGTTGAGCTCGGGGTGCCCATCCTCGACGAGGACGGCTTCCGGCGCCTGTTGGAGGTCGGTCCCGAAACGGAGGCATCCCCCGAGGGGGAAGCCTCGGGGGACGCGTAGCGGGCTCGTACTTGGCCCTACTGGTCGGTGGGGTTGAGGTGGCGGAAGGTCAGCGGTACCCGTGGCGCATATCGTCGACGATCAGCGGATGCTCCAACGTCGACGGCGGCAGGTGCTGCGGCGCGGTGTCGGGCGCGAAGACGGTGGCGGCGTCGAGCACCTGCTGATTCAGAAAACGTAGCGGGGGAGCGTCTTTCGGCAGCACCGGCATCGGTGGCACCGGGCCGCGACGGGCCAGGGTGAAACCCCAGTCGCCGAACGTCGGCACCTCGACGTGGTACGGCGTCACTGACAACCCCGCGGAGGCGATGGTGGATACCGTGCGCCAGAACGCGATCGGCGTGGAGTAGGGGCTGCCGGACTGGACCACGAGCAATCCCTGCGGCGCCAGCGCCCGGGCAATCAGGCTGTAGAACTCCGTGGAGTACAGCCGGCCGAGCACGGGGTTGTCGGGGTCGGGCAGGTCGACGATGACCGCGTCGAATCCGCCCGGCGGCACCACGTCCGGGTGTGGGACCCGCAGCCAGGTCATGGCGTCGTCGAGAATCAGCTGGAGCCGCGGATCGTCGAGTGCGCCGGCGTTGGCGTCGCGCAGCTTGGTCCGCGCCACCGCGACCACCGCCGGATCCAACTCGACCTGGACGATCCGGTCGATACCTTTCTGGCGCAACAATTCCCGCGCCGCCAGGCCGTCACCGCCGCCGATCACCAGCACCGAGCGCGCGCCCGCACCCAGCGCCGGGTACACCAGCGACTCGGTGTACCGATACTCGTCGCGCGTCGAGAACTGCAGTCCGCCATCGAGATACAGCCGGGTGTCGTCGCCGCGGCGGGTCACCACGATCTCCTGATAGGCCGAATGCCGATAGGCGACGATCGGGTCGGCGTACAGCCGCTGCCGGGACGTGGTCTCGATGCCGTCGGCGGACGCCATCAGCGTGGCCAGCACCGCGAACGCCAGCACGAGGGCGCCCAGTGCGCCGATGAATTCGCGCCGGCTCAGGATGCGGCGCAGCAGGAACACCGAAACCACCGCTGCGGCAGCCAGGTTGATCATCCCCGTGGCGGCAGCGCCGCGAATCATGCCCAGGTACGGCAGGACCAGGAACGGCCACGCCAGGCCGCCCAGCAGGGCGCCCAGATAGTCGGCGGCATTGAGGTTGGCCAGCACCCGCCCGGCGTCGGTGGCCCCGGCCACCCGTCCCCGTTGCAGCAGCGTCATCAGCAGCGGCACTTCCGCGCCGACCAGTCCGCCGATCAGCGCCGTCGCCACCCCCAGCACCCAGTCGGAGTCACCGAGGTACGCGAAGGTCACATACAGCACCGTCGCCGACAGGCCGCCCACGACACCCAGCGCCGTCTCCACCGCGATGAAGCTGATGGCTGCACGACCGAGCAGTGCTTTGGCCAGCAGCCCGCCGACGCCAAGGGCCGCTACGTAGCCCGCGACGATCAGCGACGTCGACACCACGCCGCCACCGTTGAGGCTCGTCGAAAGGGTCAGCAGCGCAAGCTCATAGACGATGCCGCACGCGGCGCACGCCGCCACGGCCGCCAAAAGCAGGGCGCGCCACCGGGTTCCGATGACCGGCTCGGGGGCCGTCGGGGCCGCCCCGATGGCCTCTGTCACCATCAGGTGAGGGCGGCGGCGTTGATACCGCCGACGGCGAGCAGGACCACGGCCACCGCGACCGCGGCGGGGTGGAAGTCCTCGGAGTGGATGTCATTGCGGAAGTGGCCGGGCGCCAACAACTCCACGGCCACCAGGGCCAGACCCTGCAGGGCGACGCCGATCAGCCCGTAGATCAACGTGTCGATCAGGCCCTGCCCGAGACGATCGGAGCTCGAGTGGATGGCGGTGATGATGATGGCTGCCAGTGAGACATCCATGGCGGCAGTGACGGCCACCGCGTTGGGCCGCCGCTCGACGAACACTTGGCGGCGCAGATTGCCGGGCGTCAGCACGTCGACCATGACGAAGCCGGCGGCCAGCACCAGCACGCCGACCACGAAGTACAGGACTGCGCTGACCACGTTCTGGATGAGTGCGTCGGTATGGACGGTGCCGAAGTCGATGGCGGCCAGGTTCATCGGAGTCTCCTCGGAATTGGTGTGGTCACTTGACGCCGCCCGGTCCGCCCGAGCTGCCGCCGGAACTGTGCGACGGCGATCCCGGGCTGAATCCCGGGCCGAGAAAGAAGTAGCTGCCGTGGTTGTAGCCCGAGTTCAGGCTCTCCATCCGAACGGAGCACGACTGCCCCGATCCTGGACCCACGATCACGATGGAATCGCTGTACCGCAGGTAGTAATTGCCCTGGTCGGTCGCCCGTGCCTGCGGCGCGTGGGCCTCGGCGAGGTCGTCGGCCACGTCGCTCGGGTCCCCGTCGCATCGGTAGGTGTTGTTGCCGACGTTCTGGTAGTGGTCCTTGACGTACGACTGGACGGTGCGGGCGGTGCTGATCCCGATCGCCAGGCAGATCACTGACGCGATCGCCAGCACCCCGGCGAGAATCAGCATCTTGCCCCGGGTCATGGCACCGACCTACGAGCCGGCCGGGGGAGCGGGGTACACCGTGAGCTCACCGGGCGACATGACCTTGCCGGTCGACACCTCCCACGGAGAATTCGGCGACCACTGCTCAAAACTGAGCAGGGCGGCACGGCCGGCGCTGGCGTAGTCGACGTAGTTCATCTGGCCTTGTGCGGGCAGGCCGGTGGTGCCCTCGGAGGTGTAGTGCGCGTCGCCGGTCTCGACCTCGTCGTACTGCACGCCCTCGATGGTGAGCGGGCCGATGGGCTGCAGAGCCAGGTCTGGTCGCTTGGTCCAGAACGCGAGTTCCAGCCGTCCCTCGTCCTCTTCGACGCTGAACCAGATCGGTTCTCCCTGACCGCCTTCCAGCAGATGCTCCCACCAGATGAACGGGCCTTCGCGATAGGTCACCGAGCCGCGCACCACGTAGTCGACGCCGCCGTAGCTGACGATCGCGCCGGGCCCCAGCTGTTTCGGCCCGCACACCGGCATCTCGCCGGACTTCAGCGGGTCCTGGCGGGCGCCGGAGGTTCCCGGCTTCTTCGCCCGGGTGAAAGCGAGCACCACGACGATGATCGCCGCGATCAGTAGCAGCACGCCGATGACGATCAGAAATGTGCTCACGCAGGCCTCCAGCGAGATGTGGCGAGAACGCTAGCAGTTGACGCCGCGACGCAACGGCATTCGCGCACCACCAGATTGGCTGGGAATTCGCTGGTAACGCCTAGCGCACGATGGTCGCGACGATGCCCGCGAGGTATCCGAGCCGCGCGACCTCCGACGGACGGAAGGCCGGGCCGCCCGGGCGGCCGAGCATGATCGCGGTGTACGGGTCACCCAGCGGCGCCGCGGCCAGGGTGGTGTCGATGTCCCGCCAGAACTGCGGCACCCAGTCGCCCGTGGCGTCCAGGGCGGCGGCGTGTTCCAGCGGTAGCCACGGTGCCGAGTCGGCGAGTGTCTCGGGCGCACCCGGGCTGCCGGCGATGCGGCGAGGTTCGGCGCCGCCGGTCACCACGACGCACCAGCCGACCCGGAGCACGCGCGGGGCTTCGTCGGCCAGCACCTGGAGGCGGGCGGCCTTGCCCTTGGCGGCGGCCACGTGGTCGATCAGTTCCAGTTCGCGATGGGCCTCGAGCAGCCCGGTGTGGGGCCGGATGCTGTCCACGTACACGCCCTTGAGGGCCTCTGCCGCGGTGATCAGGGTGTCGGGCATGGACCCGAGCGGCAGCTCGACCACCAGGTCGTCGACGGCGTAGCCCGGGCCGCGTTCGACGACGTCGAGCGACAGGATGTCGGCGCCCACCGTGCCGAGAGCCACCGCCAGCGAGCCGAGGCTACCGGGGCGGTCTTCGAGCTGGACCCGCATCAGATAGGAGGACACGCCACAACTGTGGCACAGCGTCGTGGCGACGGCAGGACGTGCGGGTGCGGTGCGTGTCACGGATGTATTCCCCGTCGCTGCGCTCGCCCGGCCTCCCACTAGGGTGTTTAGACGTGTCGAAGATTTCCCGGGACGATGTCGCCCATCTGGCGAATCTGGCCCGGCTCGCCCTGACCGATGGTGAGCTGGACAGTTTCGCAGGCCAGCTCGATGCCATCCTGGCGCACGTCGGCAAGATTCAGGCCGTCGACGTCACGGGTATCGAGGCGACCGGCAATCCCCTCAAAGAGGTCAACATCACCCGGCCCGACGTCGAGGCAGCGAGCCTCTCGCAGGACCAGGCGCTGGCGGAGGCCCCGCGGGCCGAAGATGGCCGGTTCGCCGTGCCGCGCATTTTGGGAGAAGCAGAATGAGCGACCTGATCCGTTTTGACGCGGCCACGCTCGGCGAGAAGATCGCCGCCGGCGACGTGTCGGCCACCGAGGTCACCCGGGCTCACCTGGACCAGATCGCCGCCACCGACGAGACCTACCACGCCTTCCTGCACGTGGGCGCCGAGGAGGCGCTGGCCGCGGCCGCCGCGGTCGACAAGCAGGTGGCGGCGGGCGAGCCGCTGGCCTCGCCACTCGCCGGAGTTCCGTTGGCGCTCAAGGACGTTTTCACCACCACCGACGCGCCGACCACGGCCGGATCGAAGATTCTGGAGGGCTGGCGGTCGCCGTACGACGCGACCGTCACCGCCAGGCTGCGTGCGGCCGGCATCCCGATCCTCGGCAAGACCAACATGGACGAATTCGCCATGGGGTCGTCCACCGAGAACTCGGCCTATGGCCCGACCCGCAACCCCTGGGACGTCAACCGCGTGCCGGGCGGTTCCGGCGGCGGTAGTGCCGCGGCGCTGGCGGCCTTCCAGGCGCCGCTGGCGATCGGCACCGACACCGGTGGCTCGATCCGTCAGCCGGCCGCGCTGACGTCGACCGTCGGCGTCAAGCCCACGTACGGCACGGTCTCGCGGTACGGCCTGATCGCCTGTGCGTCGTCGCTGGACCAGGGCGGACCGTGTGCCCGCACGGTGCTCGACACCGCGCTGCTGCACCAGGTGATCGCGGGCCACGACCCGCGCGATTCCACCTCGGTCGACGCTCCGGTGCCCGACGTGGTCGGGGCAGCCAGGGCCGGTGCCGCCGGCGACCTGAAGGGCGTCCGGATCGGTGTGGTCAAGCAGCTGCACACCGGCGAGGGCTACCAGCCCGGGGTGCTGTCGTCGTTCAACACCGCGGTCGACCAGCTGACCGACCTCGGCGCCGAGATCACCGAGGTCGACTGCCCGCACTTCGACTACTCGCTGGCGGCCTACTACCTGATCCTGCCGTCCGAGGTGTCCTCGAACCTCGCGCGCTTCGACGCGATGCGCTACGGCCTGCGGGTCGGCGACGACGGCACCCACAGCGCCGAAGAAGTGATGGCGCTGACCCGCGCCGCCGGCTTCGGCCCGGAGGTCAAGCGCCGCATCATGATCGGCACCTACGCCCTGTCCTCGGGCTACTACGACGCCTACTACAACCAGGCCCAGCGGGTGCGCACCCTGATTGCCCGTGATCTGGACCAGGCCTACGAGAAGGTCGACGTGCTGGTCACCCCGACCACCCCGACCACCGCGTTCGGGCTGGGGGAGAAGGTCGACGATCCGCTGGCGATGTACCTGTTCGACCTGTGCACGTTGCCGCTGAACCTGGCCGGGCACTGCGGCATGTCGGTGCCGTCGGGCCTGTCGCCGGACGACAACCTGCCGGTGGGTCTGCAGATCATGGCGCCGGCCCTGGCCGACGACCGGCTGTACCGCGTCGGTGCGGCCTACGAAGCCGCCCGCGGCGCACTGCCCACCGCCGTATAGCCACGAGCGTGCACACAGCTCGCCGGATCTGCGGAGCCGGCGAGCTGACTGCACATTCGACGCGAACCAAAACCCGCGAGCGGGCAGTATGGGGGCATGCGGATAGGCGTGCTGACCGGTGGTGGTGACTGTCCTGGCTTGAACGCGGTGATCCGGGCGGTGGTCCGTACCTGTGACGTCCGGTACGGCTCGACGGTCGTCGGGTTCCGGGACGGCTGGCGCGGCCTGCTCGAGAATCGTCGTGAGCAGCTCAAGAATGACGATCGCAACGACCGGCTGCTGGCCAAGGGCGGCACCATCTTGGGCACCGCGCGCGTCAACCCCGACAAACTCCGGGCCGGGCTCGATCAGATCAAGCAGACGCTCGAGGACAACGGCATCGACGTGCTGATCCCGATCGGCGGCGAAGGCACCTTGACGGCCGCGCACTGGCTGGCCGAGGAGAACGTCCCCGTGGTGGGTGTGCCCAAGACCATCGACAACGACATCGATTGCACCGACGTCACTTTCGGCCACGACACCGCGCTGATGATCGCCACCGAGGCCATCGACCGGCTGCACAGCACCGCCGAGTCGCATCAGCGGGTGATGCTGGTGGAGGTGATGGGCCGGCACGCGGGCTGGATCGCGCTGGGCGCGGGGATGGCCTCCGGTGCGCACATGACGCTGATTCCCGAGCAGCCGTTCGATATCGAAGAGGTGTGCCGGCTGGTGAGACAGCGCTTCGTGCGCGGTGATTCGCACTTCATCTGTGTGGTCGCGGAAGGGGCGCGGCCGTCAGAGGGCTCAATGCAGTTGCGCGACGGCGGAATTGACGAGTTCGGGCATGTGAAGTTCACCGGTGTCGCGCAGCAGCTGGCCATCGAGATCGAGAAGCGGATCCGGAAGGAAGTCCGGACCACCGTGCTGGGCCACGTGCAGCGCGGCGGTACCCCGACGGCCCACGACCGGGTGCTGGCCACCCGGTTCGGCGTCAACGCCGCCGACGCCGCGCACTCGGGTGAGTACGGGATGATGGTGTCGTTGCGGGGTCAGGAGATCGGCCGGGTGCCGCTCGCGGATGCGGTGCGTCAGCTCAAGTTGGTGCCGCAGACCCGGTACGACGACGCCGCCGAATTCTTCGGCTAGCGGAAGGCCGCCGGTAGCGGCATCCCGAGTGCGGACTCCACCGCGCGGAGCCGGGCCGGGTAGTCGGTGATGATGCCGTCGGCGCCGGCGGCGATCTGCGCGCGCATGGTGTCGGCGTCGTTGATCGTCCACGGAATCACCTTGAGGCCGAGGGCATGTGCGCGGTCGATGAATGCCCGGTCGGCGATCAGCGCGAACCCCGGGTCCTTCGGTGTCAGCCCGTAGGGGACCGAGTAGCCGGGGGACAGGATGTTCGCCCCGACCGACGCCGCCCCGGCGATCGGGTCACCGACCACCGCCGGATTCACGTCTGCCGTCCACGCCGAATTCGGCACCCACGTCGTCTCATCCCACAGCGCCACCAGTGGGATGCCGGGTTCCTGCTGGCGGACCAGAGGCAGCGTGCGCCAGTCGAAACTCTGGATCTCGACCTTGTCGACCTTGCCCGCGGCCCGGACGGTGCCGAGGATGACGTCGACGAATTGTTGTGGTGCCGCGGATGTTTCGGGCTTGTCGGCTTCGATCTTGGTCTCGATGTTGTACCGCACGCCGGCGTGATGAGCGTCGGCGAGCGCGAAGACCTCGTCGAGCGTGGCGATCTTGTTTCCGGTCACCACTTCGGCGGCCGGGAATCCGCTGAGCAGCTTGCCGCAGTTCAGGGTGCGCAGCTGGGCTCGGGTGAGGTCGTGCACGAGCTTGCCGACGTACGGGTACTGCGGGTCACCGGGGACGGCGGGGCCGGTGTCGGTGCATTTGTCGGGCTGGATGGTCGGGTCGTGCCAGACCATGGGCGCACCGTCCTTGGAAAGGACGATGTCGAGCTCCAACGTGGTGACACCGAGCTCGATGGCCTTGGTGAACGCGCGCAGCGATTCCTCTGTGGTCTCGCCCCGTCCGCCGCGGTGTGCCTGCAGGTCGAAAGTGTCGGGAGCGGCCGAGGCGATGGGCACCGCAGTCAGGGCGAAGGTGGTCAGCAGGGCGCCGATGCGTGCGAGCATTCGCGGAGGTTAACCGGGCCGGGGAAATGGCCGGTGAACGGCAACTAGGATTCAACCCATGGCTGACGCAGACCTTCTCGACTACGACGACGTCCTCGCGACGTACGAGCCCGTCATGGGCATGGAAGTCCATGTCGAACTGTCCACCGAGACCAAGATGTTCTGTGGCTGTGCGAACCGGTTCGGTGCCGAGCCGAACACGCTGGTATGCCCGGTGTGCCTGGGCCTGCCCGGGGCGCTGCCGGTGGTCAACGAGTCCGCGGTCGAATCCGCGATCCGGATCGGGTTGGCACTGAACTGCGACATCACGCCGTGGGGCCGGTTCGCCCGGAAGAACTACTTCTACCCGGATCAGCCGAAGAACTACCAGATCAGCCAATACGACGAGCCCATCGCCGTGAACGGCTACCTCGACGTTCCGCTGGAGGACGGCAGCATCTGGCGTGTCGATATCGAGCGCGCCCACATGGAGGAGGACACCGGCAAGCTGACGCACCTGGGCAGCGACACCGGCCGGATCTCCGGCGCCACCACCTCGCTGGCCGACTTCAACCGGGCCGGTGTGCCGCTGGTGGAGATCGTCAGCAAGCCCATCGAGGGTGCCGGTGAACGTGCTCCGGAGATCGCCCGTGCCTACGTGACGGCGCTGCGGGATCTGTTGCGCGGCTTGGGCGTTTCCGACGTGCGCATGGACCAGGGTTCGATGCGCTGTGACTCCAACGTCTCGCTCAAGCTCAAGGGTGCCGCGGAGTTCGGCACCCGCACCGAGACCAAGAACGTCAACTCGCTCAAGAGCGTCGAGGTGGCGGTCCGCTACGAGATGCGCCGGCAGGCTGCTGTGCTGCAGGCCGGCGGCACCATCACGCAGGAGACCCGGCACTTCCACGAGGACGGCCACACCACGTCTGGCCGGAGCAAGGAAACCGCCGAGGACTACCGCTACTTCCCGGAGCCGGACCTCGAGCCGATCGCCCCGTCGGATGAGTTGGTGGAGCGGCTGCGCGGCACCATCCCCGAGCTGCCGTGGTTGGTGCGCAAGCGGATTCAGGACGACTGGGGCATTTCCGACGAGGTGATGCGTGACCTCGTCAACGCCGGCGCGATCGAGCTGGTGGCGGCGACCGTCGAGCACGGCGCGTCCAGCGAGGCGGCCCGCGCCTGGTGGGGCAACTTCCTGACGCAGAAGGCCAACGAGAGTGAAGTGACCCTCGACGAGCTGGCCATCACCCCGGCCCAGGTCGCCGCGGTGGTCAAGCTGGTCGACGACGGCAAGCTGTCCAACAAGCTGGCCCGGCAGGTCGTCGAGGGCGTGCTGGCCGGTGAGGGCGAGCCCGAGCAGGTCATGAACGAACGCGGTCTTGTTGTGGTGCGCGACGATTCGCTCATCCAGGCCGCGATCGACGAGGCGCTGGCCGCCCAGCCCGACATCGCCGACAAGATCCGCGGCGGCAAGGTCCAAGCCGCCGGCGCGATCGTCGGCGCGGTGATGAAGGCGACCAAGGGGCAGGCTGACGCGGCGCGCGTGCGCGAACTCGTCATCGCGGCCTGCAGTTAGTGCAGCACCTGCTGTTGCGGCGCGGGCGCCGTCGTCGGACGCAGTGACGACACGCCCGCGACGCAGTAGCCCGCGATCACGAAACACACCGCGGCGCAGGGCAGATTGCCGGTCGGCGTACCGGCACCGGTGACGCCGTCGATGGCACCGGCGAAGTCCGGCAGTGCGGCCAGCCAGAGCACCGTGAAGGTGAGCAGGTACAGCACCCCGAACACCCGGACGTACTGACTGGGGTGCTGTGTCCCGACGCGGCGCGTGATCCGCCAGTCCTGCACCAGGATCGGGATCGCCACGAAGGTGAACACCGCGACCTCGACGCCGAGCACCGCGTACTGCATTGCGCTGTGCCGCGCGGAGAGCAACGTCGGCAGGCTGAGCAACCCCATGATGACCGGTGCCAGCACGCTGATGACCGGTATGCGCCAGGCCAGTGACAGCCGGGCCGGCGGTGTGCCCGCCTCCACGCGGCGCCCGATCAGCACGTGCACCAGGAACGCGATCGCCGCGGGCCCGACCACTGCCAGGCTGACCCAACTGCTCACCGGCACGCAGCCGAGCGTGGGGTGGTTCAGTGGGTTCGCTGTGTTCCAGACCCACCAGCGCAGCTGCGGCCCGAGATGGTCGAAGATGCCGTAGACGCAGCCGTGCACGAATCCGACGCAGATGGCGCCGATGAGCGCGCCACGCCGTTCGAACACACCGGTGGCGCGGACGATGTCATAGGCCAGCGTGATGGTCGCCGGGTACAGCGCCACGATGTACAGCGGCAGCCGTCCGTCGACGAAATCGACGCTGAACACGTTGTGCACCAACATGACCCCGAGCCGGGTGCCGGCGAACAGGTCCGGTGGATGCCGGGGTAGTTCGGTCACCAGGGCGTAGGCCACCGATGCCAGCCAGATGGCGATCCCGGTGGGGTCGCGGCGGACCCGCCGCAGCGCGTAGGCCAGCGCCAGCCCTGCTCCGATCAGCATCAGCAGCTCGACGACCGGCATGCTCCAGTGCGTGAGGGCCAGGGGGTTCCGCAGTTTGACCCAGGAATCGTCATCGCAGGAGAAGCCCAGGTAGCCGGCCAGCCGAGCGAAGTCGGCCGGGCACGCGCGCATCATCGAGCGACCCTCATGTCGGGCGTCAATTACGTCTTGTCGTCGGTGCTACGCGGGAATCCGCCCTGCGGGAACAGCGGGAACACGACGTCGTCGAACTTCTCCACGTCGCCGGCCGTCTTGTTCACCGTGGCGCCCCAGATGTTGCCGTCGGGGGAGAGTTCCAGCGCGAAGACGTGTCCGTGGGTGTCCGTGCGGAGGGCCTCGGGGTCACCCGTGACCGCGCCGGTTTCCTTGGCCAGCCGGAGCGCCACCGTCTTCTTGGTGTTGACCAGATTGACCATGACGGTGTTGTCGACCGCCACACAGCCGGCGACACCGGGACGATCGGGCCAGCTCCACACCGTGGACACCTTGGAGTCCTTGGTGATCTTCTGCAGCCGGTCGCCGGTGGGGGTGCGGTCGGTGACGTACAGCGAGCCGCTGGCCCCGTCGATGCACAGCCCGCCGCCGGAGCCCATGCCTGACAGCGCGGTGGTCGGCGGTGCCTGTCCCACTGTTGTCGGCTGCTCGATGCGCAGCAGCTTGCCCGCCAGCGAAGCCGGGTCGGCCGCGGCGGCGGGGTTGCCGGCGTCTCCGGTGAGCACCACGAGGGTGGTCGGACTGCTGAAGATCAGCGCCCCGGTGTTGCCCGTGGGGCCCTTGGGGATCCCGGTCAGGATCGGCTTGGGGACGTCGCCGTCGGCGATCCGGACCACCCGGTTGTCGGTGGGCGTGGTGATGTACGCGTACATCAGCCGGTCCTGTTGGTAGCTCGGCGAAAGCACGATGTCCATGAGGCCGCCGTCGCCGGATGCGTCGACCGGGATCACCATCTTGACCTTGGGTTCCGCGTTCGTGGCGATGTTCTTGACCGCGCCGGTGACGCGTTCGGCCACGATTGCCGACTTGCTGTCGCCGCCCATGATCAGGCCGCTGGTGCTCTCCAGGCAGCCCTGCATCACCGCCGGTGCCGGGCACGCCTTCGGGAACGGGTTCGGCGGCAACGGCGGCGGAGGCGGCGGGGTCGAGCTCGGCGCCCCACCGAGCTCGGGCTCGATGGTGAACGGCTCAGATGCGGCCGAATCGAAACGGGCACAGCCCTGCAGTGCCAGCAAAGCGATGGCGCACAACGCCAGCACCCGTCGAGCGGGTGCAGCACCAACACGCTCAGGCCGGCGTTCGGGCCTCGTCAGCGCAGTCCGCCTCGACCGCCGCAATGTCATGCCCGCCAGGTTACGGACTGTTCGACGGTGCTCGCCACGTCGGGGCCGCGCGCCGGGCCGGGCAAATCCGGTGAACAAGCGCGTCAAACCACCGTTTAAATCCACGGTCAGCAGCGCAATTGCACTTACCCTGGCAACTATGACCAGTACTTCCCATGAGTCGCGTGCATGGCAACGGCCCGACGAGTCGGCCGCCAAGCCCGCGTCGGCACGCCTGGTCGATCCCGAAGACGACCTGCCCATCACGACCTACCGTGGCGATAGCGGCGAGACCGCGGCAACCACGGCCATTCCGCGGTTCGACACCGCATCGCCCGACGATGTCACGGAGGTGACATCCGCATCGTCCTCGTCGCCGTCCTCGATGGCGTTCGATCTCATGCACGAACCCGAGCCGCTGCCGTACGTGCAACCCCGCGAACGAGGCTCGCAGCAGCCCGCCGAGCCTGCCGAGATCGAACCTGATCCCGAGACCGATGCCCGGGTGCGGGTGGCCAAGCGCCGCGGCACCCAGGACCTTGGGCTCCTGGTCTTGCGCGTCGGCCTGGGTGCCTGGCTGGTGGTCCACGGGCTGCAGAAGGCGTTCGGCTGGTGGGGCGGCCAGGGGCTGAACGGGTACGAACACGCGCTGGCCGCTGCCGGCTTCCAGCACGCCGGGATACTGACCTATCTCGCCACCGGGGCGCAGATCGGGGCCGGTGTCCTGCTGGTGCTGGGGCTGTTCACTCCGGTCGCCGCCGCGGTCGCCCTGAGTTACCTCGTCAACGCCCTGGCAGTGGAGGTGGCTGCACAACCCGTGCACGGCTACTTCCCGTACTTCCTGCCCGAAGGGCACGAGTACCTGGTGACCATGATCGTGCTGGCCGCGGCGCTGACCCTGACCGGGCCGGGCCTCTACGGCTTCGACGCCGGGCGCGGTTGGGCCCGCCGCCCCTTCATCGGGTCGTTCCTGTGCCTGCTGATCGGTGTCGGCGTGGGCGTCGGCGTGTGGATGCTGCTGAACGGATCAAACCCGCTGCGCTGAGCGGGGCCGGCTCACTCGTTGTACGGGTTGGGCACGACGCCGCCGCTGGCCGCGGTCAGCACCGGCAGTGACGCGAACGTCACACCCGGCAGTCGCAAGTCGGTGCCGTCGGTCAATTCGGCCTTGGCCCACTTGGAGCCGTCGAAGCGCAGGCCCTTGATGTCCTGCCACGTCACCGTCCGGCTGCCGAGCAGCGACCGCGCGGTGACGCCCAACTTGTCGGCCACCGTGCGGTAGCGAATCACCATCGCCGACAACAGGATCGGGATGACGAGCAGCGCCGCGCACCAGGCCGGCCCGGCGAACACCAGGGCCAGCAGCCCGACGGCGAAGAACCCCACCGCCAGATGGGCGACTCCCGGGATCTTGATCACGACGGGTCGGGCTGCGGTCGAAGAGGTTCGGCGGCTCACGCCATCTATCTTCCCAGGCGGTGGGTCGGCGGGTTGCCGGGTGTATCCGGCTACGGAACTGATTTGACCTGCGCGCGCCGTGGGGACTACCGTCCTTGCTTATGCAGAACTCGGGATTGCTTGTAGTAACTGGGCGCGTTGGTGCGTGACCAGGCTGACTAAGCCGACTACAAGCATCGACGCGCAACCCTCGTACAGCCACCCACGCTGACGGGGGTTTTTTGTTTGCCCGAGAACGCCACAACCGCAACACGATCAAGAGGACAAGAGTGAGCGCACCCACCACGCGACCGCCAGAGTCGACGCAACAGCCCGACGGCCCCAGCGGCGCGGTCAACGGTCATTCGAAAATCGTTGCCCCGCAGCAGATGACCGGTGCCCAGGCTGTCGTCCGGTCGCTCGAGGAACTCGACGTCGACACCATCTTCGGCATCCCCGGCGGTGCCGTGCTGCCGGTCTACGACCCGCTGTTCGACTCGAAGAAGGTCCGCCACGTGCTGGTCCGGCACGAGCAGGGCGCCGGCCACGCCGCGTCGGGCTACGCGCATGCGACCGGCAAGGTCGGCGTGATGATGGCCACCTCGGGCCCAGGCGCCACCAACCTGGTCACGCCGCTGGCCGACGCCCAGATGGACTCCATCCCGGTCGTCGCCATCACCGGTCAGGTCGGCCGCGGGCTGATCGGCACCGACGCGTTCCAGGAAGCCGACATCTCCGGCATCACCATGCCGATCACGAAGCACAACTTCCTGGTCCGCAACGGTGACGACATCGCCAAGGTGATCGCCGAGGCGTTCCACATCGCGTCCTCCGGCCGTCCCGGTGCCGTCCTCGTCGACATCCCGAAGGACGTGCTGCAGGCGCAGTGCACGTTCAGCTGGCCGCCGGTCATCGACCTGCCCGGCTACAAGCCGAACACCAAGCCGCACAGCCGCCAGGTGCGCGAGGCAGCCAAGCTGATCGCCGCCTCGCACAAGCCCGTGCTGTACGTCGGCGGCGGCGTCATCCGCGGCGAGGCGTCCGCGGAGCTGCTGGAGCTCGCCGAACTGACCGGCATCCCCGTCGTCACCACCCTGATGGCACGTGGCGCGTTCCCCGACAGCCACCCGCAGCACATGGGCATGCCGGGCATGCACGGCACGGTGTCGGCCGTGGCGGCGCTGCAGAAGAGCGACCTGCTGATCGCTCTCGGCACCCGCTTCGACGACCGGGTCACCGGTCAGCTGTCGTCGTTCGCGCCCGAGGCCAAGGTGATCCACGCGGACATCGACCCGGCCGAGATCGGCAAGAACCGGAACGCCGACGTGCCGATCGTCGGTGACATCAAGAACGTCATCGTCGACCTGCTCGCGGCGCTGCGCCGCGACGGCGTGTCCGCCGACACGCTGGACCTGGCCGACTGGTGGACCTACCTGAGCGGCATCAAGGAGACCTTCCCGCTGAGCTACGGCCCGCAGAGCGACGGCAGCCTCTCGCCGGAGTACGTCATCGAGAAGCTGGGCCAGATCGCCGGGCCGGACGCGCTGTACGTGGCGGGCGTCGGTCAGCACCAGATGTGGGCCGCGCAGTTCATCAAGTACGAGAACCCGAAGACCTGGCTGAACTCGGGCGGTCTGGGCACCATGGGCTTCTCCATCCCGGCCGCGATGGGCGCCAAGTTCGCCCGCCCGGAGGCCGAGGTGTGGGCCATCGACGGTGACGGCTGCTTCCAGATGACCAACCAGGAGCTGGCCACCTGCGCCCTCGAAGGGGCGCCGATCAAGGTTGCGCTGATCAACAACGGCAACCTCGGCATGGTGCGGCAGTGGCAGACGCTGTTCTACGAAGAGCGCTACAGCCAGACCAACCTGTCCACGCACTCGCACCGCATCCCGGACTTCGTGATGCTGGCCGAGGCGCTCGGTTGCGTCGGTCTGCGCTGCGAGCGCGCCGAAGACGTCGAGGACGTCATCCGGCAGGCCCGCGAGATCAACGACCGCCCCGTCGTCATCGACTTCATCGTCGGCGCCGACGCCCAGGTGTGGCCGATGGTCGCCGCCGGCACCAGCAATGACGAGATCATGGCGGCGCGCGATATCCGTCCGCTGTTCGACAACGAGGATCAGGTCTAGTGGCTACTACTCACACTCTGTCGGTTCTCGTCGAGGACACTCCCGGTGTGCTCGCCCGCGTGGCAGCGCTGTTCTCGCGGCGTGGCTTCAACATCCAGTCGCTGGCAGTCGGCGCCACTGAGCAGAAGAACATGTCCCGCATGACCATCGTGGTCTGCGTCGAAGAGCAGCTGCCGCTGGAACAGATCACCAAGCAGCTCAACAAGCTGATCAACGTCATCAAGATCGTCGAGCAGGAGCCGGACAACTCCGTCTCCCGCGAGCTGGCGCTGATCAAGGTGCGGGCCGACGCCACCACCCGTGGTCAGGTGATCGAGGCGGTCAACCTGTTCCGGGCGAAGGTCGTCGACGTGTCGACCGAGTCGCTGACCATCGAGGCCACCGGCACCCAGGAGAAGCTCGAAGCACTGCTGCGAGTGCTGGAGCCGTATGGTATTCGCGAGCTGGTGCAGTCCGGTGTGGTTTCGTTGGCGCGCGGCCCGCGCGGCATCGGCGCGGCCAAGTAAGCGCTGACCCCCGAGCAAAACTTCGAATAACAGAGCTTCAACAACAGATACAAGGGTAAGGAAGAGCAAGTGGCAGTTGAGATGTTCTACGACGACGATGCGGACCTGTCGATCATCCAGGGTCGCAAGGTCGCCGTCATCGGCTACGGCAGCCAGGGGCACGCGCATTCGCTTTCGCTGCGCGACTCGGGTGTGCAGGTCAAGGTCGGCCTGAAGGAAGGCTCGAAGTCCCGCGAGAAGGTCACCGAGCAGGGCCTCGAGGTCGACACCCCGGCCAACGTCGCCGCGTGGGCCGACGTCATCATGCTGCTGGCGCCGGACACCGCGCAGGCCGAGATCTTCACCAATGACATCGAGCCCAACCTCAAGGACGGCGACGCGCTGTTCTTCGGCCACGGCCTCAACATCCACTTCGGCCTGATCAAGCCCCCGGCCAACGTCACCATCGGCATGGTCGCCCCCAAGGGCCCCGGCCACCTGGTGCGTCGCCAGTTCGTCGACGGCAAGGGTGTGCCCGCGCTGATCGCCGTCCACCAGGACCCCAAGGGTGAGGGCCAGGCGCTCGCGCTGTCCTACGCCAAGGGCATCGGTGGCACCCGCGCCGGCGTCATCAAGACCGACTTCAAGGAAGAGACCGAGACCGACCTGTTCGGTGAGCAGGCCGTGCTCTGTGGTGGCACCGAGGAACTGGTCAAGGCCGGTTTCGAGGTCATGGTCGAGGCCGGCTACGCCCCGGAGATGGCCTACTTCGAGGTGCTGCACGAGCTCAAGCTCATCGTCGACCTGATGTACGAGGGTGGCATCGCCCGCATGAACTACTCGGTGTCCGACACCGCTGAGTTCGGTGGCTACCTGTCCGGCCCGCGCGTCATCGACGCCGACACCAAGGAGCGCATGCGCGCCATCCTGAAGGACATTCAGGACGGCACCTTCGTCAAGCGCCTGGTCGCCAACGTCGAGGGCGGCAACAAGGAGCTCGAGGGTCTGCGCCAGGCCAACGCCGAGCACCCGATCGAGGTCACCGGCAAGAAGCTGCGCGACCTGATGAGCTGGGTCGACAGGCCGATCACCGAGACTGCCTAGTCTCCAACCGCCGACTGGCCAGTTGTTGCACGCGATTCACGAAAAAGCGTGCAATAACTGGCCTTTCGGCATTTCAGGGTGTTTCGGTAGACGGTGTACCCGACGCCGGCCGGCTCGCGGGTGACAGGGGTGCGCCCAGCCGGTCAGCGACCGAGACGACCCGCCGCGCCAGGTGGTCCAATGCCGCATAGGTGTTGTCGTCGAACTGGCGGATGTTGTCGTGGTTGGCCAGCAGGCTCACGCCGTACGGGTTGCCGTCGGCGAACTTGAGCGGGTCGGTGTAGCCGGGCGGGACGATGATGCCGCCCCAGTGCATCAGGGTGATGTACAGCGACAGCAGTGTGGTCTCCTGGCCGCCGTGCGCGGTGTTGGTCGAGGTGAAGCCCGCGTACACCTTGTCCGCCAGGGCACCCTGCGACCACAGGCCGCCGAGCGAGTCCAGGAACGCCCGCAGCTGTGACGCGACGGAACCGAAGCGGGTCGGAGAGCCGAAGATCACGGCGTCGGCCCAGACGATGTCGTCGCCCGTGGCGGTCGGAAGGTCTTTGGTTGCTTCGTAATTCGCGGTCCACGCCGGGTTGTGCGCAAACGACGCGGGGTCCGCGGACTCTGCGACGGGCCGCAACCGCACCTCGGCGCCCAACGATTCGGCGGTGCTCGCGACCCGCTGCGCCATGGAAGTGCCGTGCCCGGTCGCGGAGTAGAAGATCACAGAAAGCTTGGCCATGAGCCAAGCCAACACTATGGCGCGAGCGACGGCAGCGTCTTCACTCCGAATTCACGACGCAGCACGGTGCGGGCCGCATACATACCCGCCATGCCGTGCACGCCGGTGCCCGGCGGGGTGGCCGACGAACACAGGTATGCCTTGGGGATCGGCGTGGTCCACGGGTTGGCCCGCAGCGTCGGCCCGATCATCGCGGCCTTGAGCGTCGCGCCGCCGACGATGATGTCGCCGCCGACGTAATTGGCGTTGTGCTGCGACATCTCGGCGGCCGGCACCGCGCGGGCCGCGAGCACCAGATCGCGGAAACCCGGTGCGGCGTCCTCGAACAACCCGATGACGGTCTCGGTCTGGTCGACGGTCGAGCCCGCGGGCATGTGACAGTAGGTCCACAGCGGCCGTCGGCCCTGGGCGTCGATGCGGGACGGGTCGGCGAGGTGGGGCAGCGAGGCCAGCGTCATCGGGTGCTCGGCATGGCGCCCCTGCCAGATCTCCCGTTCGGCATGCGCCATCTGGGTCCGGGTGCCGCCGAGGTGGACGGTCGGTGACGATGCCATCCGCGGGTCGCGCCAAGGGATCTCACCGGACAGCACGAAGTCGATCTTGCAGACGCCGGGACCGAACTTGTAGCGGCGCAGTGCTTTTGCATAGCGGTCCGGAACGGCAGACCCGTAGATGTCGAGCAGGGCGGTCGGGGAGGTGTCGTAGATGACCACTCCGGCGGGCGGATTCGTCACGGGGGAGCCGGTGACGAGCTCACCGCCGTGTGCGCGCAGATCGGCGATCAGCGCATCGGTGATCGTCTGCGTGCCGCCGACCGGAACCGGCCAGCCCGCCGTGTGGGCGACGGTGCTGAGCATGATGCCCGCGCCGCTGTTGACGGGCGACGGCATGGGGTGGATGGCGTGCGCGCCGACGCCGGTGAACAGGGCCTGGGCGTCGTCACCGCGCAGCAGGCTCCACGCCGGGCTGCCCTGGGTCAGCACCCGCAGTCCGGCACGCACGGTGCTCGGCAGGTCGGGCGGCAGGGAACGCTTGTCGCCGAGGAAGAAGGCCAGGACGCCGTCGACGTGCTCGACCAGCGGGCCCAGCAGCCGCCGCCAGGACGAGCCGTGTTCGAGCTCCGCGCAGGTGCGATCGAGGGAGCGGTACGCGATGGCGGCCCGGCCCGAGGCCTTTCCCGTCGCTTCGCTCGCCCCGGCAGGCAGGGGATTGGCGTACGAGATCTCCGGGGTGACCATCCGCACACCGCGGGCGGCCAGGTCGAACTCCGCGAAGAAGGGCGACGCCACACCCAGCGGATGCACCGCCGAACAGACGTCGTGCAAAACGCCTGGATATTCAGGGTCGGGGGCGGTGCGGGCACCGCCGCCGGGGGTCGGCTGGCCCTCGATGACCCGGACGGACAGCCCGGCGCGGGCGCAGATGACGGCCGCGGCCAGTCCGTTGGGTCCACTACCGACGACGGTGACGTCCACCACTTGATGGTAGTGACGGGCCGGGACAACCCAGATCAAGGCAACCGCGATTGGAAGCGCGGCCATGCCGCCCACTAGTCTGTGCGCGTGAGCCTTCCTGTCGTACTCATCGCTGACAAACTCGCCGAATCGACCGTCGCCGCCCTCGGCGACCAGGTAGAGGTCCGTTGGGTCGACGGACCCGACCGCGAAAAGCTGCTGGCCGCCGTGCCGGACGCCGACGCCCTGCTGGTGCGCTCGGCCACCACGGTGGACGCCGAGGTGCTGGCCGCGGCGCCCAAGCTCAAGATCGTCGCCCGCGCGGGCGTCGGCCTGGACAACGTCGACGTCGACGCCGCCACCGCCCGCGGTGTGCTGGTCGTCAACGCCCCGACCTCGAACATCCACAGTGCCGCCGAGCACGCCCTGGCGCTGCTGCTGTCGGCCGCCCGCCAGATTCCGGCCGCCGATGCCACGCTGCGCGAGCACACCTGGAAGCGGTCGAAGTTCTCGGGCACCGAAATCTTCGGCAAGACCGTCGGCGTCGTGGGCATGGGCCGCATCGGCCAGCTCGTCGCGCAGCGCCTCGCCGCGTTCGGCGCGCACATCGTCGCCTACGACCCCTACGTCTCGCAGGCCCGTGCCGCGCAGCTGGGCATCGAGCTGCTGACCCTCGACGAGCTTTTGGGGCGCGCTGATTTCATCTCGGTGCACCTGCCCAAGACCAAGGAAACCGCCGGCCTGATCAACAAGGACGCGCTGGCCAAGACCAAGCCGGGCGTCATCATCGTCAATGCGGCCCGCGGTGGCCTCATCGATGAGCAGGCCCTGGCCGACGCGATCATCAGCGGCCACGTCCGTGGCGCCGGCCTCGACGTCTTCGCCACCGAGCCCTGCACCGACAGCCCGCTGTTCGAGCTGCCGCAGGTCGTCGTCACCCCGCACCTGGGCGCCTCCACCGAAGAGGCGCAGGACCGCGCCGGCACTGACGTCGCCGCGAGCGTGAAGCTGGCGCTGGCCGGCGAGTTCGTGCCGGACGCCGTCAACGTCGGCGGCGGTGTCGTCGGCGAAGAGGTCGCGCCGTGGCTCGACCTGGTGCGCAAGCTGGGCCTGCTGGTCGGTGCCCTGTCGCCGGCGCTGCCGTCCTCGCTGGATGTGCAGGTCCTGGGCGAGCTGGCGTCGGAAGACGTTGAGATTCTGAAGCTTTCGGCGATGCGCGGGCTGTTCTCGGCCGTCATCGAGGACCAGGTGACGTTCGTCAACGCGCCGGCGCTGGCCGCCGAGCGTGGCGTCGAGGCCACCCTGGGAACCGAGTCGGAGAGCCCCAACCACCGCAGCGTCGTCGACGTCCGCGCCGTGGCCGCCGATGGTTCGGTCTTCAACGTGTCGGGCACCCTGAGCGGTCCGCAGTTGGTCGAGAAGATCGTCCAGATCAACGGCCGCAACCTGGACCTGCGTGCCGAGGGCGTCAACCTGATCCTCAACTACGGCGACCAGCCGGGTGCCCTGGGCAAGATCGGCACCCTGCTCGGTGGAGCCGACGTCAACATCCTGGCCGCTCAGATGTCGCAGGACTCTGACGGTTCGGGCGCGACGGTCATGCTGCGGCTCGACCGTGAGGTGCCGGCCGACGTGCTCAGCGCGATCGGCGACGCCGTCGGCGCGACCACGCTGGAACTGGTGGATCTGTCGTGAAGCTCGCCGTCATCGCCGGTGACGGCATCGGCCCCGAGGTCATCGGCGAGGCACTGAAGGTCCTCGATGTCGTGCGGCCGGGTGTCGAGCGCACCGAATACAACGTGGGTGCCAAGCGCTACCACGAGACCGGGGAGACCCTGCCCGAGGGCATGGTCGACGAGCTCAAGACGCACGACGCAATCCTGTTGGGCGCCATCGGCGATCCTTCGGTGCCCAGCGGCGTGCTCGAGCGTGGCCTGCTGCTGACCATGCGGTTCGCCCTGGATCACCACGTGAACCTGCGGCCGTCGCGGCTGTTCGCCGGCGTCGACAGCCCGCTGGCCGGCAACCCGGACATCGACTTCGTCGTGGTTCGCGAGGGCACCGAGGGGCCGTACACCGGCACCGGTGGTGCCATCCGCGTCGGCACTCCGCACGAGGTGGCCACCGAGGTGTCCACCAACACGCGGTTCGGTGTCGAGCGCGTGGTGCGCTATGCCTTCGAGAAAGCTCGCGCGCGGCGTAAGCACCTGACGCTGGTGCACAAGAACAACGTGCTGGCCTACGCGGGTTCGTTGTGGACCCGCACGGTCGACGAGATCGGCACCGAGTACCCGGACGTCCAAACCGCCTACATGCACGTGGATGCGGCGACCATCTACATGGTGACCGATCCGGGCCGCTTCGATGTGATCGTCACCGACAACCTGTTCGGCGACATCATCACCGACCTGGCCGCGGCCGTCTCCGGCGGTATCGGTCTGGCGGCATCGGGCAACATCGACGCGACGGGCACCAACCCGTCGATGTTCGAACCGGTGCACGGCAGCGCGCCCGACATCGCCGGTAAGGGTCTGGCCGACCCGACCGCGGCCATCATGAGTGTGGCGCTGCTGCTGACTCACCTCGGTGAGAACGAGGCCGCGGCCCGCGTGGACAAGGCTGTGGCCGAGCATCTTTCGACACGTGGCGACGCCAAACTGTCGACGTCGGAGACCGGCGAGCGGATTCGCAGCTTCCTGTAGTGCCGTGAACAGCATCGCCACCCTCACCAGGCAGTGCTGGCTGTTCGCCGTCGGCTCGACGTTCTTCGCCCTCGCCACGGTTCCCGGGTTTCCCTCGGTGGCCGGGGCGGGTGCGACGAACCTGCTGTGCTTCATCGGGTCATGGTTCTTCACCGCCGCGGCGCTCATGCAGTATGTGCTGGCGCCCCCGGGAATCCAATGGTGGTCGGCGGCAATCCAATTCATGGGCACCGTGCTGTTCAACGTCAGCACCGGTGCATCGGTGTGGGCGCACGCCGTGCTCGCCGAGCGACGCTACGTGTGGGCGCCCGACGCCGCCGGGTCGCTGGCCTTCCTGCTCAGTGGCCTGCTGGCAGTCATGGTCGTCGGTCTGTGGGCGCCGAAATCCGTTGACTGGCAGGCATCTTGGATCAACATGATGGGCTGCGTCGCGTTCGAGGTGTCGGCGCTGGCGGCGTTCGTCCGCACGACCGGCGTGACGGTCGACGAGTGGCTGGCGAACTTCGGGACCTTCGTCGGCGCATTGTGCTTCCTGGTCGCGGCCCTGATGGTGCGGCCCCGCCGGTCAGCGGCTTGATTGTCTGGTGGCCGCCAGGCTGCCCAATAACTTCAACCGGTCCGCTGTCGGCGAATTCGGTTCCGCTGTCATGACATAGATGGTCAGTCCCGGGTCGGCGGCCAGTTCCAGCCCGTCGAAGGTCAGGTCGAGTTGGCCGACGTCAGGATGCTTGAGCGCTTTCGGGCCGGACTGATGTGCCCGGATGATGTGTGCGCCCCACCTGACCCGGAATTCGTCACTGCGCGTGCTCAATTCACCGACCAGCTGGGTGAGCCTGTCGTCATACGGATCACGGGCCGCGGCGCCGCGGAGGATGGCAACGGCGTTATCGGCCTGCTGGTTCCAGTCGACGAAGAAGTCTTGGGCTCGGTGGTCGAGGAACAGGAACCGTGCGATGTTGGCCTGGCCGTCGGCTCCGTCGATGGCGTCGCGGTAGAGCTCGGCGCTGACGGCATTGGTGGCCAGGATGTCGAGGCGGTCGTTGCTGACCCAGGCGGGCACGCTCACCATCGCGTCGAGGATTTGCTGGACGCTCGGCCGAATCCTGGTGCTCTTCCCGGCGCAGGCCGGGAACCCGCCGCTTGGCGCCGTAGTCGGGCAGGCCGGCCTGCTGGGGAGTCATCCGTGCGCGCCGGGACGTCAGGAATTCCCGGATGTCCTTGCGCTGGCGGCCATCGACTGGTTCGACAAGCACGTTGACTGACGCCTTCGTCGCTGATCTGCTGGGATCCGTTGGGGCCCAACGCACTGCATGGCTACGGAGTGCCGGGCGAATACCCCGCGTTGGCATCCCGCACCGATCCATGATTGGCTGGGATCTGTGGGGGTATCGCTGAGCCGACGTAATTTCATCGTCGGGTTGGCCGCTACCGGTGTGCTGGCTGGGTGCCGGCCCGATAAACCGGTCGAGCCAACCAGATTTGAAGAACTGGAAGACCGCTATCAGGCGCTAATCGGCGTCTATGCAGTGGATTTGGAGTCATTGGCGACGGTCGAGCACCGTGCCGACGAGCGGTTCTCGATCTGCTCGACCTTCAAAGCCTATGCGGCGGCACGCATCTTGCAGATGGCCAAGGCCGGTCAGGCGAATCTCGATGCCATGGTGCCCATTACCGCCGCGGACATTGTGGTCAACTCCCCGGTGCTGAGCCCGGCCGTGGGGACCCGGATGGAGCTGCGGGAGATTTGCGCCGCGGCCCTGACGCAGAGCGACAACGCCGCGGGCAACATCATGCTGCGGACCATCGGTGGGCCGTCCGCCCTCACCGCTTTCGCCCGCTCGATCGGCGATTCGCAGACGCGGCTGGATCGCTGGGAACCGGACCTCAACGACGCGGCGCCCGGCGACCTGCGCGACACCACCACACCGAGGGCCCTGTGCGGTGGATACCGCGCCATTCTCGTCGGCGACGCGTTGTCCGGTGCGGGTCAATTCCAGCTGAAACGGTGGATGACCGAGACGACGACGTCGACCCGACGTTTTCGCGCAGGTCTGCCCGAGGGCTGGACCAGCGCGGACAAGACCGGCAGCGGTGACTACGGGTCGACCAACGACGCCGGCTTGCTGATCGGACCCAAACGCGAGCGGGTCATGCTCACGGTGCTGATCCGCACGCGCACCCTGCGGCGGGACGCCGGGCCGTTCAACGAAGCGGTGGCAGAGAGCGTGCGATCAGTGCTGGCACGCCTCGGCCACAGTTAGTGTTGGATCGTGGGGATCCGGAAGTTGGCATTAGCCGTGGTTACGTGCGTGTGTGTGGTCGCGGGATGTTCGACGACCACGACGGGCACTGCGCGGTTCGGCGGCTCACTGAGCGATCCTGAACCCGACGTCAGCCAACTCAGGACCGGTAACTACCAGATCAAGCCGAGTACCCCCTTCTTCAGTGCCGGACCAAATCCGCTCACGCAGTCGATCATCGAATCGACCCGCTTGGCCGAATATGTCGTCGGGCCTTGGGAAATCGATTCGTCGGTGACCAAGCAGGGAGCGCTCGGAACAGGCACCATGACATCGGAATTCGGTGTCGACGTCATTCTCGGCGTGTCCAAAGACAATGTCATGCAGGGCATTGCCAGAGCGCACAAGCTGGTCGCCGGATTCGGGTCATCGCGGTCAGCCGGGGCCCGGGATACGGATCTGGAAATCCAGAACGCGGTCCTGATGTTCCCCGATGAGGCACAAGCTGCGGCGGCCGCGGGTGAATTCAGCGCGCAGTTCGGACCCGTCGTCGTCGATCGGATCCCGACATATCCCGTCCAGATCTCGGTCGGCGCCAGTTCGGTGCCGGCGATTGGCGTCGACTACGGCACCGGGGTCAGTGCCGTCGCCGCCTACAGCGCGTACGGGCGGTTTGTGCTGTACCAGTTCGTGAACGCCAGGGCCACCAAATCCACCAGGGCGCCGCTGCGCGCTGAGTTGCTGACATCCGACCTGCTCGGTCGGCAGCAAGCGCTGATCAAGAGCTTTGTGCCGACAGAGCCGGCGAAACTCGCTGATCTGCCCAAGGATCCGAGCGACGACCAATTGCTGTCGAAGACGATCAGCACTCCTGATCGACAGCAAGGGGTGCTGATCGGGACCTGGCGGCCGCGGGCGTGGCTGCACTTCGAATCCGATCCGGTGAGCATGACCACCCAGTTCGAGCGTGCCGGCGTCCAATGGGTGACCCAGCGGTGGGGCCGGGTGTATCAGGCCCCCAACCCCGACTCGGCTGCACAGCTGCTGGACTTCACCACCGCCGCGCTGATGAAGAATTCGGATGTGCAGTTGGCCGGCGCGGTGCCGGGGTTCCCCGGCGCACGGTGTTTCGAGCACCTGCAGGACTATGCGCGCCCGGACGCAACGGTGACGTGGCGCATCCTGGGGTGGCACTACAGCTGCATCGCGCGCACCGACAGATTCGTGTTCCAGGTGTTCGCCGATGATGAAACCGCTGTGGACCAACAGATTTCGGCGCAGTACCGGGTGTTGTCCGGAAAGTAGCCGGCCGCTCCGATGAGTTTCGGCGGGTCCGGTGGTCTACCTCACTGACAGACACCAATGACTCGTCAGGAGCTAGAAATGGGCCAGATTCACCTCGCGTTGTTCGCCACCCTCGACCTCGTCGGGCAGGCGCCTGGCGGTCCCGGAGAAGACTCGGACGGTGGTTTTCGGTTCGAAGGTTGGCAGGCACCGCTGATCGACGACGTGTCAGGGGAGCAGGTCGGCGCGGCATACGAAGGTACCGATGCGCTGCTGCTCGGCCGGCGGACGTACGACATCTTCGCGGGCTACTGGCCGCATCAGGACGACGAATTCGCTGACATGTTCAATCGCATCCCCAAGTACGTCGCGTCCCGTGGCAAGCCCGATCTGTCGTGGTCCGGCTCGAAGCAGATCGGCTCGGATTTGGTGGCCGAAGTGCGTGAGATCCGGGAGCGCCACGACCACGTCAAGGTGGTCGGGAGTTTGAATTTCGTACAGACCCTGTTGCGCGAAAAACTGTTTGATCGCATGGACCTTTGGGTGCATCCTATTGTGCTGGGGGCCGGCAAGAAGGTGTTCGACGGCGGCACGGTGCCGTCGAACCTGACGCTGCTCGAGCCGCCAGTGTCCAGCCCTGCGGGAATCGTCTACCTGCAGTACGGGTTGGCAGAAGGTGTGCCGGCAACAGGGGACATGAGCGCACCGGATCGGGGGGACGTTTGACTGGTACGGACTGGACCCGCGGCGTGCTCGGCGGCGCGGTACTCGGGGGAATCGGCTGGGGTCTGTTGGCCGTTGATGCGGTAGGTGTGTCCGGCGGCGACTTGCACTTGAGCCGGATCGACGGGGCGTACTTACCTGTTGCGGTGGGTATTTCGTTGCTCTGCCTGGTAATTGCCGTGGTGTTGCCCAAGGTGGGGATACTGCGCACGATCGCTATCGCGCTGGTGGTCGCACCGACAAGCGGTTGGTTCGTTGTGGGTCTGCTGTACATGCAGACCTTTGCGATTGTGGCGACATGGCGGTGAGCGAGGGCTCGCCGGTCAGCGGAGGGGGTAAGCATGTCCTACGAGCATGAAAGCGCACTCGATCCGCGCACCGAGCAGACGGTCGATCCACGGTATCTGCTCGGTGGTTATGTACTCGGGCTGGTCGCGATGTCGCTGGCGCCGGTGATCTATTTCTGGCTCTTCGCGCCGGCGGGCGCGCTGCTCGTCGCCGCGGTCGCCGTGCTGGTCGCGACGGTGCGGCCCCGGTTTGACGACGTGGCTCGCGGCGCGTACTTCGCGGCGCTGTTCGGTTTGGCGGCGACGCTCGTGCTGTTCTTCGTGGGCGCTCAGCACTGACTGAGCTCCACGGTTCGCGCAGCCGGGTTTCGGCTACCGCCAGTCGTCGATGACGAATACGTCGGACCAGAGCTGAATCATGTTCAGCCGCAGTGAGTTCGGAGATCGGGTGGCAGCGGTCGAATGCTGATCGGCATGGCTTGCCTTTCGGCATCCGGTGATGGCGACTCTCAGCGAGGCGGCATCTGCTGGTCCAGTGCCGCGCCCTCGTGGGCATCGGTAGCAGCGTATTTGCTCGCGGCAGTGTCGAGTCGGCCGGCCAAGCTGTTGGAGGTGGCTTGCATCTCCCGGACCGCAAAGTCGCGCGACGACTGCGCCGAGCCGAGCGCGGCCGAAGTGAGGCTGCACACCAGACCGTGGGTGAGGACAACACTTCCCGTTGCGCCCTCGGTCGCGGCGCCTGCGGTGCCCAGATGCTCGGCTGCCTCTCGATTCTTCCCGGCCAGCTCGGTCAAATCTGTTGGCGTGACCTTCAACTCACCGCTCATGACTGCTCCCTACCTGGTTGGCGGCCTGCGCTACCGATGCGATCTGGTCGTACGAAGCTCCGGCGCGGCGAATCAGTGTGGCGTTGTGCGCAGCGTCAATGCCGAGCTGGGCGAATGCTTCCAGGCAGAAGGGCAGCGTCGCTGCGACGCCGGCGGTCTGGATCGTCATGGATAGCGCTATTCCGGCGCCGGGCGGCAGTTCGATGGCCATGGCGGCGACTGCGGGCGGGATACACGCCGTGAGCCAGGTTTGCTTGTGGTCGATGGTGGTCCGGGTCGAGTCGACCTGCTCGGCTTCGTTCTTGAGGACGTCATGCACCGTGCGGTCGATCTCTGCCAATGTCGCCGCTCGCTGCTGATGCTCGAAGTTGCGGTCCTCGTAGGCTTCCGAACTGCTGCCCTGCCAGCTTTCCGGCGGACGGCAGGACCCCAGCTCGTCTTTCACCGCATTGAAGGCATCGGATCCATGCGCGAACTGTTCGCCCTTGTCGGGCCCGCCGAACCCGCACAGATTGTTCATGACGTTCATCGCAGTGAGGGCCGCTTCGATGATCGGAGTCTCCAGCGCCGCTGCCTGTTTCGTGGCCCCGAGGGCGCGTGCGGTTGCCTGGCCGATGGGCTGCATGAATCCGACGAAGTCCGCGGCGATGCCGCCCGCCGACCAGGCTGGACTCTCGCCCATTCCGGTGACGTGCTGGTAGCCGCTGTACCAATAGTTCGCGGAGTTGTAGAGGTCGACCATCGTCCCCATCAGCTTGTTCCCTTCGATGACGCGGCATCGCCGCGATACCGGGTAAATCGTTCGAGCGCTTGCCCGTTGGTGAGTTCGCCCCGAGATTCGGGATGCTGCCAGTAGTACCGCACCAGTTCATACAGCGGACGGCCGTCGGGCCCGGCATACATGGCCGAGGACTGGATTGACGTCACCTTGCCGTCGGTCGACCGGAACGCCAGCGGGGTGAAGCGCCCCTCTACTCCGTCCAATTGGTCGGTCACCGCCGCGAGGTCGCTCCAGTGTCCGCTGCCCCTCTTCAGACCGTCGAGAAACTGATATCCGTCAGCGTTCAGGCGGATCCAGCCCATCCCGTTCTTGCGCTGGCTGAGCCAGAAGGGAATCAAGACGAATGCGCACACCCCGAAGACGAGCTTGTACAGGCGCGCGATGCCCTCGACCGGACTGTCACCGTCCGATATGTGCAGCGGCGAAATACCTTGCTGCACCATGTCGTAGATACCGAGGAGCCCCATCGCCGCGCACGCCGGGATCCCCAAGACGTATGTCATCCGTCCGGCACGCTCAAGTCGCTGGTCGGGACGTAGTACGGTGCCGTTCGCATCGTAGGTGCATCCCGCAGCAGCGGTGGCCATGGCGAATGGGGTTCTTAGCGCGTTGAACCACCACGCCGCTAGACCCAGTGCCACAACGGCGGTCACATAGCGGCCTGCCCATGCGCTGTAGACGGCCCAGATCAAGCAGACGGCAACGGCGGCACCGAGCACGGATTTTTGGACCCGCCGCTTCGGGGGTGTCCGTCCGTCGGCGTCAGGCATGGTCGGGGTCACTGTCGGCGAAGCGGGTGGCGAGTTCGGCTGCGGCGGCGTCGGCCTGCGCGGGCGTGGTGAACGGCAGCATGTTCTCGGCGAAGTCCCGCGCCTGCAGAAAATCCATCCCGGTGTCCATGAGGACCTTGACCATCGCGATGTGCACGACCGCGGAGGCGCGCTTCACCGCGACCTCGGCGACCGCCTGAATCTGCTGGGCGAGTTGTGACTCGGTCAGCGTCGTGACGCGGCTGTCGAGGTCGACGCGCGCGATCACGCCGGTGAGATACGCGGTGACGGTGATGGTGTTGGCCGGGTTGCTGGCGGCCGTCACGGGTGTGACCGTGTCGTCGTCGACGTCCGGGGGATCGGCGGCAAGAGCGTCGAGGTCGGTGTCCGGGTTCTCGGGTTGGTGGCCGGGACCGTAGTCCAGTGTGTCGAGTTCGGTGTCGGGGTCATCCGGCTCGTCGTCCGCGGCATAGCCGAGTGCGTCGAGGTCGCTGTGGTCGTCGCCCCATTCGTCGGGTTCGAGATGCGCAGGCATACGTTGCTGGTCTACTTTCGCCGAATTGGTGCCAAATCCACCCTATAGCGAATGGTGTCCACGTCCGGACACTTTTTCGCGGCACGCGGGCAGCGCCCAGATTCGCCGGATCTATACCGAGAGTGTGGGATACCGAGGTTCCCGTCGGCGTGTCGTCTCGTCAGGCCCCACGCTCGGCGTAGGAGTCGGCGTTAGGAACTGGCTTGTTGCGCAACGGATCTGCTGCGACCGGAACAAGTGGCACGGCCAGCAGGGGGAACAGCGCGCACACCGCGAACGCGGCCGGGAAACCGAAGACACCAATCAGGGCCCCGAACGCCGGCGGCACGATGCCGGTGGTCAACAACTGCGACGTGTTCTGCACACCCAGTGCGCGTCCGCTCCAGAACGGCCCGGCGATTTCGGCAATCGCGGTGAAGGACAACCCGTTATCGGTCACTGTGACCACCGACGCCACCACCATCACGAAAACCGCCACCGGCCAGTGCAAATAGTCGGTCAATGCCAGTAGGCCCATCGAAATTCCGGCAAAGACGGCGATGATCCGCACCGGTCCCAGCCGTGAGCCGACCACGTCCGACCACCGGCCCGCAGCGATTCGCCCTGCGGCCCCGCACAATTGGGCCACGGTCACCATTAAGCCCGCCGCGCCGGCTGACCAGCCGTGCGCCGTCATCAGCCACACCAGTGCGAAGGTCCAGACCAGACATTGGGGAACCACCAGCAGGACCGACACCGCGTGGATACGGGCCAACACCGACGATCCGCGGTACGGGTTGGCCAGATCGGTTGCGGGGGCGGAGGATCGGTGCGGACGAGGCGGATCGATGACGCCCACGGCCGTCACCACGGCCGCGACCAGACACGCGATGGCCGGGAACAACAGCGCGGCGGACACACCTGACGACTCGGCCAGTCGCGGAATCACCAAGGCGCCCAACCCAACTCCCAGCGGTTGCGCAGTCTGGCGGATGCCCATCACCAGGCCGCGCTGCTCCGGTGGGAACCAGCCGACGACCAATCGACCGCTCGCAGAGTTGGAGCTGGCGGCCGCCATGCCACCCAGCAATAGGAACGCGCCGACCGCCACCAAGGAATCGGCCCACGCCGCTGCGAACGCCGCCAACGAGGTCAACAGCGCGCCGACCGTGAGCACAAACCGCTCGCCGACCCGGTCGACGACCCAGCCCCACGCGATCAACGTCAGCACCATGCCGAAGCTCGGCATGGCAGACACCAGTCCGGCGCCTGACAGGTCCAGCCCGCGTTCGCCGTGCAGCGTCGGGATCAGGAACGCGGCGCCGTTGATGAAGACGTTGGCGCACATCGTCGAGCCGAGCGCGATCACCAGCATCGACCAGCGGCGGGCGGCTGAGACGTTGGTGGCCATGGCTTCATGGTGCCACCGTGCTTCTCAAAATATGAATCAATATCTCAAAATATGAGACCGACTAGGGTCTGGACATGGCTCTGCGAGCGAACCTTTCACGATTGATGGCGGTCATGGCGGCCGCAGTGGTACTCATCGCGGCACCGATGCCCACGGCGTCGGCGGCCCCGCCACGTTGGTCAGGTTTGGACGCCCGAGCATTCGCGGCTCCGGTGCCGCCCCCGGGTGCGCTCATCCAGAGCGTGCCGCTCGATCCCGAGCTGTCGGTCGCCGGTGCGGCACGCGCCTACCGAATCCTGTATTCGACCACCGACCAACACAATTCGCCGGCAGTCAGTACCGGAGCGGTATTTGTCCCGAAAGGCCAAGCGCCGCAGGGTGGGTGGCCCGTCATCGCCTGGGCGCATGGCACCGTCGGCCTCGGCGACGACTGCACGCCCTCGGCGCAGCCCCGCAGTGCGCGTGACAACGAGTACCTGTCCCATTGGCTTGACCAGGGGTACGTCGTGGTCGGTTCCGACTACACGGGTCTCGGCACCCCGGGCCTGATGAGCTACCTCAACAGTGTCGCCACGGCGCACGCCATCATCGACTCGGTGATCGCCGCGCATCACCTGGACCTGCCGCTGTCCCCGAAGTGGGCGCTGGTGGGCCAGTCGCAGGGCGGCGCGGCGGCGGTGGCGAGCGCGCGGTGGGCCACCGAATTCAGTAAGGGGACGGGCCTGGACTACCGCGGCGTCGTGGCGACCGGCACGCCGGCGAACATCGATGACGTCGTCATCACGGCCGGTCCCGACATGGTGCTGCCGCCCGGGCTCGGGCCCATCGCGTCGGCCTACACCGCCTACATCCTCGCCGGGTTCCGGGAGGTCCGTCCGGACGTCAACAGCGTGCTCAACCCCGCTGGTCTGGCCGCTGCCGACAAGGCCGAAACGCTGTGCACCGCACCGCTGAGCGCGGCCGTGACCGGTATGACGCCGCCGCAGTTCTTCTCCGCGCCGCTGGCCTCGCTACCTGGCATGCGCGGGGCACTGGCCGACTTCATGGGCACGCCGGTCGCCGGCTACGACCGGCCGATCTTCCTCGGGGTGGGCCTCAAGGACCGTGACGTGCCGCCGTCGTCGACGCTGAAGTTCGCTGATCAGCTCAAGGCCAACGGCCAGGACGTGACGCTCGAGATCTACCCGGAGGACGACCACTCCAGCACCGTGCTGACCTCGATGGCGGACTCCACGCCGTTCCTGCAAGCCCAGTTCGCGGGCTGACCAGCGGGCCTCATTAGGCTGGGCGGATGCGCCTAGGTCGAATTGCCAGTCCAGACGGCGTCGCTTTTGTGGTGATCGAGGGCGACCCGAACTCCGATGCGGTCTGCAAAGAAATCGCTGAGCAGTACCTGTCCCGCAACCCCACCTTCACCGGGCGGTCGTGGCCGTTGGCCGACGTCCGGCTGCTGGCGCCGATCCTGGCCAGCAAGGTGGTCTGCATGGGCAAGAACTACGCGGCACACGCCCGCGAGATGGGCAGCGAGCCGCCCGAGGATCCGGTGATCTTCCTCAAGCCCAACACCGCGATCATCGGGCCGAACATCCCGATCCAGCTGCCCGCCGACGCCAACCCGGTGCACCACGAGGGTGAACTGGCGGTCGTCATCGAGCGCCCCTGCAAGGACGTCCCGGCCGCCAAGGCCAAGGACTTCATCCTCGGCTACACCATCGCCAACGACGTCTCGGCGCGTGACCAGCAGCAGAAGGACGGCCAGTGGATGCGGGCCAAGGGGCACGACACGTTCTGCCCGATCGGCCCGTGGATCGAGACGGCCGTCGATCCGGCGGATCTGGACATCCGGACCGAGGTGAACGGGCAGAAGCGTCAGGACAGCAACACCGCGCTGCTGCTGCATGACGTCGGCGCCATCATCGAATGGGTCTCGGCCGTCATGACGCTGCTGCCCGGCGACATCATCCTCACCGGAACGCCCGAGGGCGTCGGCCCGATCGAGGACGGCGACACCGTCAGCATCACCGTCGACGGCATCGGCACGCTCTCCAATCCTGTTGTACGCAAAGGGAAATAACGTGACTACACCTGTCAGGGTCCGCTTCTGTCCGTCGCCGACCGGCACCCCGCACGTCGGCCTGGTCCGCACCGCGCTCTTCAACTGGGCGTACGCGCGACACACCGGCGGCGACTTCGTGTTCCGGATCGAGGACACCGACGCCGCGCGCGACAGCGAGGAGAGCTACAACGCCATCCTCGACGCGCTGCGCTGGCTTGGGCTGAACTGGGATGAGGGTCCCGAGGTCGGCGGCCCGTACGAGCCGTACCGGCAATCGCAGCGCAGCGACCTCTACCGGGACGTCATCGCGAAACTGCTTGCCGCGGGTGAGGTTTACGAGGCCTACTCGACGCCCGAGGAGGTCGAGGCCCGGCACCTCGCGGCCGGCCGCAACCCGAAGCTGGGCTACGACAACTACGACCGGGACCTGACCGCCGAGCAGAAGGCCGCTTTCGAGGCGGACGGCCGAAAGCCGGTGCTGCGTCTGAAGATGCCCGACGAGGACATCACCTGGACCGACCTGGTGCGTGGTGAGACGACCTTCGCCGCCGGTGTGGTCCCGGACTTCGCGATCACCCGCGCGAGCGGAGATCCGTTGTACACCTTGGTCAATCCTGTCGACGACGCATTGATGAAGATCACCCACGTGCTGCGTGGCGAGGATCTGCTGCCGTCGACGCCGCGGCAGATCGCGCTGTACCAGGCGCTGATCCGGATCGGCGTCGCTGATGCGGTGCCCCAGTTCGCCCATCTGCCAAGCGTTCTCGGTGACGGCAACAAGAAGCTGTCCAAGCGCGACCCGCAGTCCAACCTGTTCCTGCACCGCGATCGTGGCTTCATTCCCGAGGGCCTGCTGAACTACCTGGCGCTGTTGGGCTGGGGCATCGCCGACGACAACGACATCTTCAGCCTCGACGAGATGGTGGCCGCCTTCGATGTGGCCAACGTCAACTCGAACCCGGCGCGATTCGACCAGAAGAAGGCCGACGCCATCAACGCCGAGCACATCCGCCGGCTGGCCCCGGAGGACTTCAGTGCGCGGCTCAAGGCGTACCTCGACGCGCATGGTCACGACACCGCGTTGGACGACAAGGGTTTCGCCGCGGCGGCCGAGTTGATCCAGACCCGCATCGTCGTGCTCGGCGACGCATGGGAACTCGTGAAGTTCTTCAACGACGACGCCTACGCGATCGACGAGAAGTCGGCGGCCAAGGAACTCAAGCCCGAGGCTGCGGAGGTCCTGGACGCCACGCTGAGCGCCTTGGACGCCGTCACCGAATGGAACACCGCCAACATCGAAGCCGCGCTCAAGACCGCGCTGCTCGACGGCCTGGAACTCAAGCCGCGCAAGGCGTTCGGCCCCATCCGCGTGGCGGTCACAGGCGCGGCCATCAGCCCACCACTGTTCGAGTCGATGGAACTGCTGGGCCGTGACCGCAGTCTGGCGCGGCTGCAGGCGGCCCGGAACGGGCTGTGAGCGGGCGATTTAATTCAGCGCCAACTATTTGGTAGTCTGCTCGTCGGCCCGGAAAGCAAAAGCGGCGAACATCCGCTCGGCGATTCGGTCCGAAGATGCCTGTGACCTGCGGTGATAGGCATCAAATGGGGTATGGTGTAATTGGCAACACTAGGGATTCTGATTCCCTCATTCTAGGTTCGAGTCCTGGTACCCCAGCTGCCGGAGCGATTAGGTCAGCAAGCTCACTTAGGCTAAGCTGACGCTCCGGAAGTTCTAGCCCCCGTCGTCTAGCGGCCTAGGACGCCGCCCTCTCACGGCGGTAGCGTGGGTTCGAATCCCATCGGGGGTACGTACGAACGCCGGACCTGACAACAGGTCCGGCGTTTTGTCTTGTCCGGGGTATTACCTACCGCCGGTCAGGAATCCGATGTCCCGCCGTCCGCGGCCGACCGACGGCTCCGGGTCCGCGCCGAGGGTGCGGGACAGCAGTTCGTGATAAACGTCACGGAAGTCGACGGTCGTCTTGAGGTCGCCGTCGGTCAGGTCGGTCAGGCTCGGCTCGTCGCCGTAGAACCCGCCCGTGACGGGAGTGCCCGCGATGAACACCGGCCCCGAGGTGCCGTGGTCGGTGCCCTGTGAGGCATTGGCGGCGACCCGCCGCCCGAATTCTGAGTACATCAACACCACGACGTTGCGGCCGTAGGGCGTGCCCTGCAGCTTGTGGAAGAAGGGCGTCAGGGCGTCGTCGAGAGTCTTGAGCAACGCCTGCTGAGGGGCGCGTTCGTCGGCATGTGTATCGAAACCCAGCAGCTGCGTCATGTACACCTGCGTGGGCACGCCGGCCCGGATGCAGCGGGCCACCAGTTCGAGGTCGTTGGCCAACTGGTTGTCGGCCTGGCCGATGGTCTGCAGGCGGCCGTTGATCACCGGTGCGAAGCGGGTGTTGGTGGAGTGATTGGCCCGATAGGACTCGCACACCTGGCTCATGGCGGTGGTGTCGTTCGGGTCGTCGGTGCTCAGCGCGGCCAAGGTCCGCGCGACGTCGGGCGGGATGGCCGGGACGAAGTCGGAAAGCGATGCCGCGACGTGCTTTTGGCCGACGGCCAGCGGCGGCAGGACGGTGCCGATGTTGACGGCCCGGATCGGATCGTCGCCGGTGGTGTCCAGCCAGCGGCCGATCCAGCCGCTGGTGACGGCGTCGACGGGATTGGCGGTCTGCCAGATGTCCATGGAGCGGAAATGGCTGCGGTCCGGCTTCGGGTAGCCGACACCGCGCACGATCGCGAGCTTGTTGGACTGCCACAGCTTCGACATCCCGGTGAGCGCGGGGTTGAGCCCGAACGCGGGGTCGAGCCGGAGCACTTCCTCCGGCTGGTAGGCGAGCTCGGGGCGGGCATCGTGATAGGCGTTGTCCGCGTATGGGATAACCGTGTTGAGGCCGTCATTGCCGCCGTACAGCGTGACGATCACCAGGATGCCCTGGTTGGCCTGCAGCGGGCGGTCTTGGGCTTCGTGGAGCAGATCGGGCAGGGTCACCGCGGCGACTCCGCCGAGCAGACCGGCCGCGCCGACCCCGGCGCTGGCGATCAAGAACTTGCGGCGATTGAACTCGGGCATCGGATCTCTTTAGGACGTCACGTATTCGGGGGTGATGACGGCCGCTGCCACCAGCCGGTGTGGATCGGAGACCAATGGTTTGAGGGCGGCCGCCGAGCGATCCGACCAGGCGCCGATGCCGAACAGGTACCCCACGCCGTCGATCCGTTCACTGGATGCCATCTTTTCGACCGCGCTGATGTCGCTGAGCGCCAGGAGCCGGTTCGCGGCCCAGACCCGTGCTGCCGCACTATTCGTCGACAACCAGAGCTGTCCGCGCGGCCAGCCGCCGACGTCCGGCGGATAGAAGGGGCGCTGACCCATCACCCGGAGCACCTGGTCGAGGTCGGCGAGGACGTGGTCGTCGTCGAGCGGTACCGCCAGCGACCGCACGATGCCCATCAACCATTCGACCGGAGTGCTGACGACAGTGCCCGCGGCCTTGGTGAACTCGGGATCGAGCACCACTGCCTTGGTGAGTGCCTTGAGATCCCGGTTCGGGCCGTAGGCGGCGACCAGGCGGGTCACGGTGTCGGGGGAGGCCGGCTGGTCCGAAGCCAGTAGGCGCCACAGGGTTCCGGCGACGAAAGCGGCTGAGGCGGGCTGACGCAGCACGATGTTGCAGAAGTCGGTATCGGTGAGGTCGCCGGTGACACCGAGCACGGTCTTGACCGACTCGTCGTGATGTTCGGCGTAGACGGCGGTGCTGCCGTCGGGCCGCAGGTGCCGTCCGGTGAGGGCCTTGGCGCCCTCTTTCACGTCGATCTCGGTGTAGCCGTTGGCATGTCCCATGGTGAAGAGCTCCATGAACTCCCGGGACAGGTTCTCGTTGGGGGCCGCCGCGGTGTTGACGTCACCGTCCAGCCAGTGCAGCATCGCACCGTCCGTCAGCATGGCCCAGGCGAGGCTGCCGAAGTCGCCGAGTTTGAGGGTCCGCAGCTTCTCGTTCTGCTCACCCATCAGCTGCGCGGCGTTGACCTTCTCTGCAGAGGTGGCAAAGTGGTTGTGCCACAACAGCGTCAGCTTCTCGTGGATGGGCTGCTGCACCGCGGCCATGCGGCGCAGCCACCAGCCGGACAGCACCTGCATGCGCGCCACGAGCTCCTGGCCGAAGGCGGCGATCTCGGTGGCCGATGCGCCTGACGGCGGGTACTGCGGGATGGGCGATTTCGGCATCGGGGTCGCCACGGCGCCCGGGTCTGCGTTCGGATCGAGGCTCAGCACCCAGTCGAGGTAGGCCGACCAGTCCTGTTTGACCACAGCGTCGACCTGGGCTCCGGTGGTTCCGAAGCCCGTGCGGCGCAGCATCCGTGCGGTTGCCAGCCACTGTGGTGGCTGCGACACGATGAAACCTACTTTCCAACAGCGGTACGTCCCAGCCCTGCCGGGTCCATTAAGGAACTTAGGTGATCAGGACCGTCGTCGTCGCCGTATGCAGCGGATTCAAAGGTTTGCTGGTTTGCGTCAGAGCCGGCGGGTGAGCGCTTCGGCCGCGGCCAGCAGATCGCTGGCCCAGCGGACGCCGGGGCGGCGGCCCATCCGGTCGATCGGCCCGGACACCGACACTGCCGCGATCACCGCACCGCGGCTGTCCCGTACGGGTGCCGAGACGCTGGCCACGCCGGGTTCGCGTTCGGCGGCGCTCTGTGCCCAGCCGCGCCGGCGGACTTCGGCCAGCACCCGATCGGTGAATTTCGCGGTCGGCAGCACCGCCTGCTGGGTTGCGGGATCGCTGTATGCCAGCAGCACTTTGGCGCCGGAGCCGGCGGTCATCGGTAGCCGACTGCCGACGGGCACGGTGTCGCGCAGGCCGGACGGCGGTTCGAGGGCCATGACGCACACCCGGGCCAGGCCTTCCCTGCGATAGAGCTGCACGCTCTCGCCGGTGATCTCGCGCAGCCGGGGGAGCACCGCGCCCGCCGCGCTGAGCAGCGGGTCGTTGACCTGCCCTGCCAGCTCGGTCAGTGCCGGGCCGAGCCGCCACCGTCCTTCGTTGTCGCGGGCCAGAAGTCGGTGGACCTCGAGGCCCGCGGCCAGCCGGTGGGCCGTCGCCCGGGGCAGCCCGGTGCGGGTGCACAGTTCGGCCAGTCCACACGGTGACTCAGCCACTGAATGCAGCACACCCACCGCTTTGTCGAGGACGCCGATGCCGCTATCCTGTCTCACAGGGAGATACTAGCGTCCCGCATCGTGAGACGGTAGGTCAGCCTCCCCGGGTATCGCGGAAGGAACTGCACAGTCATGACGAACAAGCCACGCACCATGGCGGAGAAGGTCTGGGCGGACCATGTGGTGGTCGAGGGTAAAGGTGTTGACGCCGCCCGCGAGCCCGATCTCATCTATATAGATCTGCATCTCGTGCATGAGGTCACCAGCCCGCAGGCGTTCGACGGTCTGCGCCTCGCCGGCCGGCCCGTGCATCGTCCGGATCTCACGATCGCGACCGAGGACCACAATGTCCCGACCATCGACATCGACAAGCCGATCGCGGATCCCGTGTCACGCACCCAGGTTGAGACGCTGCGGCGCAACTGCGCGGAATTCGGCATCCGTCTGCACTCGATGGGTGACGCGCAGCAGGGCATCGTGCACATCATCGGCCCGCAGCTGGGTCTGACCCAGCCCGGCATGACGGTGGTGTGTGGTGACAGCCACACTTCGACGCACGGCGCCTTCGGTGCCATCGCAATGGGCATCGGCACGTCCGAGGTCGAGCATGTGCTGGCCACGCAGACGCTGGCGCTCAAGCC
The DNA here is from genome assembly GCF_000878195.1 of Mycolicibacterium llatzerense. GTDB lineage: Bacteria > Actinomycetota > Actinomycetes > Mycobacteriales > Mycobacteriaceae > Mycobacterium > Mycobacterium llatzerense. The sequence continues at coordinate 2,220 of NZ_JXST01000024.1, read as the reverse complement.
GTTCAAGACCATGGCGGTCAACGTCGACGGCGAGCTGCCGCCGGGTGTCAGCGCCAAGGACATCATCCTTGCGGTGATCGCCAAGATCGGCACCGGTGGCGGTCAGGGCCACGTCATCGAATACCGCGGCAGCGCCATCGAATCGCTGTCGATGGAAGGCCGGATGACGATCTGCAACATGAGCATCGAAGCCGGCGCCCGCGCCGGCATGGTGGCTCCCGACGAGACGACGTTCGAGTTCCTCAAGGGCCGTCCGCACGCGCCGACGGGCGCGGATTGGGACGCGGCTGTGGCGGCGTGGACAGCGTTACGTACTGACGAGGGTGCCGAATTCGACACCGAGGTGCACCTCGACGCAGCCTCCTTGAGCCCGTTCGTCACGTGGGGCACCAACCCCGGACAGGGCGTGCCGCTGTCGGCGAATGTTCCTGACCCAGAACAAATGTTCGATGAGGGCGAGCGGCAGGCCGCGGAAAAAGCGTTGGCCTACATGGACCTTCAGGCCAACATGCCGATGCGGGACATCGCCGTGGACACCGTGTTCGTCGGTTCCTGCACCAACGGCCGGATCGAAGATCTACGCGTGGTGGCCGACGTACTGCGTGGCCGCAAGGTCGCCGACGGGGTGCGGATGCTGGTGGTGCCCGGGTCGATGGCAGTGCGTGCGCAGGCCGAAACCGAGGGTTTGGGAGAGGTTTTCACCGCCGCCGGCGCCGAATGGCGGCAGGCAGGCTGCTCGATGTGTCTGGGCATGAACCCCGATCAGCTGGCTCCGGGTGAGCGCAGCGCGTCGACATCCAACCGGAATTTCGAAGGCCGCCAAGGCAAGGGCGGCCGCACCCACCTGGTGTCACCCGCCGTCGCCGCCGCCACCGCGGTGCGCGGAACCCTGTCCTCACCCGCTGATCTGAGCTAGGAGCGCACTGTAATGGAGGCTTTCCACACCCACACCGGAATCGGCGTTCCGCTGCGCCGGTCGAATGTCGACACCGACCAGATCATCCCCGCGGTGTACCTGAAGCGGGTCACCCGAACGGGTTTCGAGGACGGACTGTTCGCCGGGTGGCGCACCGATCCGTCGTTCATCCTCAACCTGCCGCCGTTCGACCGGGGCTCAGTTCTGGTCGCCGGCCCCGACTTCGGCACCGGCTCGTCGCGCGAACATGCGGTGTGGGCGTTGATGGATTACGGATTCCGGGTCGTCATTTCGTCGCGCTTCGCAGATATTTTTCGCGGTAATTCTGGCAAGGCCGGATTGCTCGCCGCGGAGGTCGCGCAGGACGATGTCGAACTGCTCTGGAAGCTCATCGAGCAGAATCCAGGGCTGGAAATCACTGTGAATCTTCAAGATCGGAATTTGACCGCGGGAACGGTCGTGCTGCCCTTCAAGATTGACGATTACACCGCATGGCGGCTGCTCGAAGGTCTTGACGATATAGGCCTTACGCTGCGGAAACTCTCGGAGATCGAAGCATTCGAGGCGAGCCGGCCGAGCTACAAACCCCGGACTCTGCCGGCCTGACCGAGTCGCTCCGCAGGTCCTGTCCGAGGGCCTGCGGAGCCATTTCGGCACTCGGGCGCAGCTCGAATCCCTGCCCCCGCAACCAGGTTCAAAAAACCCGCCAACACCTCCCAAGTGGGCCAACCAGATTGCCGAAATCCGTCATAGCAACGCCCGAAATTGGGCGTGGCTCTTGGAAATCGGCGGGTACTGGGTTTACCGTGTCCAGTAGTCGGTCCAGCCAGGGCCACTGAATCGGAGGTTTTGGATGAACAAAGCAGAACTCATCGATGCCCTGACAGAAAAGTTGGGCACCGATCGTCGTCAGGCCACCGCGGCCGTCGAGCACATCGTGGACACCATCGTGCGCGCCGTGCACAAGGGTGAGAGCGTCACCATCACCGGCTTCGGCGTCTTCGAGCAGCGTCGCCGCGCCGCACGCGTCGCGCGCAACCCGCGCACCGGCGAAACCGTCAAGGTGAAGCCGACGTCGGTTCCGGCATTCCGTCCGGGCGCGCAGTTCAAGGCCGTTGTCGCTGGCGCACAGCGTCTTTCGGCTGATGGCCCCGCCGTGAAGCGCGGTGCCACCGCCGCTCCGGCCAAGCGTGGCGCCGCCAAGAAGGCTGCCCCCGCGAAGAAGGCCGCTCCGGCCAAGAAGGCCGCCGCCACCAAGGCTCCGGCCAAGAAGGCTGCTCCCGCCAAGAAGGCGGCACCGGTCA
>NZ_JXST01000023.1 GCF_000878195.1 Mycolicibacterium llatzerense | reverse complement strand
CGCCGGTGATCTCGTAGGTGACGACCTTGGGCTTGAACGGTTTGGCGTCGTCGGCGAAGTTGCGTGGGGTGACGATGACGGGGTTTTGGCCGAAGTAGCCGCGGACGCGTTGCACGGTGAAACCGGCAACGAGGGCCACGGCGAGGATGAGCAGCGGGATCCACGCCTTCTTGAGCGCAGTGCCGATCACGCTGCGAACACCATGGTCGACTGCACTTGCTGCTCCCCGCTTCCTGACCCTGACCGAGACAGATTAGGTCATTTAAGTGTTAGATTAGACCAGTTAAGTTAATCATGGGAAACCTCCCGCTGTGGGTGGCTCGTATCACCGTAGCCGGTAGAGCGCAGCGGATCGAACCAAATACGCAGCAGTTCAATGGGATTGAACATGCGGCGACGACTGTTCAGGGAGCAGGGGCAGATGGCAACCAGCACGAATAGACTCCGTCACATGAAGGCACGCACTCTGGTCGCAGTTGCGGGCGCCGCGGCGGCAGCAATCACGATGGCCGTCCCTGCTCAGGCCGACCCCGACACCGATTTCGCCAACCAGTTGCACACCTATGGGATCTACGGTCCCAAGGACTACAACGCCTGGATCGGCAAGATCACCTGCCAGCGGCTCGACAACAACGTCGACCACAGCGCCACCGACTCGGCGGCGTTCCTGAAGAAGAACCTGCCGCGCAACAGCAGCTCGGAGCAGCAGGTCTACCAGTTCCTCAACGCCGCGTTCGACACGTATTGCCCGGAGAAGCACGACCTGCTGGTCGCGCTCGCGCACTAGCCGCCAGGGTTGCCCGGCGCCTGACGCAAGGTCAGGCCGGGCCCTTGCCGTTGTCGACGCGGTACACCGAACCGTGAATCGCGGCGGCGTCGTCGCTGGCCAGGAACGCGATGACGTTCGCCACGTCCCGCGGCTCCATGAAGCCACGCGGAGCGGCGATCCGCATGATCAGGTCCCAGTCGGCGTTCTCGGGTGCCGCGAACTCGGTGACCTGCGCGGTCAGCATGCCACCCGGACACACCGCGTTGACCCGCAGTTTTTCCTTGGTGTATTCCACGGCCAGCGCCCGCGTGAGCCCGATCAGCCCATGCTTGGCGGCGCAGTAACCGGCCGAGTAGATCTCGCCTTCGACGCCCGCGATCGAGGAGACGTTGACGATGTTGCCGCCGTTCTCCAGCAGCTGCGGCAGCGCCGCCCGGGTCAGATAGAACGGGCCGTTCAGGTTCACTGCGAGGTCGCGGTCCCAGTCGTCGTCGGTCATCGACAGGGTGTGCCGCATCACGTGGAATCCCGCGACGTTCACCAGCACGTCCAGTCGGCCGAACTTCGCGATGCAGTCCTCGACGGCCTGCCGGCAGGCGTCGGCCGTGCTGATGTCCACCGCGGAGAACGCGCCGCCGGGCTCGTCGCCGTAGGCGTCGGCGAACACCGTTGCCATCCGCTCGGCATCGCGCGCGATACCGAAGACCGAGGCGCCGCGTTCGGCGAAAACCTTGACCGTGGCGGCGCCCAAGCCGGCCGAGGCGCCCGTGATCAATGCAACTTTCCCGCTGAGTGAACTCATACGGTGACTTTCTCACGCCGCGGCCGAGTCGCCTGCGATACTCAGGCGGTGAAAATGAAACGTGTTCTAGCTATCGTTTCGAGTTTTGGTTTCGCCGCAGCGGGCGCACTCCTCTCGGCAGCTGCGCCGGCGCATGCCGACATCCGGCTGCCCGAGGGGATCTACACCTTCATCCAGGAGGGCACGCCGATCAGCGTGTGGACCATCTATCCGGTCTGTGCCCCGACCGTTGGCGATCTGCGCAACAACATGGAACTGCCAGTGGGTTGCCTCGTGCACATCGGGTCCGACCAGTACGGCGCAACCTACGGCGGCGACGCCCGGCAGACCGGCGGCGAGGGGCACTGGGCGTTCACCCAGACCGACCTCCAGGGCTTCACGTGCCCGGACGGATCCAAGTCCAAGGTCGTCGAGAACTACGAGTTCGAGGACACCAACTGGACCGGCACCCGGACCATCATGAACGCCGAACAGTGCGGCGTGCAGGCGGCCATGGTCAAGAAGTCCTTCCGATTGGAATTCCAGAAGCCGCTGCCGATTCCGGTGCAGCAGTACCCGCTGTTCTGTGACCCCAACGACGGTCTGAAGCGCTGCCGCTGACGGACGTCAGTCCGAACCCGACTCCTCGGCGACGGCGGCGGCCGCTTCGTCGATGATGGCGCGCATCGCGCGTTCGGCGCCGGCCGGGTCGCGCAGCCGCACGGCGCGGGCCACCTCGTCGTGCAGCGCGATGGCGGCCGGGTTGGGGGAGTCGGGCATCATGCCGTGATGGGTGCGTCCGGCGAGGATCTCGGAGACCACCGCGTTCAGGGCGCGGAACATCTCGTTGCCGCTGGCCTCCAGCAGGGTCTGATGAAAGATCTTGTCCGCCTGCAGATATGCGGCGAGGTCGCCGTCGCGACCGTGCACAGCCATGTCCGACACGGCGGCGGCCATGATGCGGCACTGGTGTGGATTCGCGCGCTCGGCGGCCAATGCGGCCGCCACCGGTTCGAACCCGCGGCGTAGCTCCGACAACGACACCAGTTGCGCGGCTCGATCGCCCGAATCGAGTCGCCAGCGAATCAGTCTGGGGTCGAACACATTCCAATTCGCCGCGGGCTGAATGGTGATCCCGACCCGGCGGCGCGAGGCGACCATCCCCATCGATTCGAGGACCCGGATCGCTTCCCGCACGACACTGCGGGAGACCCCGTGTTGTGCGCTCACGCCTTCGAGGGTGATGACCTCGCCGGCGGCGTAGGTACCGGATACCACCGCGGTCCCCAGCGCGCTCAGCACGTTGTCGTGCAGAGCGCTGACGTTTGAGGGCGTAGCCACGCATAACATCCTGTCATACCTATGCCCGGCTGGCTTTAAACTTATCTATTTCGATTGGGTCTTGAAATAGTCTGACTTTTGAGCCACGCTGTGTGAGTCAAACCACAGCAAGGGCGGGTGTAGTAGATGCCATCACCGATCGTCGTCATGGGCGTTTCCGGATCCGGCAAGTCGACCGTCGGCGCGGCGCTCGCGCAGCGGTTACGCGTGCCGTTCGCCGATGCGGACGACTTCCACCCCGCCGCCAACATCGAGAAGATGGCGGCCGGTCACCCGCTGAACGACGACGACCGCCGGCCCTGGCTCGAAACCATCGGGCGGTGGCTCGGGGAGCGCTGCGGCGACGGCGGCGTGATGAGCTGTTCGGCCCTCAAGTACCAGTACCGTGTCCAGCTGCGCAGCCACTGCCCGGGCACGCAGTTCCTGCACCTGTTCGGCACCCCCGAGGTCATCGGCGCCCGGCAGGCCAGCCGGCCAGGCCACTTCATGCCGGCGTCGCTGCTGGCCTCACAGTTCGAAACCCTGGAACCACTGCGAGCCGACGAGGCCGGCGTCGTCATCGACGTGGGACAGAGCATCGATTCGATTGTCGACGAATACATTTCACGCACCGGAGGCGACCACCGGGGCGAGCGCAGCGACGGGGAGAACGTCTGATGGGCACCTCATTCCTGGCTGACGCGCCCAAACTCGTCGAGCCCGTCGGCTCGGCCACCCAGCTGATCCTGGCGTTCGTCGTCGGCATCAGCGTCATCGTCGTACTCATCACGCTGGTCAAACTGCACCCGTTCCTGGCACTGATCTTCGGCGGCCTGATGGTGGGACTGACGGCCGGAGAGAACCTCACCGCTGTCCTCAAATCGTTCTCCGACGGCTTCGGCGCCACCGCGGCCGGCGTGGGCATCCTGATCGCCCTCGGCGCGATGTTCGCCAAACTGCTCGCCGACTCGGGTGGCGCCGACGAGATCGTCGACACCATCGTCGGAGCCGCCTCGCCCCGCGCCCTGCCCTGGGCGATGGCGCTGGTGGGCGCGATCATCGGGCTGCCGATGTTCTTCGAGATCGGTCTGGTGCTGCTGATGCCGGTCATCTATCTGGTGGCCCGACGCTCGCAGCAGTCGCTGATCACCATCGGCATCCCGGCGCTGGCGGGCCTGTCGGCCATGCACGGTTTCGTGCCGCCGCATCCCGGGCCGCTGACCGCTGTCGGGCTGCTGGGCGCGGACCTCGGCGTCACGCTCGGGCTCGGGGTGCTCGTCGCCGTCCCGACGATCATCGTCGCGGGCCCGCTGTTCGGCCGGCTGGCCGGCAAATGGGTCGTCGTCGCGGCGCCGGACACCTTCGACACCGATCCCGAAGCCCTTCGGGCACACGGCAAACGACCACGCTTCAGCGTCACGCTGGGCTCGGTGCTGCTGCCGGTCGCGCTGATGCTGGGCAAGGCCCTCGTCGACATCTTCATCGACGACAAGACGCAGTGGTTCCGCCGGATCTTCGACGCGGTGGGCACCCCGCTGGTCGCGCTGCTCATCGCCGTCGTGGTCGGCACCGTCACCCTCGGCCGCGGCGCGGGGATGGATCGCGCTGCGGTCACCAAGTGCATCGAGTCGAGCCTGCCCCCGGTCGCGGGCATCTTCCTGATCGTCGCCGCCGGCGGCGGATTCAAACAGGTTCTGGTGGACACCGGCATCGGCACGATGCTGGCGCGCTGGGCCGAAGGCGTGCACATCTCCGTGCTCGTGCTGGCGTGGCTGCTCGCGGTCCTGATCCGGCTGGCCACCGGGTCGGCCACCGTCGCCACCATCACGGCGTCGTCGCTGATTCTTGGCCTGGTCCAGGGGATGGATTCCGGCGAGCTGTCGTTGGTGGTGCTGGCCGTCGGTGCCGGCTCGCTGTTCTTCTCGCACGTGAACGACGCGGGCTTCTGGTTGGTCAAGGAGTACTTCAGGCTCAGCGTCGGCCAGACGATCAAGACCTGGTCGATCATGGAGACCGTGCTCTCGGTATCGGGTCTGGCCATGGTCCTGATCCTGGATATCTTCGTCTAGCTCAGCGCAGCTGTTTCTGAACGACGATGTGCGCCACGGGAATCGGCATCGGGCGCGGTGCGGCGGACAGCAGGTCGACCAGCGCGGCCTCCAGGGCATCGGAGAGCTGACATCGCCTCGCCGGGTCGGCCGGGTCCAACGCGTCCAGGAGCGTGTCGAACACCGCCGCTCTGGTGAACCCGACCCAGCTCTTCGCGAAAGCCGTTGCGTCACGGTCATTCTGGTACTGAAGCCAGAAGCGGTCCGGCTCGTCGGCAACCGTCAAATGGGTGATCTGCAGCCGCTCGAAGCGCCCCGACGGGGCGAACGGTGACCGGAAGTCGGCTTCACTGCGGCCCACGATCGGCAGCTGCATGCGCCGCAGTTCATCGTCGGTGACCAGCCGTTGCACCCGCAGCTCGGCCAGCGCATGCATGATCCCGCCGAAAAGCGGCTCGAGACCGGGGCGTCCGTCGTCGTGCTGACCCATCGTCATGATGACCAGGCGCCCGCCCGGACTCAACTCGCGGCCGCGGAACGCGATGAATTCGTGCCAGTCGTGCGCCGCCTGCCGGGCGTACGCGGCGCGCACCTGGGCGTCGGCGCTGAAGGACGCCTGGACGTGATCGGGGATGTCGGCCGGCATGCGGCTGAGCCAGTGGATGGCCCACGCCGACCATCCCACGTGCACGCCGTCCGACGGCAGAATCTGGCTGAGATACGAACGCCCCACCGCCGAGGCGTACGTGGCCCGGTCGGTGCGCAGGTAGCTGAACGGGTCGTCGCGCAGGGTCCGGAACAGGGCGCTGAAATCGTTGTCGGGGACATCGGTGTGCGTCACCACGATGGGATGCTCGGGCCGGATACGTTTGCGCAAGGCGGCGATGCCCGCGCCGATCGGCAGCAGGCCGTTGTGCGCGTTGCCCGAGCCATACTCGGCGATCACCACCGGATGCGGCGCCGCCGGGAGCGGCACCTCGGCGGCAGCCTGTTCGAAAAGCTTTGTGGCCGTGCGGAGTCCGACGGTCTGCAGGCGCGAGCTCCCGAGCGGGTCGGGCTGCACCACCACGCTGGACTCGGGCATGTCTCACGGTAGCGCCTCAACCGCGTGAGCGCGTGACAGACTGCGGGCATGAGTCGCTGGACTGCGCCGAGGGTGCTCACTGTGGCCGCCGTTACGACGATGGTCATGGCGGCCGTCGCATTCATCGTCGCGCTCATCCTCAACGCGTTCGTCTTCGACGATTTCGATGCCTACGGCGAGGTTCCGATCCCCGGTTCGGGCACGGTGCACCTGCCGGCCGGCACCGCGACCATCAGCTTGCACACGATGGTGATCGGCAGTGGCGGGGGGCTTCCCGTCCCGAAGATGTCGATCGGCATCGTGCCGCCGACCGGCGTGCCGGACCCGGCGCTGACCGAGGACATCAGCGGCAGCACGACCATCAACAACGACGCCCACGTCCGGGTCTGGTTTGCGCAGGTCGCGGCAGAGGGCGACTATGCCATCACCACCGACGGCAACGTGACCGCCTACGTCAACCCGACGCTCGCGTTCGGACACGACACCCCGTATGTGCACCTGCCGCTGGTGTTCGGCGTGACCTTCGGTGGGGCGACCGTCGTGCTGGTCCTCGCGCGGGTGTGGGCGTCGCGGACCCGACGCCCGATTCAGCGCAGCGCCTTCGAGATAGACCTCGGCTAGTGGCCGCGGGCCACCCATTCGTCGTAGTTGACCAGCTCGCCGCCGATGGTGGTGGTGTCACCGTGCCCGGTGTAGACGACGGTGTCGTCGGGCAGCTTGCCGAGCTTGTCTGAGATCGACGCCAGGATGGTCGGGAAATCCGAGTACGAGCGGCCGGTCGCGCCGGGGCCGCCATGGAACAGGGTGTCGCCGGAGATCACCGCCCCCAGTTCCGGGATGTACCAGCACACCGAGCCGGGGGAGTGCCCGGGAGTGTGGATGGCCTTGATCTCGAGGCCGCCGACGGTGAGCACCTGGTCGTCGCCCACGGTGTGAAAAGGGTTGTCCGGGTGGACGACCCGCCACAGCATCTCGTCGGCCGGATGCAGCAGCACCGGGGCGTCGAGCGCCGCCGACAGCTCCGGGGCGACGGTGATGTGGTCGTTGTGTCCGTGGGTGCAGACCACGGCCACGACGTTGCGGCCGCCGACGGCCTCGATGATCGGTTCGGCGGTGTGGGCGGCGTCGAACACCACGACGTCCGTGTCGTCGCCCACGAGCCAGATGTTGTTGTCGACGTCCCAGGTGCCGCCGTCCAGGCTGAAGGTGCCGCTGGTGACTACCCGCTGGATATTGCTCACTTCAGGACCACCACCGACCGCAGCACCTCACCGCTGTGCATCTTGTGGAAGGCATCTTCGATCTGGTCGAGCCCGATGCGCTCGCTGACGAACTTGTCCAGCGGCAGCCGGCCCTGCAGGTACAGGCTGATGAGGGTGGGGAAGTCGCGCTCGGGCAGGCAGTCGCCGTACCAGGACGACTTGAGGGCGCCGCCGTGGGAGAAGAAGTCCACCAGCGGCATCTCGAGCTTCATGTCGGGCGTCGGAACACCAACGAGCACAACGGTTCCCGCGAGGTCGCGGGCGTAGAACGCCTGCTTCCAGGTCTCGGGCCGGCCGACGGCGTCGATCACCACGTCGGCGCCGTTGCCGTCGGTCAGGTCCTTGATGGTCTCCACGGGGTCGAGGTCGCGGGCGTTGATGGTGTGCGTGGCGCCGAATTCGCGTGCCCAGTGCAGCTTCTTGTTGTCGGTGTCGACGGCGATGATCCGCTTGGCGCCGACCAGCGCCGCACCGGCGATGGCGGCGTCACCGACGCCGCCGCAGCCGATGACCGCGACGGTGTCGTCGCGGGACACGTTGCCGGTGTTGATGGCGGCGCCGATGCCGGCCATCACGCCGCAGCCCAGCAGGCCGGCGACGGCCGGATCGGCTTCGGAATCGACCTTGGTGCACTGGCGCTCATGCACGAGGGTCTTGTCGGCGAAGGCGCCGATGCCCAGGGCGGGGGTGAGCTCGGTGCCGTCGGTCAGCGTCATCTTCTGGGTGGCGTTGAACGTGTCGAAGCACAGGTGCGGGCGGCCGCGCTTGCAGGCCCGGCACTCGCCGCAGACGGCCCGCCAGTTGAGGATGACGAAGTCGCCCGGCTCGACGTGCGTGACGCCCGCGCCGACCGACTCGACGGTGCCCGCGGCCTCGTGGCCGAGCAGGAACGGGTATTCGTCGTTGATGCCGCCCTCACGGTAGGTGAGGTCGGTGTGGCACACGCCGCAAGCGATGATGTCGACGACGACCTCGCCGGGTCCGGGATCGGGGATGACGATGTCGACCAGTTCGATGGGCTGCTTCTTGGCCCGGGAAATCACACCACGCACTGTCTGACTCATGGCTATAACCTAATGCCTCGCGCAATTATTGGAATAGTGTCCAGACAAATGTCTGGTTAACGGTGCGTTGACCCTCGCCCGTGGACATTTTGTCCTATGACAGGGTCGTGATGTGACCGCACTCGAGCTACTTGATTCCTGGCCGGTACCGAGTGCCGCGGCCGCGGTCGTGTCGCCGGCGGGCGTGCTCGCCGCGCACGGACCCGTCGACCGGGCGTTCCGGCTTGCGTCGGTGACCAAGCCGCTGGTGGCCCGCGCCGCGCAGATCGCGGTCGAAGAGGGCGTCGTCGACTTGGACACCCCGGCCGGCCCACCGGGGTCGACGGTGCGGCACCTGCTCGCGCACACCTCGGGGCTGGCGATGCTGACGCCCGACGCCATTGCCACGCCCGGCTCCCGGCGCATCTACTCCAACGCCGGGTTCGCGGTCCTGGCTCACGTGCTGCAACACGAGTCGGGCATCGAATTCGGGCAGTACCTGCGTGAAGCGGTATTCGAGCCGCTAGGCATGAGTGATTCCGACCTGCCGGGCGGATCCGACACCGCGGGCTACGGCGCCTGGTCGACCGTGACCGATCTCGCGGCGTTCGCTGGTGACCTGCTGCGTCCGGCTCTGGTGTCGGCACCGATGCATGCCGACGCGATCTCGGTGCAGTTCCCCGGTCTGGACGGGGTGCTGCCGGGATTCGGATCGCAGCGGCCCAACGACTGGGGTCTGGGCTTCGAGATCCGGGACGGCAAGAGCCCGCACTGGACGGCCGCGGGCAACTCGGCGAGGACGTTCGGCCACTTCGGCCAGTCCGGCACGTTCCTCTGGGTCGATCCGGAAGTAGACCTGGCGCTGATCGTGCTGACCGACCGCGATTTCGGGGACTGGACGCACGCGGTGTGGCCCGAGGTGTCCGCCGCTGTCCTGCGCGAGTTCGCCGGCTAGGGGAGTTCGCTTAGCGGACGACGCCGATCATGCTGTCGATCCAGCCGCGCGCGAAGAACAGCAGGAACCCGGCGGCGACGATCCACAGCAGCGGGCTGATCTCCTTGATGCGGCCCGACGCCGCGCGCAGCACGGCCCAGGCGATGAAGCCGACGCCGATGCCGTTGGCGATCGAGTAGGACAGCGGCATCACGGCCACGGTCAGCACCACCGGCAGCGCCACCGAGAAGTCGGAGAAGTCGATCTCGCGCAGCACCGAGACCATCAGGGTGCCGACGATCACCAGCGCGGCGGCCGCGACCTCGGTGGGCACGATCTCCGTCAGCGGGGTCAAGAACATTGCGGCCAAGAACAATCCGCCGGTCACCAGGCTGGCCAGGCCGGTGCGGGCGCCTTCGCCGATGCCGGTGCCGGATTCGACGAACACCGTGTTGGACGACGCCGACACCGCGCCGCCGACGACCGCACCGGTGCCCTCGATCACCAGTGCCGACTGCAGGCGCGGGAAGTTGCCGTGTTCATCGGCCAGACCGGCCTGCCGCGACAGGCCCGTCATGGTGCCCATGGCGTCGAAGAAGTTGGTGAACAGCAGCGTGAACACCAGCATGAGTGCGGCGATCGCGCCGATCCGGCCGAAGCTGCCGAAGTCCACGTGACCGATCAGCGACAGGTTGGGCACCGCGAACGGGGAACCGGACAGCGTCGGCACCGACAGGCTCCAGCCGCCGGGCTTTTCGGTGGCCGAGCCAAGGTGCCAGATCGCCTCGATGACGGCGGCCAGTGCGGTACCCGAGATCAGGCCGATCAGGATGCCGCCGCGCACCTTGCGCGCCACCAGGACACCTGAGGTCAGCAGGGTGAACACGAAGACGAGGGTGGGGATCGCGCGGACCGATCCGGTGCCGCCGGCGCCCAGTCCCAGCGGCGGCGACGGATGGCCCGTCGACGCGACGAAACCGGCGTTGACCAGTCCGATGAACATGATGAACAGCCCGATGCCTGCGGTGATGGCCAGTTTCAGCGGCATGGGCACCGCGTCGAAGATCATGCGCCGCAGGCCCGTGACCGCCATCGCGACGATGATGAGGCCTTCGATCACCACCAGCCCCATGGCTTCCGGCCAGGTCAGGACGCCCACCACGGAGCTGGCCAGGAACGAGTTGATGCCCAGCCCGGCGGCGAACGCGAAGGGGAGGCGGGCGACGACGCCGAACAGGATCGTCATGGCGCCGGCCGCGAGCGACGTCACCGCGGAGACCTGGCCGAACGCGAGCTTGTGCCCGGCGATATCTGCCGTGCTCGACAGGATGATGGGGTTCAGCACGATGATGTACGCCATCGCGATGAAGGTCACCGCGCCGCCGCGCAGTTCAGCAGCGACGGTCGAGCCGCGTGCGGAGATCTCGAAGAACCGGTCCAGGGCAGTCACGGTTAGAAGATAGATGGGAGCCTGACACTCCGCTCGAGTGTTGGCTTGTGTTGAGGCCCGCCCGATTCTCCGACCACAAGTCGACACTGGGCGTCTGATTCCTGAGGCCGCGCTGAGAGATTGCGCGACAGACTAGCGCAACAGGGGTCTCACACGGCACAATAGACACGCACTAAACAACTGCAACATTTCGGCAACACCAGGTCGTTGGGGAAGACGTCCCTCGTGTAGCTGAAGGAGCAGATGATGCGTGCGTCGAACCAACTCGCCGACGCGACGACTGGCGTGGTGTACATCCACGCCTCTCCCGCGGCGGTATGCCCGCACGTTGAGTGGGCGCTGTCGTCGACCCTGTCGGCGCGGGCGAACCTGAAATGGACGCCCCAACCCGCCATGCCCGGTCAACTGCGCGCCATCACCAACTGGATGGGGCCCGTCGGCACCGGAGCCCAGCTCGCCAGCGCCCTGCGCTCGTGGACAGTGCTGCGCTTCGAGGTGACCGAGGACCCGAGCGCAGGCGTCGATGGACATCGCTGGTGCCACACCCCGACCCTGGGCCTGTGGAGCGGTTCCATGAGCGCCAACGGTGACACCATGGTCGGCGAGCAGCGCCTGCGCACGCTCATGTCGTCGGGCGCCGACACGCTCGCCGCCGAACTCGACACCGTGCTCGGCACCGCCTGGGACGAGGCCCTGGAGCCTTACCGCGGCGGCGGCGCCGAGGTCGGCGAAGTCAGCTGGCTGAACCGCGGCGTCGGCTAGCTCACGCGATAGTGCTCCGGCTGCGGCTCGGTCAGCATCTGGGTCAGCGTCCCGCGGTCGAACGGCCACAGGTCGATGGTGCCGCCCTCGCTGAAGTACCAGGAATTGCAGCCGGTGTTCCACACCGTCGGCTCCATGGCTTCGACTGCCGCGGCGTTGAATTCGTCGGTGGCCTCGTCGGTCACCTCGACCTCGTTGATCTCGCCGCGCTCGAAACGCTTGAGCCACTTCACGATGTAGCGCGCCGTCAGTTCGGCGGTGTACTGCAGTGAGATGGACCCCGTCGGCGAGTTCGGGCCGAGCACGGTGAACAGATTCGGGAAGCCCGGGATGGCGGTCATCCGGTAGGCGCGAGGGCCTTTCACCCAGGCGTCGTCCAGGGTGAGACCGTCACGGCCCACCACCTGCATCGGGCGCATGTAGTTGTGTGCCTGAAAACCGGTGGCCAGCACGGCGATATCGATCCGGTGGTGTTCGCCGTCGGTGGTGCGAATGCCGGTGGGGGTGAATTCGGCGATGCGATCGGTGACCAATTGGGCGTTGGGGGCGGTGATCGCCTGGTAGTACGTGCCCGACAGCACCTGGCGCTTGCACAGCGGCTGGTAGTCGGGGGTGAGTTTGGCACGCAGCTTCGGATCGCGGATCTGGGCCCGCAGGCTGAGGCGGGCGTACTGCTGTACCAGCTTGCGCCGCCAGGTCGGTTTGGTCACGATGTCGACGAGAACGCTGGATCCCCAGAGCGGAATGCGTTCGGCAACAGCCTGATACAGCTGAGGCATGGCGCGCAGCAGTGCGGTGACGACACCCAGCTGAGGCAGTTTCATCGGTGCCCACAGCATCCACTGCGGCGACCGGGCGAAGTGCAGCAGCTTGCCGGCCTTCGGCTGCAGTGCCGAAACCACCTGCACTCCGGTCGATCCGGTGCCGATCACGGCGATGCGCTTACCGGCGGTCTCCAGTTCGGGGTCCCACCGCGCGGTGTGCACAACAGCGCCCTCGAAGGTGTCCATGCCGGGGATGTCCGGGGTGAAGGGGTGGTGCAGCACGCCGGTGGCGCAGATGACGAAATCGGCTGTGAGCGTTTCGTTCTCGGTGGTGACGGTCCAGGTGTGCTCGTCCTGGTCGTAGTGCAAGGCCGTGACTTCGGTGTTGAGCCGCAGGTGCTCGTCGAGGCCGAACCGCGTCACGACGTCCCGGTGATACTCCTGAATCTCCTCGCCGCCGGCCCAGACGTGGCTCCAGTCGGGTTTGGGGGCGAAGGCGAACTGGTAGATGTGCGACGGCACATCACACGTCAGTCCGGGGTAGCGGTTCCAGTGCCAGACCCCGCCGACGTCGGAACCCTTCTCCAGGATGGTGAAGTTGGTGAACCCGGCTTGCTGGAAGGTGTACGCGGAGGCGATCCCGGCTACGCCGGCGCCGATGATGACGATGCGCGGATCACGTTTGCTCATCAGGACTCCCAGGCTCGACGCACCGTGTTCGGTGCGGTGGTCATGGCGGACTCGAAGGCTGCGCGCCGCCGGCTGCGCAGCATGAAGTTGGCACCCAGGCCGGCCAGATCAGTGGCGTCGGGCTGGATCAGGACGACCTCGATGCCACGGGCGCGCGCGGCGGCGATCTCGGCGTCCAGCACCGTGGACATCGGGCGGCGCAGCAATCGATGTTCGAGGATGCCGCCGAATCCCGGTGCCCGAACGCCGCTTTCGGAGGCCATCGGGGTGATGACGTAGATCAGGTCGGCTTCCTCATGGCTGATGAGGTCGACCGACGCGGTGGACGCAGCGCCGCCGTCGACGAACCTGCGGTCGCCGATGCTGACCGGGGGCATCCAGCCGGGAACTCCCCAGGACGCCCGGAGTGCTTCGCCGGCAGTTGCTTTCGGTGCGCCGGGCGCGCCGAACGCCACCCGCTCGCCGCGCTGGTAGTCGAAGGCCACCATGCGGGCCCCCGGGTGATCCACCCAACCGGAGGCATTGGCGAATCCAGCTGCCAAGCGCTGCAGCCATGTTGAGTCGCCGCGCCCGGTGGGAGCGATACCGGTCACCGCGGCCAGGCCCGATTGGCTGCGCAACAGCGCCGGGTTCAGCAGGCGAAGTGCCGGCAGGGGAGGCAGGCTCGGCGGCGTGGCGTCGATGTGCCGACTCAGGCGTTCGTCGGTGCTGGTACCTCGGTGCATCGCCACCAGGTCGTCGACGGATGCTCCGCCGCCGAGCATCGTGACGATCTCGGCACCCGCCGACGTGCCTTGCAATACGGAGGCATCGCGGGGATCCCAGCCCGTCTGCTCCTGCAGCGCGTGCAGTGCCGCGACAATCCACGCGCCGCCG
Organism: Mycolicibacterium llatzerense; assembly: GCF_000878195.1. Classification (GTDB taxonomy): domain Bacteria; phylum Actinomycetota; class Actinomycetes; order Mycobacteriales; family Mycobacteriaceae; genus Mycobacterium; species Mycobacterium llatzerense. The sequence goes on along the minus strand of NZ_JXST01000023.1, from coordinate 95,909 downwards.
ATGGTTCCACCGCAGCCGATGACGAGTGCCCGTTTCACGCGTGGGCTTCCGAATCCGATGCTGAATCCGTCTCGGAGGCATGCTCTTTCGACTGCCGCTCGATCCGGTCCAGGTAGGCCGACCGGCCGACGGGATCCATTGCGGTCAAGGCCCGTCGGTCGTCCATGAGGGAGCGCGCCGCGCGTTGGACGAACTCCGGGACCAGTGCGTCGACCAACGCCCAGCCGGGTGCCACCCACTCGGGCACCGACGTGCGGGCGGCTTTGGTGCGCAACGTCTTCAGGACCGCCTGCGCCACATCCTCGGGGTCGACTGTCGGCATGCCGGCGCCGAGCTGGACGCCCGATGAGAGTTCGGTGCGCACCGCGGAGGGCAGTACCGCGCACACGGTGACGCCGGTACCGGCGTACTCGCTGCGCGCCGCCAGTGACGCGCCGACCGCGGCGAACTTGCTGGCGTTGTAGGTGACCATGCCCGGGATGGGGATCATGCCGGCCATCGAGGCGACGTTGACGACGTGGCCACTGCCGCGGGTGATCATCAACGGGACCACTGCGCGCATACCGTTCAGCACACCCCGGACGTTGACGTCGAGAATCAGGTCGGTCGTCGACTCGGCCTCGGACTCGAAGGCGCCCAGCGGCATGACGCCGGCGTTGTTCACCAGGACGTCGATGCGGCCGGACTCTTTGAGCACCTGCCCGACGAACTGGTCCCAGGAGTCGCGCCGGGTGACATCGAGGCGGGCGCTGCGACAGCGGGGGATGGTGCGGGCTGTCTGCTCGGCGATATCGGCGTCGACGTCGCCGATCCACACGTTGGCGCCGTGCTGCGAGAAGAGCTCGGCGGTCTTGGCGCCGATGCCTCTGGCGCCTCCGGTGATGACGACAGTGGCACCGCCGAGTGCGAGTGAACGTCGCGCTAGCTGCATCGATAGCCTCGAATCTGCTGGTAGGGGCCTTGCCGACCCAATGGAATACCCACGGTATCCGAATTCTCAGAGTAAAGCTAGTACTCCCGGTATCGCAAACCAGTAGTATCAACGCATGCCGCGATTGACCAGGGTGCAGCGTCAGGAACAGACGCGCGCCGAGCTGCTCGACGCGGCGAAGGCCCGGTTCCTCAAGCACGGCTATGCGTCCACCAGCCTCGACGACATCGCCGACGACGCGGGCTACAGCAAGGGCGCGGTGTACTCGAATTTCGGCAGCAAGCCCATCTTGTGCAGGGAAGTGCTCGAGGCCATCCATCGCGAGAAGTTCTCCGAGATGTCCCAGCTGGCGATGTCCGATGCCGACATCCCGAGCCGCGTCGAAGCAGTGAACGCCTGGCTGGAACGCACCGCCGGCGACGTGGGCTGGACGATGCTCGAACTCGAATTCGTGGTGCTGTCGCGCAACGATCCCGAGCTGGGACAGATGGTCACGGCGCTACGCAACGAAGCGGCCCAGATGGTCGTCGACGTATTGCGTTCTCTGGCGGTCGACTTGGGGCTCAATGAAGAGCAGCTGGTCGCTGTTGGCGTGATGGACAGCTTCGACGACATCGGCAACCTGTTCCTCAGCGCCGGCATCGGGCTGGGGATTCAGCGTGCGGTCGATCCGACGCTGCCGGCGCGACCGGTCACCGGTGCCATCACCCGGTTGATGAATCTGCTTGCGCTCCTTGCGGCTACGCGGGACTGAAAGTCGGGTTACGGCACCAGGACCCGCAACGCGTCCGGTACCGCGGACACTGTCACCGGCAGCGGGCAGACGAATTCGCCGTCGGCATAGGCGTTTATCCCGGGCACGTCGACGGTTACCGTGCGTGCGCGCCGCGTGGTCACCTCGTCGAGGTGCACGTGCGTGCCCTTGAACACCGTCGGGAACAACCGGATCAACTTGGTCCGTGAAGCCGAAGCCGCCATGGTGACGTCGAGCAGGCCGTCGTTCAGGTCGGCGCCCGGGCAGATCAGCATGCCGCCGCCGTAGCTACGGCCATTGCCGAATGTCGCCAGTGTCATCGGCATTTCGGTCTCCGGGCCGCCGTCGAAGCTCACCCGGCACGTCAGCAGCCGCAACTGCGACAGTTCGACCAGCATCGCCGCGTTGTAGCGCATCCGGCCGCGCGGCCATGTCATCCGGTTGGCTCGGTCGGTGACCAGCGAGTCGAATCCCGCCGACATCACCGTGCCGAACCACCGCAGCGTGCCGTCCGATCCCTCGATCCGGCCGAGGTCGATGGTCCGGGTCTTGCCCGTCGCGACGATGTCGGCGGCGGCTTCGGGGTCGTCCCGCGGAATCCCGAATTCGCGAGCATGATCATTGCCGGTGCCGGCGGGAATGATCCCCAGCGGCACGTCGCCCTGTGCAAGTGCTTGCAGCGCAAGCGAAATGATGCCGTCGCCGCCGGCCACCACCACCGCGTCGGTGCCATGGTCCAGTGCTTCGTCGAGCAGTTGGCGGGCGTGGGCGGCATCGGATCCGATCAACTCGACCACGTCGACGCCGCGGCGTTGCAGTCGCGCAACGGCACGCTGCGCTGCCGCGGAGCCCCGACCCTGGCCGGACGCCGGGTTGGTCAGGAGCGTGATCCTCACGGGATCAGCTTGCCAGGGTTGAGGATTCCGCCGGGATCGAGCACGTTCTTGACCGCGCGCAGCACCTCGACACCGAGCTCGCCGACCTCCGCCGTCATCCACGGTTTGTGGTCGGCGCCGACCGCGTGGTGGTGGGTGATGGTGGCGCCGCAGCGCACCATCGCCTCGGACGCAGCGGTTTTCGCCGCGCGCCACTGTTCGATGGGGTTGCCGCGCTGGCCGGCGACGACGGTGAAGTACAGCGAGGCGCCGGTGGGGTAGACGTGCGAGATGTGGCACATCACCAAAGCCGGTGTGCCGCTTTCCTGAAGCGAGGTGGTCAGCGCCTCGGTGACGGCCGCCTTGAGCGCGGGCACGTTGGACCACGTCGTCGCGGTCTCCAGGGTCTCGCACAGCGCGCCGGCGCTCAAGAGCGAGTCGCGCAGGTACGGGGCGCCGAACCGGCCGTGCTGCCAGGCGCGGGCCGGGGCCTCGCCGAGCGAGGTGCCGCCCTGGGCGGCCAGCAGCGCCCGGGTTTCGTCGTGGCGGCTTTCGGCGTGTGCGGCAGTGCCTTCGAACAGCGTGATGGCCAGGCAGCCGCCGGTGATGGTCTGCTCGCCGATGCTCTCGGTGGTCGCCAGGTTGATGCCGGTCTCGACCTCGTCGGACAGTCGGATGACGGTCGGGCCGGTGCCGGTCTGGACGACCGCCCGCAATGCCGCTGCGCCGGTGGCGAAGTCGGGGAAGGACCATGCTTCGTAGCGGGTCGTCTCGGGCACCGGATGCACGCGCACCCGCACGCGGGTGATGACGCCGAAGGTGCCCTCCGAGCCGACGATCAGCTGGCGCAAGTCGGGACCGGCCGCCGATGCGGGCGCCCGGCCCAGGTCGAGGACGCCGGCCGGGGTGACGACCGTCAGGCCGCGCACCATGTCGTCGAACCGGCTGTAGCCCGCGGAGTTCTGCCCCGACGACCGCGTCGCAGCAAACCCGCCGATGGTGGCGAATTCGAAGCTCTGCGGGAAGTGGCCGAGGGAAAAGCCTTCCGCGCCAAGGAGTTCCTCGGCTTGCGGGCCGGTGACACCGGCTTCGAGCTCGGCTTCGCCGGTCTCCTTGTCGATGGCGACCAGCCGGTCCAGGCGGCGTAGATCGAGCGAGACGACGGCGTTGAAGCCGTCGCGGATCGGGTCGACTCCGCCGACCACGCTGGTGCCGCCGCCGAACGGGACGACCGCGATGCGGTGCTCGGTGCAGTAGCCGAGGATGGCCGCGATCTGTTCTTCGTTGCCCGGCAACAGGATCGCGTCGGGTGCGTCCTGCTCGCCGGTGTCCTTGCGGCGCAGCAGGTCCAGCGTCGACTTGCCGCCGGCGCGCAGCAGGCGGTCGTGAGCATTGGTGCGGCAGAACTCGTCGCCGACGATGGCCGCGAGCGCGACGCGGTCGGCGTTGGGCAGGGCAGAGGGACGCAACGTGACCTGCTCGGCCTCGAGCTCGTCGACTGGGTTGGCGTCGATACCGAGGGCCGCGGTCAGCAGGCCGCGGATGCCGTCGGACAGTGGCTTGGCGGCAGCAGGGTCACCCCAGGCGTTCCACTTCATCGGCGGTTCGAGGTGGTCACGTGTTGCGGTCATGCGTTACAGTATTACACATGATGTCAATCAGTAACGATGAACCTCGGGATTCCCTGGATGCCCGAATCGTCGACGCTGCGGCCGACTGCGTGATCGCCTTCGGGGTGGATCGCGTGACGTTGGCCGAGATCGCGCGCCGCGCCGGGGTCAGCCGGCCGACGGTGTACCGGCGCTGGCCGGATACCCAGGCGATCCTCGCGGCGCTGCTGACGACGCGAATCACCAACTCGCTGGGCGAGGTCGCGGTCAGCGGCAATGACCGCGACGCGATCGTCAAGCGGATGGTCGGCATGGCCGAGCGGCTGCGCGACGACGAGGTCATCATGTCCGTGCTGAGCAGCGCACCTGCGCTGGCGATGGTCTACATCGCCCAGCGGATGGGCACCAGCCAGCAGATCCTGCTGGAAGTGCTGGCCGGCGCGTTGGCCACGGCGCAAGCCGACGGCAGTGTCCGCCCCGGCGACCCCAAGCAGCTCGCCGCCATGTGCCTGCTGATCGTCCAGTCGGCCATCCAGTCGGCGCAGATGGTCGCGCCGGTCCTCGACGTCGCCGCGCTGGACATCGAACTTGCTCACTCGCTGAACGGATACCTGAAGCCATGACCAGCACTCCTGATGCGGCCCGCCGCAGCTCCCTCAACGCCGCCCGGCGTACCGCCGAGCTGACCGCCCTGGCCGACGGTGACCGGGTCGACGTCGTCGTCATCGGCGGCGGCATCACCGGTGTCGGCATCGCGCTGGATGCCGCCAGCCGCGGCCTGTCGACGGTGCTGGTGGAGAAGCACGACCTCGCCTTCGGCACGAGTCGCTGGAGTTCCAAACTGGTCCACGGCGGCCTGCGCTACCTCGCCACCGGCAACGTGGGCATTGCCCGGCGCAGTGCTATCGAGCGCGGCATCCTGATGAGCCGCAACGCGCCCCATCTGGTGCACGCCATGCCGCAGCTCGTGCCGCTGTTGCCCGAGATGAACCGGGCCTCAAGGGCTTTGGTGCGCACCGGCTTCATCGCCGGCGACGGCCTGCGCCGCCTGGCCGGCACGTCGGCCTCGGTCCTGCCGCGGTCGGGCCGCGTCAACGCGACGCGTGCCGCCGAACTGGTGCCCGCGGTCCGTCGTGATGGCCTCGACGGCGCCTTGCTCGCCTATGACGGCCAGCTGATCGACGACGCCCGCCTGGTCGCCGCGGTGGCGCGGACCGCCGCCCAGCACGGTGCCCACATCCTGACCCGCGTGGCAGCATCGGACGCCACCGGGACCTCGGTGCGACTGACCGACCAGCTCACCGGCGAGTCGTTCCAGTTGGCCGCCCGCGCGGTGATCAATGCCGCCGGTGTATGGGCCGGCGAGCTCGACAGCGCGATCAAGTTGCGGCCCAGCCGGGGGACGCACCTGGTGTTCGATGCCGCGGCATTCGGCAATCCGACTGCGGCCCTGACGGTTCCGATCCCTGGTGAGCTGAACCGGTTCATCTTCGCGATGCCCGAGCAGCTCGGCCGCGTCTACCTCGGTCTCACCGACGAAGACGCACCGGGCCCCATTCCCGATGTGCCGGAACCGACTTCGGCCGAGATCACATTCCTGCTCGACACCGTCAACACCGCCCTGGAGACGAGCCTGGGGCCCGACGACGTCTTGGGCGCCTATGCCGGGCTGCGGCCGCTGATCGACACCGGCGAGGGCAACACCGCCGATGTCTCCCGTGACCATGCCGTCGTCGAATCCGCTGACGGCGTGCTCAGTGTCATCGGCGGCAAGCTGACCGAATACCGCTACATGGCCGAGGACGTGCTGGACCGGGCGGTGGCGCTGCGCGGGCTCGGTGCGGGGGAGTGCCGGACCCGGAACCTGCCGTTGGTCGGCGCCCCGGAGAACCCGGTGTCGGTGAATCATGTTGCAGCGCTGCCCGAATCGCTGGTGGCACGTTACGGCGCGGAGGCATCGAATGTCTTCGCCGCCGCCACGTGTGACCGTCCCACCGAACCGGTGGCCGACGGAATCGACGTCACCCGAGCTGAATTCGAGTACGCCGTCACCCACGAGGGCGCACTCACCGCCGACGACATCCTGGACCGTCGGACCCGCATCGGGTTGGTCGGCACCGATCGCGAACGCGTCGCTGCCGCGGCGCAGGAGTTCATCTAAGGGGCGCGCGTCTGAAGCCGGCGTACGGTCGCCGAGATTTCCGTCGGCATGGTCCCGCGCGATCAGCCGGATCGGGTGCGTTGGAATCAGCATGATTTTTGCGGATTCGGCGACACGTCCGGTGGTCAAGCCTCTCGCGGCAACTCGAGCCGATTCAGGGCCGGTATCCGGTGGCACTGCTTGCCTTTACATTTCGCAGATGGCAATCACTTTGCACTGGTTCCTGCCGACCAACGGTGACTCGCGCACGGACCTGAGCCTTGGCAACGCGGTGGGTGCGGCAGGGAGTCGGGCAGACGCCTTCGGCGCGGACCGGGCTCCCGACCTCGACTACCTGAGTCTGGTGGCCGGTGCCGCGGAGAAGCTCGGGTTCACCGGGGCGCTGACCCCAACCAGTAGCTGGTGTGAGGACGCCTGGGTGTTCACGGCGGCGCTGACCCAACGGACTGAACGCTTCAAGTACCTGGTGGCCTTCCGGCCGGGGTTGCAGGCGCCGACGTTGGTCGCCCAGGCCGCCGCCACATACCAGCGAATCTCGCGGAACCGATTGCTGCTCAACGTTGTCACCGGCGGCGACGACGTCGAGCAGCGCCGCTTCGGTGACTACCTCGGCAAGGCGGAGCGCTACGAGCGGGCCGCCGAATTCCTCACGATCCTGCGGCAGCTGTGGTCCGGCGAGCCGGTCACCTTCACCGGCAAGCACCTGTCTGTGGAGAACGCGACCATCATTCCTGCCGAGACCTGGCCAGAGATCTACCTGGGCGGCTCCTCGGCCGAGGCGCTGGAAGTGGCTGCCGAACATGCGGACGTATACCTGACCTGGGGTGAGCCACCCGCTCAGGTCGCCGAGAAGCTCGATGCGGTGCGCCACCAGGTGAAGAACCTGGGTCGAGCGCGGCTGGCGGCCGGTGAACTGCGGTTCGGGATTCGCCTGCATGTCATCAGCCGCCCCACCGAAGAGGAGGCGTGGGCGCAGGCCGACAAGTTGTTGGCGGGCCTTGATCCCGAGAGCATCAGTCGCGCCCAGCAGGTTCAGCGCAACTCACAATCTGAGGGCCAGCGGCGGATGTCTGCCCTGCACGGCGGCCGGACCGACAACCTGGAGGTGTCACCCAACTTGTGGGCCGGCATCGGACTGGTTCGTGGCGGCGCCGGCACCGCGCTGGTCGGCAGTCATGAGCAGGTCGCCGACCGCATCGCCGAGTATCACGAGCTCGGCATCGACGAGTTCATCCTGTCCGGATATCCGCATCTGGAAGAGGCCTACTCCGTCGGCGAGGGGGTCACCCCCATCCTCGCGGAGCGTGGCCTGCTCGCTGAACGGCACTCCTGAGCATGGTGCGAACCCCGGTTCCCAGGACGCACGAGCATGTCGTCGCCACCGCGGAAGAGTTCGCGGCAGCGGTGAAACCCGGTGCAGTGGAACGTGACCGGGTCGGCGCTGTGCCCCGCGCAGAAGTCGCGGAGTTCGAGAACCTGGGCCTGCCGGCCATCACGGTGCCGGTCGACGATGGCGGAGATGGGCTCGGGCCTCGGACGCTGGCAGAGGTCATCAGGATCGTCGCGGCAGCTGATCCGGCCCTTGCCCAGACTCCGCAGGGTCATTACCTCGCCGTGGACATCCTGCGCCTCCTCGGCACACCACTGCAGCGAGCCCGAATCCTGCCCGCTGTCGTCGACGGCGCGCGCATCGCCCCGGTGCTCGCCGAGCGTGGTGGCCACCATGCCCAGGATCTCAAGACTCGCCTGATCAGCGACGGCACGCGCTGGCGCGTCGATGGCACCAAGTACTACTGCACCGGTGCCATCACGGCTCGTTGGCTGGCAGTCAGCGCGCTCGATCCCGACGGTCGTCTCGTGCTGGCGTTCGTCGAACGTGACGCACCCGGTGTGGCCATCGACGAAGACTGGGCCGCCATGGGGCAGCGCTCGACCGTCAGTGGCACCACCACCTTGGATGGCGTCGCGATCGACGGCGACCTGGTGGTGCCCTACTGGTCGGCATTCGAGAAACCGCAATTGCTGGGCGCCCGCGCCCAGCTGGTCCACACCGCCATCGAAGCTGGTATCGCGGAGGGTGCCCTGGCCGATGCCGCCGAGTTCGTCCGCACCCGCAGTCGCCCGTTCTTCGAGGCGGTGCGTTACGGCGGCGCCAACGCCGCGAGCGACGATCCGCACATCCTGCTGCGATTCGGTCAACTCGCCACCCGGACCCGCGCGTCGACCCAGCTACTACGTTGGGCCGCAGGCGAACTCGAAGACATCGGGCTCGACGTCGCCGATCCCGACGCGGCCGCGCACGGCTCGATCGCGGTTGCGCAGGCCAAGGCCTTCGCCAGCGAAGTGGCCGTCGACGTCGCCAGTCAACTCTTCGCGTTGACCGGCGCGAGCGGAACCGACCGCCGCCATGACCTTGACCGGCACTGGCGTAACGCGCGGACCCACAGCGTGCACGACCCCGTCGACTGGAAGTACCACCACATCGGCGCGTGGGAACTCTCCGGCGTGGCACCGCCGAATCACGGGCAGATCTGAATGCACTTGCGATCCGGCGGATTCTGAATGTTCAGGCGCTGCCAGGTACCCGATAACGTCGCCACATGGCCGCGAATCTGGAAGAGGCACAGGTTGATTCGCCTCCGCTGAAATCGCAACCGTTCAAGCCGGCGCTGTTGGTCGCGGTGACGGCGGGACTTGGGTACGGCTTTGACTCATACGCGGTGAACATCTACGGCTTGGTCCTGCCCGAGATCAAGAAGACCCTGCAGATCACCGAAGCGCAGGCCGGTTACATCGGGTCGATCTTCCTGGTCGGCTACACCATCGGGACCATCGGATTCGGTATTGCCGCCGACCGGTGGGGACGCAAGGCCACCCTGGGCGCGTCGATCCTGCTCTACGGCATCACCACGGCATTGGCCGGCATCACCACAAACCTGGCCGCCTTCACCGGTTTGCGTTTCCTCACCGGTGTGGGCGGAGCCGGCGAGCTGGCGGTCGGCGCCCCCTACACCGCCGAGGTTTGGCCGACCAAGACGCGGGCAATCGGCGTGGGCGGGGTCATCTTCTCGCTGTTCTCGCTCGGCTACGTCCTCGCGGCGGCCGTCGCGCTGGTGCTGGTGCCGCGCTACGGCTGGCAATCGGCGTTCATCGTCGCCATCGTCCCGGCCATCATCTTGTTCCTTGTCCGCCAGGGCATTACCGAATCGCCGCGCTACACCGAGGTCAACGAGGTGCGGAAGCTGCACCGCATCCCGAGAGCAAAACTGTGGCAGCTACCCGGTGTACGCCGGCGGCTGATCGTGGGCTGGCTGATCTACACGGCCAACGCGGTCGGCTACTGGGGTTCCACCCTGTTTCTGACGACGTACATCGTCAAGAGGTTCCATGCGTCCACCACCGATGCGATTCGCTACGCCCTGGTGTTCTTCCTGCTGCAGGTCGTCTTCGTCTTCATCGGCACCGCGTTGGCCGACAGGTTTGGGCGCCGTCCTTCCGCGATTCTCGGCGCCGTCATCGAGGCTGGTTCCGCGATCCTGGCGGCCACCTCGGATTCGCTGGCCGAATACCAGGTCTACGGAGCGATCTCCATCGCCACCCTCGGCTGGCTGTGGGGAGTCGGGGATGCGTACATTTCCGAGTTGTTCCCAACAGTGCTGCGTGGCACGGGATTTGGTGTCGCCGTCGGCGGCGGGCGCATCGCGTCGATCGCCGCGCCGACCGTCGTCGGCTGGGCCATCGGTCATTACGGCGTGCAGACGCCCTATCTGGCGCTGTCGGCCATCTGGCTGCTGACCATCGTCGGCTATCTGTTCGGGCCCGAGACCAAGGGCAAGGAGCTCGACGACCTCGCCGACGAGGCTCTGGTGGCACCCATCGGTTAAACAGCGCCGAATGGCCAGTTATTGCACGGGTTTTCGAGAGATGCGTGCCGGAACTGGCCGGTGAGCTAAGGCTGCTGGGTGAGCAACAGGTCGCGAATCGGCGAATACGTGTGTCGCTGCCACATGGCCTGCACCGGTACCAGCAGCGGTGGCTGCAGGTCGACGACCGTCACCCGGCCGTCCATCACCGGCCCGACCGGATGCGTGACGAACGCCGCGGCGCCCGTCGTCAGCGGAGCGGCCACCGTCGCCGCGCCCTGGACGCGGCTGACCACGTAGTCCGGCTCGAAGCCGGCTCGTCGGCAGGCGCCGAGCAGCAGGTCGCTGTAGTAGGACGCGCCGGGCGGTGCCCAGAGCGCGATCCGTTCGTGGGCCAGGTCGGTGAGGTCGACGGCGTCGCGCTGCGCCAGCGGGTGCGAACTCAACATGGCGACGCGGACCGGGTGATAGCCCAGCACCGCGGTGGCGAGGTCGCGGTCCGGCACCACGCCGCGGCGCAGGGCGAGCTGGATCGATCCGTCGAGCAGCGCGGGGGACAGCTGATCCGGAAACATCTGGCGGAAGGTGAAGGACACGTCGTCGAAGGCGTCGATCACCGGCTCCAGCAGCGCGTACGCCTCGGTGCTGTCGAGCGCTGGGGTATGCCCGACGACGTAGTTCTCCCGCGCGGCGCTGGCCACCTGCTGCACGTGATCGGTGACGGTGTGGGCGGCAGCGAGCAGAGTGCGCGCATCGCTGTGCAGCTGGCGGCCTGCGGGCGTCAGCGTGACCCGCCGGCCGTCGCGATCGAAAAGTGTTGCACCCAGCTCTTTTTCGAGTTGTCGGATGGAGCTGCTCAGGGCCTGCTGGCTGAGGTGCAGCTGATCCGCGGCGCGGGTGAAACCGCCGGCATCGGCGACCGCGAGGAAGTGCTGCAGCCGGCGCAGATCGGGATAGGGCCTGGTCATGCCGCCACCCTATCTACAACTAATAATTGTGGATAGGTAGGAAAGATTCGTTTCTATTTGTGGTTTGGCGTGGCTAGCGTGGGCCTCATGAGCAATCTCGAAGGCAAGTCAGCAGTCGTCGCCGCCGGAGCCAAGAACCTGGGCGGTCTGATCAGCACCACGCTCGGCGCGCGCGGCGTCAATGTCGCGGTGCACTACAACAGTGCAGCCACCGAGGCCGATGCCGATCAGACCGTCGCCGCGATCGAGGGCTCCGGTGCCAAGGCCATCAAGGTCCAGGGTGACCTCACCATCCCCGGCAACGTGGAGAAGCTGTTCGACGCGGCGGCCGAAGCGTTCGGCGGCGTCGACATCGCGGTCAACACCGTCGGCAAGGTGCTGCGCAAGCCGATCGTGGAAACGACTGAGGCCGAATACGATTCGATGTTCGACATCAACGCGAAGGCCGCGTACTTCTTCCTGCAACAGGCCGGTCGCCGGCTGAACGACGGCGGATCGGTCATCACCATCGTGACGGCGCTGCTGGCGGCGTTCACCGACGGGTACAGCACCTACGCCGGCGCCAAGAGCCCTGTCGAGCACTTCACCCGCGCCGCGGCGAAAGAGTTTGCGGCGCGCGGGATCAACGTCAACAACGTCGGCCCCGGACCCATGGACACGCCGTTCTTCTACGGCCAGGAGACCCCGGAGCGTGTGGCGTTCCACAAGTCGCAGGCGATGGGCGGCCGGCTGACCCTCATCGAGGACATCGTGCCGCTGGTGGTGTTCCTCGCCGACGAAGGGCACTGGGTGACCGGCCAGACCATCTTCGCCAACGGTGGTTACACGACGCGGTAACAGCCGCCGAGCAGACGCAAAACTGTCGAAAACCACTGGTTTTCGACAGTTTTACGTCTGCTCGCGGGTGAAATTCAGCGGCGCCAGAACAAGTGGTGGATGACGCCGCTGGAGCTGGGCACCACGTCGCAGTGGTACCTGTCGAGCAGCTCGTCAGGGGACTCCCAGAGTCGTGAGCCCTCGCCGAGCGTCACGGTGGGGGACACCACGATGTGCAGGGTATCGATCAGGTCGGCGTCGAGGAACTCCCGGACAGTGGTGGCGCCGCCGCCGATGCGAATGTCTTTGCCCTGCGCTGCTTCTCGGGCCAGTTCCAGCACCTCGGCCGGCCCTGCGTCGACGAAGTGGAACGTGGTGTCCGACAAGGTGAACGACGGCCGCAGGTGGTGTGTCATCACGAACACCGGGGTGTGGAACGGCGGCTCGTCGCCCCACCAGCCCTGCCAGTCGAGATTGGCCGGCCCGCGGTAGGGGCTGAACTTGTTGGCGCCCATGATCTCTGCGCCGATGTTGTGGTGGAAGTCGCGGACCAGGAAGTCGTCCAGGCCGCGCGTGCCGCCTGGCTCGGTGCGATTGGGCCAATTGGCGGTCGCGCCGGCCCAGGCGAACATGGTGCCCGGGTCGGCGTGGCCGAAGGGCCGCTCGAAGCTCTGCCCGACACCGGCGCCGAAGCCGTCCGCCGAGACGTTGAAGTTCTGCACCTTCACCAATTGCGTCATGGTTGTACAGACTCCTACCGCCGGCAGAACTCATCGCCCATCAACGGCGAATGGCCAGTTATGGCACGAAATTCGGAAGAATGCGTGCAATAACTGGCCACTCGGCGCCGGGAAAAACCCTAGAGTGCGATGTTCTTGTGGCGACCGCGGCGGGCCGGGGCCTCGGCGAGGGCCTGGGTGATCTTCGAGCGGGTGTGGGCCGGATCGATCTTCTCGTCGACCACGCCGATGTCGATGGCGGAGTCGACACCACCGGCGATGCGCTCGTGCTCGAGGGCCAGCTCTTCGTGCAGCGCCTCGCGCTCGGCAGCGTCCTCGACAGCGGCCAGCTTGCGCTTGTGCAGGATGCCGACGGCGGCCTTGGCGCCCATGACGGCGACCTCCGCGTCGGGCCAGGCGAACACCTTCGACGCACCGAGCGATCGCGAGTTCATGGCGATGTAGGCGCCGCCGTAGATCTTGCGGGTCACCAGTGTGACGCGGGGGACCTCGGCCTCACCGAACGCGTGCAGCAGCTTCGCGCCGCGGCGCACCACGCCGCCCCACTCCTGGTCCACGCCGGGCAGGTAGCCGGGGACGTCGACCAGCACGACCAGCGGGATGCCGAAGGCGTCGCAGAGGCGCACGAAACGTGCGGCCTTCTCGGCGCTTTCGGAGTTCAGGCAGCCGCCCAGGCGCAGCGGGTTGTTGGCGATGACGCCGACGGAGCGGCCGGCGAGGCGGCCAAGGCCGACCACGATGGACGGCGCCCACTTGGACTGGAACTCTTCGAACGGGACGCCCTCGTCGAGCAGGGCCTCGACGATCGGGTGCACGTCGTAGGCGCGCCGGGCCGACTCGGGCATGAGGGCGCGGATGTCGGTGTCGCCGGCCTCGGCCTTGTTGCGGTCGAAGTGGCCCTGCTGGCTGAACAAGCCGACCAGGCGCTGGCCGCGCGCGTAGCAGTCGAGTTCGTCGTCGGCGACGATGTGGCACACGCCGGACTTCTTGTGGTGGGTGTCGGGTCCACCGAGGGAGACCATGTCGACGTCCTCACCGGTGACGCTGCGGACGACGTCCGGGCCGGTGACGAAGACGCGGCCCTCAGGGGCCATGACGATGACGTCGGTCAGCGCGGGGCCGTAGGCGGCACCACCGGCGGCGAAGCCGACGACGAGCGAGATCTGGGGGATGTAGCCGGAGGCCCGGATCATGGCCTCGAAGACCTGGCCGACCGCGTGCAGCGCGCGCACACCTTCGGCCAGACGGGCGCCACCGGAGTGCCAGATGCCCACGATGGGGGCCTGCTCGTCGATGGCGGTGTCGTAGGCGCGGACGATGTGCGCGCAGCCGTCGACGCCCATGGCGCCACCCATCACGGTGCCGTCGGTGGCGAACGCGATGGTGTGCACGCCGTTGACGGTGCCGGAGGCGGCCAGGACGCCCGACTTGTCGCGCTCGTGCAGCGGCTTGACGCTGCCCGGGTCGAAGAAGGTCGAGAGCCGCAGCAGCGGGTCGCGAGGATCAAGTGATTCGGCGGCCGTCGCCTCAGGTGCCAGGGTCGTCATTTTCCAGTCTCCTTGATCTCGCGGTCTGCGCTGCGTTGCTCAGTACCGGCCGAAGGCGAGCGCGACGTTGTGACCGCCGAACCCGAACGAATTGTTGATTGCGTACTTGTAGTCGCCCTGTCGCGGAGCCTTGGAGACCACGTCCAGATCGATCTCCGGATCCAGGTTCTCCAGGTTCAGTGTGGGCGGAACCACGCCGTCTCGCAGCGCGAGCACGGTGAGGATGGACTCCACCGCGCCGACGGCACCCACCGAGTGGCCCAGCGCCGACTTGGGGGCGTAGACCGCGGGCCGGTGGCCCTTCATGGCCTTGTTGATGGCCACGCCCTCGGCGACGTCGCCGACGCTGGTGCCGGTGGCGTGCGCGTTGATGTGGTCGATGTCAGAAGGAACGAGCCCCGCCAGTTCGATGGCCCGGCTCATGGCATAACCGGCCTGTTCGCCGTTGGGGTCCGGGGCCACGATGTGGTAGCCGTCCGAGGTCACGCTGGCACCCATCAGGCGAGCCAGGATGTTGGCGCCGCGGGCCTTGGCGTGTTCCTCGGTTTCCAGCACCAGCATGGCGCCACCCTCACCGAACACGAAGCCGTTGCGGTCGCGGTCGAATGGGCGGCAGGCACCCTGCGGGTTGTCATTGCTGTTGGACAGCACGATGCGCATCTGGGCGAACCCGGCGATCGGCACTGCCTCGATCTTGGTTTCGACGCCGCCGCAGATGGCGACGTCAGCCTCGCCCAGCACCAGTTGGCGCCAGGCGTTGGCGATGGCTTCCGAACCGGAGGCACACGCCGAGATCAGGGTGCTCACCCCGGCCTTGGCCTTGCGATCCAGTCCGACGGCAGCTGCCGCGCCGTTCGGCATGAACATCTGGACGACCAGCGGCGACACCGCGCGCAGGCCGCGTTCCCGCATGCCGTCGTAAGCGAATACCAGCTCCTCGGCGGAACCGATACCGGTGCCGATCGACACCATGAGCCGACGCGGATCAACGTCCGGCGAGCCTGCGTTTTCCCAGACTCGCCGGCCGATGACCGTCGACATTTTTTGCAGATATGACAGGCGACGCAGCTCGATGCGCGTCAGTTCGCTTTCGAAGTCCTCGAGGAGGTGCCCGCCGATTCGGACGGGGAGGTCGTACTCCTCAATGAACGAGTCGTTGAGGAGACGAATCCCGCTCTCTCCTGCGAGGAGCTTCTGCCACGTGGTTTCAGCATCGGTTGCCAGCGCAGTCGACATGGCTATGCCAGTGACGACGACGTTGGGGAGACCATTCCCCGTAGACAACCTGTTAGCGGTTACCCCTGCCATTACAGCTCCAATGTCCCTTCGACTTAATAGCGCCCAAAGGCCAGGGCGACATTGTGTCCACCGAAACCGAACGAGTTGTTGATGGCGTACTTGTAGTCGCCATAACGAGGCTCGCCCGCAACCACATCGAGATCGATGGCCGGATCCGGGGTTTCGTAGTTCAGCGTCGGGGGGATGACCCCGTCGCGCAACGCGAGGACGGTCAACACCGACTCGAGCGCACCGACCGCACCGATGGAGTGGCCGAGCGACGACTTGGGTGCGTACACCGCGGCGTTCTGGCATCCGGCAACGCGGATGGCATTGGCCTCGGCGGTGTCACCGATCGGGGTGGCCGTGCCGTGGGCATTGATGTGGTCAATGTCCTTGGCGTCCAGCCCGGCGGTCTCCAGTGCACGCTTCATCGCGGCACCGGCCCGCAGACCGTTGTCGGCCGGAGCCACCATGTGGAACGCATCCGAGGTGATACCGGCACCCATCAGGCGGGCGATCGGCTTGGCGCCACGGGCCAGGGCGTGCTCTTCGGTCTCGATGATCATCATCGCGCCGGCCTCGCCGAACACGAAGCCGTCACGATCCTTGTCGAACGGCCGCGACGCAGCCGCGGGATCGTCGTTGCGGGTCGACATGGCACGCATCATCGAGAACGCCGCGATGGGCAGTGCTTCGATGGCGCCTTCGACACCACCGACGACGGCGAAGTCCGCGTCGCCCATGACGATCTGACGCCAGCCATGGGCGATGGCCTCAGAACCCGACGAACACGCCGACACCGGGGTGATGACCCCGGCGCGGGCGCCCAGCTCCAAGCCGGCGACCGCAGCCGCACCGTTGGGCATGATCATCTGAACGGCGAGCGGGCTGACCTTGCGGATGCCGCCCTCGTTCATCGCGTCGTAGGTTTCGACGATCTTCTCGCCGCCACCCAGACCGGTGCCGATCACGACTGCGAAACGATCGGGATCGACCTCGGGCGCACCCGCGTTCTTCCACAACCGTCGCGCCAGTACGAGCGACATGCGCTGCACGTAGGAGTTGCGACGCAGCTCGACGCGGGTCAGCTGGCTTTCCAGGTCATCGACCAGGTGGCCGCCGATACGCACCGGCAGGTCCCACTTCGCGACCCAGTCGTCCTCGAGAGTGCGGATGCCGCTCTCGCCTGCCAGGAGGCCCTTCCACGTGCTCTCGATGTCAGCAGCGAGCGCCGTGGTTGCCTCCACGGCGGTCACCACTACGTTCGGGAAGCCTCCGTTAGCAGTGGAAGGCCTGGTCACTTCGTGAACTTATCGCGCAGCGCGGCAGCAGCCTCGGGGTTCTCTTCCTCGAGCTTCTGGATGTAGGCGACGACGTCACCGACGGTGCGCAGGCCAGCCAGGTCCTCATCCGGGATCTTCACGCCGTACTTGTCCTCGGTCTGAACGGCGATCTCAACCATCGACAGCGAGTCGATGTCCAGGTCGTCGACGAAGGACTTCTCGGGGGTGACCTCAGACGGCTCGATACCGGTGACCTCTTCGATGATCTCGGCGAGGCCGGCGATGATTTCTTCTTGGTTGGCAGCCACGATGGCTCCTTCTTTTTGTTGTGTCGGCACACCGGATTTGGTGTGCCGGGTTGGTTGTTTCGGCAAGCAGCCCTGTCAGAACTCGGTGAGTCCGTCCAGGTCTGCGGGTGTCTTGATGGGATGCGTGGGCACGCCCTTGACTTCGCGTTTGGCGATCCCGGTGAGGGTGCCGGCCGGCGGGAATTCGATGATGCCGGTGATTTCCTGACCGTCGAAGCGCTCGCGCAGCGTGGCCGAGCACAGGTCCCAGCGGACCGGACGGGTCATCTGGGCGACCAGCTTGGCCATGGCGTCTGCCGCATCGGCGACCGGCTGGCCATCGGCGTTGGACAGCAGGGTGGTGGTCGGCTCGCTGGGGGTCACGGTCGCCGCGGCGGCCGCGTACGGCTCCTGCGCCGAGCCCATGAAGTGCGTGTGGAAGGCGCCGGCGGTGGCGAGCACCCGGACCCGGGCCTTGGCCGGCGGATCCTCGGCCAGCTTCTCCAGCGCCGCGACAGCACCCGCGGCGACGATCTGCCCCGCCGCGTTGCGGTTGGCCGGGACCAGCTCCAGGGCTTCGAGACGAGCCAATACCTCGGCCTCGTCGCCACCGAGCACCGCGGCCATACCGGTGGGCTCCAGCGCACAGGCCTTGGCCATCTCCGCGCCGCGGGTGGCCGCGAGCTTGATGGCCTCGTCGGCGGAGATGACGCCGGCGATGGCGTAGGCGGCGATCTCGCCGACAGAGTGGCCGGCAACGATCGTGGTGGCACCGGCCAGCAGGCCGCGCTTGGTCAGCTCTTCGTGTGCGAGCAGTGTGGCCGCAACGACCAGAGGCTGGGTCACCGCGGTGTCGGTGATCTCCTCAGCGGTCGCCGTGGTGCCCAGCTGGGCCAGATCCAGGCCGCTGATCTCCGACCAGGTGGCCAGACGGTCAGCAGCGCCGGGCAGCTCCAACCAAGCGGTGAGCATGCCGGGCGTCTGAGATCCCTGCCCGGGGGCAAGCAGCGCAAGCACAGGTGTTTGAGGCACGGATTAAGAAAACACTGTGAAGCGGGTTTTATGCCGTGTAAGAGATTATGAACCTCGTCTTAAAGTTTTGTGGAATGTCTACAAAAACGCACGTTATGCAACGTTGGTGAGACCTCGCTGCGATGTGGATCACCCCGCGGAGTCACTTATTACCGCCCAGTAGGCCACGGTCGGGTGCTCTGATCAGGCGATTTGTGGGTTGGTTTGGGGCGCCTGACGGCTCAATCGGCCCACTGTGGACGCCACACGGAGCACATACGCATCCCTGGGCACCATCGGATCGCGCCCGGTGAAGTCCGCGATCCGGCGCAACCGGTACCGGACGGTGTTTGGATGAACGAACAATTTGCGGGCGCACGCTTCTATGGCGCCGCCCGCGTCGAGGTAGGCATCGAGCGTCTCTGTCAGGGCCGGACCGGCGTCTGCCAGCGGCCGGACCACCTCGAGTTCCAGGGCGGCCATGGCCGACCGGTCGCCCAATAGGGCCCGTTCGGGCAGCAGTTCACGGGCTGGCACCGGGCGGGGTGCGCCCGTCCAGCCGCTCACCGCGTTCATCCCGGCGATGGCCTCTGTGGCGCTGTAATGCGCCGCCGCCAGCGTGGCGGCCGTCGGCCCGATCACCACCGGGGCGTCGGCGAACACGGCCATCAGTTCACCCAGGAACCGGTCGGTGGGGGAGATCTGTCCGGACACGATGGCCACCAGCCAGGTGCCGTGGACGTCGGACAGTGCGACGCGGCCGTGGCGGGTGACGACGTCGTGCACGTCCTCGCTGGCCAGATCGGCCCGGTCGGGTCGGGGGAAACCCACCACGACGGTCGCGGGCGCGGTGGCGTCCCAGTTCAGCGCCGCGGCTTGGGACTGCAGTCCAGGGCCGACGTCGCCGCGTACGACGGCGTCCACGACGTTGGCTTCCATTCGGGTGTCCCAGGCGCCGCGGGCCTCGGCCTGGTCGGCATAGGCGCTGGCGGCCGCGAAGGCGAGGTCACGGCTGTACCGCAGAATGCCGGCGGTCAGCGCGGTCAGTTGCTCCTCGGTGCGGGCCAGCAGTGGCACCACTTCCTCGAAGAACTCCATGGTGGTCCGCACCATCTCCACCGACTGCCGCAGCGCGATCCGGCGCCGCAGATCCTGGGGCACGACCTCGAAGGCCTCTGCGGTGTAGCTGACGTCGCTGTTCGGATCGCGCATCCACTCGACGAAGTTGACCACCGCGGTCTGCACCACCAGATGCACGCTGGCGCGCTGGGAGGCCTCTAGCTCGGCGAAGAACGGCAGCCGCTCTTCGAGGGCATGCACCGCCTGGGTCGCCAATGTGCCGGAGTACTGCTTGAGGCGACGCAGCACCGTCTCCGGCACGTTCTCGAGCACTTCGAGCGTCGACTTGGGCGGAACGAACCGATTGCCGGCCGTGTTGTCGGGCATAGCTAAAAGCTACGCCTGATTTCTGGAGATTTCCGCCAATCCAGCTACGCCGAGATGACGGTTTCTGACGTATATCGGGCGATTTTCGTCAGAAACCGTCATGTCGGCGCAATAGGGCTACGCGCTGCCGGTGTCCGCGTACGACACCTCGGCCGCGGAGACGTCGTCGATCCGGTACTGCTTGGCGGCAGCGACGGCCACCGACGGATCGATCTCGCCGTCGCGGGCGAGCGCCTCCAGCACCGCCACCACGACCGACTCGGCGTCGGTGTTGAAGTAGCGGCGGGCCGCCGGACGGGTGTCGGAGAAGCCGAAACCGTCGGTGCCGAGGGTGACGTAGGTGTTCGGCACCCAGGGACGGATCTGCTCGGGCACCGCGCGCATCCAGTCCGACACCGCGACCACGGGGCCCGCGGTGTTCGCGAGCTTGGCGGTCACGTACGGCACCGGCGCCTGCTGGTCCGGGTGCCGCAGCGCGTGCCGGTCGATGGACACGCCGTCGCGGTTCAGCTCGCCCCAGCTGGTCACCGACCACACGTCGGCCGCCACATCCCAGTTGGCGGACAGCATGTCCGCGGCGCGCAGCGCCTCGGGCATCGAGACACCGGACGCCAGGATCTGCGCCGTGCTCGAGCGCTTCTCCGGCGCGGCGCGGAACCGGTACATGCCGCGCAGGACGCCCTCGGGATCGAAGTTCTCGGGCTCGGCCGGCTGCTGGTACGGCTCGTTGTAGATGGTGATGTAGAAGTAGACGTTCTCCGAGTTCTCGCCGTACATGCGCTCGAGACCGTTCTCGATGATGTACGCGATCTCGTACGCGAACGCCGGGTCGTACGCCACCACCGCGGGGTTGGTCGACGCCAGCAGCAGCGAATGTCCGTCCGCGTGCTGCAGGCCCTCGCCGGTGAGCGTGGTGCGCCCGGCGGTGGCGCCCAGCACGAAGCCGCGGCCCATCTGGTCGGCTGCCGCCCAGAACCCGTCGCCGGTGCGCTGGAACCCGAACATCGAATAGAAGATGTAGATCGGGATCATCGGCAGGTCGTGCGTGGCGTACGACGTCGACACGGCGGTGAACGACGCCGTCGACCCGGCTTCGTTGATGCCCTCGTGCAGGATCTGGCCGATCTCACTTTCCTTGTACGCCAACATCAAATCGGCGTCCACGGCGGTGTAGAGCTGGCCGTTGCGGTTGTAGATCTTCAGGCTCGGGAACCACGAGTCCATGCCGAACGTGCGGGCCTCGTCGGGGATGATCGGCACGATGCGCGGCCCGATGTTCTTGTCCCGCAACAGTTCTTTGAAGGTACGCACCGTCGCCATGGTGGTGGCCACGGCCTGGTTGCCCGAGCCCTTCTTCAGCGACTTGTAGACCTCGCGGCCCGGCAGCGGCAGCGGCTTGGACTTGGTGCGCCGCTCCGGCAGGAAGCCGCCGAGCGTCCGGCGCCGGTCGAGCATGTAGCGCAGCTCCGGCGACTCGGACCCGGGGTGGTAGTACGGCGGCAGATACGGGTTCTCTTCGAGCTGGGCGTCGGTGATCGGCACCCGCGTCGCGTCACGGAACTTCTTGAGGTCGTCGAGCGCCAGCTTCTTCATCTGGTGCGTCGCGTTGCGGCCCTCGAAGTGGCTGCCCAGGGTGTAGCCCTTGATGGTCTTGGCCAGGATGACCGTCGGCTGCCCCTTGTGCTCCATGGCGGCGCGGTAGGCCGCATACAGCTTGCGGTAGTCGTGGCCGCCGCGCTTGAGGTTCCAGATCTCCTGGTCGGTCATGGGGTCGACCAGCGCCTTGGTGCGGGGGTCGCGCCCGAAGAAGTGGTCGCGCACGTACGCGCCGTCGTTGGCCTTGTAGGTCTGGTAGTCACCGTCGGGCGTGACGTTCATCAGGTTGACCAGCGCGCCGTCCTTGTCGGCGTGCAGCAGGGCGTCCCATTCGCGGCCCCACACCACCTTGATGACGTTCCAGCCGGCGCCGCGGAAGAACGACTCCAGTTCCTGGATGATCTTGCCGTTGCCACGGACCGGGCCGTCGAGGCGCTGCAGGTTGCAGTTGACGACGAACGTCAGGTTGTCGAGCGCCTCGTTGGCGGCGACCTGGATCAGGCCGCGGCTCTCGGGCTCGTCCATCTCGCCGTCGCCGAGGAACGCCCACACATGTTGGTCGCTGGTGTCCTTGAGTCCGCGGTCGTGCAGGTAGTGGTTGAAGCGCGCCTGATAGATGGCGTTCATCGGGCCCAAACCCATTGACACCGTGGGGAATTCCCAGAAATCGGGCATCAGGCGGGGGTGCGGGTACGACGGCAGGCCGCCGCCGGGGTGGCTGTGCTCCTGCCGGAAACCGTCCAGCTGGTCGGTCGACAGGCGGCCCTCGAGGAAGGCGCGGGCATAGATGCCGGGGGAGGCGTGGCCCTGGATGAAGATCTGGTCGCC
This sequence comes from Mycolicibacterium llatzerense, assembly GCF_000878195.1. Classification (GTDB taxonomy): domain Bacteria; phylum Actinomycetota; class Actinomycetes; order Mycobacteriales; family Mycobacteriaceae; genus Mycobacterium; species Mycobacterium llatzerense. Next base: position 73,912 of record NZ_JXST01000023.1, on the reverse strand, counting down.
GCCGCCGGGGTGGTTCTTGCCGCGGAAGAAGTGGTTGAAGCCGACCTCGTACAGCGACGCCGACGATGCGTACGTCGAAATATGGCCGCCCACACCAACGCCGGGGCGCTGCGCGCGGTGCACCATGATGGCGGCGTTCCAGCGGATCCAGCGGCGGAAGCGGCGCTCGACCTCTTCGTCACCGGGGAACCACGGCTCGAGATCGGTCGGGATGGTGTTGACGTAGTCGGTGGACGTCAGCGCGGGGATGGACACGCGCATCTCGCGCGAACGCTCCAACAGCCGAAGCATCAGGTAGCGGGCACGCGCTGGGCCGGAACGGCCCAGCAGGTCGTCGAACGATTCCAGCCATTCGGCGGTCTCGTCGGGGTCGATGTCGGGTAGGTATGACGCGACACCGTCACGAATCACCCGGACCCGGTCGGGTTCGGCTGAAGTACTGGAGTTTTGAGCCAGGTCTTGGCGCACGAACTCAGTGGTCAACTGCCACTCCTTGCTATTCGATTTTGGCGGTGCTTTTGGCACTGCCAATCGTCCACCTATCGTGCCGCAGGATAGGCGGCGGGGTGGGCTACCGGCGAGTACGCGTTGTGATGACGATGATTGGCGGAATCACCCTGTACGGTCAGCTGATGGTGACGAGCGCGGTAGGTGTCTCGCGGCTTCGCGCAGCCGCTCTGGCGTCCGGAGGCCTGGCGGTATCCGCCATGGTGATCGTCGGTTGCAGTAAGTCCGTAGAAGGCAGCTCCACGGTCGACCAGCCTGGCGCAGCGGCGTACCGAACTTCGGTGTCGTTGTCGGCAGCGGCGTCGGCCAGTTCGAGTTCGTCGAGTGCCTCGGTCGCGGCGACCCAGGCAGCGTGCCAGGTCTTCGTCGACACCGGTAAACCGGCGATGCAGGCGGTCAACGCCTACGTCGATGCCGAGAACGCCGGTGGCACCGATGCCGCCAAGTTGCAGGCCGCGGTTGACGCGCTGCACCACGCGGCCGACTCGGTGACCAAGAGTGCGACGACAGTGCAGTCGGGCACTCTCAAAGCCGCGCTGGCCGGCTGGGCCGCAGCGGCCCAGACGCTGGCCACGGCGATCAGTACCAATGCGTCGACCTCTGATTTCAATGCGGCGGTCGACTCGTTCAATGAAGCCAAGTCGTCGACCGAGACGGCGTGCGGGTAAATCTCGCGCTTATCTCGGCGAACAAAGATGTGTCTTGCGTCGAATGAATCGTCGTCGCATGCGACTATTGGGTTCCACACACACAGACTGCATATCAGCAGGTAAGAGGAGGACACCGGTGGCCGCGGCGGACGCGCCGAACTACGCCCAGAGACTGGGCATTCAAAAAAATCAGATCGTCCAAGAGCTCGGCTGGGACGAGGACACCGACGACGACATCCGTCTCGACATCGAAGATGCGTGCGGTGCAGAGCTTCTCGACGAGGATTCCGACGAAGTCGTGGACGTCGTGCTGCTGTGGTGGCGCGATGACGACGGCGACCTGGTGGACCGTCTCATGGACGCCATCACCCCGCTGGCCGAGGACGGTGTGATCTGGGTGGTCACCCCGAAGACCGGCAAGAGTGGTCACGTCCAGCCTGCCGAGATCGCCGAGTCGGCGCCGACGGCGGGCCTGGTGGTCACCTCGTCGGCCAACCTCGGGGACTGGATCGCCAGTCGCCTGGTGCAGCCCAAGTCGAAGGCCGCGGGCCGGCACTAGTGCGGTTGGGTTTGCTCCCGCAGGTTTCCTGTGGCGCGAGCCTGACCGGGTGGCGGAATTTCGAACCCCATTTCGCCCTGTGGTCAGGCTCGCGACCGTGATCGGCGTCGGGTCCGTCGCACCGGACTTCACCCTGAAAGACCAGCACGGCCGCGCGGTGACGCTATCGGCGCTGCGCGGCCGGTCTGTGCTGCTGGTGTTCTTCCCGCTGGCGTTCACCCCGGTGTGTGCGGGAGAGCTCGGTGAGATCCAGGAGAACCTGGCCCGGTATCGCAGTGACTCGGTGGAAACGCTGACCATCTCGGTCGGCCCGCCGGCCACCCACAAGGTCTGGGCCCGTGAATCGGGCTTCGAGTTCCCGATCCTGTCCGATTTCTGGCCGCACGGCGCGGTGTCCCAGCTCTACGGGGTGTTCAACGCCGATGCGGGCTATCCGGACCGGGGGACGTTCCTCGTGGATCGGGACGGCGTGGTGCGGTTCGCCGAGTGCACATCGCCGGGCGAGGCGCGCGACCAGTCGGTCTGGGTCGACGCCCTGGCCGCCCTCGACTGATTTTCCCTTGGCACGTCATCCCGTGTAGCGTGCCCGAGGCGGGGCGCGTAGCTCAGTGGTAGAGCTCTGGTTTTACACACCAGCGGTCGGCGGTTCGATACCGTCCGCGCCCACCAAATTCCCCTGGTAGCGGCTTCGTCGGCCAGTGGGGCTGTTTCTAGTCGACCGGGCTCATGTCGTCGGCGCTCCACCGGACCGCCGTGACAGCCGGCGCCTTGATGACGTCTGCCAGCGCGGCCTCGATGCGGTGGTCGTCGCGTTCGTCGGCGATGACGGTGGCGGTGATGCGCACCCCCTCGTCGTCAGGCAGATCGACCGCGGAGATGGATCGCACCGTGAGGTTGGGGTGCGAGATCGCGTCGAAGATGAGGCTGCGGATGTGGAGTTCCGCGCTGGTCGCGCACCGCACCTCGAACCGGTATTCGGCGGAGGACTCTTCGGCGCCGGGGCGGCGGTGCCGGTCCAGCGTGCGTCCGACGGGTCGCAGGAAGATGTTGGCGGCGATGACCGCGCAACTTCCGATCACGGCGGGCACCATCAGTCCGCCGCCGGCCAGGGCGCCGATGGCGGCCGACGCCCATAGGGTGGCCGCGGTGTTGAGCCCGGAGATCGTGGCGCCTTGTTGCATGATCACGCCGGCACCGAGGAAGCCGATACCGGATGCGACCTGGGCGGCGACCCGGGTGGGGTCGGCGTGTTCCCCGGCGAAGGTGTAGCCGCCCATGATCACGAACAGCGTTGACCCCAGGCTGACCAGAGCGGCGGTGCGCAATCCGGCGTTGCGGGAGCGCCATTGTCGCTCCAGCCCGATCGCCGCGCCGAGGCCCAGGCCGGCGCCGATCCGCAGCGCGATATCCAGTGTGTCGATCACCTTGTGCTCCTGTTGCTTTCGAGTTGACGGACGCGCTCTCAGCGCGTCCATCGGCTGCGACGGCAGTAGGGGCGGATGGTAGGGACAGACTGCGAACTCAAAGTGAACAGTGGCCGACTCGCAGTGAGACGCGGATACCGTTGATGCTCGACCTCAGGCGGCGGCCTGCGACGTCGCGGCGGCCTTCGTGCTCTGGGTCTTCTTGCCGGACTTCGACTTCGGCTTCTTGGTGCTCGTCTTCTTCTCGGTCTTGCTGCCGGTGTCCGACGTGCCCGAATTGGCGTTCGAAGTGGTTCCGGCCCCGGTGGCGTCCGGCTTGGTCCCGTTGTCAGCGCCGGTGGTGTCCGGCTTGGTGGCGTCCTTGGTATCTGTCGGGTCCTTGGTGTCCGTCGGGGTGGTCGCCGCGGGCTTGGCTGCTGTGGGCACGGGCTTCAGTGCAGGCTTGACCTTCGGCGCCGCAATCTTCGGCACTGCGGTGATCGCGACCCCGGCTGCCGGCGTGGGCGTCACGGCCGCGATCGGTGCCGGTTGAGTGGCCAGCGCGTGGGCGATGGTCTGCTGCGCGAAGGCGATCCCGTCGACGATCTTGCCGGCGCCGGTGCCGAGTCCCTGGACGACGAGCTTGACGCCGTCGACCACGGCGGTGACGAGATTGCCGATGTTGATGGGCAGGAGGGCGGCCACGACGTTCTGACCGGCGATGATCGCGGAGGTCGCGAAGTCGTTGAAGCCGCCGAGCAGGCCGGCGCCGAGTCCGATGAGCGCCGCGGGCACCGCTTGTTGCAGGGCCTGGTCGACCGCCAGTTGGCGCTGGTTGCGCTCGATGACGGAGACCAGGATCGGCCCGCCGATGACGGTCACCGCGCCGATCAGTCCCGCCTCGACGGTGCCGAGTGCCCCGACCAGGTCCCGGGCGAGGATCTGCTGGGCGACGGTGACCACGAGCCCTGGGATGGCATTGATCGTTTGTCCGACGCCCTGGCCCGCTTTGGCGAGGCCGACGCCGATCGTCAGGGCGTCATCGACCTGATTGATCACCCACTGCCTGAACGCGGGGAATTGCAGGATGTCGGCGATCGTGGCGGTGAGCTGGATATCCGGCAGCTGCACGCTGTGGATCGCCGGTGCCGGTAGGGCGGTCAACGCCGGTGGTGGAGAGGCGGTGACGATGACGCCGGCGGCCATGACGGCGGCGGCGGTGGGCAGGCTCAAACGAGTTGTGAGTGTATGCATTTGAAAGCTCCTGACCGAGGGTGTGGAACTCAAGCAATATTGACGGTATCGACAAAATTGCCTCGGTGCTGAGCTATTTGCAATGTTTGTGGGGCGACGCCTTTCGGCCGCGCCTAGTGCTGCGGCCGATGCCCATCGGGGTGGAAGTTTCCGGGCGCCATTTTCGGGGCTTCGGGATCGGATGCCAGAGTGCGGCGCAGGCGCTGACCCAACTCGTGGTTCTGCACCGGCTTACCGACGTGTGGCGCGAGCGCTCGCGCAATGGCCTGCAGTACGGGCTCCCGCGGCGGGATCGGATAGAAGTGATCGCCGATTACCAGCCAGCCGTTCCCGCCCGCGGCAGCGCCACCAATCAGCTTGCCGACCAGATCCGGCAGGTCGATGCCCCCGGGGAGGGTGTGCAATTGCGCGATCACCGACACCGTGTTGTTGAAGCGGTTGGTGACGTAGATCCGCGAGCCATTGGGCGAAACAGCAACGGCCCCTGCGTAATTACCGACGTTTACGGTATCAGTCACGGCCATGGTGGCGGTGTCGATCCGGCTCACATCGCCGGTCAGCTGGGTGGCGTAGAGCGCCGAACCATCGGGTGCGACAGCAATGTCGTTGAGCTCCTGGCCGAGCGGGAAGGTGACGCCGGTGGTGACCGCACCGGTGCCGACATCGACCATGGTCACGTTGCTGGTGGTGACACCGAACTTGACCGCGCCCATCACATAGATGCGGCTGTTGTCGGGGCTGACGACGAGCCCGCTGATCGGCTTGCCGAGAGTGATCGTCTTGACGACGCTGTGGGTGGCGGTGTCGATGGCCCAGATTGGGTCGCCGCCGTAGCCCGCGACGTAGAGCCGGGTGCCGTCGGGGCTGACGGCCAGGTAGTACGCCTCGTCGACCTTTATGGTTCCGGTCACGGTGTTGGTGGCGGCGTCGATCAGCATGACCTTCGGGTCGGAGGTGCCGTCGATGTCACCGCCCGAGGCAAGGTAGACGGTGGAGCCGTCGGGGTGGACCGCCACCTGGCCCGCCCAGCCGGACAGCACCACGGCCACAACGGATTTGGTGCTGACGTCCATCACCGACAGCCCACCGAGGTTGTTGCAGTACAGCCGAGTGCCGTCTGGATGCACGACCAACTGCTGGGCGCCCTGCAATCCGACGCCGGGTCCGATGGCGTCGACCACGGCGTTGGAGGCCGTGGCGATCACGGAGACCGTCGAGCTACCGCTGTTCCCGACGTAGAGGCGATCGCCACCCGGACTCGGCACCGCCGATATGGGGCCGCCGCTGTCGGGGATCGTTGCGATGACTGCGAGCATGGCGACGGCTCCTTCGGGTTACAGGGATTCGATGACCCGAGTCGCGGTGGGCAGGTCGACTCCGGCCTCATCGCGGTAAGCCTTGACGGCGGCAATCTTGTTGCCGGAGGCCAGCAGTTCCAGCACTCGGTCCGACACTTGTGATTGCGCCATCGACCGCACGTCGGGCACGGGGATCCCGGTCTGCGCGTAGAGATGTCGAACCAATTGCTCCAGCGCGCCGAGCCGCTCGTAGATATCGTTCGTCGTCACGTCGCCAGTGTGGCACCTATGCGCCGGCTGTGGACCGAAAGTGACATCAGGTATCGGCGGACTCCGGGCCGAATTCATCGGCAGGTGGTCGTCCGGCTCCATCTGTCTCGGCAGCCCATTCCTGCGTGACGCGCTGTTTCTGCTCGGCTGCAACCCGACTCAGGTGTGCAGCTTTCGGCCAACCGTAGTGCGCGGCGAAATGCAGTATCAGTTCTTCCATCTCTCCGAACGACAGGTCACGGCTCTTCAACGCGGCGTAGACGTGGCTGATGATCGGGAACGGTGCGTCCTGAAAGGCGACACAGGCCACGGTGATCAGCCGCCGCTCTTTCCTGGCCAGCCCAGGCCGCAGCCACATCTCGCCGAAAACGAAGTTCAGGATGCCGGCACCCTGGAATGGGTTGTCCTGGTTGGGTGCGAACGGCAGGCAGTTGATGTCCTTGAAGCACGCCGCTCCGACCGCCAGCCGTTCTTCGGGGTCGCTGGGGGTTGAGAGCGGCAACAACGGTTCGGGCTCCGGGACCGGCAGGCCGCGCTCCTGATGGATTCGGCTCCACTCCTGGTCGACGATCATGTTGAACCGAGAAGCCTTCGGCCAGCCGGCGTACACCGCGAAATGCAGCACGGTTTCCCGGATTTCGAGGATGGTGATGTCACCACTGTTCAATGCCGCATAGACGTGCGCGCGTAACGGGTCTTCGGCATCGGCGTCCGCGACGCAGGGGAGGGTGATGAATCGTCGTTCCCGCCGGGTCAGCCCCGGACGCTGCCACACGTCGGCGAAGACGAAATCCCGTAAGTGGTCGTCCACCGGTGTGGATTCCGGTGGTGCGGGAACGGTCATTACGTCGGCGTACGCCAGCTTGCCGCGCTCCATACGGTCGGTGTCGAGTCTGGTCATGCTCGTCCTATCTGACTCACCGAATGGTGACGCCGGCATCGACCTTGAATTCAAGGCCTGTGACATATCGGGATTCGTCGGACATCAGGTACAGCACCGCGTTGCTGATGTCGATGGCTTCAGCCATGACGATCGGTAGTGCATTGGCGAAAAGCGGTGCCAGATCGGGCCGTTTGTCCCGAAGCAGGCCATGTAGGGACGCCGGCTGCATTCCGGTCGCCACCCCTGTCGGATGCACGGTGTTCACGCGAACGCTCTGCGCGGCAAGCTCATTGGCCAAACTCTTGCTGAGCCCCACGATCCCGTGCTTGGAGGCCGTGTAGGGATGGTGAAGGGGGGTTCCTTTGGTGCCGGCGGCTGAGCTGATGTTGACCAGGCTGCCACCGCGGTCGACCAGGTGGGGCAGCGCCGCCGAGCACGTGTTCCACGTCCCGATCAGGTTCACATCGACGACGGTGCGCCATTGTTCGGCGGTGGAGGTATCCCACGTTCCCGCAGTGAGCACACCGGCATTGGCGACGGCCCCGTCGAGGCCGCCCAACTGCTCGACGCCGTCATCGACCGCGGCTCTCAATGCGTCGGCATCGCGAACGTCGACGACGAACGTCACGGCGCGGCGGCCGTATTTCCTGACGAGCCTGGCAGTTTCGTCGAGGTCCTCGCGGGTGGCCAGTGGGTACTCGAGGACGGAGAGGGACTGGCAGATGTCCACGAGGATGAGGTCTGCCCCCTCCTCTGCCAGACGTATGGCGTGGCTGCGGCCCATCCCGCGTGCTGCGCCCGTGATGAGGACTCTCTTGCCGGCTACGCGTCCGGTTGCCGCGCTCATAGCTTGTTGCAGAAGCCGGCGTCGACCGGGAGGGTGACTCCGGTGATGTACTGCGCAGCATCGGAGACCAGGAAGGCTACGGCGTGACTGATGTCTTCCGGCTCGAGTAACCCGACCGGCATGGGGTTCTTTAAGTGTGGTCCGCCACCGGGATAGTTCTCCAGGAACGCCGTCATCGCCGGGTTGACCGCCATCATGGTGTTGACCGCGGTCGGGTGCACGGTGTTCACCCGGATACTTTGTGGGGCAAGCGCATTGGCCAACGTCCGCATGAGTCCGACGATGCCGTGCTTGGACGCCGCATAACCCAGACCGCCGGCCTGCGAACCACCGAAGCCCTTCAATCCCGCAGTGGAGCTGGTGAAGACAATGGACCCGCCGCGTCCGCCGGCGACGATATGGGGGATCGCCGCCTTGGCGGTGTGCAGTGCCCCGGTCAGATTGACGTCGATGACGTCGGTCCACATTTCGAGCTCTTCTTCGATCGTCAGTTCGCGGAACGCCATCGTGGCGATACCGGCGTTCGCACAAACGATGTCGAGGCGGCCGAACTGCTCGACGCCGGCATCCAGTGCTGATTTGAGTCCGGCGAAATCACGGACGTCAGCGACGGCGGTGACGATCTTGCCGCCCACCGATTCGACGAGGGTCGCGGTCTCGGCGAGTTCGTCGCGGCTCGCCATGGGATAACCGTTCGATGCGATGTCGGCGCAGATGTCGACCGCGATGATGCAGGCGCCCTCTTTCGCCAGATGCACGGCGTGACTACGCCCTTGCCCACGGGCCGCTCCGGTGATGAAAGCGACCTTCCCGTCCAACAATCCCATCTGAACTCCTTGCTCGTCATGCACTCAAAGTTGGGCGTAAACCGTCTTGGTCTTCAGGAAGCTCTCGATGCCGTCGCGTCCCCACTCATGGCCCCAGCCGGACTGCTTGTAGCCACCGAAGGGCATCGAATGGTCGAACACCATCTGGCAGTTGAGGGTTACGGTGCCGGCGTCGAGCCGCTTCGCCAGCCGGTGCGCGCGGCTGATGTCCTTGGTCCAGGCGGTCGCAGCCAGCCCGTACTCGGAATCGTTGGCGAGGGCGACGACTTCGTCGTCGTCATCGAACGGCAGGATCGCGACCACTGGCCCGAAGATCTCCTGCTGGTACAGGCGAGCGGTGGGAGCGACATCGGTGAGAACGGTTGGGTGCACGAAGAATCCACTGCGATCCAGCCGGTTTCCGCCGGTGACCACCTCGACCCCGTCCCGGCGGCCCCCTTCGATGAAGCCCAGCACCTGGTCGAGTTGTTTGGCGCTGATGATCGGGCCGATCAGGACGCCGTCCTCTGCCGGTGCGCCGAGCTTCACCGAGTTCGCGATGTTCGCGACGCCCTCGACCACCTTGTCGTACACGTTGCGCTGGGCGAAGATTCGCGATCCGCTGATGCAGCCCTGCCCGGAATGGATGAAGATGCCCATCGCGGCCATCGTGATGGCGGTGTCCAGGTCAGCGTCGTCGTAGATCAAGACCGGTGACTTGCCGCCCAATTCGAGCGCGACCCGCTTGAGGTTGCCGCTGCCGGCGGCCTGCACGATCTGCTTACCCACCACGGTGGAGCCGGTGAACGCGACCTTGTCGACGCCGGGATGCGCGGTGATCGCGGCCCCGACTGTGTGGCCGTATCCGGTGACGAGGTTGACCACGCCGTCCGGCACCCCGGCTTCGGCCAGGATCCGCTCCAGCAGCAGGGCCGAAAGTGGCGTTTCTTCAGCAGGTTTGACGATACAGCTGCACCCCGCGGCGAGGGCGGGCGCGAGCTTGGTGCAGGCGTTGAACACCGGCCCGTTCCACGGGAAGATCAGCCCGACGACGCCGTAGGGCTCCTTGAGCGTGTACGCGTGCATGTTGGTGAACGCGCCGGTGATGCCGCCGGTCTGTTGTACGTCGTGAGCGATGCCGTTGAGCTTGGTGCACCAGCCCGCGTAGTAGCGGAAGGATTCGGCGCACGTCGACATGATCATGAACGCCTGGAAGTGCGGCATTCCGGTATTCAGCGAATCAATCTGGGCGAGTTCGTCGGCGTGCTGGTCGATCAGATCGGCCACCCGCCACAGCACTTTGGCGCGCTCGCTACCGGGCAGTCCACTCCACACTCCGGACGTGAAACTCTCGCGCGCACGGGCCACGGCTGCGTCGACGGCTTCGGCGCCGCCGTCCCGGAACTCGGCCAGCACTTCCTCGGTGGCGGGGTTGATGATCGGGATGACGTCGCCGGCTCCGGGCCGACTCGCGATGGCGTCCAGGACCGACTGCACCGTCATCGCGGCACCTCGGTGAACTCGATGTGCAACTCGGTGAGGCCGCGCAGCAGGAAGGTCGGCTCGTAGCCGTAGCTGCGGTTGTTCGGGCCGCCGTGCTTGGCCTCGCTGATGCGGATGTCGCGCGTGCGGTCGAGCAGTCGGCTGATGGTGACGCGGCCCTCGACCCGGGCCAGGGGAGCGCCGGCACACGTGTGGATGCCACGCCCGAAGGCGATGTGCTCGCGTACGTTCTTGCGATCGAGATGGAAGTTGTTGGGGTCCTCGAACTTTCGGGGATCACGGTTGGCTGCGCCGAGGCACAGCATCAGGACCGTGCCGGCTTTGATCGGCACGCCACCGAGAGTGGTGGACTTGCGGCAGAGCCGGAAGTCCACCTTGGTGGGGCTCTCGAGGCGCAGCGCTTCCTCGATGAACGGGGAGATCAGATCACGGTTTTCCCGGAGGTGGTGCTGCAGCTCCGGCTGGTCGCCGAGCACCTTCACCGCGGAGCTGAGCAGCTTCGTGACTGTTTCCTGCCCGGCGGCGAAGAGGAACGTGGCCGGACGTACCACCTCCAGCAGCGGCGGGACGGAGCCGTCGGGATAGGTGGCGGTGGCCAGCCCGGTCAGCACATCCTCGCGCGGGTTCGCCCGGCGGTCGGCGATGTACCCGCTGAACAGATCATCAAGGTACTGAAGAGGATTGGAGCCCACGGGCTCGTGGTCGAGGGCGCCGACCCGGGAGCCCGGGGCGTTGCCGGCCCCGAGGTTGCGCCGGATTTCCGGACGGTCCTCTTCCGGAACCCCGAGCAGATCCGCGATGGCCAGGGTGGCGAAAGGCTTGCCGTATTCGCCGAGGAACTCGCACTGGCCGTTCGCGATGAACTCATCGAACTGGCGGTCGGCGAGGTGCCAGATGTAGTCCGCGTTCTCCTGCAGGCGGCGCGGCGTCAACAGCCGGCTCAGCAGGGATCGGGCATTTTCATGCTGGGGTGGGTCCATCACCACCATGTGTTCGAAAATCGGGAACTCGTGACGGTGCGCCTCGATGAGCTCGCTGATGTCGTCCCCGTCCGGGGTGAAGGGGAGCGGTGGGAACGGGCCGCCGATGGCGTTGACGGCGGAAAACGAATCGACATCCTTGAACGCCGCCTGGACTTCCTGGTACCCCGTCACCGCGACCACGCCGTAGTGCGGTTCGCGCACGACGGGTCCCTGCTGGCGTAGGTGGTCCCAGTACGCGTACGGGTCCTGGGCGATCTCGGGGTTCGTGAAGTAGTCGACGTCGGCGATGTCGGTCACGGTGGACTTGGGCTGCATGACAGCAACTCCTGATCGATCGATCAAATGTTAGACTGCCGTATGCCTATCACGCGCCGCGAGCGCCGGTCAAGCATTTCGGGGCGGACTCGTTGATGACTCAGGGGCGCAAATCGAAGGCCGATGACGGCGGTGCCCGGCAGCGCCTGATCGAGGCGACGGTGCAGATCATGCATGACGAGGGGTATGCCGCGGCCACCTCGCGGCGGGTCGCGGCCCTGGCCGGCGTCAAGCAGGCGCTGGTCTATTACTACTTTCCGACCATGGACGACCTGTTCGTCGAGGCCCTGCGCGCCGGTGGGGAAGTAGCGCTGGAACGGCTGCGGGAGGTGTTGCTCGACGAGGATCCGCTGCGTGCGTTGTGGCGTATCAACAGCGACCCGCGGCAGACCGTGTTGAGCACGGAATTCATGGCATTGGCCAACCACCGCAAGGCCGTTGGCGCCGAATTGAAGGCGTATTCGGAGCGCGTACGCGACATCGAAACCGCGGCGGTGACGCTGGTTTTGCGGGCGGGCGGCGTGGATTTGAACGCCTACCCGCCGGTGGTGATGTCGATGATCGTCGCCCAAATCGCGCGCAGTGTCGGCAATGAGGCTGCGGTCGGTGTGACCCGGGGGCATGAGGAGCTCCGCGCGTTCATCGACCGGCAGATCGATCTGCTGTCGAAACCTTCGGAAGTCGTGCGCGACTGATCGTCGGGCGGTTTGCTCGGCGCCCGCCCGTTCGGCGATCCGGTGATCTTCCTCGTATCTCGTCATTGACAGTGCGCTGCATCGCATGTCATGGTTCCTGATCGATCGACCAAATTGTGAGTCGACGAGCCGAACCGTCCTTTCCGCGGCGGTGGCGACAACCAGACAGTGAGGTGGACTCATGGTGGGACGGGTAGCAGGCAAGGTCGCGTTCATCACCGGCGCGGCACGCGGTCAGGGGCGCAGTCACGCCGTGCGGCTCGCCGAAGAAGGCGCCGACATCATCGCCATCGACATCTGTGGACCGGTCAGCAGCAATCCGCAGATCGCACCGGCGACCCCAGACGACCTCGCCGAGACGGCGGACCTGGTCAAACAGCTGAACCGGCGCATCGTCACCGCCGAGGTGGACGTGCGCGACTACGCCGCGGTGAAGGCGGCCGTCGACAGCGGGGTCGAACAGCTTGGCAGGCTGGACATCATCTGCGCCAACGCCGGTATCGGCAACGGCGGCCAGACGCTGGACCACACCAGCGAAGAAGACTGGACCGACATGATCGACGTCAACCTATCGGGCGTCTGGAAGTCGGTCAAAGCCGCAGTGCCACATCTCATCTCGCAGGGCCAGGGCGGCTCGATCATTCTGACCAGCTCAGTGGGTGGCCTGAAGGCATACCCGCACACGGGTCACTACATCGCCGCCAAGCACGGCGTGGTCGGACTGATGCGGACCTTCGCAGTGGAGCTGGGGCACCACTCGATCCGGGTGAACTCGGTGCACCCCACGAACGTGAACACCCCGCTGTTCATGAACGAGGGCACCATGAAGCTGTTCCGTCCGGATCTGGAGAGCCCGGGTCCCGACGACATGAAGGTCGTCGCGCAGATGATGCACGTGCTGCCGGTGGGCTGGGTCGAGCCGGTGGACATCAGCAATGCCGTGCTGTTCCTGGCGTCGGACGAATCCCGTTACGTGACAGGCCTTCCCATGACCGTCGACGCTGGAAGCATGCTCAAGTAACCCTCTCGCGCCACCGGCCAGCAACCAACTGAATAGGAATCAACCCAACGGCAACGGAGCCAAAGCCCATGGCCAGTAACAGTTCTCGTGTCAACCCCCTGTTCGCTGCAGGCGCACCCGACGTGCCTGCCCACCACTCATCTCAGCGAGCCGCGAAGATCAGCGGTTATGGCGGCCTGGCGGTCGCGGCCTGGCTGGTCACCGCGGTGGCGACGGGCCACGGGGTCGCCGTCGCGGATACCGCCGGCGGATCGGCGAGTTCGTCGTCATCGAGTTCGTCGAGTTCGTCGAGTGGTTCGACGTCCTCGGGTTCTCCTAGTTCGTCCGGCGGGACATCGGGTGCCGCGAGCGGTGCGGCGTCCGGGTCGACGGCAACCACGGGTGCAACCGGCACGGCGGGGACCACGGGAACGACCGGTGCTACGAAAGCGACGGGCGCCACGGGCAGCTCCGGGACCAGCGGGTCGTCATCGACATCCGCGACATCGGGATCGACCTCGTCGAGCACCGACGTGGCCTCGGGGGTGATCGTCAGCAGCAGTGGCGGAGCCCATACCGGCAGTTCGTCCACGACTCCGAAAGGCGGCGCCCACGAAACCGCCAGTGGCAGTGAGACATCCGGATCGACCAAGGCGAGCGCGACTGCCAAGCCCTCGTCCAAGTCGAGTATGAGCCCCAAGTCCTCGGCCAAGCCGACGCATGCGGAGACCACCAGCGCCGCCCCGAAGACCTCGGCGCAGACGACGGTGAGCGCCGCAGCCGTCAGCACGAATGTGACCGCAAAGACCTCCGCGGTGACCGCGGCGGCCGTGGCTCCCACGGCACAGCCGATGCAGGTGGCCGCGACGACGGCCGCGCCGGCCGCCGTCGCAGTACCGGCCGCCGTGACTGCTCAGGTTGTCGCTCCGGCAACAGGTTTGGTGGGCTTCCTCAATAATGTGGTGACCAACCTCCTCAATCCGTTCCTCAAGCCAGCACCCAACACGCCGGACCCGTTCGCCCCCGCCGTGTGGGCGGTGCTGTCCTGGGTGCGACGCAACGTCTTCAACCAGGCGCCGACCATCGCCTACAACCCGGCCACCACCGTCCAGACCGGGCAGACGGTGACCGGCAACGTCGGAGCGTCCGACGCCGAGGGTGACGCCTTGAGCTACAAGGTCACTCAGGGACCGAAGTACGGCACACTGACCATCGATCAGGCCACCGGCAACTTCACCTACACCCCGAACGACATCAATTACACCGAGGTGCAGACCGATTCGTTCTCGGTGTCGGTGAGCGACGGCAAGTTCAACCTGCTGGGCCTGTTCAGTCCGCACAGCGCCAAGGCAAACATCGGAGTGTCGGTGCTCAACCCCGACGTTCAGCGAGTGATCCTGAATCTGCCCAATACCGTTGTCAGCCCAGCCAATCCGCGTTACTCGGCCGACGGCAAATCCATCTTCTTCGCCGGCCAGCCAACTGCCGGGGGCCGCTCGGAGATTTACCAGATCAAGACCGACGGTACCGCCCTGCAATGTGTGACCTGCGGCGTCACTGTCAGCGAAACCGGAAATCTGGCCAAACCCGTTCCCGTCGACGATGGTTCGGGCCGAGTGCTGGTGCTGGTGAACGTCGCCGGGCAGTCGCCGCGGTACTCCATGCTGGAAACCGGAATCAACGGGGCCCAACTGGTGCCGATCACCACGCCGGCCGGCGGTGGATACGCCATCGACCCGCAGCGCGAGATGCGGGTGTCGCCGGACGGTACACACGTGCTGTACACCCGAATCGTGATCGGGCCCAACAACCTTCTGCAGGCCCTGCCGATCGTCGGCACGCTCACCCGCACCGACACCGGCTACTCCGTCACCGATGCCCGGGTTGTGTACCCCACCGGCGAAGGCAAGCAGTGGACACCGGACGGCAAGGGTGTGGTGATCCTCGGCGGTCAGTTCGATGCGGGCAATGTCGACGATATCGAGGTCGACCTCGCCACCGGCAAGGTGACCAGGGTGACGGCCAGCCTCGACTACGACGAGGACATGGACTACTCGCCCAATATGCAGTGGATTGCGATCGGCAGCACCCGCGGGCTGAATGCGCTGACTCCGATGACGCGGATCATCCGGCAGAACTTCCTGCCGGTGTACGTCGGCGCACCGGTGTACCTGGAGTGGGCCGCCCCGATCAACGTCTCCAATCAGGAATGGATCGTCGCCGTCGGCGATGAGCTCAACCGGGAGAACGGTATTCCGCTGTTCGACACCGGCGACGGGTACGCGGCCCGCAGTATGCCGAGCTGGAATCCCGATGGCACCGCCGTCACGTTCTGGGAGTCCAGCGTCACCGATCCGACGGTGTCCCGATTGGTCATCGCGAACCTGAAGTACACCACCAGCGTCGGCCCGGTGGCGACGGACCGGTCGACCCCGAGCTCAGCTTCGTGGGCCCCGGCCCTCGGCAGCTACGTCGCCGCAACGACACCGCTGCCGGCCACCGGAACCTATTCGGGCGTGGGTGGTGGCACCGCGGTGGTGACCGAGGCGCCGGACCAGAACGATGCCACGCGCACCGTCCGCACCGTCACCTACACCAACTACGTGAACGAACTTGGTGAGATTCTCAACGGCAGCGAATCGGCCGACTACAACTCCAGCCAGACGACGGTCCACTACCTGGCCGATATCACGGTCACCGGAGCCCACACGGGCTATCTGACTGCTGACGCGAACATCAACGCGTTCCAGCAGTCGTTGACCGGCACCATCACCTCCAGTGTCGACGGCGATGTGCAGTCATTGCCGGACCCGGACGCGGCGCACCAAGCGCAGCAGGACGCCTAGCAGCCGCATCCCGGCGAATGAAAGGACCGCATCATCGGAACCGGCAGCGAATTACCCAGTGGTGCACTGCTTCTGGGTGAAGACCGGGTCACGGGCTCCTCCGGCGGATTGCACCACCACGTCTATCCCGGTACCGGTCGCGTGAACGCCATCGTCGAGATGGCTGGAGCCGCTGAGGTCGACAGAGCGGTTGGCATAGCCACGCAGGCTCAGCGGAGGTGGATGTCGTACCCGCCCGACCGGCGCCGCGACATCCTGTTCGGTCTGGCGGATCTCATCAGCGAGCACCACACCGAATTCGCCCGGATCAACACCAACGACTACGGTGTGCCGACGGCGTTGGCCGCGACGTCGGTGCTGACCGAGCGATTCCTCCGTTTCTACGCCGGGTACGTCGATAAGGCCGATGGCGCAAGCACTCCCGTGATGGGTGGCTTCGACCTCAACTTGGTGGAGCATGAACCGTACGGCGTCGTGGGCGTGATCGCGCCGTGGAATGGCGCCCTCGTGGTGATCGGGCTGGCGGTCGCTCCCGCTCTGGCCGCGGGCAATGCCGTCATCGTGAAGCCGTCGGAACTTGCGCCGCTGGCGGCACTTCGGTTCGGCGAGCTGTGCCTGGAGGCCGGCTTGCCTGCCGGGCTCGTCAATGTGCTCCCCGCGGGAGCGGACGGCGGCGAAGCTCTCGTGCGGCACCCTGGAGTGGGCAAGATTCATTTCACCGGAGGCACTGCCACTGCCCGGCGAGTGTTGACCGCTGCCGCGCAGAACATCACCCCGGTGGTCGCCGAACTCGGGGGCACTGCCGCCGCCGTCATCTTCGACGATGCCGATCTGGATGCGGCCGCGAGTCTGTCCGCGCACCAGGGCCCGATCATGCAGGCCGGCCAGAGTTGTGCCTGTAGCAGCCGAATCTTTGTCCACGACAACGTATATGACGCATTCATGGAGAAGTTTCTCGCTGCCGTGACACGCGCCCCGATCGGCGACCCGCTGCGCTCCGATGTGCTCTTCGGCCCGGTGATCCACCAGGCCGCCGTCGACCGCATCCTCACGACCGTCGAGCTGGCGGTCACCGAAGGGGCCGGCGATCTCGTGCTCGGTGGCAATCGGATCGGCGGCGAGCTGGCCTCGGGGTTCTACGTCGAGCCGACGGTGTTCGCGGAGGTTGACAACCGGTCACCACTGGCCCAACAGGAGACGTTCGGGCCGGTCGTATCGGTGATGCGGTTCAGCGACGATGCCCAGGCCGTGGATCTGGCCAATGACACCCGGTACGGGCTCAACGCTTTCGTTCACACGACGAATCTCCAACGCGCCCATGCCGTGTCACGGCAGCTTCAGGCCGGGTCGATCTGGGTGAACAGTCGAAGCGACATCCAGCCCCAAGGTCCCTATGGCGGATACAAGCACAGTGGTATCGGCCGGTCGGGAGGAACCGAGGGCCTTCGCGAGTTCCGGCAGACCAAGAACATCCGGATCAAGTTGTCCTGATCAGCGTGTCAGGCCTCCAGCCTGGCCCGGACACTCGTGAGTCGTTCCCGCAACTCGGCCTCGCTGATGACGCCGCGGGCGACGAGCGAGTGTGCGAGCGAGACCAACTGGCTCTCGGGGTACGGCACGCCGGCGTACACGGTGGCCGAGAGGGCGTCTTCCTCGTCGCGGCGTTCCTTGAAACTGAGCACTTCGGTGTGGCACGCCGAATGGTCGAGCGCGTCGCATAGGCCGTCGAGGCTGGTTTTCCATGGGGGAACCGGGTTTTCCACGCCCCACTTGGCTGCCATGCGTGACCAGACCTGGTCGCGCGCCACGATGTCTTGCAGGGGAGCAATCTCGCTCATCCGGCCGTCCCCGGGTGCGTGGCCGGGCGGGTTGTCACGATCACATTGGTGGTCACGCCCGGCTTGGGGAGCGCCACCCCGATCAGGCAGTCGCGCGTGATGATCTCGGCGAGTTGATCTTCGGTCCACCCGTCGGTGCCCTCGGGGCGCATCGGCATCACCATGAAGCGATGTTTCTGGTTCGAGTCCTCGACCCGGACCTCGATGTCGTCGGGCAAATAGAGCCCGAATTCGGCCAGCACCTGACGGGGCCAGCGGACCAGGCGCCGCCGGTAATTGGGCGTGCGGTACCACTCGGGCGAGTTTCCAAGAATCGGCCGCGGATAGCACGAGCACAGCGCGCAGACGATGACGTGATGCACCGTGGGCGTATCGGCGAGGATCTGGAATGCGACGAAATCGCTTGGGGTGCCGAAGCCGGTGGGCTCCAGCCAGTCGACGCCGACGGCCTTGCTGGCGGCCAGTGAGTCGTTGACGGCGAGTTCGGCGAACTCGGGGTCGAGCCAGGCGCGGGCGACCAGTCGGGCAGCGGGGGTGGGGCCGATCTGCTCGGCGAACTCGGTGAACCGCCGATGCTCCTCGGCGGTGAAAATGCCCTTCTCGATACACAATTCGCGCAGCGCGATCTCGAGCACCTCGAAGTCGGTGATCTCGTCGACCATGGGTTTCACCGTGCGGGCGTGATCGTGGTCATGATCATGGTGGTGATCGGAGCCGTGATCCGTCATGTAGATCCTTTCTGGCAACAGTGAATTGAGTTAGGTGGCGGCTTGGAGCCAGCGTTCGGGGATTTCGGTGCGCAAGGTGTCTTTGGTCGTCCCGGTGTAGTCGTGCCACAGCTCGGACTGGTTGAATTCGACGACGTAGAACCACTCGGGAGGCGCTTCGGGGATGTCCCAGGTCTCGTCTTCCGGCGCCGGGCTTTCGTAGGCCAGGACGGCGACGGTGCCGGTCGCGCCGCGCACATATTCGGGAGTGCGGGTGTAGAAGATGACGGGCAGCTCCCGCACCGTCACCTTGTCGCCGATCTTGAATTTCGGCGTGCCCGCCTTACCGGCATAGATCTGCGGATCGCCGATGCCGACTGCCTCGATGTGGTGCTTGTTGCGTATGACATTGGAGCCGTCACCAACCGACTTGGGTTGGGCGTCGAGAGTCTTCCCGTTGAGCCCGCCCTCGTACCGGCCCTTGACCTCGGCCATGCGCTCCATGAGTTCGCCGAGGGCGATGTGGTGCTTCTCGATCAGCACCCGCGCGACCGACAACAACCAGCGGCCGTAGTAGGGCAGGCCCAGGTATTCGGCCCGGCCCACGTCGACGTTGCCGATCCGGCGCCGTTCCTCCGACAGCCAGATCCCGCGCCAGGCCAGCACCTCGCAGATCACGTACGTCATGTGTTCCCACAGTTCGTACTGCTTGTTGACGTACTCCATGGGCGCATCGGGTTCGCCGCCCACGTCGTGGACCGGTTTCAGGTACGCCGCGATGCGGGCGGAGTCGAGCATGTCGGGGTAGGGGGCGTCGGGAAGTTCCGGATAGGACGATTTCAGTCGGGACGTCAAGCCCAGTTGGGCTGCGCGCTCGGCCGCTGTGCTCATGACAGCTCCTCGGGTTGTGCAGACGCAACAATCTGACGCGAGGGGCCGATTCGGCATCCAACACATGCTGAGGAACGAACGCACCCCCGGCGTCCTCGCTCACATGACTACGTGACGACGATAGCTCCGTGCCCGTGACCTCGCGTCATTTTCCTCAAATTTACTGAATGCTGTTGATGCTCAGCGGTATTCGTCTGTTTACAACGCTCGCCGGCTGGCCTCATGGGCCAGTTGCACTCGGGACGTCAGCCCGAGCTTCGAATAGATGTGTGACAAATGAGCCTGCACCGTGCGCGGCGAGACGAACAGGCGCGCCGCGATCTCCTTGTTGCCCAGCCCGTCTCCGGCAAGCTTCACCACATCGAGCTCGGCGCGGGTGATCGAGTCCCATCCGCTAGTCGAGCGTCGGCGTTCACCGCGTCCGCGCTGTACGTAGGCGATGGCCTCGTCCGTCGTCAGCCCCGCACCTTCGTCCCACGCCGCGGTGAAATCCTCCGGAGACATCGCCGCGCCAAGTGTGGCGACGGATTCGTCGTACGCGGCGTCGTACATCGGGAAGCGGATCATGCCGGTCCGCTGTCGGAATGCCTCGGCGGCCCCCAGGATTCGGGCCGCGCGCCAGGCGTCGTGGCGAAGGATCAGCGCGGCAAGCTGTTCGAGGATGTCGGCAAGAGGCACGAGGGCTCCACTGTCGGCGACTGCGGCCACCGCCTCATGAGCGTGCCGTTCGGCCTCGTCTGATCGGCCCTCGGCCTGCGCGATTCGCGACAATGCCAGCGACGCGAGCGCCAGGTGCCAGCCGGTCGACGAACCGAGGGCCGTCTCGGCCCAGCTGCGTGCAAGCGGCAGGTCATGGTCGGCGATGGCGCTGTGCACAGCGTGGTGGGCCAGATGCACCGCGGCAAGGTCGGGATGCGTACCGCTGAGCTGCTGCCAGTTGTCGGCGCTGGCGGCGCGTGCCGCAGCAATGTCGCCGGCAGCCAGCTCGGCGATCGCCAGTGTCCCGTTGGCCAGCCCGAGGAAGTAGTGGTCGAGTCCGCGGGCCAGGTCGACGGCCTGCAGCGACGTCGCGCGGGCTTCGTCGGTCTGCCCCAAGTTGGCGTAGACAATGCTCAGGCCGAGGGCGGCGCCGACCGCGCTCATCTCGTCGTGTGCCTCCTCGATCTCGGCCAGGACGGCGTGGAATTGCGCGGCCGCTTCGATGAACTCGGCTCGCTGGATGTTGATCCAACCGCAGGACAGTCGGCAGATCCGGAGGCCGTGCCGGTCGTCGATGGTCGCGCCCAGAGTGCAGCCTTCCTCGGCGTACTGCCGTGCGACCAGTGGAAAGCCCGCCGTCTCAGCGACATTGGACTGCCACGCCAGAATCTGGATCAACGACCAGTTGTCACCCACTGCGCGGGCGAGTTCGCCGGCTTCGAGGAAGAAAGTCGCGGCCAGATCGGCATCACCGGTGTACCCGGACGTGAAGCCGCACGCGGTCAGCACCCGGGCGAGTAGGGCGGGGTCAGCGAGCTCGCGGGCAATGGTCAGTGCCTGGCGCGCTGAGTCCATGGTGGCCGACCCGGTGACCCAGGTGTCGAGAAATGCATGCTCAGCCAGAGCGCGAGCGTAGACAGCGGGGGATACGCCGGATTGCTGGTATTGGGACAACGCGGCGTTGAACCACGTGCGCCCCTGCTGGATGCGGCCCCGGGTCCACCACAGCACGTGGAGTGACGAGGTCAGCGCCAATGCTTGTTCGGTGTCGCTGTTTTCCAGGCTCCACTCGAATGCGCCTCGCAGATTGTCCATTTCGGCCTCGGCCTGCGCGACGCGCTGCTCGTGACCAATCTGCACCGGTGCGCTCAGTTGGGCGACCATCGCCGTGTAGTAGTCGCGGTGCCGCGAACGGATGGTGTCGGCTTCGCCTGATTCGCCCAGCCTTTCCAGCGCGTACTGACGCATGGTCTCCAACAGCCGGTATCGGGTGTGGCCGCCGGTGTCGTCGATGACCACCAGTGACTTGTCGGCCAACAGGGTGAGTTGGTCGAGAACCTGGTAGCGCTCGATGGTGTCGTCACCCGCGATGGCACGGACGGCCGTGAGATCGAAGCTGCCGAGAAATACGGCCAAGCGACGGAACAGGATTCGTTCGTTGTCGGTCAGCAGTGCGTGCGACCAGTCCACCGAGGCGCGCAGCGTCTGCTGGCGCCGCACCGAGGTTCGGGAGCCGCCCGTCAGCACCCGGAAGCGATCATGAAGGCTGTCAACGATTTCCGTCAATGTCAGCGTCCGGACCCGGGCGGCGGCCAGCTCGATGGCCAGCGGCATGCCATCGAGGCGACGGCAGATTTCGATCACCGCGGAGGTGTTGTCCTCGGTGAGGGAGAACCCGGCGCGGGCCAGCCGCGCTCGATCGGCGAACAATGCGACGGCCTCGTCGGCCAATGGCAGCGACGGCACCTGCCAGGTCGCCTCGCCGGCGACCCCGAGCGGTTCCCTGCTGGTCGCCAGGATCGAAAGTCGCTGGGCGTCGGCAAGTATCGCCGTGGCCAGCTGTGCGCTGGCCTCCAGCAAGTGCTCGCAATTGTCCAGCACAAGTAGCAGGTGGCGGTCACGCAGGAAGCGCCGAAGGGTGTCGGTGGTCGAGCGGCCGGGTTGGTCCGGCAGGTTCAGCGTCCGCGCTGCGGTGGCCGCGACGGCCTCGGGGTGGTTGATGGGCGCCAGATCGATGTAGCAGACACCGCCGAAGTCGCCGGCGGCCATGGCGGCCACATGCACCGCCAGCCGGGTCTTCCCGGCTCCGCCGGCTCCCGTCAGCGTCACCAGCCGGTGGTCGTCGAGCGTCCGCCGGACATGCTCGATTTCCGTCTGTCGCCCAATGAAATTGGTCAACTGGATCGGTAGGTTGGAACTGCCGACCGCAGTCCGTAGCGGTGGAAACTCGTTGTGCAGGTCGGGGTGACAGAGCTGCGCGACACGTTCGGGCCGGGGCAGATCGCGCAGGGCGTGGGTGCCCAGGTCGATGAGCGTGACCTCGGGCGGAAGCTGTTCGGCCACAAGGGCTTCGGTGACCCCGGACAGGACGGTCTGGCCGCCGTGGGCGAGATCGCGAAGCCGGGCCGCGCGGTTGATGGTGGGGCCGACGTAGTTGTTCTCGTCGCGCAACTGGATGTCCCCGGTATGCAACCCGATGCGCAGCGCGATCGGGGACAGCGGGGCGCGTTGCAGGTCCACAGCGCATGCCACGGCGTCGGCCGCTCGCTGGAAGGCGATGACGAAGCTGTCGCCTTCACCCTGTTCAAGGGGGCGTACGCCGTGGTGGTTCAACGCGACAGCGGAAATGACTTCGTCGAGGCAGGTGATGGCGGCGCGCATCGTGTCGGGTTGGGTGTCCCAGAGCCGTGTCGAGCCCTCGATGTCGGCTAGCAGCAGCGTGACGGTTCCGGTGGGAAGTTCGCTCATGTCAGTCAGCTTGCGTCGGTGCGGATGGGCTAAGCATCAGCCAAATGGCCAATAGTTGTCCAGCATCCACTCCCGCGTAAGCATGTCGGTGGCCAGTTTTTACGCACATCAGCCGACGCAGTACCGGCTGCCGTACCGCGATAGTCGAAACATGACCACTGCAACGGCTTTGCCGACCCTGACTTACGGGCCCGAGAGCACGCTCGACGAGTTCCGTACGGCGCTCACCGGAGCACGTCGGCGCGGGCCGATCGCGTTGGGCCAGTATGGGCCCGAGGTGCTGAGTTATGACCTGGTGCGCACAGTGCTGCGCGACTCCCGGTTCGTCAACCCGCAAGGCAGTGGCCTTGTGGTGCAGGGGATTACGTCCGGGCCGGTGTGGGACCTGGTCGCCAAGCTGTTGATCAGCCTGGAAGGTGCCGAACACAATCGGTTGCGTCGGCTGGTGGCCCGCGCCTTCACCCCGCGGGCGGCCGAGCGGATGCGCGAAGCGTGCGTCGAGGTCATCACCGAGTTGGTGGACCGCCGGCTCGGCGCCGGGCGGTGCGACGTCGTCGCCGACATCGCCACGCCGTACCCGGTACCGATCATTTGCGCCCTGCTCGGCGCGCCCGCGTCGGACTGGCAGTCGTTCACCGGCTGGGCGGCCGACATCACGCAGGTCTTCGGGCTCAGCGTGCGGGAGCACGAGGCGAGAATCCTGCGCGCCTGGACGGAATTGAGCGTGTACGTGGAGCAGTTGATCGCCGACCGCAGAAGTGCCCTGGGCGACGATCTGATCTCCGAACTGATCCGCTCCGAGGATGACGGCGACCGGCTGAGCCACGCCGAGTTGGCGAACCTGACCGCACTCCTGCTGATCGCCGGCACCGACACCACGCGCAATCAACTGGCCGCCGCGGTGCAGGTGCTGGCCGGGCACCCTGAGCAATGGGAGCTACTGGCGCAGCGTCCCGACCTGGCGCCGCAGGCCGTCGAAGAACTGATGCGGCACACGCCGATCGTGCTCGGTGCGATGAGGGTCGCCACCGTCGATGTCGAGCTGGGTGGCATGACGTTCCCGGCGGGCTCGACGCTGATCGTCAATTCCGCTGCGGCCAACCGCGATCCGCAGGTTTTCACCGATCCCGATCGCCTCGACATCACCCGGCAGGGCGCTGCACCGATGCAGACCTTCGGCGGCGGCGTGCACTACTGCCTCGGCGCCCACCTGGCCCGCGTCGAAATGACCGAGGCGCTGCGCGTCATCACCGCGCGGCTGACCGAGGTGCGCGTCGCCGGCCCGGTGCCCTGGAAGCCGATGACGGGCATTTCCGGTCCGGTCGCGCTGCCGATCGAGTTCACTCCCCGACGGTCAGCAAATCCCATCTTTCCCCGCGGGGCCTGACGTGTGATGCTGGGCTCGGCGACCGCGGCGGAAGGGCCTGGCGATGGACGTGAGCACGATCAGCGACGAAATGCGGGAACTGCTGGAACGCGCGCTGGGCCCGTTGCCCGATCCGTGCGATCTGCCGCTTCCGCCCATGGGCCTGTCGCTCGAGGAAGAACGCGAGCAGCGCAAGCGCGACCTCGCGGTGGCGTTTCGCGTGTTCGGCAAGCTCGGGTTCTCCGAAGGCGTCGCCGGGCATATGACAGCCCGCGACCCGGAGCACCCGGAATTGTTCTGGGTCAATCCGTTTGGCATGAGCTTCAACCACATTCGCGTCAGTGACCTGATCTGCGTGGACCACCACGGCCGTGTCGTGCACGGCACCCGGCCGGTCAACGCCGCGGCGTTCACGATCCACGCGCAGGTGCACAACGCCCGGCCGGACGCCGTCGCCGCCGCCCACACCCACTCGCTGTACGGCAAGGCGTTCTCCGCGCTGGGCATCCCGCTGGAGCCGCTCACCCAGGACGCCTGCCCCTTCTACGAGGACCAGGGTCTCTACCTCGACTACCGCGGGGTGGTCCTCGCCGAGGAGGAGGGCAAGAACATCGCCGCCGCGATCGGTGGCAACAAGGCGGCCATCCTGCGCAACCACGGGCTGATCACCGTCGGCACCTCGGTCTCGGCGGCCGCGTGGTGGTTCGTCACGATGGAGCGGTCATGTCAGGCGCAGCTGCTCGCGATGGCTGCCGGCACGCCTACCGTCATCGACCACGACACCGCCAAGCTGGTGCACGGCCAGATCGGCAGTGACCTGGTCGCGTGGTTCCAGTTCCGGCCGCTATGGGAACAGATCGTCGCCGGCCAGCCGGACGTCTTCGACTGATGCGATTTTTCCCGGGTTTCACCGACGAGCGGCTGGCCGTCAACGGGGTCGAGATTCAGGCGGTGATCGGCGGGTCGGGTCCACCGCTGCTGCTGCTCCACGGCGCACCGCAATCGCATGTGATGTGGCATCACATCGCACCTCGACTGGCAGAACGGTTCACCGTGGTCGCGACCGACCTTCGCGGCTACGGTGACAGCTCAAAACCGGCCGGCGGAGGCGACCACGCCGACTACAGCTTCCGGACGATGGTGGCCGATCAGGTCGCCGTGATGAACCAGCTGGGGCACGACTCCTTCAGCGTCGTCGCCCACGATCGTGGTGCGCGCGTGACGCATCGGATGATGCTCGACCACCCCGAGGCCGTGACCCGGGCTGCGCTGCTCGACATCGTCCCCACCAAGTACGTCTACGACCACGCCGACACCGCGCTCGCCACGGCCTACTTCCACTGGTTCTTCTTCATCCAGCCCGCGCCGCTGCCCGAGCTGATGATGCAGCCGACGGCCGCACTGCTGCTCAAGGCGTTTCTGGGGGCCTTCGGTGGCACGGACGTCTACGACCCCGAGGCCATGGCCGAGTACGAACGCTGCTTCGCCACACCGGAATCCATCCATGCGATGTGCGAGGACTACCGCGCCGCGGCCACCATCGATCTCACTCACGACGCCGCGGACGAAGGACGCACGGTCGACTGTCCGTTGTTGATCCTGTGGGGATCACGCGGCGTCGTCGGCCAGCTCTACCAGCCACTGGAAGTATGGCGGCGGTACGCCAGCGACGTGCGTGGCCAAGGCCTCGACGGCGGCCACTTCCTGGCGGAAGAGCGCCCGGACGACGTGCTCACCGCACTGGATGAATTTTTCGGTACCAGTTGACCGCGGCTGCGCGCCCAGCGTCTTCATATCAATATCTGAGCTGATTCATTGCTGGGCCGTTCACTGTGGGCTCATGTCCACTACAACTCGTGCGCGGCGCTACGGCGTCGTCACCCTCGCCGGATTCGCTGCGCTCTCCCTGTCGGCCTGCGGATCATCGAACACACCGGCGCCCAGCTCGAAAGCTGCCAGCACCTCGTCGTCGCCGTCCGCCAGCCCGGCTCCCGGAGGTCCGGGCGGCAAGGACCGGGTGTCCGGGCTGGTCAACTCGGTGTCGGGCGGCACCGTGTCGGTCACGGGGAAGGACGGGCCGGGCACCGTGAACATCACCTCCTCGACGCGCATCACCCAGCTCGCCCCCGGCCAGCTGACCGACGTCACCGCCGGCGAGTGCGTCGCCGTCCGCCCGGTCAAGGGCAACGACAACAACAACAGTGCGGCGGTGACCGCCGCGAACGTCCTCGTCGGCCAACCGCGCAACGCACAATGCGGCGAGAAGGGCGGGAAGCGCGAACATGGCATCAACGGCACGGTCGCCTCGGTGAACGGCAACACGATCACGGTCACCGACGCCGACAACAGCCAGATCACCGTGACGGTGACGCCCGATACCCGCTACACCAAGAGTGCCGGCGCGGACGCGAAGGCGATCGCCGCAGGGATGTGTCTGGGCGCGCGCGGTACCAAGGACGGCAGCGGTGTCCTGCAGGCCACGTTTGCGATGGTGCGGCCCGCGATGAACGGTGCGTGTGGCGGCGGAGGTGGCGAGCACCAGCACCGCTAGCGATCACGCCGGCGGCGCGAAGAACTCCAGCGCGATGCCGTCGGGGTCGCGGAAACTCAGGCCGGACCCGTAGGGCGCGTCGATGACGCCGCCGTGCGTGACGCCCAGCTCTTCGAGCCGGCCGGCCCATTCGACGAGGTCGGCGCGGGAGGCGCAGCCGAAGCCGACGTGATCGAGGCCGGCCCGGAACTCGCTGAACTGGCCCGGCTCGATGGCGCGGTCGTGCTGGTGGATGCCGAACAACGTGCCGCCGGGCAGTGCCCACACCAGATGTCGGTAGCCGGCGTCGGTGTGCTCGTCGAGCACCGGGTCGTCGCCGATCAGGGCGCGATACCAGGGACCGCTGACGGCCATGTCACTGACCGTGACTGCGACATGGTTCAGTGCTGCGAACGCCATGAGATGCCTCCTGATTGTGAATGTTGGGTCATACCACCGGTTTTCCGCGCCGCGCGCGGGCCCGCATATCCCACAGGTACAGCTGGTAGCCGAACAGCCACACATCGCGCGGGACCACCCGGTCGGCCAGTCGCAGCGCCGTCATGAGCCGGTCGAACCAGCGCTGGTGCGCGGGCGTCCAGGCCAGCTTCATGTGGGTGCGGAACTCGGCGGGCAGGAAGCCCGTCGTCGCGAACAGGTTGAACGGACCAGCCAACTGCCGCAGCGGGGTGGGCAAGAACGCCAGCGAAGCCACGCCGTGCAGATGTTCGCGCACGGGTTCGTCGATCTGCAGCTGGTCGAGCGTGCGTTTCCAGTACTCGTCGAAGGCGAGCCGGTCGGCCGGCCACATGCTGTCGCGCACCTGCAGCGTGGTGCCGAGGGTGCGGGCGTCCCGATAGACGGCGTCGGCGGCCTCGGGGCTCAGCGGGCCGTACAGGAACTCGTGCTGATCGATGTAATAGCGGTACAGGCAGGACGCCACCCACAACTGCAGCTTCGGATCGAACGCGCTGTACTTCACGGGACTGGACGCCGTCGACCGCACCAGGGCGTGCACCCGGTCCACCTCGCCGCGGATCAGGGCGCGGTCGTCGTCGGTGCCGTACACGGCGGCCGCCAGATAGGTGCCGGTGGTGCGGGCGCGTTTGAACGGGTGCTTGTAGACATTGCCACTGTCGACGGGGCTTTCCAGCACGCCGTAGCCGACTCCGGGCAGAGCCAGTTGCATGATCACGTTGGCCGCCGGTGCCAGGGCTGCCGCGGGGTTGATGAGGTCGACTACCCGCTTCGGGTGCCGAGGAGGACCGAGCCGCATGATGCCGAGTAAAC
This sequence comes from Mycolicibacterium llatzerense, assembly GCF_000878195.1. Classification (GTDB taxonomy): domain Bacteria; phylum Actinomycetota; class Actinomycetes; order Mycobacteriales; family Mycobacteriaceae; genus Mycobacterium; species Mycobacterium llatzerense. The sequence goes on along the minus strand of NZ_JXST01000023.1, from coordinate 46,024 downwards.
ACCCTGTGAGACGCTGCCCGGCGTGTTTGACAGAAGCGCCGCGCGTGCGGCTGGTCTGGCGCTCGGCTACCTGGCCGATGTGTGCTGGGCCGACCCCCGCCGCGGCCATCCCGTAGCTCTGTTCGGAACGGCGGCCGCCGCCCTGGAGCGCCGTACCTACCGCGACGATCGGCTGGCAGGTGCAAGTCACACCACGGCCTTGCTGTTCGGTTTGGGGGCACTGGGTTTCGGGCTGGAACGCATCGCGCGGGGTCCGGTTGCGAAGACCTTGGTCACTGCCGCGGCGACCTACACGGTGCTGGGCGGCACGTCGCTGGCCCGTACCGGCGCCGACATGGCGGCCCGGTTGGACCGCGACGACGTGACCGCGGCCCGCGAACTGCTGCCGTCACTGTGCGGGCGGGATCCGGCGTTCCTGGACGCCGACGGGCTGGCCCGGGCCGCACTGGAATCGGTCGCGGAGAACACCTCCGACGCGCAGGTCGCACCGATCCTGTGGGGCGCGATCGCTGGAGTGCCGGGCCTGCTGGTGTACCGCGGCGCCAACACCCTGGACGCGATGATCGGGCACCTCAACCCGCGCTACACCCGGTTCGGTTGGGCGGCAGCTCGATTCGACGACATCCTCAACTACCTGCCGGCCCGCGTGACGGGGCTGTGTGTGCTGGCGGTGTCCGGCCGGCCGGCTGCGGCGTGGCGGGCCTGGCGAGCCGACGCGCACAAGCACCCGAGCCCCAATGCCGGTGTGGCAGAAGCGTCATTCGCCGGTGCGCTCGGCGTGCAGCTCGGGGGACCGACGCAGTACGCGCACCGTCTGGAGATGCGGCCGACGCTCGGCGACGGTCCTCCGCCGGCCGTCGCGGATCTGAAACGAGCTGTCCGGCTTACCCGCCGGGTTCAGACGCTGGCTGCCGCCATGGCAGTCGGGCTCAGCGCCGCCGGCCGTAGCGGTCGGCCATTTTCTCCTCGGCGGTGAGCGGCGCGGCCGGCTCGTCGGGGTCGGGGCCGCCGGAAGTCTCTGTGCTCGAACCGGATTGGGCTTTCTCCAACCGACGCTGCCGCATCTCGGCGACCACGAAGTAGCCCAGCCCGATGGGCGCGACGATGCCGAACGCAATCCACTGGATGCCGTACGACAGGAACGGACCGGCATCGAGGTGAGGCAGTGCGATGACCCCGAGACCGCCCGGCTGACCTTCGACCAGCTGCAGGTACTCCGAGGTCAACGGCACGCCGGTCAGCTGCGCGATCTGGGTCGAGCTGATCGAGTACACCTGCGTGATGCCGTCCTGTTTGAACGGTTCCTTGCCTGACATGACGGGTTCGGCGTCCCGGAGCCGCCCCGTGATCGTGACCGTTCCCGGCGGCGGCGCCGCGAACGGCGGGACCCCTTCACCGGCCTTGATGTAGCCGCGGTTCACCAGCACCGTCGGGCCACCGTCGACCGCGAACGGGGTGAGGACTTCGTAGGACGGGTCGCCGTCGTCCGTCCGCAGCCGGACCAGCACCTGCGCCTCGGGGCGGTAGTGGCCCGTCGCCGTCAGCCGTCGCCACTGCGCGTCCGGGGCCGACGAATCCTGGTGCGGCAGGACCGAAGTCAGGGGTACGGGCTCGGTGTTCAACGACGACGCGATCTGGTTGTTCTCCCGCGAGGTGCGGGTGTTCTTGCCCAACTGCCACGGCGCGAGCACCGTGAAGCACAGATAGGCGAACGCGATCACCACGACGAACAGGGCCAGCCACTGCGGCCGGAACAGGAACCCGAGCCGGCGCATCAGTCGCCTCGCTCCGCCAGTTGCTTGTCGACCCAGTCGTGCAGGCCGGGCAGCGAGGCCTCGATCACCACGAAGGTCTCTTCGAAGTCGTCGATGCCGCCGTAGTACGGGTCCTCGACATCCAGCGCGTGTGCGCCCGAACGCGGGTCGAACGAACGCATCATGCGGACCCGGTCCGGGTCGGCGCCCAGGTCACCGAGGATGCGGGTGTGGTTGCGGCCCATGGCGACGACCATGTCGGCCGCGAGGTGCTCGTCGCTGATGGCCGCCGCGGCGTGCGCGGTGGGGTAGCCGTGCGCGCGCAACACCCGCTCGGCCCGGCTGTCGGCAGGGTCACCGGCATGCCAGCCGCCGGTGCCGGCGCTGGTCACCCGGACCAGGTCGGCCAGCCCGCGCTCGTTGATCTGGTGGGTGAACATCTTCTCGGCCATCGGCGACCGGCAGATGTTGCCCGAGCAGATGAACGTCACGTGCACGGCGTCAGACACCCAGCACCTCCCGTAGTTCGTCGACGGTGGCGACCCGCCGGACCGTCGAGTCTTCAGTGAAATCGGTTGCGCCGTAACCCCAGTCGACGACGACAGTGTCGATGCCGTGGTGTGCGGCACCGTGGACGTCGTGCGAGCGGTCGCCGACCATCAGCACCTCGTCGGGCACCGGGGCCAGCTGGGCGAGCGCATGGGCGACGACGTCGGCCTTCGCCGACCGGGTGCCGTCGATGCTGGCGCCGGCGACGACCTCGAAATGCTCGTCGATGCCGAAGTGCTCGACGATGCGCCGGGCGGTCGGCTCGGCCTTCGACGTCGCGACGGCCAGGCGCACCCCGGCGGCCCGCAGGTCAGCCAGCAGGTCCTCGATGCCGTCGAACATGCGGTTCATGGACCAGCCGCGGGTGGTGTAGTCGGCGCGGTAGGCGGCGATGGCCTCGTCGGCCTTCTCGCCAAGGCCGAGGGAACCCAGCGTCACATGCATCGGCGGGCCGACGATGCGTTCGACGAGGTCACCGTCGGGCACGTCAGCGCCGATCGCGCCGAGCGCATGGCGGAAGCTGGCGACGATGCCCTCGGCGGAATCGGTCAGCGTCCCGTCGAGGTCGAACAGCACCAACTGGGGGGTCACGGTGTCATTGTCCCCGATGGACCTGGGGAGCTGTGCCGCGCACTAGGGTCTAGCTGTGGAACCCGGGACGCGCTATCACGGTGATCAGGCCGTGGCGCCCGGCATGCTCGACTTCGCGGTGAACGTCCGCGGTGCCGGCCCGCCGCAATGGCTGGCCGACCGGCTCGCGGCCCGGCTGGCCGATCTGGGTAGCTACCCGACCTCCTCCGACGTGGACGGCGCGCACGCGGCCGTGGCGGCCCGGCACGGGCGTGACCTCGACGAAGTGGCTCTGCTGGCGGGCGGCGCTGAGGGGTTCGCGCTGCTCCCGCAGCTGCGACCCCGCCTGGCGGCGCTGATCGCGCCGTCGTTCACCGAGCCCGAAGCAGTGTTCGACAGCGCGGGGGTGCCCGTCGCCCAGGTGGTGCTGGAGGCACCGTTTCGGCTGTCGAACGCGTCGGTGCCGTCCGACGCCGATCTGGTGGTTGTGGGCAATCCCACCAATCCGACCGGGGTGCTGCACCGCCGCGACGAGATTCTGGCGCTGCGGGCCCCCGGACGCCTCGTCGTCGTCGACGAGGCCTTTGCCGACGCGGTGCCCGGCGAACCGGAGTCCCTGTCCGGCCGGTCACTGCCCGACGTCGTGGTGCTGCGCAGCCTGACCAAGACCTGGTCGCTGGCCGGGCTGCGGGTCGGCTACGCGCTGGGCGCGCCGGAGGTGTTGGCGCGGCTGACCGCCCAACGGCCACACTGGCCGCTGGGCACGCTGCAGCTGGAGGCGTTGACGGCGTGCAGCGAGCCGGCCGCGGTCGCCGAGGCCGAGGCCGGCGCGCGACGGCTGGCGGAACTGCGCACCGAGATGGCGGCGGGTCTGACGGCCGCCGGCTTTCCGGTGGCCGACGGCGTCGCACCCTTTGTCCTGTTCTCGGTGCCGGACGCCGACCTGGCCCGGAAACATTTGGCGGAGAAGGGGATTGCGGTGCGCCGCTGCGACACGTTCTTCGGGCTGCCCGACGGCTACCTGCGTGCGGCGGTCCGTCCCGAGTGGCCCGTCTTGGTCGAGGCATTACAGGAGGTGCTCTGGTGAGTGTGCCCTTGCGTGACGTCATCGCCGCGCTGGACCGCGCGTATCCGCCGGCGCTGGCGCACAGCTGGGACTCGGTGGGCCTGGTCTGCGGCGACCCGGCTGAAGACGTGGAGTCGGTGACCGTCGCGGTCGACGCCACCGCGGCCGTCGCGGCGTCGGTGCCCGATGGCGGACTGCTGCTGGCGCACCACCCGCTGCTGCTGCGCGGGGTCGACACCGTGGCCGCCGACACCGGCAAGGGCGCGCTGATCCACTCGCTGATCCGCCGCGGCGCGGCGCTGTTCAGCGCGCACACCAACGCCGATGCCGCCGCACCCGGGGTGTCGGACGCGTTGGCCGAGGCGTTGGGACTGCAGGTCGACGGCGTGCTCGACCCTGCTGAATCGCGTGCTGACCTGGACAAATGGGTTGTCTTCGTGCCCCATGCGAACGCCGATGCGGTCCGGGACGCGATGTTCGCCGCCGGTGGCGGCCAGATCGGCGACTACTCGCACTGCAGCTGGATGACGATGGGTGTCGGCCAGTTCCTGCCGCACGAGGGCGCGACGCCGACCATCGGCATGGTCGGTGCCATCGAGCAGGTGGCCGAGGACCGGGTCGAGGTGATCGCCCCGTCCCGGCTGCGGCGTGCGGTGCTGACGGCGATGCGCGCGGCGCATCCCTACGAGGAACCGGCCTTCGACGTGCTCACCCTGGCGCCGCTGCCGTCGGACGTCGGGGTCGGGCGCATCTGCTCGCTGCCCGAGCCGGAACCGTTGTCGGCCTTCGCTTCCCGCGTCGCCCGCGGTCTGCCCGCGACATCGTGGGGGGTGCGGGCGTCAGGCGATCCGGACGCGCTGGTGTCCCGGGTCGCGGTCTGCGGGGGAGCGGGCGATTCGCTGCTCGGCGCGGTGACCCGGTCGGGCGTCGACGTCTACGTGACCTCCGATCTGCGCCATCATCCGGCCGACGAGCACCGTCGCGCGTCGGACGTGGCGCTGGTCGATGTGGCGCATTGGGCGAGTGAATTTCCGTGGTGCGAGCAGGCCGCCGGGGTCTTGCGTGCACAATTCGGTGATGCGTTGCCGGTGCGGGTCAGCCAGATCCGTACCGACCCCTGGAACGTCGAGATAACCTGCTGAGAGACGTGAACATGAAAGCTGAAGTGTCGCAACAACGTTTGTTGCTCGAGGTGGCCGAAGTGGACGCCGCGCTGACCCGCCTGACGCACCGGTCGACGCACCTGGTCGAGCAGCAGCGCTTCGACGCAGTGCAGGCCGAGCACCGCGAAGCCAACGACCGGCTGGCGGCACTGAGCATCGCCGTCGAGGATCTGGACGCTCAGATCGCCAAGTTCGAGTCCGAGATCGACGCGGTCCGCCAGCGTGAGACCCGTGATGAGCAGCTGATGGACAGTGGTTCGGTCGGGGCCAAGCAGGTGGCCGAACTGCAGCACGAGCTGGAGACGCTGCAGCGCCGGCAGGCCGCGCTCGAGGAGCAGCAGCTGGAGATCATGCAACGTCGTGAAGAGCTGCAGGGCGAGCAGGCCGAGGAGCTGGCGCTGATCGACGCACTGCAGAGTGATCTGACCACGGCGCAGGTCGAGCGCGACAACGCACTCGTGTCCATCGACGAGGCCCGTCAGGTGGCAGGTGACCGCCGCGTGGCACTGCTGGGCTCGGTGGCGCCGGAACTGGCCGAGATGTACGAAAAGCAGCGCAAGCTGGGCGGCCCTGGTGCCGGGCTGCTGCAGGGGGCCCGCTGCGGTGCGTGCCGCATCGATCTGGATCGTGGTGAGCTGTCCCGGATTTCGGCGGCCGCCGACGACGATGTATTGCGCTGCCCCGAGTGTGGGGTGATTCTGGTGCGGGTCAAGGACTTCCGCGCTGGGGCTAGTGATTTGTGAGTGCAGGGTCTGTGAGAGTTCTGGTCGAGGCCGACGGCGGGTCGCGCGGTAATCCGGGACCCGCGGGCTATGGCGCCGTGGTGTTTTCGGCCAACCGCGCCGAGGTGCTGGCCGAGCGTAGCGACTCCATCGGCGTGGCGACCAACAATGTCGCCGAATACCGGGGCCTGATCGCCGGCCTGGAGGCCGCGGCCGCCCTGGACGCCGATGACGTTGCGGTGTCGATGGATTCGAAGCTGGTGGTCGAGCAGATGTCCGGCCGCTGGCAGGTCAAGCATCCGGACCTGATCCCGTTGAACCGGGAGGCGGCCGCGTTGGCCAGGCGATTCGGGCAGGTGAGCTACACGTGGATTCCGCGGGCGCAGAACTCACACGCTGACCGGCTGGCCAACGAGGCCATGGACGCGGCGGCGGCTCCGGCTGCATCGGTTCCCGAGCCGAAAGCCGCTGCGGTGCAACCATCCCCGCCGGGTTGGACCGGCGCCGTGGGGGCGCCGACCCGGTTCCTGCTGCTGCGGCACGGACAGACCGAGCTGTCGGTGCACCGCCGCTATTCGGGCCGGGGTAACCCGCCGCTGACCGAGTTGGGTCGTCAGCAGGCCGCAGCGGCCGCCGCGTATGTCGGTGGTATCGAAGGAATCTCGGCCGTGATTAGCTCGCCGTTGCAACGGGCGCTGGACACCGCGAAGGCGGCCGCCGATGCGCTCGGGCTGCATGTCACCGTGGACGATGACCTGATCGAAACCGACTTCGGCGATTGGGAAGGCCTGACGTTCGGTGAAGCGGCCAAACGGGATCCGGAGCTGCACGGTCGCTGGCTGGGGGACACCAGTGTCGCGCCACCGGGCGGCGAGAGCTTCGATACGGTGACGCACCGGATCCGCCGGGCCCGCAACCGGATCATCGCCGAGCACGGCGCCACGACGGTACTGGTGGTCTCGCACGTGACGCCCATCAAGACGATCCTGCGGCAGGCCCTCGATGCCGGGCCCGGCATCCTGTACCGGCTTCATCTGGACCTGGCGTCGCTGAGCATCGCCGAGTTCTTCGGCGACGGCGGCTCGGCGGTGCGACTGGTCAACCAGACCGCCTATCTGTAGACGCTCCCTCTACACAACACTGGGGTTTGCTGATTCACAGGTTTGTTGCGTCAGGACAGAGCGGGACGGGTAGTTCTCGTTTTTTCGTCGGTTGCGGACATAGTCCCAAAGCTGTCGCCCGCGCAGAATCTGCGTAGCAACATTCCGAACGGCTGTTGAACGCGATTTGACCGCAGCTGGGCAGAGCTGCCGCCGCTGCCGACCCGTTTGGCCATGGACGTCATGGAACTTGTTGGCATCAGTCATGATTCGACCTCAAGGCAGGGGAGTGAATGGCCACGCTCATCGCCGGGCACGCTGAGATGACGACAGGCGCGGACCATCTGCATTCGCTGGGTCGCAATCTTCGTGGTCCCGGCGCGTACCGCGAGCTGGATCGTCAACTCGATTGCTTCCGGCGCCGCCTCGAACGGCAGCGCACGGCCGGCAGTGCGACCGAGGAACTGTTGGCTGGGGTCCAGCGGCTCCGGCGGGAGCTGAACGGTCGCGTGGTCGCTCCTGGTGCCGGACGTCTGAACGCCCTTCGTCAGGCCGTCGATTCGCTGCGTGGCACTTCGTCGCGGGAGGCGATCAAGACCGCGATGACGCTGTTGTGCCGGGACTTCGGATTCACCCGGGTGATGGTGTCCACAGTTCGCGAGCACGACTGGCTGCCACAGCATCTGCATGGCCGCGGCGCGACGTCTGGTTTCTTCCACGGGTTCTCGGTGGGCGTGCCCGTCCGGTTCGAGGATTCCGAAGCGGAGGCCGCCATGATCCACGGGCGGCACGGCGTTGTCGTATCCCGCCCGACCGCGTCGGCACGGCAGGACTACCTCGCGGCGCCGATCACCGTCGGTGGTGTGGCGATCGGGATGCTGCACGCCGATTTCCCGGAAGCCGGCGATACCACGGTGATGGATCAGTTCGATCTGCTCGAAGCGTTCGCCGAGTGCCTGGCAGTGGTGTACGAGCGGGCCGCACTTGAGGAAAAGGTACTGCAGCAGCGCATCGAGGTCGACAGGCTGTGCGCCACAATGGATCAACTCATGACACCGTCGGTGTCGGGAGGGGCTGAGGCGTCGCATGCGGGTGACTGCGACCGGATTGCCCAGCCCCCGAGCGATCCCGCCATAGTGCCCGAACTGACCCCGCGTGAACGGGAGGTCATGTCCTACGTGGCGACCGGTGCCACCAACCGCGACATCGCGCGGTGTCTGTTGATTTCCGAGGGCACGGTGAAGTCGCACCTCAAACGCATTGCCGAGAAGTTCAACACCACCAACCGGGCGGCGGCGCTGGCGATGTACCTGGCGATGGACGCCGGCGTGGGGAGCGGACGGCCACGATGACGCGCCGTGCAATGGTGACCAGGCTCAATCAGATCGACGGACACCTGCGTAGCGTGCTCAACCTGCCGAGGCCGACCAAGGCGACCACCCTCGAACAAGCCATCGCCAACTCTGCGGCGACGACCGAGGAGGTGCTCTTCGGAGATGACGGCGAAGGCATCGCCCTCATGCCCGCCGTGGCGCAGCGGCTCCTGATGGCCTCCCTGCAGGCGCAGGTCGAGGCCCGACTGATCAGCGGTGACGACTCCGGCGCGACGGCGCGGTCGGTGATCGACAGCATCCGGCGGTTGAAAGCGGCCCCGTCGGTGCAGGCGCTCGAGCGTCAGGTGTGCACCGAGCTGTGCCACACCATCGGGTTCAGTAGTGCGGTGCTGTCGTCGATAGCGCCCGACAAGTTCATTCCCGTCACATCGCACGGCACGCGCGGCACCGGAAAACCGGTGCCGCGCAGCGCCTGTATCGCTGAACAAGACTGCGTCAGGTTCCGGCGGATCGTGTACGCCGGCGGCGACGTGCCGGCCACCGAGGGCTTCTGCGACGTGCTCAGTGCCGCCGACTATCTGGTCGCGCCCATCGTCGTCGAGTCGAAAGTGGTGGCGCTGGTTCACATGTCGCGGGCCAGGGGCGCCATCGCCGAGGGCGACATCGACACGCTGGGACTGCTGCTGTCGGTGTATTCGTTCGTCTACGAGCGATTGCTGAATTCCCAACGGGTGGAACAACTTCGGATCTCGATCATCGGAGCCGCCGCCCGGCTGGCGGAGGAAGCCGACCGCATTGCGGGAACGGCCGTCAGCCTCGACGCCGGCGGCGACGATGACGCGTTCGAGGCGGACGCGGCCGTCGACGCGTTCACCGCGGCATTGTCCAACCGCGAGCGTGACGTGTTCGCCAGGATGGTGCTGGGCGACTCCAACGCGGAGATCGCCGATGAGCTCGTCGTTTCGGTGGAAACCGTCAAGACGCACGTCAAGCGGATCCTGCGAAAGATCGGCGCCGCCAATCGGTTGGAAGCCATCACCCTCTATATGGACGCGCAATCCGGATTCGGTGAACAGGCGCAATAGTCCCGCGCCAATCTCTGTGGTGGTAATTCTTCGGCCTGTCGCGAATTTTGCCGATGCCGTGAATTGAGTCGTGCGCAAAATGGTCATTCTGTCGCGGATTCAGCTATTTCCTGATATGGATTATTTGTGGTGCCATCGCGGAATTCTGATTCCGGCGCGCATGATGTGGCACAGGACACACCTGTCCCCCCGATGGGGGGTACCTCACAGGACTAGATCCCTCCATCTGGAGGTGTCGGCCGATGACCTGCATTGATAGCGTCTCCACTCATGTTGGCCGCAGCGATCGCTTATCGACCATATGTATTGGATTACGCGCCATGGTTGGAAAGCGCAGGCGATAAATGGTAGCGATTGCTCGCACTGCGGCTAAGCCGGTCACCTCATTGGGTGGCTTCTTTGCCATGACTTTCGACACCTTTGTACAAATGTTCCAGCCGCCGTTCGCGTGGCACGAATATGTGATGCAGACATGGTTCGTCGCGCGGGTTTCGGTGCTGCCCGCCTTGCTGCTGACAATGCCGTTCGCGGTGCTGCTGACATTCACCTTCAACATTCTGCTGACCGAATTCGGCGCGGCCGATTTCTCGGGCACCGGCGCTGCGATCGGCACGGTGAACCAGATCGGCCCGATCGTCACGGTGCTGGTCGTGTCGGGGGCGGGCGCCACGGCAATGTGCGCCGATCTCGGGGCGCGGACCATCCGCGAGGAACTCGACGCGCTGCGGGTGATGGGCATCAACCCCATCCGGTCCCTGGTCGTGCCCCGCGTGCTGGCCGCGACGACGGTGGCATTGGCCCTGTCCGCCACAGTGATTCTCGTGGGTCTGATCGGCGCGTTCCTGTTCTGCGTGGCGGTGCAGCACGTCTCGGCGGGCGCGTTCGTCGGCGGGCTGGACCTGCTCACCGGCCCCGGGGACATCATCGTCGCGTTGATCAAAGCGACCTTGTTCGGCATGGCGGCCGGCCTGATCGCCTGCTACAAGGGCACTTCCGTCAAAGGCGGCCCGGCAGGCGTGGGCAACGCGGTGAACGAAACCGTGGTGTTCACCTTCATGGTGCTGTTCGCCATCAACGTCATCGTGACTGCGGTCGCGATCCAATACACGGTGTCGTGAGGTGAATCGATGACTGTCGACGTCCCCAGCCGCATGCACCCGCGGCTCGACAAGCTGAACAAGACCGTGGTCAATCGCTGGAACAGGTTGGGCGAAGAGGCCGCGTTCTACGTGAAGACCATCACCGCGATTCCGGACGCGGTGATGAATTACCGCGCCGAGCTGCTTCGGCTCATCGCCGCAACGGGATTGGGCACGGGCGCGCTCGTCGTCGTCGGTGGCACCGTCGCGATCGTCGGCTTCTTGACGATGACCACCGGTGCCCTCGTGGCGATCCAGGGCTACAACCAGTTCTCATCCGTCGGCTTCGAGGCCCTCACCGGCTTCGCGTCGGCGTTCCTCAACGTCCGGATGATCGTGCCGGCGACCACCGCGGTGGCGCTGTCGGCCACGATCGGGGCCGGTGCCACCGCGCAGATCGGCGCCATGCGCATCAACGAGGAGATCGACGCGCTCGAGGTCATCGGTATCCGCAGCATCACCTATCTCGCCTCGACGCGGGTGCTGGCGGCGGTGGTCGTGGTGATCCCGTTGTACTGCGTGGCGGTGATGATGGCGTTCTTCGCCGCGCGGATGGGCACCACCACCATCTACGGGCAGGGCGCCGGCGTGTACGACCACTACTTCAACACGTTCCTCAACCCGACCGACCTGATGTGGTCGTTCGCGCAATGCGTGGCCATGACGGTCGTGATCATGCTGGTGCACACCTACTTCGGGTTCAACGCCTCCGGCGGTCCGGCCGGGGTCGGTGAGGCGGTCGGCGGTGCGGTGCGCTTGTCCATGGTGATCGCGGCCATCGAGATCGTCTTCATCTCACTGGCCATCTACGGCCAGACCGGCAACTTCAACATGGCGGGTTAGCGGGTGGAAACACGCAAGGGAGATCGACGGATCCCGAACTCATGGTGGGCACTGGCGCTGGTCGTGTTCACGGCAATGTTCATGGTGGTGACCGTGGTCATCTTCACCGGCGCGGCGAAGTCCTACGTGCCGGTGACGGTGATGGCCGACCGCGCGGGACTGGTGCTGGAGAACAACGCGAAGGTGAAGATGCGCGGCGTGCTGGTGGGGCGCGTCAGCCAGATCGACGTGAACAAGTCGGGGGCGACCCTGCAACTCAAGCTCGATCCGGACCAGGTGAAGTACATTCCCGCCAACGTCGGCGCCCAGGTGAGTGTGACGACGGCGTTCGGCGCCAAGTTCGTGGATCTGGTGTATCCGCAGACACCCAGTAGCGCTCGCATTGCCGACGGCACTGTGTTGCATGCGGTCCACACGACAACAGAGGTCGACACGGTCTTCGAGAACATCGTGAATCTGTTGGACATGGTCGATCCGGCGAAACTGAACTCGGTGTTGAGCGCCGTCGCCGACGGCGTCCGCGGCCAGGGCGAGCGAATGGGCCAGGCCACAACGGATCTCAACGAGGTGCTGACCGCACTCAACGCTCGCTCGGACAAGATCAAGGACGACTGGCGGTCGTTCAAACAGTTCAACGACACCTATGGCCAGGCCGCGGACAACATCGTGAAGATCTTGAATGCCGCCAGCACCACCAGCGTCACGGTCACGAACAAGTCCAAGTCGCTCGACAGCCTGCTGATGAACGTCATCGGATTCTCCGAGGCCGGCACCGACTTGCTGGGGCCGAGCAAGGACAACTTCGTCGACGCGATCAACACCTTGGAACCCACGACGAACCTCTTGCTGAAGTACAGCCCGGGATACACCTGCTGGCTGGAAGGCACCAAGAAGTTCCTCGACTCGGGTGCCTGGGGAGTGTTCGGAGGCGACGACGGTCGGTCTCTGATCCTCGACGCGACGCTGCTGCCGGGCAAGAATCCGTACGTCTTCCCCGACAACCTGCCGATCAACGGGGCGAAGGGCGGACCGGGCGGAAAGCCGGGTTGCGGTTCGCTGCCCGACATCGCCAAGAACTTCCCGGTGCGACAACTGATCGCCAACACCGGGTGGGGCACCGGGCTCGATATCAGGCCCAACCCCGGCATCGGGAGCCCGTGCTACGCCCAGTGGTTCCAGACCACCCGTGCCGTGCCGGAAGCGCCCAGCGTTCGGCAGTGCCTGCCCGGTCCTGCTCCCGGTCCGATCCCGTACCCCGGGGCGCCGCCCTACGGCGCGGCGCTGTACGGACCCGGCGGGGTGCCGCTGTGGCCGGGCGTGCCGCCCGCGGCGCCCAATCCCGCTGACGCGCAACCACAATCGGCTCCCGGGCCCGCGGCGGAGGTCCCGCCGGCGGTAGACGCGCCTGCGTTGCCGGCCGAGGTGGGCGGGAACTGACCATGACGATCAACCAACGACCGAGACAGGAGGAGTGCCGTGGAGAGTCTTAAAGGCACGATGGTGCGTCTGGCCATCTTCCTGACGGTGTGTGCGCTCGGCACGGTGGCTCTCTGGGCCGTCTTCGCCGATCTACGATTCGAGAAGGGCCGCAACTACTTCGCCACGTTCGCCAACGTCTCGAACATGAAGAAGGACAGCCACGTTCGCATCGCGGGTGTGGAAGTCGGCCAGGTTCAGGGCGTGAAGATCAACCGCGACTCGACGGTGACGGTGGAATTCAGTGCGGACAGTTCCGTCGTGCTGACGGAGGGCACCCGTGCGGTGATTCGGTACGACAACGTGGTCGGCGATCGGTTCCTGGCGCTGGAGGAAGGCGCCGGCGGTACCAAGAAGCTCAACGCGGGCGACACGATTCCCGTCAGCCGCACCCAGCCTGCGCTCGACCTCGATGCCGTCATCGGTGGGTTCCGTCCGCTGTTCTCCGCCCTTAGCCCCGACAAGATCAACGATCTGAGCGGACAGCTGATCCAGGCGCTGCAGGGGCAGGGCCCGTCGATCGGGTCGTTCCTGGCGCAGGCCGCAGTCGTCACCAACACGTTGGCCGACCGCGATCAGTTGATCGGAGAGGTCGTCGTCAATTTGAACTCGGTCCTCACCGCTTTCGGTGGCAAGAGCGACAAGCTCGACAAGGCCGTGGTCTCGTTGTCGGAGCTGGTTGACCGTCTGGCACAACGTAAGACGGACATCTCGAACGCGGTTGCCTACACCGACGCGGCCGCGAACTCGATCGCCGGCTTGCTGACCGAGGCCAGGCCTCCGTTGGCCAAGACCGTCCACGAAGTGGACCGGGTCGCGGGCCTCGTGGTGGCTGACCACGAGTACTTCGACAACTTCCTCAACACCCTGCCCGACAAGTACCGCGCGCTGTCCAGGCAGGGCATCTACGGCGACTTCTTCAGCTTCTATCTGTGCGATGCGGTGCTCAAGCTCAACGGCAAAGGCGGACAACCGATGTACGTCAAGGTCGCCAGCCAGACCACGGGACGGTGCACGCCCAGATGAAACCTTTTGCCGAGCGAAGTCATTTCGCCCTGGGCGCCATAGGCATCGGCGCCGTGGTGCTTGTCGCCACGGTCGCGCTCCTGTTCCAGAAGATTCCGTTTGTCAGCGGCACGACCACGTACTCGGGCTATTTCGAAGACGCCAGTGGCCTGCATACCGGTGCGCCCGTGGATATTTCGGGATTCCCGGCGGGTCGGGTCGCCAGCATCGACCTCGACGGTCCCAGGGTGCTGGTGAAGTTCAGCATCGACGACAACGTGCACCTCGGGGAGCGCACCGAGGCCGCGATCAAGACCAAGGGCATCCTGGGCAGCAAGATGCTCGAGGTCCTGCCCAAGGGCGATGGGGACCTCACCGGCACCATCCCGCTGGAACGGACAACGTCGGCCTATCAGCTCCCCGATGCCCTGGGCGACGTGACCACCGCCATCAGCGGGCTGGACACGCATCAGCTGTCGGATTCGTTGGCCACCGTCTCGGAGGCTTTCGCCAATACCGCACCGGACCTGAAGGAAGCGGTGAACGGCATCGCGCGGTTCTCCAAGACGCTCAACGACCGCGATGCGCAACTGCGCACCCTGCTCGAAAATGCGTCGAAGGCGACGACGGTGCTGGCCAAGCGCAGCGACCAGGTGGTGGGCTTGGTGCGGAACACCAATGCGCTACTGGTGCAACTGCGTTCGCAGAGCGCCGCGGTCAGCCAGCTGTGGAACAGTCTGTCGTCGGTCTCGCAGCAACTCAAGGGATTGATCGCCGAGAACCGGGCCCAATTGCGGCCGGCACTGGACAAACTCAACGGAGTGCTGGCGATTGTCGACAACCGCAAGGAACGTCTGACGCAGGCGATGAAGGGCCTCAGCCAATACGCCATGGCGTTGGGTGATGCGGTCGGTTCGGGCCCGTTCTTCAAGGCGTACATCGTCAACCTGCTGCCCGGTCAGTTCGTGCAGCCGTTCGTCGATGCCGCGTTCTCGGACCTCGGGGTGGACCCGAACACGAAACTGCCGTCGCAGCTTCAGGATCCGCAGACCGGGCAGCCGGGCACCCCGCCGTTGCCGGTGCCGTTCCCGCGGACCGGTCAAGGCGGCGAGCCGCATATGACCATCCCCGACGCCATCACCGGTAAGCCCGGCGACGCCAATTGCGGCCCCCAGCTGCCCGGTCCCGGTTGCTACCCGTACCGCGAACCGTTACCGGCACCGCCTCCCGGTGGGCCGCCACCAGGACCACCGGCGCTGGCGCCCGGTCAGACAGCCATGCCGGAACCACCGAAGGCACCGCCAGTGAATGTGTCGGACCCGGTTGAAATCCCCAGGGCAGGAGGACAGCAATGAGCAAGCTGCCCACGCGCGCGCTCATCGTGGCAGCCGTGGTGGCCCTGGTTCTCGGCGGCGGCTACTTCGCGCTGCAGGCGTTCGACCGCATGTCACACACCGAGGTCGTCGGCTACTTCGACAACAGCAATCAGCTGTTCGCCGGCGACGACGTGATGATCCAAGGGGTGCCCGTCGGCAAGGTCGAGAAGATCGAACCGGAGCCGCAGCGGGTGAAGGTCACCTTCTGGTTCGCCGACAAGTACAAGGTGCCGGCCGACGCGAAGGCTGTCATCCTGTCGCCACAGTTGGTGACCGGCAGGGCAATTCAGCTGATTCCCCCGTACCGGGGCGGGCAGACCATGCACGGCGGCGCCGTCATCCCGCAGAACCGGACGGCCGTTCCGGTGGAATGGGATCAGGTTCGGTCCCAGCTGCAACGGCTCGCCGATCTGCTCAAGCCAGACCAGCCGGGTGGGGTGAGCACTCTCGGCGGGTTCATCAACACCGCGGCCGACAACCTGCGGGGGCAGGGCGCCAGCATCAGGGAGTCGGTGATCAAGCTGTCGCAGGCGGTCTCGATCCTCGGCGACCACAGCAATGACTTGTTCACGACGTTCAAGAATCTGTCGACCTTGGTGTCGGCGCTTCAGGACAGCACCGGACTGCTGGAGCGGCTGAACGGCAACCTCGCCGAGGTGTCCGGACTGCTCGCCGACGATCCGACCAAGATCGGTCGGGCGTTGAACGATATGGGTTCGGTCGCCGACGATCTGCGGACCTTCGTCGCGGACAACAAGGAAGCCGCCGGAACGGCGTCGGACAAGCTGGCCTCGATCAGCACCGCGATCGTTGGCAGCCTCGATGACATCAAGCAGGTATTGCACGTGGCGCCAACGGCATTGGCCGATCTCAACAACATCTACGAGCCGGCGGTCGGCTCGCTGACCGGCATCCTGGCGGTCAACAACTTCGCCAACCCCGTCAGCTTCATCTGCGGTGCGATCCAGGCCGCGTCCCGCCTCGGCGCAGACCAGTCCGCGAAGCTGTGCGCGCAGTACCTGGCACCGATCGTCAAGAACCGCCAATACAACTTCCCGCCGCTGGGCGAGAACCTGTTTGTCGGCACCCAGGCCAGGCCCAACGAAGTCACCTACAGCGAGGACTGGATGCGGCCCGACTACGTGCCACCGTCCCGGCCGGCAGCAGCTCCGGTAGCGCAACAGGCGGCTCCCGCGCCCGAGCCACCGGCAGCCCCGACAGTGACCACCGACGCCAACGCCGGGTTGGCCGGGATGATGACGCCAACAGCTGGAGGTGGGTCATGAGCCGCCGCTTACGCTCTGCGGCCGGCTGCGCCCTGGCCGCTCTGACGTTGCTTGCTTCGGCCGGCTGCTCGGGGTGGCGCGGCGCGAACAGCCTGCCGCTGCCGGGCACCGAAGGCGGGGGACCCGGGGCGTTCGAAGTCCAGGCCCAGATGACGGACGTCACCAACCTGCAAGAGAATTCGCGGGTCCGGGTCGCCGACGTCACCGTCGGCACGGTCACCAAGATCGAGCGGCAGGATTGGCACGCGCTGGTCACCATGAAACTCAACGGCGATGTGAACGCGCCCGCCAACTCGACCATCAAGCTCGGTCTGACGAGTCTGCTCGGCACTCTCCACATCGAGCTCGGGCCGCCCAAGGATGGCCGGCCGCAAGGAAAGCTGCACCAGGGGTCGGTCATTCCGCTCGCGAGCAGCGGCAGTTTCCCGTCGGTGGAACAGACGCTGTCGGCGGTCTCGATGGTGCTCAACGGTGGCGGCATCGGCAACGTCCAGGACATCACGGAGGCCTTCAGTACGGCGTTCCACGGGCGCGCCGAGGACCTACGCAGCCTTATCAAACAGCTCGACATCTTCACCGCGAACGTCAAGGACCAGACCCCTGACATCATCGCGGCGTCGGAGAGCCTGAACGTCGTCGTCGGCAAGCTCGCCGCGAGCCAGCCGGTCCTGGACAAGGCCATCGACACCATCCCGCAGGCGCTGGCAGTGCTCAATGGTGAGCGCGAGAACCTGGTCACGGCCGCCAACAAGCTGAGCAAGTTCGCGGCGCTCGCGGCAGACACCGTCGACCGGTCAAAAGAGAACGTGATCAAGGAATTACGTGCTCTTGGACCCACGCTCGAACAGCTCGCCAACGCCGGGCCGGCCCTGACGCGGGCACTGAGCTTCATCCCGACGGTGCCGTTCCCGGGCGACACGATCGAGAAGTGGCAGCGCGGTGACTACGCGAACCTCACCGCGATTGTCGACCTCACCCTCAGCCGCATCGATCAGGCGTTCTTCACCGGTACGCGCTGGGAGTGCGACCTGACCGAACTCGAACTGCAGTGGGGCCGCACCATCGGTCAGTTCCCCAGCCCGTGCACCGCGGGCGGGCCGAACAACCCGGGTAATCCGCTGACCATTCCGTACCGCTGGGACCAGGGGCCGTAAATGCACCTAGACAAACGCGTGAGAATTCAGCTCGCGATCTTCGCCGTCATCGCCCTGATCGCGGTGACGATGATGGGCCTCATCTATATGCAGTTGCCCGCCAAGCTGTTCGGCATCGGGCGTTACGTGGTCAAGATGGAGCTGCCCGAGACCGGTGGCCTGTACGCCACCGGCAACGTCACCTACCGCGGCACCGTGGTGGGCCGGGTGCAGTCCGTCGGCCTGACACCGACCGGGGTGCAGGCCGAGCTGTCCCTCAACTCGGGCACCGATATCCCGTCCGATGTGCAGGCCGATGTCCACAGCCAGATGGCGATCGGTGAGCAGTTCGTGTCCCTGACCCCACGCGGCACCGGGTCACGTCCGCTCAAGGACGGCGACGTCATCCCATTGGCACACACTTCGGTACCTCCGGACATCAACACCGTGATCGACTCACTCACCAAGGGCCTCAGCGCGGTACCCAAGGAGAATCTCAAGACGGTCATCGACGAATCGGCCACGGCTGTCGGTGGTTTGGGGTCGGAGTTGTCGCACATCGTCAAGGGCGGCAGTCAGCTGACCATCGATGCGCGGGCGAACCTCGACCCCATGCTCAAGCTGATCGATCAGGTCAAGCCCGTGCTCGACTCGCAGTCCAACACGTCCGGCGCGATTCAGGCGTGGGCGGCGAATCTAGCCACGGTGACCGGTGAGTTGCAGGCGCAGGACAAGGCGGTCGGCACGCTGCTGGACAAGGGTGGGCCGGCGTTCGGCGAGATGGGGCAGTTGTTCAACCGGCTCCGTCCGACACTGCCGATCCTGTTGCAGAATCTGGTGTCCATCAACAAGGTCGCCATCACCTACCAACCGAACCTCGAACAGCTCCTGGTGCTGTTACCTCGCACAACTGAAGCGGCACAAGGCGTTACGCTCGCCAACCGCGACACGAAGCAGGCCTACAAGGGCGCGTATCTGAGCTTCAATCTGAACATCAACCTGCCGCCGCCGTGCACCACCGGATTCCTGCCGGCCCAGCAGATGCGTAACCCCGCACTGGAGGACTATCCCGAGCTACCGGCCGGTGACCTGTACTGCCGGACTCCGCAGGACTCGATGTTCAACGTGCGTGGCGCGAAGAACCTGCCGTGCGAGACGGTGCCCGGCAAGCGCGCGGCCACCGTCAAGCAGTGCGAGAGCAACGAACAGTATGTGCCGCTGAACGACGGCTACAACTGGAAGGGCGATCCCAACGCCACGTGGACCGGGCAGGACGTGCCGCAACTGCGACCCGGTTCGCCGCCGCCGGAGGGCGCGGCCAAACCGCCGCCGGTCGCGGTGGCCGAATACGACCCGGCCAGCGGGACGTATATCGGTCCGGATGGAAAGACTTATACCCAAGCCGATTTGGCCCACACGGCTCCGAAGGAGAAGACATGGCAAAGCATGATGACGCCGCAGCCGGGGAGCTGACGGAAGGCGGTGGGGTCGCCGTACTCGATCCCGATATCGACGACGTCGATGATATCGATGAGGTGGCTGAGGTCGGTGCTGACGAGCTGGCCGATGAGCCCACGAAGCCGAAGTCGGTGCGCAGGCTTGCGGCGGTAGTCGGGTTGGTGCTGGTGGTCGCCCTCGGCGCTCTGGTCGGTTGGTTGGCGGTACGGACGCACCGCGCGACGGCGGTCGACGAGCGGCAGAGCCAGATCGTCCAGGCCGCGCGGCAGGGCGCGCTGAACCTGACGACCATCGACTGGCAGCGGGCCGATGCCGACGTCCAGCGCATCCTCGACAGCGCGACGGGTGAGTTCTACGACGACTTCGCCAAGCGCTCCGCACCTTTCATCAAGGTGGTGAAGGAGGCGAAGTCGACGTCCACCGGCGCGATTACCGAGGCCGGGCTCGAATCGGAGGCGGGCGACTCGGCGCAGGTGCTGGTCGCGGTGGCCGTCAAAACCTCGAATGTCGGTGCGCCGGCGCAGGAACCACGCGAGTGGCGGATGCGGATAGCGGTACAGAAAGTCGGTGATGTGATGAAGGTGTCGAACGTGGAGTTTGTGCCGTGAAGCTGATCAAATCCCGCAGCGGCAACGCCACAGCTGAAAAGTCCATCGACGCAACAGCTTCGGCCGACGAGCTCAACGACGAGGTCGAGGTCGACGCCGCAGAGACCACCGACGCGGCGCCTGCAGCTGAGCGGCGCCGCGTCGGGTGGGCGAGCGTGGCCGTCTACGGGCTGCTGCCGGCGATCGTCCTCGCGCTCGGCGGCGCAGCCGGCTACCTGCAGTGGAAAGACGTGTCCCTGGCCCAGGCCGACACGGCCAAGAAGGATTCCACCAAGGCCGCCACCGATGCCACCATCGCGCTGCTGTCCTACAAGCCCGAGACGGTCGAGAAGGACCTGGAAGCCGCCAAGAAGTACATGACCGGCAACTTCCTGAACTCCTACACCTCACTGACCCACGACGTGGTGATTCCCGGGTCCAGGCAGAAGAAAATCTCGGCCGTCGCGACGGTCCCCGCAGCGGCGTGGACCAAGGCGACCCCGAACCATGCGGTGGTGATGCTGTTCGCGGATCAGACGATGATCATCGGCGAAAGCGCCCCGACCAGCACTGCGTCGAGCGTGCGAGTGACCCTCGACAAGGTCGAGGGCCGTTGGCTCATCTCGCAATTCGATCCGATGTGAGCCACATGCGCAGACGGTGGACTTGTGGGTTACTCGCCGCGGCGGCAGTGAGTGTGCCGGCGGTGTTCGCGCCGGTGTCGCATGCCGACGCGACCGCGTATCTGATCGGCGTGACCGTGCGGCCGGGCTACAACTTTCCGAATGCCGATGCGGCCCTGGGCTATGGCTACGGCATCTGCGACAAGGTGGCGGCCGGGCAGCCGTTCGGCCAGGTGATGGGCGACGTACGAGGCGATTTCGGTACCGACGATGACTACCAGGCGTCGTATTTGATCTCGCAGGCCGTCAACGAACTGTGCCCCGCGCAAATCTGGCAGCTGCGCAAGTCAGCCGCGCACTACCAGTCGCCGCCAGGTGTCCATCCATGAAAATGATTCTCACGCAAAGGATTCCAACATGAGATGCCGGCCGCTGGTGCTGTCTGCGTTGGCTGTCGTGCCCGTAAGTGCCGTGCTATGCATGCCGCTCGCGCACGCCGACAACGGGAACACTCTGATTCCGAACAACAAGCGGCTCAACGATTCCGTCGTGTCCAACGTCTACACCGTGCAGCACCAGGCCGGTTGCACCAACGACGTCGCCGTGAACCCGCAGCTCCAGCAGGCCGCCGAGCGGCAGGCCAAAGACATGATGGCCAACCGGGACCTGGACGGGGACATCGGTTCTGACGGATCCACGCCGCAGATGCGGGCCGAACAGGCGGGGTACCGCGGTGGTCCGGTGGCGCAGACGGTGGCCACCAATCCGGCGCTCGCGATCAGCGGCGTCGAGCTCATCAACCAGTGGTACTACGACCCCGCCATCAAGGCGATCATGGCCAATTGCGCGAACAACCAGATGGGCGTGTGGTCCGAGAACAGTCTGGACCGCACCGTCGTCGTCGCTGTCTACGGCCAGCTGCCCGAGCCGCCGCACCGGTCGGAAAAGGAGGGTGGCGGCAACAACGGCTTCGACCCGAGCCCCGACTACGACGGCAGCGACGAGATCGAGCACTTCTTCACCTGGTTCCCCTGGATCCTCCGCGGGGTGAACCCGCCTCCGGCATATCCGGCGAACTAGGCAGTTCGGCGTGTCGGCTCTCCTGCGACACATTTGATCTGGAGGCGTCAACAGAGCCAGGAAAGCTGACGGCTCCGGGCGCGAGTTGTGTAGAGAGACAGCTCGCGCGCTAGATCTCGCTCGTCGCGCTGGATCTCAGTTGCGTACGTGCAGCTTCTCGCCATGAGGCCCGAAGATCGCGATCGCCTCCACGGGGCCGTCGACAGTGCCGAACCAATGCGGTGTCCAGGTCGAGAACTCCACGGCCTCACCGGGTTTGATGGTGAAGTCGCGCTCTCCCAGCAGTAGCCGCAGGTGCCCCGACAGCACGTAGAGCCACTCCTGGCCGTCGTGTACCGGCAGCTCGGCGGGTGGGGTGCGCCGCCGGGTGCTCACGCGGATCTTGAAGGTGTGCAGACCACCGGCCGGCCCGCCGCGGGTCAGCGGCCAGTAGGTGATCCCGTCGCGGCTGTGTGACGCCCCACGGACCCGCGGATCCTCGGCCTCGGGGGCGCGCATCAGTTCGTCGGTGCTGATCGACAGCGCCGCGGCGAGCCGGGGCAGGTGGTCGAGCGCGAATCGGCGCTTGCCCGACTCCAGGCGGCTCAACGTCGAGATGTCGATATCGGCCGCGCGCGCAACATCTTCCAGCGTCATGCCGCGTTGGGTGCGCAGCTCCCGCAACCGCCGCCGGACCCGCGCTTCGATGTCGTCGTCCTCAGGGTTTGCCTGCATGGCAAATTAGCTTGGCATTTTCGGCACCACCCGGCAAGGTCGGTGTCATGAACAACGAATGGGAATGCGCCATCGTCGGTGGCGGGGCGGCGGGACTGAGCGCCGCATTGGTGCTCGGCCGCGCCCGCCGCCGCACACTGGTCATCGACGCCGGCGAGCAGAGCAACCGTGCGGCACACGGCATCGGGGGACTGCTGGGCCACGACGGGCGGCCGCCGGCCGACCTGTACGCCGACGGACGCCGCGAACTCGCCGAGTATCCGTCCGTGCAGGTCATCGACGGTCAGGTCACCGGCGCGACCGCGCATGACGGCCCCACCTTCCGGCTCGAACTCGCCGACGGCTCCGTGCACCACGCGCAGCGGATACTGCTGGCCGGCGGCATGCACTACGAGACCACCGACATCCCGGGATTGGACGAACACTGGGGCCGCTCGGTCTTCCACTGCCCGTTCTGCCACGGCTGGGAAGCACGCGACCAGGCGTTGGCCGTCCTCGCCGACGGGGACCGGGCAGTGCACATGGCGCTGATGCTGCGGGGCTGGACCGACGACATCGTCGTCGTGACCAACGGCCCCTCCGGCCTGGACGACGACCAATACCGCGCGCTGGCCGCCGTCGGTGTGCGCGTTGACGAGCGCAAGATCATCGAATTCGCCTCGCACGAAGGCGCATTGGCGTCCGTGGTGTTCGCCGACGGTGACGAATTGAAGCGCCAGGGCGTGCTGGTCGCCAGCGCGCTGCGGCAGCGTACCGACCTGGCGGCGCAACTCGGCGTGCGGATCGCGCCGCCCGGCCCGGTCGTCGTCGACGCGGTGATGGTCGACCAGATCAACCGCACCTCGGTTCCCGGCGTCTTCGCCGCGGGCGACGTGTGCGCGCAGATGCCCCAGGTGGCGGCGGCCATCGCCGCCGGTTCCGCAGCTGCCGCTGCCATCGTGCAGAGTCTGCTGCACGACCAGTTCGGCCTCCCCGTCATGCCATGGCCCGTCTTCGATCAGCAGGAGGAATCCGATGTCCGCAACTGAAACACCGCAGGAACACTGGGAAGGCCGGTATGCCGAGAAGCCGCAGATGTGGAGCGGACGGGTCAACGCCCATCTCGCGACGATCGCCGGCGGCTTGACCCCGGGCCGCGCTCTCGACCTGGGATGCGGGGAAGGCGCCGACGCAGTCTGGCTGGCCACCGCGGGCTGGCAGGTGGTGGCGGTCGACATCGCCACCAATGCCCTCGATCGGGCCCGCGCCGCGGCCGTGGACAGGGGAGTGGCCGAGCGCATCGACTTCCAGCACCACGATCTGTCCCACAGTTTCCCGGCGGGCAGCTTCGATCTGGTGTCGGCGCAGTTCCTGCATTCCACGGTTCATCTGGAGCGCCGGCAAATACTGCAGCAAGCGTCGGCTGCTGTCGCGCCGGGCGGCACACTGCTGATCGTCGACCACGGCGAGCCGCCGCCCTGGGCCTCGAAACACATCCATGACCACCGCTTTCAGTCCGCCGACGAGGTCGTCGCCGAGCTCGGTCTGGCAGACGAAGGCTGGCACACCGAACACGTCGGTACGCTGGAACGCGAGGCAATCAGCCCTGCTGGCGAATCCGCCGTTTTGCGGGACAATCTGATTGTCCTGCGCCGCACGCCCTGATCGGAGGTCACCAGGTGGTCAAGCACCGGCTCGACATGCGGCTGGTTGCCGAGTCGATGCTGCTGGTGACCGCTTGCCTGTGCCTGCTGATGGGCAGCGTCAAGGCGGTCCACCTTCTGACCGACGCCATGGGCAACTCATTGGCCACCTCCGGCGACTGGTCGCTGGGGCCGGCTGCCGCGCTACTGATGTACGGACCGCGGCAGGTGTGGTCCGAGTGGGCCATCACGGTGCCGGTGATCGTGGTCCTCGGCATCGGCCTGGCCCTCGCCCGCACCCGCCGCGACGGGCCGCGATGGCTGAAACAGGTGCTCCTGGCGTATGGCGCGATCGTCGTCCTGGACTCGCTGGTCGCGGCGCTCTGACCAGCTGATATGGTATCGGCGCGGACGAGTTGGCCGGGCGGCCGCGGGACCGAGAGGTTTCGAGGAAAGTCCGGACTTCACAGAGCAGGGTGATTGCTAACGGCAATCCGAGGTGACTCGCGGGACAGTGCCACAGAAAACAGACCGCCGTCGCAAGACGGTAAGGGTGAAACGGTGCGGTAAGAGCGCACCAGCATTCCGGGTGACCGGAGTGGCTAGGTAAACCCCACCCGAAGCAAGGCCAAGAAGGCCGCAACCTGGTTGCGGTTGCGCAGGTGCCCGAGGGCTGCTCGCCCGAGCCTGCGGGTAGGCCGCTCGAGGTACCCGGCGACGGTGTACCCAGATGGATGGTCGCCGCCTCGCCACCAGTGATGGTGGCGGGGAACAGAATCCGGCTTAGAGGCCAGCTCGTCCGCCCCGCTACCTCTTCACTTTGCGCATCGCGCGGGCCAGCGCCTTTAGCGAGGCATCCAATTGCAGCCGGGCGTACTCGGCGACCTCCGCCTCCTGCTGATGCAGGATGCCGTACGTGAAGGTGTCCTCGCCCGCGGCGTGGGCGGCCTCGGCCTGCTGCACCAGATGCCCGCGGCTGACGTAGCTGTCCTGATGATCGCCCAGCAGGGTCTGGATGTCCTTGGCGCAGTCGGCCACCTTCGACTCGCCCATGGCGGCGGCGGTGTAGCGAAGACGCTTGGCGCCCTTGCGGATCCGGTGCAGCGCCTCCTCACTGTCCTCGGCGCCGGCAGCCTCCGCGGCCTCGGCACGCCGCACCGACTTGCGGACCCGGCGATAGGCGCCGCCGACCGTCACCGGCGTCGCTTCCTCGTCGGCGGAGGCAGGCTGGGTGTTGTCGACGACGATCGCATCGAGTGCGTCGAGCAGCCGGAAGTACCGCTCCGAGCGCATGGCCGTCAGCGACCGCCGCAGCCCGGACTGGTAGCGCCGCTGCGAACCGTCGACCAGTCGCTCGTGCACCTGCCCGCGAACCAGCTCCGGTGCGAGCCCCTTCAGTGCTTCTTCGTACCGCTGGGCGAGCACCTCGGCGTCGCGCGCCGTGCCCAGGATCCCGGCCAGCAGCTTCAGCTCCTCAAGCACCCACTCGCGGTCGCCCAGATCGCCCGTCTCCTGCAGCAGGCTGCGGATCTTGCGGATGGTGACCCGCATCTGGTGCACCGAATCGAAGGTGTCGGCACGCACCGCGCGGTCCCAGTCGATCAGTTCGGACACGTGCGCCGCGATGGCGCGGTGCACCTTGTCCGTCGGCTCGGGGGATGGCTCCGGTGCGTCCTCGCCCCGGGCCGCCGCGAGGACCTTGGCCAGCTTCGATCCGTGCCCGGCCGGTTCGGCACCCGCGTCGAAGAGCCGGTTGGCCAGCCGGTCGAGCAGCTCGGCACCCGAGTCGGCGCCCTCTGAGCCGGCACCGACCAGTTCCAGCTCCCACTCGCGCCAGTTCTGCAGCGAGTCGCCCGCCGTGGCGGTCACCCGGTCGTCGCAGAACTCGGCCAGCTCGGTGTCGTCGGGCGCGTGCAGCATGAAGACGGTGCGCTCGGTTTCGATCCGCGCGACGGGCTGCAGCGAGCGGTCGCGAACGATGGCCAACACGATGTCGCGCAGTTCCTCGGGCACGCTCTCGCGCGCCGCGGTGATCGGCAGCCGGACCTCGGTGCGCGCGTCGGCACCGGCGGGCAGCTTCAGGTGCCAGCCCGCGTCGGTGCCGCCGGTGCGGCGGCGCAGGGTGATCTTGTGTGCCGCGAGATCGTGGTTCGGGGTGTCGAAGTACACCGCGTCCAGGTGCGCGACGGGCAGCTGCTCGACCCGGCTGACGGCGGACAAGCCGTCGAACGACGGGGATACCGTGCTGTCGACCACCGCGAACTTGCGTTCAATCTCGGTGTGGCGGGACGGTTTACGCTTGCCAGCGGCCATGTTCACCTTCGTTTGCGACCCGGGACGGGCAGTACCAACGCTGCCATTAGCGTGCCACATCGCAGTGCGCGACCGGCTGCCGATAACGTCTTGACCCGTGACCGAATTCGAGACACTGAAGTTCGCCCAGTCCGGCGCCGTCGTGAATATCGTGCTCGACCGGCCCGAGGCGGCCAACGGCATGAACGACGTCCTCACCCGCGACCTGGCGGTGGCCGCTGCGCTGTGCGATACGCCGGCAGTGAAGGTCGTCACCCTGACCGGTGGTGGCCGATTCTTCTGCGCCGGCGGCGACCTCAAGGCGATGGCCGCCGCCGATGACCCGGGTGTGTTCGTGAAGGGCATGGCCGACGACCTGCATCGCGCCATGTCGACCTTCGCCCGGATGAATGCCGTGCTGATCACCGCCGTCAACGGCGTCGCCGCCGGCGCGGGCTTCCCGCTGGGTGTGTCCGGTGATCTGGTGCTGGCCGCCGAGTCCGCGTCGTTCACGATGGCGTACACCAAGGCCGGCCTGAGCCCGGACGGCGGATCGTCGTACGTGCTGCCGCGGCTGATCGGCCTGCGCCGCACCCAGGAACTGATGATCACCAACCGCGTGCTCACCGCGGCCGAGGCCGCCGACTGGGGCCTGGTCACGCGCGTCGTGCCGGACGCCGAGCTGCCTGCCGCGCTGGACGCCCTGGCGGCCGAGGTCGCCACGCAGGCCGGTGGTTCGAACGCCGCGGTCAAGCAGCTACTGCTGACCACCTACGGCGCCGACTACGAGACCCAGCTCGAGCGCGAAGGCCGGCTCATCGCCAAGTGTGCGTCGTCGGCCGACGGCAAGGAGGGTGTCGGCGCCTTCGTCGGCAAGCGCAAGCCGGAATTCGGCTAGCGGTTTACGCGCGAGCAGACACAAAACTGTCCCTTTTCACGCGAAACGGGACAGTTTTGTGTCTGCTCGCGCAGAAAAACTAGTAGGAGTGTTCGTCGGCGGGGAACACGCTCGATGCCACCTCGGCGGCGTATTGCCGTGCGGCCCGGCCCAATTCGGCCCCGACATCACCGAAGCGCTTGACGAACTTGGCCGTCTTGCCGCTCGTCATACCGGCCATGTCCTGCCACACCAGCACCTGCGCGTCGCAGTTGGCGCCGGCGCCGATGCCGACGGTCGGGATGGTCAGCTTGCCGGTGATCTGGGTGGCCAGCTCGGCCGGCACCATCTCGAGCACCACGGCGATCGCGCCGGCCTCGGCCACCGCGATGGCGTCGTGGATGGTCTGGTCACCGGCATCGCCGCGGCCCTGGACGCGGAAACCGCCCAGCCCGTTGACGCTCTGCGGGGTGAAGCCGATGTGGGCGACGACGGGGACGCCGGCCTGGGTCAGCGCGGCGATCTGCTCGACCATCCGCTCACCGCCCTCCAGCTTGACCGCGTGGGCACCGGTTTCCTTCATGAAGCGGGTCGCCGTGGCGAGCGCCTGCTGCGGGCCGGCCTCATAGCTGCCGAACGGCAGGTCGGCGACCACCAGCGCGTGCGGGGCACCCTTGACGACCGCGCGGGCCAGGGGGATCAGCTCGTCGATGGTGATGGGCAGGGTGGTGTCGTAGCCGTAGACCACGTTGGCCGCGGAATCGCCGACCAGCAGTACCGGAATCTCGGCGTCATCGAAAATACGGGCGGAGGAGTAGTCGTAGGCCGTGAGCATCGCCCACTTGTGGCCTTCGGCCTTCCATTTCGCCAGGTGGTGAGTGCGGACCTTGGTGCGCGGGGTCGTACAGACAGACTCCGGGGCAGCGCCGTAAAGCTGATCAGACATCGTCGTCCTCAAATGTGTTGGTCGGTTCGAACCTCGAGGCCCAAATCGGGTCCCCGGGACGTATGACGGGGTCAAGTCTGCCACCACCAGACCCCGAAGGTGAACGACACGTGAAGTGGAATGCCTCACATTGGTTCAAGACGGCCGCCTACGATCACGCCCATGCCCGGATACCAACGGCTCAGCGGCCTCGACGCCAGCTTCCTCTATCTGGAAACGGCGGTTCAGCCCCTGCACGTGTGCTCGGTGCTGGAACTCGATGCCGCGACCATTCCGGGTGGCTACACGTTCGACAAGATGCGGCAGATGCTCAGCGAGCGCATCGCGGCCATGCCCGAGTTTCGCGAGAAGCTGGCGGACTCGCCGCTGAACCTCGACCACCCCGTATGGGTGGAGGACCCGGATTTCGACATCGACCGGCACCTGCACCGGATCGGGCTGCCGGCCCCGGGCGGTCGTACCGAGCTCGCCGAGATCTGCGGGCACATCGCGGCACTGCAGCTCGACCGCAGCCGCCCGCTGTGGGAGATGTGGGTGATCGAGAACATCGCGGGCACCGACGCTCACAACGGTGGCCGGCTGGCCGTCATGGTCAAGATGCACCACGCGGGAATCGACGGCGTCACCGGCGCCAACCTGATGTCGCAGCTGTGCACCCTCGAACCTGACGCACCGGCGCCCGAGCCTGTCGCGGGCAGCGGCACCGCCTCAGAGCTCGAGATCGCGGTCGGCGGCGCGGTCAAGTACTTCAGCCGCCCGCTCAAGCTGGCCAACGTGCTGCCCTCGACGGCGACCAGCGTCATCGACACCGTCCGCCGCGCCGCCAAGGGCCTGACCATGGCGGCGCCATTCGCCGCGCCGAAGACCGCGTTCAACGTCAACGTCACCGGGCACCGCAATGTGGCGTTCGCCCAGCTGGACCTCGAGGACATCAAGACCGTCAAGAACCACTTCCACGTCAAGGTCAACGACGTGGTACTGGCGTTGGTGTCCGGCGCGCTGCGGCGCTACCTGCTGGAGCAGGACGCGCTGCCGGAGTCCACCCTGGTGGCCATGTGCCCGGTGTCGGTGCACGGGAAATCCGACCGCCCCGGCCGCAACCAGGTATCGGGCATGTTCTCCAAACTGGAGACCACCATCGAGGACCCGGCCGAGCGGCTGCGCGCTATCGCCGACTCGAGCACAGTTGCCAAACAACACAGTTCGGCGATCAGTGCGACGCTGCTGCAGGACTGGTCGCAGTTCGCCGCACCGTCGGTGTTCGGCGCGGCGATGCGGGTGCTCGCGGTGACCAAACTGGCCGAGGCCATGCCGGTGCACAACCTCGTCGTCTCGAACGTGCCCGGTCCGCAGGATCCGCTGTACATGCTGGGCGCCGAGGTCAAGGCGATGTACCCGCTGGGCCCGCTGTTCCACGGCTCCGGGTTGAACATCACCGTGATGTCCCTCAACGGCACGCTGGACGTCGGCCTGATCTCTTGCCCGGAGCTGGTTCCGGACCTGTGGGCCATGGCCGACGAATTCGCCACCGAGTTGGACGAGCTGGTTGCCGCTGCCACCGTATGACGGCGCGCGGCAACGCCCTCATCAGGTCAGACCTGGGCACATGGCACCATGGTCGACCATGAACCTCAGACGGGGGAGTCTCGCCTGCGCATCGGGACTGGCAATGGTCCTGGTGCTCGCGACGGGCTGCAGCACGGTGATCGACGGACGCGCCATCCGCGCGGTGCCGAAGCCGGGCGCGCCCCTGCAGTGGTCGCCGTGCCAGACCACGTCCCCGGACTCGCAGTCGCGCATCCCCAAGGGGGCCGAGTGCGCGATGCTGTCGGTGCCCGTCGACTACAGCAAGCCCGACGGCGACGTCGCGCAGCTGGCGTTGCTGCGGATCAAGGCGACCGGCGACAAGATCGGTTCCCTGGTGATCAACCCCGGCGGGCCGGGGGAGTCGGGCGTCAGCGCGGCAGTGTCGTTGCTCAACAACATTCCCGACTCGGTGCGGCAGCGCTTCGACCTCGTCGGCTTCGACCCCCGCGGCGTCGGGTCCTCCAAGCCCGCGGTGTGGTGCAACTCCGATGCCGACAATGACCGGCAGCGCGCCGACCCGCAGGTCGACTACTCGCCGGCCGGTGTCGCGCACATCGAATCCGAGACCAAGGCGTTCGTGCAGCGCTGCGTCGACAAGATGGGCAAGGACTTCCTCGAGAACGTCGGAACCGCCAACGTCGCCAAGGATTTGGATGCCATCCGGGCCGCGCTCGGCGACGACAAGCTGACCTACCTGGGTTACTCGTACGGCACCCGCATCGGCGCCCAGTACGCCGAGGACTACCCGGACAAGGTGCGTTCGATGATCCTCGACGGCGCCGTCGACCCCAACGCCGATCCGATCGAAGCGGACATCAACCAGGCCGCCGCGTTCCAGACCGCGTTCAACAACTACGCCGCCGACTGCGCGACCAGCCCCGACTGCCCGCTGGGCACCGACCCTGCCAAGGTCAACGACGTCTACCACAGCCTGGTCGACCCGCTGGTCCAAAAACCCGCTGCCACAAAGGATCCGCGTGGTCTGAGCTACAGCGACGCGTTGGTCGGCACCATCCTGCCGCTCTACTCGCCGGCCATGTGGAAGGACCTCACCGCGGGCCTCACCGAGCTCAAGGAAGGCCACGGCGACATCATGCTGCGGCTCGCCGACGCCTACATGGGCCGCGATTCAGATGGCCACTACGACAACTCGACCGACGCCCGGGTGGCGGTCAACTGCGTCGACGAGCCGCCGATCACCGACCGCACCAAGGTCATCGCGGAGGACAAGCGCACCCGCGAGGTGGCGCCCTTCATGAGCTACGGCCAGTTCACCGGCGACGCCCCGCTGGGCACCTGCGCGTTCTGGCCGGTGCCCCCGACGTCGAAGCCGCACGAGATTTCGGTCAAGGACCTGGCCGCGCCGCTGGTGGTGTCGACGATCCACGACCCGGCCACGCCGTACAAGGCCGGCGTGGACCTGGCCAAGGAACTCGGCGGCAGTCTGCTGACGTTCGACGGCACCCAGCACACCGTGGTGTTCCAGGGCAACAGTTGTGTCGACGACCATGCCAGCAGCTATCTGGTCAATGGGACCCTGCCCGACGCCGGCGCGAAATGCTGAGTCGCGAAATGCCCAGTCTCGGAATACCGAGTGCCGTCGCAAGATAACTGTTTGGTCACCGTCTGATTGCCGGGTTGTCTCCCTCCCTGGCCAGGCTTCGACTCGGCTGTGCGCCGTGCGACCATGTTTGCCATGTTGCGGGCGGGCAGTCGAGGACGACGGTGTGCGGTAGGGGTCGTCGGATTGCTGGTGGCCATCAGCGCCGAGCCGGGGTCGGTCGCGCACGCGGCCCCCGAATCCCTGCAGTCCTACTACGAACAGGCGCCGGCCTGGAGTGGTTGCGAGCCGTTCATCGGTGACACCACGGACCTGCCGACGGCGCGGTGCGCCAACATCAGCGTCCCCGTCGACTACGCGGATCCGCAAGGGCCGCAAGCGAAGCTGGCTGTCATCCGGGTCCCGGCCTCAGGTCAACGACTGGGCGTCCTGCTGGTCAATCCCGGCGGCCCGGGTGCGTCGGCCGTCAACACCGTCGCGGGCATGGGCGCCGTCCTGGCCGATACCGAGATCGGCCGCAGCTTCGATCTGGTCGGCTTCGATCCGCGCGGCGTGGGACATTCGACGCCGCAACTGCGGTGCCGCAGCGACGCCGAATTCGACGCCAATCGCCGGGACCCGATGGTCGATTACAGCCCGGCCGGGGTGGCGCACATCGAAGCCGTCAGCCGTCGCACTGCGCAGGACTGCCTGCAGCAGATGGGCAGCAGCTTCCTCGCCAATGTCGGAACTGCTTCGGCGGCAAGGGATATGGACGTGGTCCGGGCCGCGCTCGGAGAGCCGCAGATCAACTATCTGGGCTTCTCGTATGGCACCGAGCTGGGTGCGGCGTACGCCGAACGGTTCCCGGACCGGGTGCGGGCCATGGTGCTCGACGGCGCCGTCGACCCCAACGCGGACCCGGTCACCGAGAACCTGCTCCAATTGGCCGGATTCCAAACGGCTTTCAACGACTATGCGGCGGACTGCGCGCAGGCGCCCGGCTGCCCCCTGGGCACCGACCCGACGCAGTTCGTGGCGCGGTACCAGCAGCTGGTCAATCCGCTCGCCGTGCGCCCGGGTTTGACGTCCGATCCGCGTGGCCTGAGCTATCCCGACGCGATCACCGGCACCATCAACGCGCTCTACACGAAGAAGTACTGGAAGTTTCTGACCAGCGGGCTGCTCGGTCTGCAGCGCGGCGGCGATGCCGGTGACCTGCTGCTGCTGGCCGACGATTATCAGCACCGTGATCAGAACGGTCAGTACGCGCCGCTGCAGGACGCGTTCACCGCGATCCGGTGCGTCGACGCGCCGTTCCCGACCGATCCCGCGACGTGGGCGGCAGCCGACCAACGGGCGCGCCAGCTGGCACCGTTCATGAGCTACGGCCAGTTCACCGGCTACGCGCCGCGCGACGTGTGCACCATGTGGCCGGTGCCCGCGACGTCCCGTCCGCACGCGCCGGCGTCGCCCGGCCCGGGCAAGGTCATCGTCGTATCCACCACGCATGACCCGGCGACGCCGTACCAAGCCGGCGTGAACCTGGCGCGCGAACTCGACGCCTCGCTGATCAGTTACGAGGGCACCCAGCACACCGTGGTGTTCAACGGCGACCGGTGCGTCGACACGGCCGTGGTGGCGTTCCTGACCCAGTCGGTGCTGCCGGCGGCGGGATTGCGGTGCTGACCACAGCGTCTCACCGGTGATACATGCCGAACAGAGTCCACTTGGTAACACGGATTTAACAGCCGCTGCCTACGCTGCGGACATGGATCGCCAGAAGGAATTCGTGCTGCGCACGCTGGAGGAACGCGACATCCGTTTTGTCCGGCTGTGGTTCACGGACGTGCTCGGATACCTCAAGTCCGTGGCGATCGCGCCGGCCGAGCTGGAAGGCGCCTTCGAGGAGGGCATCGGCTTCGACGGATCCGCGATCGAGGGCTTTGCCCGCGTCTCGGAAGCCGACATGGTGGCCCGTCCTGATCCGTCCACTTTCCAGGTGCTGCCGTGGACCACCAAGAGCGCCGGCAAGCACTACTCGGCCCGCATGTTCTGCGACATCACCATGCCCGACGGTTCGCCGTCCTGGGCGGATTCGCGCCATGTACTGCGTCGTCAGCTGTCCAAGGCCGGCGATCTGGGCTTCTCCTGCTACGTGCACCCGGAGATCGAGTTCTTCCTGCTGCAACCCGGCCCCAACGACGGCTCGGTGCCGGTGCCGGCCGACAACAGCGGCTACTTCGACCAGGCCGTGCACGATTCGGCGCCCAACTTCCGCCGGCACGCCATCGACGCGCTGGAGTCCATGGGCATCTCGGTGGAGTTCAGCCACCACGAGGGCGCACCCGGCCAGCAGGAGATCGACCTGCGCTACGCCGACGCCCTGTCGATGGCCGACAACGTCATGACCTTCCGCTACCTGGTCAAGGAAGTCGCGCTCAACGAAGGCGTGCGCGCCACGTTCATGCCCAAGCCGTTCAGCCAGTACCCCGGCTCGGCGATGCACACCCACATGAGCCTGTTCGAGGGTGAGACCAACGCCTTCCACAGCGCTGACGATCCGCTGCAGCTGTCGGACGTCGCTAAGTCCTTCATCGCCGGCATCCTGACGCACGCCAGCGAGATCAGCGCCGTCACCAACCAGTGGGTGAACTCCTACAAGCGGCTGGTGCACGGCGGCGAGGCCCCGACCGCCGCCTCGTGGGGTGCGGCCAACCGCTCGGCGCTGGTCCGGGTCCCGATGTACACGCCGCGCAAGGCCTCGTCGCGCCGCATCGAGGTGCGCAGCCCCGACTCGGCATGCAACCCGTACCTGGCCTTCGCGGTGCTGCTGGCCGCCGGCCTGCGCGGCATCGAGAAGGGCTACGAGCTCGGGCCGCAGGCCGAGGACAACGTCTGGAACCTGACGTCCGAGGAACGCCGCGCGATGGGCTACAAGGAGTTGCCCGGCAGCCTGGGTGTGGCACTGGCGGAGATGGAGAAGTCCGAACTCGTCGCCGAGGCGTTGGGAGAGCACGTCTTCGACTACTTCCTGCGCAACAAGCGCGCGGAGTGGGAGACCTACCGCAGCCACGTGACACCGTTCGAACTCAAGGAATACCTGTCGCTGTAACGGCATGACTGTGCGCTAACGTCGGGTGATGCCCAACCCCTCGACGCAGCGCCCCACGCAGCCCAGCGTCGGCCGGCTCGGGTTGGTGGCGCCGACAGCCCGGGCGGATCTGGATCGGCTCGGCTGGAACACCGACGCACACGTGGCGTTGTTGTGGTCGTTGTCGCGCGCCCCGGACGCCGACAGCGCGCTGCGCGCCATGGTGCGCATTGCCGACGCCCTCGAAGCCGACTGGGCTGAGCTCAGCGCACTACTGGTAACCGACACGTCCCTGCGGGGCCGGCTGTTCGCCGTGCTGGGGTCATCGCTGGCCCTGGGCGATCATCTGGTGGCGCACCCCCTTTCGTGGCGCCTGCTGCACGGCGACGTCACGCTGCCGTCCCGCGCCGAACTGCTGGACGACTTCGAGCGGCTGGCGGCCGAAATCGCCGGTACCGCAGGGGCTTCGCACGTGCTGCAGACCTATTACCGTGACCGGATCCTGGTGCTGGCGGCCCTGGACGTGGCGCCGACGGTCGAGAACGAACCGGTGCTGCCGTACGTCACCGTGGGGGAGCACTTGTCGGACCTCGCCGACGCGGCGCTCGGCGCGGCGCTGGTCGTCGCGACCCGGACCGTGTGCGGCGATGATCCCGGTCCGCGGCTCGCGGTCATCGCTATGGGCAAATGCGGTGCGCGCGAACTGAATTACGTCAGCGACGTCGACGTCATCTTCGTGGCCGAGGCGGCGGACTCGGTGACCACCCGGGTGGCCGGCGAGATGATGCGGTTCGCCGGCGAGACCTTCTTCGAGGTCGACGCGGCGCTACGGCCCGAGGGCAAAGCCGGTCAGCTGGTCCGCACCCTGGAGTCGCATGTCACCTACTACCAGCGGTGGGCGAAAACCTGGGAATTCCAGGCACTTTTGAAGGCCAGGGCCGCGGTCGGCGACCCGGAGCTGGGTGAGCAGTACATCGACGCGCTGATGCCGATGGTCTGGACCGCTTGTGACCGTGAGGATTTCGTGCCCGATGTGCAGGCCATGCGCCGCCGCGTCGAGGAGCTGGTGCCCGCCGGGGTGCGTACGCGAGAACTGAAACTGGGCAAGGGCGGCCTGCGGGACGTCGAGTTCGCGGTCCAGCTGCTGCAACTGGTGCACGGCCGCAACGACGATTCGCTGCATGTCGCCTCGACCGTCGACGCGTTGGCGGCACTCGGCTCCGGCGGTTACATCGGCCGCGACGACACCGCGAATCTCACTGCGTCCTATGAGTTTCTGCGGCTGCTGGAGCACCGGCTGCAACTGCAGCGGCTCAAGCGCACCCACCTGTTGCCCGAGGAGGGTGACGACGAGGCGTGGCGCTGGCTGGCGCGGGCGGCACACATCCGGCCCGACGGACAGCACGACGCACTCGGGGTCCTGCGCGAGGACCTGAGGCGGCAGAACACGCGAGTGTCCCGTCTGCACGCCAAGCTCTTCTATCAGCCGCTGCTGGAAGTGGGCAACCAATTCGGTCCTGGGCTGACCACCGCCGCGGCCGAAAGGCAGCTGGCCGCACTCGGTTACGAAGGACCGCAGAGCGCGCTGACCCACCTGGCCGCGCTGACCAGTTCCAGCGGCCGCCGCGGCACCGTGCAGCAGGTACTGCTGCCGACGCTGCTGGACTGGCTGTCGGACACCCCGGACCCGGACGCGGGCCTGCTCGCATACCGGCGCATCAGCGAGGAACTGGGGGACCAGCGCTGGTTCCTGTCCACGCTGCGCGACGAGGGCGCCGTCGCCAAGCGGCTGATGCGGGTGCTCGGCACGTCGGCCTATGTGCCGGACCTGCTGCTGCGGGCGCCGGAGGTCATCCGGCAGTACGCCGACGGTCCGCAGGGGCCGAAACTGCTTGACGTGGAACCGGATGCGGTGTTCCGCGCGCTGGTCGCCTCGGCCGGCCGGCACGCAGACCCCGCCCGGGCCATCGCCGCGGCGCGCACCCTGCGCCGCCGGGAACTGGCGCGGGTCGCCTCAGCCGACCTGCTGGGCTTGCTCCCGGTGGTCGATGTCTGCCGGGCACTGACCTCGGTGTGGGTGGCGGTGCTGCAGGCCGCGCTGGAAGTGGTGATCCGCGCGAACTCGAGCACCGACGGTCCGTTGGCGCGCATCGCCGTCATTGGGATGGGCCGGCTCGGCGGTGGAGAACTGGGCTACGGGTCCGATGCGGACGTGATGTTCGTGTGTGAACCCACGGACACCGCAGCGGACGAGTCCGCTGCGGTCCGGTGGGCAATCGGGGTGGCAGAACAGGTGCGGACCTTGTTGGGGCAGCCTAGTAGCGATCCACCGCTCGAAGTTGACGCAGGATTGCGTCCAGAAGGCCGAAATGGCTCTCTGGTAAGGACTTTGGCGTCGTACGAGCAGTACTACGCGCAGTGGGCGCAGCCGTGGGAGGTGCAGGCGCTGCTGAGGGCCCATCGGGTGGCCGGGGATCTGGAGCTCGGCGAGCGCTTCCTGCTGATGATCGACCGCACCCGCTACCCGTCCGATGGTGTGTCGGCGGATACGGTGCGCGAAATCCGCCGGATCAAGGCCCGGGTCGACGCCGAGCGGCTGCCTCGCGGCGCGGACCCGAACACTCACACCAAGTTGGGCCGCGGTGGCCTGGCCGACGTGGAGTGGACCGTGCAGCTGCTGCAATTGCGTTACGCGCACAAGGTTCCCACGCTGCACAACACCTCGACGCTGGAAGCGCTCGATGCCATCGAGGCGGCGCAGTTGATCGAGGGCGACGAAGCGGACACGCTGCGCCAGGCCTGGCTGACCGCCACCCGCGCGCGCAACGCGCTGGTGCTGGTGCGTGGCAAGCCCACCGACCAGTTGCCCGGGCCGGGCCGTCAGCTCAACGCCGTCGCGGTGGCCGCCGGCTGGCCCAGCGGCGACGGCAGTGAGTTCCTGGACAACTACCTGCGCGTGAC
Source organism: Mycolicibacterium llatzerense (assembly GCF_000878195.1). Lineage (GTDB taxonomy): Bacteria > Actinomycetota > Actinomycetes > Mycobacteriales > Mycobacteriaceae > Mycobacterium > Mycobacterium llatzerense. The sequence continues at coordinate 9,042 of NZ_JXST01000023.1, read as the reverse complement.
TCGTCGTGCCAAAACGGTGGTACGCAAGGTTTTTGGGGAGTAGGCAACGTGAGTGATTTCCCGGTCGACTCGATCAGCGGTGCGGAATACGAGCGACAGCTGGCAATGTACCGGCCGTTCACCGATGCGGTGCGCAACTTGATCGACGCCAGTATCCGGACCGGTGTCGACGAGGCCACCATCGCCGAGGCGCAGGCCGCCATCGAAGCCGTGACCACCACGCTGCGGCAGGTGGAACGCACCAACGCGTGGACGGTGCGCCACGAGGTCGACGGCCGTCCGCTGGCATATACGAATCCCGCTGTGGGCATGCGCAATGCGATCGCCCCGCCGATGGAGATCACGCACGAGGGCGGCCCCGACTACAAGGCATGGGCGGAATTCGAATTGGGCCTGCCCTACGAAGGCCCACCCGGTCTGGTGCACGGCGGCATCTGCGCATTGGTACTCGACCAGCTGCTCGGCGAGACTGCCAGCGCCCAGTTCACCAAGCCGCACTTCACCGGCACCATCACCCTGCGTTATCTGCGCGGGACGCCGCTGGGCCGCGTGCGGACCGAGGCCTGGATCGACCGTACCGACGGCATCAAGACCTTTGCCCGCGGGACCCTTTCCGACTCAGCCGGGATCACCGTCGAGGCCGACGGTATCTTCATCCGGCCGTCCTGGGCGCGCGAGTGAAGTTCTACGTCAGCCTGGCCTTCCTGGATGTCGGTGAGCTGGTCGAGATCGCCCGGGCCGCGGACGAACTCGGCTACGACGGCATCGCGATCCCGGACCACGTGGTGAACCTGGAGACGCTGAGCACGCCCTACCCGTACACGCCCGACGGGCAGCGGCGCTGGCAGCCGTTCACGCACTGGCCGGACCCGTGGGTGCTGGTCGGTGCGCTGGCGCAGGTGACGAGCCGGGTGAAATTCGTGACGACGGTGTACATCCCCGGCATGCGCGACCCGTTCTCGGTTGCGAAATCGGTCGGGACGGCGGCCTGTCTGTCGGGCGGCCGCGTCGAATTCGGTGTCGGCGTGGGCTGGTGCGCCGACGAATTCGCCTTGATGGGGCAGGCTTTCGAGCGCCGTGGGAAACGCACCGACGAGATGCTCGAGTTGATCCGGCAGCTGTGGCAGCCGGGGTGGACGTCGTTCGACGGCGAGTTCTACCAGGTGCCGCGGCTGGAAATGGAGCCGACACCGCCGCGGGTGCCCATCTATGTCGGCGGACTCAGCGAGATTGCTCTGCACCGCGCCGCGCGCAACGACGGCTGGATCGGCGACCTGATCACCACTGACCAGGCCATCGCCGCGGCGACGCGGGTGCGCGAGATACGAGCCGAAAACGGTTTGCCGCTCGAGGGTTTCGAGATCCTGACGCCGCTGGCCGACGCCTACCTGCCGGAGCATTTCGCGCGCGCCGAGCAGGCCGGCATCACCGGCAACATCACGATGCCGTGGATGTTCTATAGCGGTCCGTCGGCCACACTGCCCGAGAAGATCGACGGACTCAAGCGCTTTCGCGCGGACCTGGGCCTCTAGCTAGCGTTTGCGTAGCGCGTCGAGGCCGATGGCACCACCGCCGGTGAACACCAGCAGGAACAGCGAGAAGCAGTAGAGCACGGCGGGCTCGCCGCCGTTTGCGATGGGCAGCAGACCCTGCGGCTGGTGGGCCATGAAGTAGGCGAAAGCCATCTCGCCGGAACCGATGAACGCGGCGATACGGGTGGCCAGGCCGGTGACGAGCAGGATCCCGACGATCAGCTCGATCGCGCCGGCATACCAGCCCGGGAAACTGCCGAATGCCGGTGCGGCAACGCCGGGATTGGTGTCGACAGGCCACTTGAACAACGTGGTGACACCGTGCACCGTGAACAGGAAACCGATGACGATCCGGAAAACGGACAGTACGAGTGGGGCGACAGCGTCGAGCCGGGATTCGATGTCAGTCTGAGCCATTGCTCGATCCTAAGGGGCAGCGAGCCACGGCACCGATGTGCGTCAGCCTTTTCGGCGCATCGCGTCGAGCGCGTAGACGCCCCCGCCGATGAACACCAGCAGGAAGTAGGCGAAGCAGGCGTCCAGTTGGGTCGTCATGAACTGACGGTACGACTCGCGGTCGATGTTGGGTGGTGGCGTTGTCGGACCGTCATGGTTGCGTGCCGGAGTGTTGGGTGAGCAGACGTCAAACCCCGTGAACCGCACGGTGCGGGGTTTGACGTCTGCTCGCGCTGGGTGGTTACCCGAGCGCCGCTCTGCCGTAGTTGTCCGCGTAGGCGTTCGCGACGCCGGGCAGGATCTCGACGACGGCGAAATACCGGTCCCACAGCGGTGTTTCGCGGAGCTCTTCGACGGCCAGTTCGTACTGGTGCGGGTCGGCGGCCTCGAGCACCCACACGTCGGTGACCCTGGCGGTGTAGAACTCGGTGTCGACCCACTTGAAGGTGACCGCCTGATGGCGGTCGAGGATCGGCTGCAGATGCAGCGCGAGTTCGTCGAACCGTTTGGCGACCGGGAATCCGAGCCACTCGGGATTTGTCTTGACCAACAGGAAAACCGTGAACATGGGCGAACCTCGTTCTCTCGCTTGCGAATAGGGTTGGAGAGAAACGAAAACAGGCCAACGAATCTCTCCGTTGACCTGTGAGGTTGTCAGCACCGCGAGCAGTGACGCTTGCAATGGTGAGGCTACCGTACTTGTTGGCGTGCGGCGAGCGGCGCTGGCCGAGCTGCACACCGGCAGACGCAAAAACTGCCCCTCTCGCGAAGGAGAGGGGCAGTTTTGTGCTCGCGACTCAGCAGTCGTAGTAGAGCGAGAACTCGTACGGGTGAGGGCGAATCTGCACCGGCAGGATTTCGTTCTCCCGCTTGTACGAGATCCAGGTCTCGATCAGGTCCTCGGTGAACACGCCACCCTCGGTGAGGTAGTCGTGGTCGGCCTCGAGGCGGTCGATGACGGCAGCCAGCGAGGTCGGGGCCTGCGGGATGCTGGCGGCCTCGTCCGGCGGCAGCTCGTAGAGGTCCTTGTCGATCGGGGCCATGGGCTCGATCTTCTTCTTGATGCCGTCGATACCGGCCATGAGCATCGCCGAGAAGGCCAGGTACGGGTTGCCCGAGCTGTCCGGGCAACGGAACTCGAGGCGCTTGGCCTTCGGGTTGTTGCCGGTGATCGGGATACGCACACATGCCGAGCGGTTGCGCTGGCTGTACACCAGGTTGATCGGGGCCTCGTAGCCCGGCACCAGACGCTTGTAGGAGTTCACCGTCGGGTTGGTGAACGCCAGCAGCGACGGGGCGTGGTGCAGGATGCCGCCGATGTAGTGGCGCGCCATGTCGGACAGGCCCGCGTAGCCGGACTCGTCGTGGAACAGCGGCTTGCCGTCCTTCCACAGCGACTGGTGGGCGTGCATGCCCGAGCCGTTGTCGCCGAACAGCGGCTTCGGCATGAAGGTGACGGTCTTGTTGTTCGCCCACGCGGTGTTCTTGATGATGTACTTGAACAGCAGCACGTCATCGGCCGCAGCCAGCAGCGTGTCGAACTTGTAGTTGATCTCGGCCTGGCCGGCGGTGCCGACCTCGTGGTGGCCGCGCTCCAGGGTGAACCCGGAGTTGATCAGGTTGGTCGACATCTCGTCGCGCAGGTCGACGTAGTGGTCGTACGGAGCGACGGGGAAGTAACCACCCTTGGGGCGGACCTTGTAGCCGCGGTTGGGGGAGCCGTCTGCCTCGAAGGGCTCGCCACTGTTCCACCAGCCCGACTCGGAGTCGACCTCGTAGAAAGTGCCGTTCATCTTGGAGTCGAACGCCACCGAGTCGAAGATGTAGAACTCGGCCTCGGCACCGAAGTAACAGGTGTCGGCGATGCCGGTGCTGGCCAGGTAGTTCTCGGCCTTGCGTGCGACGTTGCGCGGGTCACGGGAGTAGGCCTCACGCGTGAACGGGTCGTGCACGAAGAAGTTCATGTTCAGCGTCTTGGCGGCCCGGAACGGGTCGATGCGCGCGGTGTTGGCATCCGGCAGCAGCATCATGTCGGACTCGTGGATCGACTGGAAGCCACGGACCGATGAACCGTCGAAGGCCAGGCCGTCTTCGAAAACGCTCTCGTCGAACGCCGAAGCCGGGATCGAGAAGTGCTGGACAACACCAGGCAAATCGCAGAAACGAATGTCCACGTACTCGACGTTCTCGTCCTTGATCAGCTTGAAGATGTCGTCAGACGTCTTTTCTGCCACGTAAGTGATCTCCTTTACTGGTGTTACCCGCGGTTGAACCTAGGGACACGATGTTGCACGCCAATCAACCGTATGTTTCGCGGACGTTACGCGATCCCATGTTGGTGAATCGCGGACCACCCACCGCACGGTTCGGTTGGACGAGTGTGCACGCCTATCCTGACAGCATGTCCGGTGCAGATGGATTTCGGCTCGGTTCGTGGCTGTCCGGGCCCGAATCTGAGCGCCCCGTTGATGAGTCTTCGTACCCGGGTAAAGCCCTCGGCCTGCCGGAAACGGGCTCGCGATCCTTGGCTCGGATGGGACGCCGCACCGTGGCCCTGCTGGTCGACTGGCTGATCGGCTACGGGCTGGCCGGGCTCGCCATGGCCTTCGGCCTGCTGTCGGTGTCCACGCTGTCCACGGCTGTGCTCGTGGTGTGGCTCGTGCTCGGCATCGTGTCGCTGTCGCTGTTCGGGTTCACGCCCGGTCAGCTGGCCCTCGGCCTCATGGTGGTGCCGCTCGACGATGCCCCGCGCGTCGGCGTCATCCGTGCCGTGGTGCGCGGGGTGCTGGTCGCACTGGCCGTGCCGGCACTGCTCACCGACGCCGACGGCCGCGGCCTGCAGGACCGGCTGACGAACACCGCCGTCCTGCGCCGCTGACCCGTCTTCCTGTGCACGAAAATCCGCGGTCGGCGCGGAAAATCGTGCACAAATCGCGGGCTCTACTTGCGCCGGGCGGTGCGCTGCATGCCCTTCATCTTCGCGCCGGCAGGCAGCGGGCCCTTGGGCAGGCCGCCGGGACCCAGCTTGGAACCCAGGGCGGCCAGGCGGGACTCCAGCGCATCCAGCTGCTTGGCGGTGATGTTGGCGGGCAGCTTGGTCAGGTGCCGTTCCAGCTTGGACAGCGGCACCTGGTCCTCTTCGTTGCCGACGACGACGGTGTAGATCGGCACTTCGCCGATCAGCCGTGCGGTGCGCTTCTTCTCCTGCGCCAGAAGCGGTTTCAGGCGCTGCGGCGATCCCTCGCCGACGAAGATCACACCCGGCCGGCCGACCACGCGGTGCACGGCATCGAAGCTGCCGGTGGCGGCGACGGCCTGCGTGACCCGCCACTGGCCACGCATGTTGTCCAGCGCCCAGGCCGCCGCGCCGGTCTGGCCGTCAGCCTTGCTGTACACCGACTTCTGCGCCCGCCGGCCGAAGATGATGAACGCGATCAACCCGCCGAGCAGCACACCCAGGATGGGCAGCGTGATCCAGCTGAAGATGCCGCCGGAGTACGCGGCCATCGCGACGGCGAGCGCAACGATCAGCACGAACGCGCCGATCATGTACGGCAGCAGCCGCTTGTCCTCTTTGCGCTGAATCTGGAATGCCTGCCAGAGCTGGGCGCGGCGTGCCTTGGAGGCGGCCTTACGGGCAGCCTTCGCCTCGGCCTTCGCAGCCTTCACAGCGGCAGCATTGGTGGTCTTTGCCATGCCACCAGGATAGGTTCAGGAAACCGGTGGCCGTAATCGGGCAGCTTGGGCGTACAGCTTTCCGGCCCGGTACGACGAACGGACCAGCGGTCCGGCCAGCACTCCGGCGAAGCCAAGACCCTCCGCGAACTGCTGGTGCTCGACGAATTCCTCCGGCCGCACCCAGCGCTCGACCGGATGGTGCCGCGGCGACGGGCGCAGGTACTGGGTGATGGTGACGATGTCGCAGCCCGCGTCGTACAGGTCCTGCAGGGCCATCTGGATCTCCTCGGGCGTCTCACCCATGCCGAGGATCAGGTTGCTCTTGGTCACCAGGCCGTAGTCGCGGGCCGCGGTGAGCACGCTGAGGCTGCGCTCGTAGCGGAACGCGGGGCGGATGCGCTTGAAGATGCGGGGCACGGTTTCGACGTTGTGCGCGAACACTTCTGGGCGCGAGTCGAAGACCTCTTCGAGCAGCGCGGGCACGCCGTTGAAGTCGGGGGCGAGCAGCTCGACGCCGGTGTTCGGGTTCAGCGCGTGGATCTGGCGGACCGTCTCGGCGTACAGCCAGGCGCCGCCGTCGGGCAGGTCGTCGCGCGCCACCCCGGTGATCGTGGAGTAGCGCAGGCCCATGGTCTGCACACTCTCGGCGACCCGGCGGGGTTCGTCACGATCCAGGTCGGCGGGCTTGCCGGTGTCGATCTGGCAGAAGTCGCAGCGGCGGGTGCACTGCTCGCCACCGATCAGGAAAGTGGCCTCGCGGTCTTCCCAGCACTCGTAGATGTTGGGGCAGCCCGCCTCTTCACAGACGGTGTGCAGGCCCTCGCGTTTGACCAGGCTCTTGAGGTCCTTGTACTCGGGACCCATCTTGAGCTTGGTCTTGATCCACGGTGGCTTGCGCTCGATCGGCGTCTCCGCGTTGCGGACCTCCAGGCGGAGCAGCTTGCGGTTACCGGGATCGACGCTCATGGTGACGATATTAGTGCGGTACGGGGTGCGTCGACGGCCGCCCCGAGTGCCGAGCACACCGCGGAGGCCACCCGGTCGATGACGTCCTCGGGCGTGATCTCGCGGCCCAGCTCCTTCGTCAGCGACGTGACGCCGGCGTCGACGATGCCGCACGGGACGATGCCGCCGAACGCGCCCAGGTCGCAGTTGCAGTTGAGCGAGAACCCGTGCAGCGTCGTGCCGCGGGCGACCCGGATGCCGATGGCGGCGATCTTGCGCTCGGGCCGCAGTCCGTCGGAGGCCAGCCACACGCCGGACCGCCCGTCCACCCGGATGGTCTCCAGGCCGAGCTCGGCGCACACCGACATCAGCGCATCTTCAAGCAGCCGAACGAATTTCACCACGTCGAGCGGCTGAGCCAGGCCGATGATCGGGTAACCCACCAACTGTCCGGGACCGTGCCAGGTGATCTTGCCGCCGCGGTCGGTGTCGATGACGGGGGTGCCGTCGGTCGGGCGCTCGTGCGGTTCGGTGCGACGGCCGGCGGTGTAGACGGGCGGGTGCTCGAGCAGCAGCAGGGTGTCGTTGCCACGCTCGTCGGAGCGGGCGGTGGCAAGCTCGCGCTGCAGCTCCCAGGCGTCGTTGTAGTCGATGGTGCCCAGGCGGCGCACGTCGATCGGGCCACCGGCAGATCGGATCGTCACCGAACTGACGCTACGCCTGCGGCAGTCAGGCCGCGTTGGGGGCGGTGACGTACGACAGGGCCTCGCCGATGGTCCGCTGGTGGAACTCGAAACCGGCGTCCTCCAGCGCTGCGGGAATGGCCCGCTGGCCCCCGAGCAGCCCCTCCTCGGCGAACTCACCAAGCGCCGCGCGCAGCGCGAAACCGGGCATCAGCAGCGGTGTGGGCCGGTGCAGCGCACGCCCCAGGGCTTCGGTGAACTCCCCGTTGGTCACCGGCGCCGGGCCCGTCAGGTTCAGCGGACCGGACAGCTCGTCGTGATTCAGCGTGAACAGCAGGGCCCGCACCTCGTCCTCCAGCGTGATCCACGGCATGTACTGGCGCCCGCTGCCCAGCCGGGCGCCGAGACCGAGCCCGAACACCGGCCGCAGCCGGGCCAGCATGCCGCCTGCCGGAGCCAGCACCAGGCCCGTGCGCGCGAGCACGACGCGGACCCCCGCGTCGGCGGCCGGGCGCGTGGCGGCCTCCCAGTCCAGACAGAGCCGGGCCAGGAAACCGGCACCGGCGGGCGACCGTTCGTCGGCGATCCGATCCCGGGTATCGCCGTAGAAGCCGACGGCGCTGGCGTTGATGAGCGTGGGGACCCCGGCGTCGACGACGGCGTCGGTCAGCACCTCGGTCGGAACGATGCGGCTGTCGCGGAGGCTCTGCTTGAACGCCCCGGACCACCGGCGGGATCCGACGCTCACCCCGCATAGGTTGACTACGGCATCGACGTCTTGCAGTGCGCGCCAATCGAAGTCGCCGGTACCGGGGTTCCAATACACCTCGTCGGCGTTGGCCGGTTGGCGGCGCACGATGCGCACCACCCGATGGTCGGTGGCACGGAGCGCCGACACCAGTGCAGAGCCGATCAGCCCGGACGAGCCCGCGATGGCTATGACTGCGTGCGCCATGCGATTACCGCCCGGCCTAGAGGCCGAGGTCGGCCTCGAACGCACCCTCTTCGAGACGACGTTTGATGGTGGTCACGAACCGTCCGGCGTCGGCGCCGTCGATCAGGCGGTGGTCGTACGTCAGCGGCAGGTAGCAGACCGACCGGACACCGATCGACTCGTTGCCGCCCTCGTCCACGACGACGCGAGGCCGCTTGACGATGGCACCGGTGCCGAGCATGGCCGCCTGCGGCGGAACCAGGATCGGGGTGTCGAACAGGGCGCCCTGGCTACCGATGTTGGTGATGGTGAAGGTGCCACCGGCCAGCTCGTCGGGCCGCAGGTTGCCCGAGCGGGCGCGGTCGGCGATGTCGACGATCGCGCGAGCAAGACCACCCAGGGAGAGGTCACCGGCGTTGTGCACGACCGGCGACAGCAGGCCCTGCTCGGTGTCCACCGCGAAGCCGAGGTGCTCGGCGTCGTAGTAGGTGATCTCCTTGGTGTCCTCGTTGTAGCTGGCGTTGACGTTCGGGTGGATCTTCAACGCGTCGATCACCGCGCGGGCGATGAACGGCAGGTAGGTCAGGTTGACGCCCTCGCGCTCGGCGAACGAGTTCTTGGCGCGGGCCCGCAACCCGACGATGCGGGTCATGTCGACCTCGTGCGTCTGGGTCAGCTGCGCCGTGGTCTGCAGCGACTCCCGCGTCTTCTTGGCGGTGATCTGACGGATCCGGGTGGCCTTCTGCGTGGTGCCACGCAGGTGGGCCAGCGCCGGGGCGGGCGCGGCGGCCGGAGCCTTGGCAGCCGGAGCGGC
>NZ_JXST01000022.1 GCF_000878195.1 Mycolicibacterium llatzerense | reverse complement strand
CGCTGAAGGTGGTCTGGCCCGGTTCGGGTGGGCCATCGGCGGGGGTGTCTCCAGCCCCGTGATTCGGATCGGTGCAGATGGTGCCCTCGCACGGCACCATGGAACCGTCGCCGTTCGGATTGGGAATCACGATGACCGTCGTCGTGGTCGTCTGCCCGCCGGGCAATGTCACCACCGTCGTGGCGGGCGTAGGTGAGGATGTGGGCCGCGCGGGGGCGTGCGTCGTTCGGGACGTCGGCGCAGTCGTCGAGGCTGGCGTGCTGGGATTCGCGGCCGGCTTCGAGCAGCCTGAAATCGCGACTATTGGCACGACGGAAACCGTTGCGATTAGCCAGGAGTAATTCAATTCTCGCACCTGTGGTTACTTGTGGAGGACGCTCGCCACGCCGCTTGACCGGTTGCACCTTAGGCGGACCTCTGCGGGACAGTCACTAGCGAAAGACGTCAACTCGATGGCAGATCGCGCCACGTCTAGACCGGTTGAAACCCGTCGTACACTCGCCCGGATGGAAGCCAGTTCAGGCATGTTCGTGTTGACACCGGCCGTGCGATCACTATTGATCGATCTGGACGTATCGGTGGACGCCGTCCTGCGGCGCGCCCAACTCCCATCCGACTTCTTCTCTCGCGGGACCGGGGAACTCAGCAGTGCGCAGTACTTCGCCTTCTGGAGCGCTCTCGAACAGGAAAGCGACCGTGACGCGCTCCCTGTAGCGGTGGCCGGAGCATTGAGCGCCGAAAGTTTCGACCCGCCGATCTTCGCCGCCTTGTGCAGCCCGAACCTGGTGACCGCCGCGCGGCGCATCGCACAGTTCAAACCCCTGATCGGCCCCATCGGCATCACGGTGGACCGAACCGCCGACGGTACGACGGTGAGCTACACCTGGCAGACGGAGATACCTCCGCCGACTGTATTCGTCACCGTCGAGTTGCTGTTCTGGGTAGCCCTGGCGCGGCTGGGTACCCGCCGGCCCGTGGAACCGCTGCGGGTCCAGGCCACCCGACCGCCACCACCGAGCCCAGCGATCCGCGGCTATCTAGGTGTGGACATCGAGGCCGGACCGACCGAAGCGGTCGTGTTTGCCAACGACGACGCCGATCTGCCGTTCGTCACGGAGAACGCTCAGATGTGGTCCTACTTCTCGCCGCAACTGCACGCCCGTCTATCCGAACTCCCTCGGTCCTCGTCGATGGCCGAACGCGTGCACACGGTGCTTCTCGAAGCCCTGCCGGCCGGGCAATCAGACATCGACAGCGTGTCCCGTCGGCTGGCCATGAGTGCGCGTACGCTGCAGCGTCAACTCCAAGCCGAGGGCGCCAGCTTCCAAGGCGTGTTGAGCCGTACTAGGGGAAGCCTCGCCCGCCACTACCTGACGACCGGAAACACCAGCGTCGCGCAGATCGCCCTGCTGCTCGGCTACCAGGACACCAGCTCGTTCTACCGCGCGTACCGCGGATGGAGTGGCGCTACACCCGAAGCCACCCGCCTCGGCGCGAACGCGGGCGCCGTGTCGGAAAGTTGACGCCGTTCTGCCACTCACGACTCCCGCGGGAACTCCGACGCGAACGACTCCGTGCACGTCGGCAGCAGCGATGCCGGCGTCGACATACAGGTCACCAGCCGCGGTGGTCGCAGTTACCGTCGACGCGCCGGGTCGGATCAGCCGCGCATTGAGCGGCGCCGCGCACGAGGACCTGTTCTCCTCGCAGAGGCTGGACGCGGAACTGGATTTGGTGCGTGCCCGGCTCGGCGACCTGTCGATGCGGCGAGTGGATGTGACCTCCAACCTGATCTCGGTTGAGGCCGTCGCTGCCGATGGTCAACTCCACCTCTACTGGGTGCGCGACGGCGAGGTGGACGACATGGACTCGATCACTGACCTGCACGCCGGCGAGACGGCATTCACGGCGGCGGATCTATCGGGGCCGCGGATGCGCGTGGCGGTGTCCGATGTCCGCAGTCTCGGGAAGCCTGGCGAGATCCAACTGGTCTCCTACATTTTCCGCCCGAGGCAGCCGTTGTCGGTTGCCGTATGGATCCGGAGCGACCCGGTCAGCAAGGTGCTGCACTTCGAGCCGCGGGGCGGGTCCACCGTGGTGCGCGAGGAGTCGATCGACACCGACGAGCACACCTCATCGTTCGGCGGCTGTTGGTGTTGCGGCCGCGGCTGGGGTTCGAAGCCGTCAGGCCCCGATGATCAGCTGGGTATGCACCGGGGTCGCGCCGGTCGTCAGATCCAGCACCGGGCAGTGCGCATCGACCGCTTCCTGAAGCTCCCGGTACCGTTCGGCGGTCTCCGGGCCGGAGACGTTGACGGTGACCCGGATCTGCTGGAAGCCGGGGCGCACGCTCTCGTCCAGTCCGAAGAAGCCGCGCACATCGAGATCGCCCTCGGCGCTGGCGCGCAGGGAATCCACCTGGATGCCGAGCCGCTCCGCCCAGAACCGGTAGGTCACCACCTGGCAGGACAGCAGTGACGCGAGGTAGTACTCGACGGGGTTGGGTGCCGTGTGCTGCCCGCCGAGGGCGGGCGGCTCGTCGACGTGCACCTGGTACTTGCCGAGCGTGATCGCACTGCCGACGGTGCTCTCGGGCTCAGCGGAGGCCTTGAACACCACGGCGGCCGCGGCGGGATTGTCGGCAACCGCCGCCCGGGTGGCGTCGGTGATCGCGTTGAGGGAAGTCACAGGAGCAGTCACGCAGGCCACGTTATTTGCGTCGACGTCGGGGTTCCACCGTTGTGCCCACGATGAATTCAACTTGCGGATTACGCTTGGCCAACAACGATTGGACGAGAAGATGCCCAGTAATGCGGTTTCGGCCATGAGCAAGTTGATGTTTCGCGGCATGGACATGCTGCGCCACCGTGAGGCCTTCGATATCGGGGAGCCGACCGCTACGGATTTCACCGGATTCGATCGGGCGCGGCAGATCGTCCTGGTCACGTTCAAGCGGTCGGGCGAGGCCATGCCCAGCCCGATCAATCACGGTGTCGCCGACGGGAAGCTGTACGTCCGCACCGATGCGTCGACGGGCAAGGTGAAGCGGATTCGCAACAATCCGCGGGTGGTCGTGGTGCCGTGCAACCTTCGGGGCAAGCCGATGGGGCCGCCGGTTGCCGGCGCCGCACGCATCCTGCCTGAGGCCGAGCACGCTCACGCCGACGCCGCGATCGCCGCGAACTGGTCGCCGGCCATGAAGCTGTTCGAGCGGACCCTCGAGAAGAGCAGTTCGGCTTTCGACATCCCGATGGGCTACATCGAGATCACGCCGTGCGAGTCCTGAGGTGGACGCGTTTCCCGCGCCGTCACCGGAAGGCCGAGTTGTCCGTCTGGCTCCGCGGTTGCTGGGTTGTGCAAGGTTTGTCGGGACGTCCGACCATGGTTCTTCCCGAGATACTTTGCATATTCGGTGGGCTGACGCTGATATCCCATGCGCCGATCTCGCATCCCGGGCGTTAGCCGACACCGTCTGTTGGCGAATTCTGAAAGTAGACAGCCGAGGGTCCCTTGGGGTTGACCCACCGGGTGCTCTTTGGAGGATGCTCTCGGTGCAGGTTGGTGTTCGTTGTCTGGGCACCTATCTGGCCGATCAGACGAATCTGTCCGAGGTCGATACCGCAGCCGATCTGTGTGTGCAACAAACCCCGGGGCGGCTCACGGTGAGCGCATTTGTGTACTGGCCATCATGAAAACCGAAACCATCCCTGGTGGCAACACTAAAAGCACCTACACAGCAACGTCTTTCGAGCGAATCTATCAGCCGGACTGAACAGTGATCCCGCTACTCTGACTTGGTCTGTTTCTTCTGGGTGACGCGGACGCACACCCAGCGGAAGGACTGTGCTGCCGAAATTGGCGCTGTTACGTGTCCCAGTAACGCGTTACCGCGATGGTGCGCGGGGGGCGACCCTGTCGTGCAGGGCGGCATGTTCTGCGCTGTTCGCGTGTGTCATGTGTAGGACCGGCGTGGTGTGTCCGACTGTTTTCCACGATGGTCGTTGGTGGCCGGTGGGTCGTGGGGAACGGTGTTATCTGTAGGGCCGTGTCTTGTGATCAGCGGTGCCGCGGTGCGTTTGGCCACCAGCTGGCTTCGCGCAGGAGTGCGGCGATGGCGGGGACGGTGAGGGTCCGTACGAGGAAGGTGTCCAGGAGCAGTCCGCAGCCGACGATGAGGCCGATTTGGATCATGATGGCGATGGAGCCGGCCATGAGACCGAACATGCTGGCGGCGAAGATCAGTCCGGCTGAGGTGATGACTGAGCCGGTGGATGCGACGGTGCGCAGGACGCCTACCCGGATGTTGCGGCCGGATTCTTCGCGCAGGCGTGAGACGAGCAGCATGTTGTAGTCGGCGCCGACGGCGACGAGGATGATGAGGGCGATAAGTGGTACGGGCCAGGCGATTTGGTGACCGAAACCCCATTGGAACACCAGGACACCGATGCCCATCGAGGCCAGGTAGTTCAGGATCACGGTGCCCAGCAGGTACAGGGGCGCCAGCACGGCGCGCAGCAGCACGACCAGGATCAGTCCGACGATCAGCAGGGTGGCTACGGCCAGCAGGGTGAAGTCTGACCACAGGAGTCGTTGGATGTCGGTGTTGACGGCGGGAAAGCCGGCGACGGAGGCGGTGGCGTTGGCTAGTGCGGTGTTGGGTCGGGCGGCGTTGGCGACCTCGACGATCTGCCCCGCCAGGCGGGTGGCGTCGCCGCTGTAGGGGTCGAAGTTCGATTCGATGGCCAAGCGTGCGGTCTTGCCGTCGGGTGAGAGGAAAAGCTTGGCGACGTCGGTGAATTGGCGGTTGTCGAAGACGTTTGCCGGCAGGTAGAAGCCGCTGGCGGAGTCCGAGTCGGCGCTGGCGCGCGCGGAGTTCTGTAGCTGGGTGGCGATGTGGCTCATCCCGGAGAGCATTTGGATGTTGCTGTCGGCCAGGGTGTGCACGCCGGTGGCCAGTGCTTGTGCACCGGAGGCGAGCTGGCTGATGCCGGCTTGCAGGCGGCCGATGTTGGCGGCCATGTCGGCGGGGTTGCCGAGGGCGCCGAACGCCTTGTCCAGTGAGCTGACCGTGGTTTGGATGGTGGTGAGGGTTCCGGTGACCGTGGCGTTGGTCGCGGGGTTGTAGCGGTCGCCGATATCGGCTACCTGGTCAAAGAAGCCGTTGTTGCGCAAGGTGACCAAGACTTGTACCTGGTCGCGGATTTGGGCGCATTGCGGGGTGGTGGCACACCACGGTGAGGTGTTGAGCGCCCCGACGAGCGGGTCGACGGTGGCGATGGCGGTTTGGGCTTGTTCGGCCAGGGGGCGGATTCCGGGTCCGGTTTGGATGGCGTGGTCGATGTTGGGTCCGGTGGCCGAAAGTTGTTGCAGCAGAGGCCGTAACTGGTTGATGCGCGTATTGGCCGATTGAGCTTGGCCCAGGATTGCGGTCAGTGGCGTGAGGGCACCGCGTACGGCGGTGTGGAGTTTGGCGAGCCCGCCGGCGAGTTGGTCGGCGCCGTCGGTGAGCTTGGCCAGGTCGTCTTTTCGTGCGGTGCCGTCGGCGGCGGCGCTAGCCATTTTGTCGCCGATCTGGCGGTTCTGCCAGGACAGCTGGGCTTGGTCCAGGCGTGCACCGGCGGGTCGGGTGACGCCGGAAACTTTGGTGACGCCGGGGATTTGGGCGATGCGGGAGGCCATCTGGTCGAGGTCGGCCAGGGCCTTGCCGGTCCGCATGTCGGTGGGGTTTTCCACGACCAGGAACTCGCTGAAGATGACGTCTTTACGGAAGTGCCGGTCGAGTAGGCGGTAACCCTGGTTGCTGTCGGTGCTGCCCGGTTGGCCTTGGCGGTCGTCGTAGCTGATCGTGATGGTGGTGGCCACCGCCGACAGGGCGATAAGGATGATCAGGCTGATCGCGAGCAGCGGTGCCGGTCGGCGCACCACGGCGACCGCGACGCTGTTCCAGTAGCGGCGGGTGCGGTCGGGTTTGGGGTCACCGATGCCGCGCCGGGCGGCCAGCGTCAACACCGGCGGCAGCAGCGTGACGGTAGCCAGGAACCCGATGAACACTGCCAGCGCGCAGGCCGGGCCGAGGGCGGCGAACACGTTGAGTTTGGCGAAAACCATGGACAGAAAAGCGAACGCCACGGTCGCCGCGGAAGCGAGAATGACCCGGCCGATGCTGGCGGTGGCGTAGATGGCTGCCTGCTCGGCGGGCGCACCGGCGCGGCGCTGTTCGTGGTAGCGGCTGATGAGAAAGACCGTGTAGTCGGTGCCGGCGCCGAGCAGGATCGCGCCCATGAACCCGATGGTGAATTCGGATACTGGCATGCCGGCCTCGCCGAGCGCCGAGAGCACCCCGCGGCCGACCGCCAGGCTCAACCCGATGACCAACAGCGGCAGCAGTGCGGTGAACACCGAGCGGTAGACGATCATCAGGATCAGCGCGATCATTGCGGCGGTCGCGATCGAGATGAACAGCAGGGAATGTTCCATGCTGGCGATCTGATCGGCGAACGTTGCCGCCGGCCCGGTGACCTCCACCGTGGTTGGGGAGCCGGCGAAGACGTCGGCGGCGATCGCCCGTACGGCTGTGACCGATTCGGCGGCGGCCGGATCACCGAGCGTGCCGGCAACCCCGACGGGCAGATACCAGGCCTTGTGGTCTGCGCTGACGGCCCCGGTCTTGGTGACCGGGTCAGCGAGCAGGTCCTGGACGAACAGAACGTGGGTGGTGTCGGCGCGCAGCCGCGCCAGGAGCCGCTGGTAATGCTGGCCTGCGGCCGGTGTCAGACCGGCGGAGTCTTCCATGGCAACGACCAGCATGGTCCGCGAGCCTTGCTCGCTGAACGCCGCGCTCATCCGGTCGACGGTTTGCAGCGACGGGGCATCACGGGGTACCAAGTCCACCGACTGCTGGCGCACCACGGTCTCCAGTTGCGGGAACAGCAGGGCCAGCACGACCGCGGCACCGATCCAGACGGCGAAGATCAGGACCTTGTGGTGCACGGCGAACGCGCCCAACCGCGCCAGCTGCGGACTGTATTCACCTGCGGTTGCCGGCCTATCGCGTCGGCGCTGACCGGACGCCGCCGCGTCGGCGATCATCGAATCGGTGTCGGTCACGGTGTTGCAGGGGCGATCTCGGCGTTGGTGTCCTCATCGCTGCGGTCGTAGCGCACCGTGCGCACCCGGCCGCCGGGCAGGCAGGCCATGTAGCCGTGCCGCTTGCCGTAGAGCTCCCAGGTGCAGGCGTGCGGGTCGGCGTCGACCTCGATGACGTGCCCGCGCGAGAACCGCAGGTGCAGTGCGCCGCCCTCGGTACACCACGCTTGGGTGCACACCGAACCGGCCAGGTCCAGCAGCGGGCGGTGGTGCGCGGCGACGTTCATGGGGTCGATGACCACATCTTCGGCCGGAAAGTCGCCGGTTGCGGGCAGCGTGAGCTGTAGTGGGCGGGAGATGACCAGCTCGTTGTAGTCGGCGAGATCTAAGACCAGGCCGTCGTGCAGCGCCATTCGTTGCACGGTGCATTGCTCGATCCAGAGTGTGAACATGGCTACCTCCTGTGACAGGTCATCGGGCCGTACCGGAAGCGTACGACGGGTAGCGCTGCGCTACTAGCGGTATCGATAATTATCGGGCGCGACAATGAACGGGCGGGTAACGACACGGTCGCCGGTGCCCGCCGCGGCGCACGTGGCGCCAGCTCCACGATCGGCTCCCGACCGCCATCTCGACATTCGCCAGAGTTCTGCTCGTCGAGTATTCGACCCATGGCAACGGGACCTGCAGTAGCTCGACGGTAGCCGCGCGGCGCGGCGTGCGTGGTCGTATGGCGATTCATTCGGCGGTGCCGAGCAAGGGATGTGACCGGTATCGAGACGCCGGCATCAACGGGGTGATGCACCGAAAGTGCGGGCCAATGTCGATGTCGCAGGTCCGTTCGGCAATCCCGACTCGCGTCGACGGACCGATCATGCGCCCCGGGTGGTGCGGGTTTGGGCGCAAGTCACAGGCCGCGGCCCGTTCGCGGGTCACAGTCGGTGCATCTCGCGCTCCATGGCCGATTCCCGGAACAGACTCTCGTGAGCTCCATGGAAGCGGGGTTGGCGAGTCCGCCGGTCGCGGGGGCGATGCAACCACGCGGCGATGGTGCGTTGACCGGCGTCGAACCGGCCGCGCCACGTTAAGCCGGGCAGATCGACAACCGCCGTCCGGTGATGCACGGGCGCGACGCCGAATCGGACGTTTGGCAGCATCAGCCGCAGTGGATGAATCCTTAGCGTGAACATGTCTACCTCCTGCGATATGCCCCGAATCACATCAACGCTACATTGAGTAGCGCTCAACTACTAGTGGTAGCGTTTCTTGATTGTTGGTCGCGACGGGCGGGCGATCCAGAATGCGGTCAGTGGCGCGGTCGATACGGTCGCGAGTGTCGGTCGCGGACGCGCGCCCGCAAACGAAAGCGATCAGATTCGCCAGCCAGATATCGGCGATGACCGCTGCGAGGTTCTGAGCAGTGCGGGTGGGCGTCGTGCCGCTGAATGCTCGCGCAAGCAGACGTTCGATCACCGTGGCCGCGATATCGAGGTCGCCGGCATCGTGGGTATTGGCGTCCACGAAGGCCCGGATCATCGCCTCAGTGAGCAGTGGTTCACGCTGCCAGTATCGGTACAGGTAGTCCGTGAGTTGTCCGAGTCGCAGCGCCGGGGTGGTCCCTCTACTAGACCAGTCGTAGGCCGATTCGATGCGCTCGAATTCCTGGGTGAGTGCCGCGGCGAGAAGGTGGGTCTTGGATGCAAAGGCCCGGTAGATTGTGCCCGTCGCGATGCCGGCGCACTCAGCGACCGCCCGTATCTGGACCGCTTGGTAGCCACCCTCGGCGGCGACGATGAGCGCGGCATCAAGGATCGCCTGCCGGCGGCGTATTGATGCGCGCGAACGGGCCGAATCGTCCGGGCGGTCGGAGCCACACGCACGCTCGGATCGTTCCGGCATGACCGACAGGGCCGCATTGGACGCGATCATGACGCTGGACCGCTTGCATCGGCACCCAGACCGCGTCGCCGGTCGATGTTGGCGACGCCACGGCACGGCGACACCCGCCGACGGCACCGGCGGGAACCGGACGGCTCCGCTATCGAGCCGCCATCTGATATCGCAGTGATGTGCATTGGCGCCTCCGTGGTTAACACTCGCGAGAGTCCGCGCACTGGTGGCGCCGACGAGTCGAAACGCACCAACTCATCGAGCGGGCGTCTCGGACGCCGAGCCCAGGCCTGGGCTACGTGAAGTATCGCTACACTACCAAGTGTAGCGATACTGGTTCGATTACACCGCAGATTACGGCTGCTCCGGCTAGGTGGTTGACGGCTCGCGATCGGTTACGTGTTGCGGGAATCGCCCGCCAATGGCGGTAGTTACGCCCCTCGCGTCACGCCCATCGGTGCTCGCGATAAAGGTTGGCTGCTGCTTCGCGGCGTCGCGGCGATGTCCCCATCCCAGGTGAAGAAGCCCTGCCCGGTGCTACGCCCCAGCTCGCCGCGAGCGACCTTCTCGCGCAACAGTGCCGGCGGGCGAAATCGTTCCCCGTACGCGCTATGAAGGTGATCGGCCATCGCAAGGCGAATGTCAAGCCCCACCAAGTCGGTCGAGGTCAGCGGACCGAACGGGTAGTGGAAGCCATCACGCATGACGCGATCGATGGACGCCGCGTCTGCCACGTCGTCTTCGAGTAAACGGATTGCCTCCAAGCTCAGCGCCACGCCGATCCGGCCGGTGATGAACCCTGGCATGTCTTTCACCACGACGCCGACCTTGTCGATCGCCCGCAGATAGCCCTCAACTGCGTGCACCGTAGAGTTCGCGGTGTCAGGCCCGCCGACGACCTCGACAACACTCGAACTGGCAATCGGACTGAAGAATCGGACCCCGACAAGCCGCCCCGGATGCGCCAGCAGCGTGGCCATCTCGCCGACCGAATGGTCAGTGACAGCTGTGGCAATCACTGCCGTTGAGTCGATACTGTCCTCGATCGCGCGCAGGGTAGCGATCTTGGCGTCAAATGTCCCCACCGCTGCATCGATCACCATCGCCGTGTTCGGCGGCAGATCCTGCAACGAGGTGATGCACTCGATCCGAGCCCGGCCCACCACGGGGTTGCCCTGCGTCGGCGACGGGCTCGCCTCCAGAGATCGAACGGTCCGGCGTTGCGGTGGGCCACACGCCTGGATAGCCGAATATGCGGGTGCCCGGATTACCTCAAGACCAGCCGCCGCGAACTCGCCGGCGAGGTCGGCACCCACGGTGCTGTCATCGACCACAGCCACCACCTGAGAGGAAGCCAACCGCTGCGCCATTCTCCCTGATCGATCAAACATCGCCGCCAGTGGTGGCACGCGTAGTATCGATGCACTACCGGTCGTACCCTAACCGATAGGGTGACGAGCGGCAAGGGTTCGGAAAGTTTGCGGACAGTGAGGTGAGCGAGCGTGAGCAAGCAAGGGGTATTTGCTCCCTACGAGGACGGCGACGATATCGATCCCCGTCGCATACAGTCACGCAACCGTCTGCTACGTGCCGCGGCGGCACTGCTGCGTGAAGGCGGGATTCAGGCGGTCACCATCGACGCGGTGACCAAAGCCTCCAAGGTGGCCCGCACCACCCTCTACCGCCATTTCACCAGCTCGTCTCATCTGCTGGCCGCGACCTTCGAGCAACTGTTGCCACACGTCATAGCGCCCACCCCGGGGGTGGGCACCTTGCGCGATCAGCTGATCGAACTACTTGGCCGTCAGGCCGCGCTCTTCGACGATGCGCCACTGCACGTCACCGTGCTGGCCTGGCTTGCCTTGGGCCCCACCGCACCCACCGGCGAACCCAGTGATGACCTCGCCTCGGGGGCGCTGCGGGCACGCGTCATCGACCAGTACATGCAACCGTTCGACGCACTGCTCACGAACGCCCAAGCGCGAGCCGAGCTGGATGATTTCGACTTCAAGCTGGCGATCTGCCAGCTTGTCGGGCCGCTCGCGTTCGCCCGAATGAGCGGCATGCGCACCATGACCCACGATGACTGCACGCAGATTGTCGATGACTTCCTCGCTGCCCACCGGCGCCAGGACGCCATCACGTCCGCCGAGCCGCAACCCGGTGACGCGACGCGCTCCGCGGTGGCTAGCTCACCGTCGAGCTGATCGGCAGCAAGAGATAGCCGCGAATCGGCCCCGACTGAAGACGCACGGCCGCAGTGTGGTCAACGGACCAGTCCGGCAACCGTGACAGTAACGCGCGCAAGGCAATTCGGGCCTCCATGCGCGCGAGCGCGGCCCCGGACCGAAGTGGTTACCCCGACCGAAGGCCACTTGATGTTCAGGTTTGCGGCCGATGTCGAAGATGTCCGGATCCGGCTGATCGTCTCCTTGGACACCGAGGCGCCGTAGATCTCGGCGAAGTGTGCCGAAATCTCCCCGGTGGTCAAGCCTTTGGCGTACAGAGACAACACGACCTCATTAACGCCAGATAGTCGGCGTTGGCGCTTCTTGACGATCTGGGGCTCGAACGTGGAGGCCCGATCCCGGGGCACGTCGAGCTCCACGGCGCCGGTGGTATCGGTCAGTGATGGTCTTGCTGAGCTATCCGTAACCAGCAATGTTGGTATTACCACTAGACCTCTTACCTTTGACCGGTTAGTGTCGTCGGCATGGAGTTGACGTCGATCAAGCGGCGCTCGGCGGCCGATGAGGTGCATGACCAGCTGCTCAAGCAGCTCGTCGCGGGCGCCCAGCCGCCGGGTTCACGCCTGCCGAGTGAGCGCAAGCTGGCCGAAGTGCTGGGTGTATCGCGGCCCGTGGTGCGTGAGGCGATTCAGCGTCTGGTCACGTCCGGTCATCTCGACGTGCGGCAGGGCGACGGCGCCGTCGTCAACGACATCACGCGCACGGGTGGGCTCGATCTGCTGCCGCATCTGCTGGTCGACGCACCCGACGGGGCGATGGTGAATCCGGCGGTGGTGCGCAGCGTGCTGGAGGTGCGCGAGTACCTCGGACCGTGGATCGCGGAACGCGCGGCGGCGCGGTCCGCGGGCAAGCTCGCTGAACCGCTGGCACGCGCGCTTGCCGACATCGAGCGCGCGCAGAGCGGACCGACCCAACAATTGGCCGCGCTCGATTTCTGGGATTGCCTTGTCACCGGCGCGGATTCGATCGCGATGACGCTGATCTTCAACGGCATGCGCCGGGTGTACGAACCGATGCTCGCGGCGGTGGCCGACGCTGTCGCGGGCGCTGAACCCGCGTCCGCGTACCGCAAGCTTGCCGATGCGGTGACATCGGGCGCTGCACTGAAAGCACGACGAGCCGCATCGACAGTGCTCGGTGGCGCCACCACGGTGCTTACCGAATTTCTCGACCAGATGGAGGCGCAGTGACGACCACCGGCACGCGAGGAGTGACGCTCGGCCAGGCGGGCCGCGAGTTCTGGCGCCATCCGACGCCATGGATGATCCTGGCGCTCGTGGTCGGAGCGGTGGGCGCGCGGGCCGTCGTCGGCGGGCTGGCATTACGCGACCTGTGGGCGCCGCTGGTGCTGGCGCTGCTATATCCGTTCGTGGAGTGGGTGATTCACGTTTTCATCCTGCATTGGCGACCGCGAGAACTCGGCCGGATCACCGTGGACACCCTGGTGGCCCGCGACCATCGACGCCACCACGCGAATCCTCGCGACATCGACTTGGTGTTCATCCCGACCCCGACGCTGCGATGGCTGATCGCGGCCATCGTGGCGCTGCCTCTCGGCATCGGCGCCATC
The DNA here is from genome assembly GCF_000878195.1 of Mycolicibacterium llatzerense. Classification (GTDB taxonomy): domain Bacteria; phylum Actinomycetota; class Actinomycetes; order Mycobacteriales; family Mycobacteriaceae; genus Mycobacterium; species Mycobacterium llatzerense. Next base: position 97,215 of record NZ_JXST01000022.1, on the reverse strand, counting down.
GCGGGTGCACCGGTATCGGCCACGCTGTCATTCATCGTGGTCGAGTCGCTGATCCTGATGGGCTATGAGTGGACGCACTACCTGGTCCACACCGACTACAAGCCGCGCCACCGGTTCTACAAGGCGGTGTGGCGCAACCACCGCCTGCACCATTTCAAGAACGAGCACTACTGGTTCTCAGTCACCACCTCAGGCACTTCCGACCGGGTGCTCGGCACCTACCCCGACCCCGCAACCGTCGAGACCAGCCCGACGGCGAAGAACCTGCACGGGTCCCTGAACTAGCCGCCCTTACACGAGATGTCCACCCACACCGTGGTCATCTTGGTGCGGTCGATGATGGCGCCGGACGAATCGACGTTGTCGTTGCGCAGCCCCTCGATACCGGTGACCTTACAACCGGACAGTGGATAGACGACAGCGCCGTTGATGAGGACGTTAAACCCTTGCGCCTGTAGCGCATTGATCGTGTCCTGCGCGTTGCCAAAACCGCCGGGGCCGCCTACCGCGCCGGCGGTTGCCGCCGGGGCCAGCGCCGCGGTGACAACTGCGCCAGCCGTGACGATACCCAGCACAAAGCTGAATCTGGACATGCGAATACTCCGATCGCGCTAACGCGCGCCTGTGCTGCAACGGATTTCGGCTGCAGTGCTGCCACTTGGAGATAGGCAGCCGGGTTACAGGTGGAGATCGCCAGGGTGAGGGCTATGCACGCAGATTCTCTGATTCGCGCGCACACCAATCACATTCGCTGCGTTTCAGCGCAGCGTCAGCCAGGCCAAACTGCCGAGACCGGCCACCACGCAGTAGATCGCGAACGGCGTCAGTGTGCGGGTTTCGAAGTACTTGACCAGGAACCGCACCGAGAGATACGCCGCGACGAACGCCGCCGCGCTGCCGGCCAGCACCTGGCCGCCGATACCGTCACCGGCCGGGCCGAACAGCTCCGGAATCTTCAGGGCCCCCGCGGCCAGGATCACTGGCGTCGCCAACAGGAACGAGAACCGCGCGGCGTCCTCATGGGACAGCCCGCGCAGCACGCCGGCGACCATGGTCGCGCCCGATCGGCTGATGCCGGGCAGCAGAGCCAGAATCTGGGCCGCGCCGATACCGATGCCTTCAGCGATGGGCAGCCGGGCCAGCCGTTCGTCGGACGCGGACAGCCCCTCCGAGTGCGTGGCGGCGGGTACCGCCGACGCCGTGCGATGCCGAAGCCGTTCGCCCACAAAGAGAACGACGCCGTTGATCGCCAGGAAGGCCGTCGCTGGGATCGGCTTGCCCAATGACGTGCGCAGCGCATGGTCCAGCGCCAGTCCGGCGATGCCGACCGGGATGGTGGCCAGGATCAGTAGCCACGCCAGCCGCTCGGCGGAGGTGGTGATCTTCCGGTTCTTGATCGACGTCACCAACCCGCGAGCGACAGCGACCCAGTCCCGCCAAAAGAACACCAGCAGCGCCACGGCCGTTGCGACGTGCACGGCCACCAGGAACGCCAGGTACGGCGACTTCTCGGCCGTCATGCTCAGATCCTGGGCCCACTGCCCGCCGACGAGGGCCGGCACCAGGATCGAGTGACCTAGGCTCGACACCGGGAACAGCTCGGTGACGCCCTGGAATGCGCCGACCACGATCGCTTCGATGTAGTTGAGGCTCAAGGTGATTGGCCTTTACTCGCCCTTGAATTCCGGTGCGCGCTTCTCGAACATCGCGGTGATGCCCTCGGTGAGGTCCTTCGACGCGATGAACGCCGAGTTCCACGCTGCGACGTACCGCAGGCTGGCCGAAACCCGGTCTGTGCGTTGCTCGTCCAGCACGTCCTTGACGCCGCGGACGGTCAGCGGCGGGTTGGCGGCGATCTCGCGGGCGGTTTCGTGCGCGGCGGCCAGCGCGGCGTCGGCGTCGGCGAAGACGTCGTTCACCAGGCCGATCTTCTCGGCACGTGCCGCGTCAATGTCCTTGCCTGTCAACGCCAATTCGCGCAGATGACCGTCGTTCAGGATCAGCGGCAACCGGGCCAGCGAGCCCACGTCGGCGACGATGGCCAGCTTGACCTCACGCACCGAGAACTTGGCGTCGGCGCTGGCGTAGCGGATGTCGACTGCCGAGATAAGGTCGACACCGCCGCCGATGCACCAGCCCTGGACCGAGGCGATGGTGGGGGTGCGGCAGTCGGCGACAGCGGTGATGGCGTCCTGCATGCCACGCACCATGGTGTGGAAGTCGGCGCGTTCCTTGGCCAGGCCGCCGCCCAGCATCGGCGCGAGCATGCCGCCCATGGCGGGCAGATCCAGCCCGTAGCTGAAGTTGCGTCCCGATCCGGTGAGCACGATGGCGCGCACCTCGGGGTCGGCGTCCAGCGCGGCGAAGGCCACCGGCAGCTCGGCCCAGAACGCCGGGCCCATGGCGTTGCCCTTGCCGGGGCCGAGCAATGTCACCTGTGCGACGTGGTCCTTGGTCTCAATGGAGAGCGATTCAAAGCTTCCCGAGGTTTCACCCATGATCCGCAGGCTAGTCGGTGAACCTGGGGCGTAGCGTCTCGCCCATGACCATTCCGTCCGATGTGATCGAGGCCGGCGAGGCCAGTCTGGATGTTCTCGAGCAGGTGCTGGCGGGTCTTGGGCCTGACGATGCGGCCCGGCAGACGCCGTGCACGCAGTTTGATGTGGCAGCGCTCACGGATCACCTGATGAACTCGATCACGGTCATCGGCGGCATCGCCGGCGCCCAGCTGCCGGATCGCGATGACGCGGCGCCGATCGTCGATCAGGTGACCGCCGCTGCGCGGCCCGCATTGGCGGCCTGGCGCGCCCGCGGCCTGGATGGCACGGTGCAGGCAGGGCCCGGTGAGATGCCGGCCGTGCAGATCGCCGGCATCCTCTCGCTCGAATTCCTCGTCCATGCCTGGGACTACGCCACCGCCGTCGGTCGCACGGTGGACGCCCCCGACGATCTGGCCGAGTACGTCCTCGGCATGACCAAGGCCGCGGTCAGCCCCGCGGCGCGCGCTGCCGTCGGGTTCGACGATCCCGTCGAGGTCCCGGCGGATGCGAGTCCGCTCGATCAGCTGATCGGCTTCACCGGCCGCCGCGCCACCTGACGGCGAAGTCCAGGAACAGGTTGTTCTCGCGCGGCACCGTGACGGTGACACGCACGCCCTCCTGGCCGTAGGGCCGCACCAGGAGTTTGTTGTCGGCGGCCGCGTCGACGAAGTCGACGGTGTCTTCGGGGCTCAGTGGCAGCCAGACGAAGTTGGCCTGCGAGTCGGGCAGCTCGAAGCCGGCTTCGCGCAGTGCGGCGCTGACCCGGGCCCGTTCGGCCACCACGGCGTCGGTGCGGGCGAGCAGTTCGTCGGCGGCGTCCAGGCAGGCGATGGCCGCGGCCTGGCTGACGCTGGTCGCCGTGAACGGCACGTACACCTTGCCCAGGGCGGTGACGATGTCCTCGTGCGCAACGGCGTAGCCGATCCGCAGTCCGGCCAGCCCGTACGCCTTCGAGAAGGTGCGGAGCACGACGACGTTCGGGTGCTTGCGCACCAGCGCCAAGCTGTCCGGCAGTAGGCCGTCGCGGATGTATTCGACGTAGGCCTCGTCCAGGACCACCAGGATGTGCGGCGGGACCTTGGCGACGAACTCGGCCAGCTGGACCGGGTCGACGACAGTCGAGGTGGGGTTGTTGGGATTGCAGACGAAGATTAGCCGGGTGCGGTCGGTGATCGCGGCCAGCATGGCATCGAGGTCGTGCTTGTGGTCCTTGAGCGGGACCGGGACGGGCGTCGCGCCGGCAGTGCGGACCTGCAGCGGGTAGATCTCGAAGCTGCGCCACGCGAACAGCACCTCGTCGCCGGCCGCGGCGGTGATCTGGATGAGCTGCTGGCACAGGCTCACCGACCCGCAGCCCACCGAGAGCTGGTTCGGCGCGAACCCGACATACGCGGCCAGTCGCTCGCGCAGCGCCGCGTAGCCGTTGTCCGGGTAGCGGTTGATGTTGTCCATCGCCGCGACAATGGCCTCGCGGACGCTGGGCAGCGGGCCGTCGACGGTCTCATTGCTGGCGATCTTGATGGCGCCGGGCACGGTGCGGCCGGGGGTGTAGGCAGGCAGAGCGTCCATCTCGGGGCGCAGGCGGGCGGTCACCCGGGACAGTCTAGGTGGACGGCAAATGGCCTTCTGGCGTCGCGCTTTGCCTTTGGCGGTGTTGACTGTGTACCGTATGCCCTCGGCGGTTCCGGGGTGCAAGAGCCCGGTAACCTCGGAGCGTTCAGGAGGCGTGCCAGAGCGGCCGAATGGGACTCACTGCTAATGAGTTGTCCCCCTTACAGGGGACCGGAGGTTCAAATCCTCTCGCCTCCGCCACATAACTGAATAGTTGTAACCATGCGCCCGTAGCTCAATGGATAGAGCACCTGACTACGGATCAGGAGGTTAGGGGTTCGAGTCCCTTCGGGCGCACAACACACAACAGGCCAGAAGCTGAAGCTTCTGGCCTGTTGTCGTTTCGGACACAATCCTCAGCGCGAGGCCTGCAGTACCGGAATCAGGTAGCGGCGGGCGAATTCGCGGGTGTTCTCGTCATCGTCGGTGGGCAGGAATTCCGATGGCGCGATCAGCAATGTCGCGGTGACGCGCAGCGCGAAGTCGAGCGCGCGTTCGGCAGCGGCCGGTGGATAGTCGCTGTCGGCCAGGAACATCGCGAGCACGCTGATCATGCTGCGGTAATCCGGCGTATCGAGGGTGAACAGGCGGCGGGTGAACGCCTCGTTCTCGAAGTCTTTGAGCGCCTGCACCAAAGGGTGCTCGCGGCATTCCCGCATGCCCATGACGAAGATCTCGACCATCTTGTCTTCGGTGGTCTGCGCAGTCGCTATGGCGGCAGCGCCGCGGGTGAAGAAGTCGATCACTTCCCGCTGCACGACGGACGCCACGATCTGGTCTTTGTCGCCGCATTGGCGGTAGAGCGTCGGTCGGGAAACCCCGGCTCGGGTGGCGATGGTGGCAACCGAGGTGCGCGCGATGCCGTGGTTGATGAACTCCGTGCGCGCTGCGTCGAGCATGCGGTTGCGGGCGTCGTTGGCATCTCCATGGCCGCCGGCCAATACCGCGGCCGCGAGTGACGGCAGGTCGACCATGCCCCAGATGCTAGAGCATTATTGATCCTTGAATCAGTAAATGATCTTTGATTCACTGATTCACATGGTTGCGCCAGAAGCGATAGGCAGGTCCGTTGAGTCCGAGAACCCGCCACGACCACCGGACCCGCCGACGTTGCCCAGGCACGACGCGGTCAGGCTCGCCGCGTCGTGCGCGGGTGATCCGATGCGCCTGCCCTACACGCTGTTGCCCAAGATCGCCGCCAAGTACGGGGACGTGGTGCGGCTGAACAACTCACGGCGGCCCGAGTTCACGGTGACGCTGATCAATCACCCGGACCACATCGACCACGTCTTCACGCGGCACCATGACCGCTACGTCAAGCACGAGGCGGCGAACGAGTTGGTATCGGGAGAGCCAGCAGCCCTGCCGCTGCTCGAAGGCGCGGAGTGGAAGCGGGTCCGCACCACCTTCAATCCGTTCTTCGGCGAGAAGGCCCTGGCTGCCGCGACCCCGCTGATGATGGCAGGGATCACCGACCGGATTGACGCGTGGGCCGAATACGCCGCGTCGGCGCGGGAAGTCAACCTCGAACACGAGCTCGGTGCCGTCGTCATGGACGGCCTCATGCGCTCGATGTTCAAGATCGAGCTCACCCCGACGGAAATCGACGTCGCGGTCGACGGCGCGCGCGAGTACGGCGTCTACGTGATCAGCCGCGTCGGCTTCCACTATCTGCCGAACTGGGTGCCGAACCCGTTGCAGCGCAAAGGCGAAGCAGCGAAGGACGAACTGTTCGGCATGCTCAACCGCTTCGTCGACGAACGACGAGGATGTCCGGTCTCGGGTGCGCCCGACTTGGTCGACACCTTGATCGGCATGGAGTTCGAGGGGTGCCCAGAACAACAGGAACGACGCCGACGGTCTGAGGCCGCCGGTCTTGTATTCGCCGGATTCGAAACCACCGCAGCCGCTCTGGCATGGACCATCGCGCTGTTGTGCCGCAACCCTGGTGCGCTGGGCAAGGCGTATGCCGAGGTTGACGCGCTGGGCGGAAAACCGTTGGTATACCACGATTTGCAGCACCTCACGTATCTACGCGCCTGTTTCGACGAGGCGCAACGGTTCCAGGCCGCGCCGGCGAATATCCGCACGGCGGTGGTCGACGACGAGATCGGCGGGTATCACATACCCAAGGGGTCACAGGTACTGATCACGCCCTATGCGCTGCACCGTGATCCGCGATTCTGGACGAGGCCGGACGACTACTGGCCAGACCGATTCCGCGCCGAGAAGATCAATAGGAACGCCTTCTTGCCGTTCAGTATCGGGCCCCGCAAGTGCATGGGCACACGGATGGCCTACATCGAAGGCACGTTGGTGCTCGGAACCATCCTGCAGCGCTTCACCTTCCAGGTGCGTGACGGCTGGACGCCACGCCATTTGGTGCGGGTCTCGACCGGCCTCGCCGGCGGCCTGCCTGTGCGCCTCGCCGCGCGCTGAACTCGTAGAAATTCAAAACCCTTGAAAGGCAGCATCTTCATGACCAAGATCAATGAACTCGGACCGTCACCGGAACACGCCAAGTACCAGGCCCTGATGCCCAAATTCTGGGAACGCGTCGCGCAACAGGAGAAGCTTGCCATCGAGCGTGGGCTTCCCGCCGAGGGGATGTTCGACTTCGCTCAGGTTTGGTTCGCCGCGTGGGCCGAACAGGACATCAACAAGATCGACTACTGCCTCGCCGACGAGTGCAGCTACATCGACAGCTCGACATTCCAGGTCAACAAGGAAGGTCGGCAGTTCACAATCGACAACTGCCAGGCCAGTTTTGACATCTTCCCGGACTTCGCGTTCTACCCGCAGGACGGCACCATCCGATCGCTGCCGTACGCCGACTACTTCGAAGGGCAGTGGCGCATCACGATCCCGTGGCGTGGAGTCGGCCGGATGACGGGCGAAACCGTCGTGCCCGGTCTGGACGTGACGCTGCGCGGCACGGGCCGCTGCCTCAATTTCATCGGCATCGACCGCTACACGCTGACCGACGACTTCAAGATCAGCCACATAGACACTGACTGGGACATGCTTTATGGCGCAGCGCAACTCGCCGGGATCGGCTCGTTGGTGCACAACGAGCGCCTGCAGAAAATCGGTATCCGGACGGCTTCGGCAATGTCCCCGATCGTCCGAGCGCTCACTCGGCTGACGGCGTGATTCCGCCCGCTGTCCGCCGCCGGCGGGTGTCAGGCTGTGTCGTAGCCGGCGGACATCGCGGCGAGCAACGCCACGAGGTACGCAGTGATCTGCTCGGTGCTGTGGTCGAGCTTCCCCGTGATGGATGCCATCAGTACCTCACGGCAAGCGCCACCGAAGGCGTACGCGCCCATGCGCAGCATTCCTCGCTGGATCGGATCGTCTGGGCTGTTGGGATCGCTTGCCAGCCACAGTTCGACGGCGCCGTCGATGAAGCGCTGGCTGTGGTTGGTGAGCGCGCCCGAGTCGGCTTCCACGAACAGCAGCCGCGCTATCCGGTGGTCGGACAGCACCGTGTCGACGAAGTAGGCCACGGCCGGCTGCGGGTTACGGAAGCCTCCCTCGGCGACGCGGGGGACCAATCCTTCGGCAATGTCGGCGAGGATTCGCTTGACGACCGCGTCCACGAGATCGTCTAGGGAACTGAAGCTTTCGTAGAAGTAGCGCTTGTTGAGCCGGGCATGGACGCATATCTGGTCGATGCTGACCGCGGCGATGCCCTGGGTGCCGAACAGCTCCAGACCGGATTCGATCAAGGTCGCGCGCCGGATGCTCTTCCGCTCGGCAGCGCTCACGCCGCGATGCGGGCGATGCAGGGCGGAGTCGGCCACCGTCGGGGCTCCTCTCGGTCTTCCCGTCAATCTTGACACGCCATCGTACCCAAAATAGTCTGCTGACAATGCTGGTACGAGATCGTGCCAACAATTCTGAACGGAGCGGCGAGATGCTGACACACCCGGTGGACATGACGCCCGATCTCACCGTGTACTGGCTGGTGATGGCTGGGCTCGCAGTCAGCACAGTGGCGGTCGGTGTTGTGGCGCTACGAGACTGGCTGCGTCGGCGAGATCCGCTACTGGCGCTCCTGATGGTCAGCGGCGCAACGATTTTCGCGTTCGCCATCGAGCCGACCTACGACATTGCGATGGCGACCTGGTATCCGGCGGAGTTGCCCCTGCAGTTGGCCACCATTGCTGGGCGGCCGATGTCGGCAATGGTTCCCCTGATGTACGCATCGTCCGTCGCCTACGTCTCCTGCCTCGCCTACCGGATGATTGTTGCCGGCGCGTCGGTCAACCGGATGATCGTGGTGTTCGGCGGACTCTCGCTGATCGAGGGTGCTGGCGAGATGGCGCTGTCGTATTTCGACGTCATGCGCTACTACGGCAACCACGCCACGATCCTGGGCGTGCCGCTACCCAGCTTGATGCAGAACGCCGGCATGTTTCCGATCATCGGCGTCGCGCTCGTGATGTTGGTGCCACACCTCCGAGGCTGGCGTTGGCTGGCAGCACCGGTCGCACCGCCGGTGCTCTACATCGGCTACGTCCTCGGTTGCACCTTTCCGAACTTCCTGGCCATCCATGGTCAGGCCAGCCCACCGTTGTTCTGGGTGCTTGCCATTGCGTCCACGGCATTGAACGCCGGCGCGGCATGGGTGGCGCTACACATGCCGGTCTGCGTGGACTACCGCTTACGCGCGTCCGAGCATCGCTTGAGCCCACCGGTGCCGACTGCCGCCTGACCTTAGCGAATCCTTAGCTGTTTGAACGAGATTGGAGTGGCAATGGCCACCGAGCTACTCAACTACTTCCGCAACCCGGTGCGTACGGCACGCCTGGCTCGATCGGAGCAGGCTGCGGTTCGCCCGCCGGGACCCAAGGGCAAGCCGTTCATCGGTGTCTTGCCTCAGTATCAGCGTGACCCGTTCACCTACCTGCGGAACTGCGCAGCCGACTATGGCGACGTCTTTTCGGTTCCGCTGCCGGTGCTCGACATCGTGTGCGTCAATCACCCCGATCACGTCGCGCAGATTATGGCCGACAACACCGGTACCTACAGCATGGTCGGCCCGTTTGAATCGCTGGCGCACAACATCTTGGGCGCATCGATTCCTTACATGGAAGGTGCCGCATTCAAGCGGCGCCGGCGCTTGATCACGCCGATGTTCCGCAACAGCTCGCTCGCCGAACTATCGCCGGCGGTGGTCGATGAGTTCAACAGCCGCATGGACGCATGGGCTCCGTGGGTGGGAACCGGCAAAACCGTTGATTTGCAACATAAGATCGCCTGGCTGACCATGCCGGCATTCATGCGGGCCATGTTCGGCATCCCCCTCACGGACGGAGAAATCGATCAGCTCGATCAGGACCTTCGTACGATTCTGAAAATGATGAGCGCGGCGGTCTTGGTGAACCGCCCCCCGAACCTTTTGCCATTCGGGCGCAACAACCTTTGGGCTGCGTATCGGCGTACCCGTCGCTGGATCAACAAACAGATCGAGCACCGGCTGGCGCAGCCGATCGAAGGAACAGATCTGCTACAGGTGCTGCTGGATGCGCGCGATAAGGACGGGAATCCGTTGAGCCGCAAGGACCTCATTGCCGAATTGTTGATCCTCATCGCGGGCGGCTATGAAACCGTCGTCGCGTCGACGGCGTGGACACTGGCCCTGCTGCGTGACAACCCCGCCGCTCGTGCCCAGCTGCAGGCAGAGGTCGATCAGCTCGGTGGTCAAACGCCTACTTACGCCGACCTGGAGCGCCTCACCTGGGTCAAGGCATGCTTCGACGAAGGTCAACGGCTGCAAGGACATCCGTTTCATCCACGGATCGCGATGCGCGACGACACGATCGACGGCTACTTTATTCCGAAAGGGACGATCGTCGGGGTCTCGGTGTACGCGCTGCACCGCGACCAACGTTGGTGGGACAACCCAGATCAGTTCGATCCCAGCCGGTTCACCGATCGGGACGCGGTTGCGGCGCGACCGTCGCTGGCGTACATCCCGTTCGGCGCCGGCCCGCATCGGTGCATCGGATCGCAGATGGGCTATATGAACGCCATGTTCATCCTGACCTTGCTGCACCAGCGATTCGAGCTGGCCATCGATCCCGGTTGGCGTCCGGTCCACGCCTCGACATTCTCGTGCACGATCTCCGGCGGTCTGCCGGTGCGGCTCGAGCCTCGCCGCACAACGACTATCCGCGAAGCACTGTCGGTGTCGTCGTGATCACGGTGCAGGTCGATCCCGAGTTGTGCTTGGAATCAGGCCAGTGCATCGCGGCGGTGCCCACCTTGTTCGGCTTCGATGGCGGTGTTGTGAGTCTGCTTGGGGAGAATCCCATCGGACCAGTACCCGTTGGACCGGCCGACGAACAACGCGTTCGGCAGGCTGCTGACCGCTGTCCTGCCGCCGCTATCGTGGTGGGGCATCAGGATTGAGGTCGGGTATGAGCGATTCCGGTAGGGCATCCCTGGGCCAGCACTCACTGCTGTGGCGATGGGCGGGCGACATGCGCATCGCATTCGAAGGCGGTGCGGCCGGGCTGCTGCAGACGATGCATCCGGCAATCGGCTACGCGCTGATCGAGCACTCCAACTTCTTCGACGACCCGGTGGACCGGGTATTCCGTTCCCTGCCAGGAATTCTCGGCACCGTCTATCGTGCCGACGGTGCCGCCACGGGGATCGGTGTTCGCGACTACCACCGCGACATCAAAGGCGAGATGCCCGACGGGCAGCCGTATCACGCGCTGAATCCGAAAACCTACTGGTGGGCGCACGCCACCTTCCAGCGGATGGTCGACCGAGTGGCGACCTATTGGGACACCTACCCGTTGACCGATACCGAGCTACAGCAGCTCTACGACGAGGGCTGCCTCTGGTATCACCGATACGGTGTCAGCGACGCACCATTGCCCGCCGACCGCCAGGCGTTCGAGGCAGAGTTCGAACGCTATTGCACCCAAGTGCTGGAACCGAATCCAGCGTCGGACTACCTGATCGCCTTCATCAAACGCCAAGCCATCCCCGATATGAGCGCCTCGCCGTACTTCCCTGCGCTGCCCGGCTTGAACGGGGTCACGGACCGCCTGCTGCCGATGCGCTCGACCCGAACGGTGCTCGCGCCGCCGATGCGATTGACCATCTTTGGTGGCCTGCCCGAGGTTGTACGAGAACGATTCGAGATTCGATGGACCCGCACCGATGAGCGGGCGTACCGTGCCATCCGGGCAACCATCCGACACAGCTGGCCGCTGGTGCCCAGGCCGTGGCGTTGGCATGAAGAGGCGCGGATGGGTTGGTCGCGGGTCGAACGAGGTAGGTAGGAGCATGAATGCCGACAGTTGAACATTCCGCCGAGTTTTCGGTACCCGCCGATGTGTGCTTTGCCTACATCGACAGCGCCGACAACGTTCCCAAATTCGTGTTCGGGGCCAAGGCATTTGACTATCTGGTGCCTACCGCGCCGCGGCTCGGCGCCAAGTTTCTGTTGCGCATGCAACTCGGTCCGATCAAGTTCACCCTCAACGGTCACGTATCCGAGTACGCCGACGGTCAGATCATCGCCCTGTCACTCGACGATGGCCTCATCACCGGCACCGTGGTGTGGGGTGTGACGCCGGTCGACGCCGAACGGTGTTCGACTTCCGCGGAGATCCGCTACCAGGTCGGCGGCGGCCTGGCCGGCCGTGCGCTATCCAAGGTCATCGATTCCATCCTCGAGCCCGGTATCAAGTACACCGAGTCGAAACTGCGTGAACAGGTCACCGCGCACTATCGAGCCCTCGCTACGGACTGACCCAGCTGGTTCGCTTCGGGGCGGAATCGACAGCTGACGTGCGCCTTCAGCGATACGCTGCCGGACATGTCGCCCGGGACAGCGTCCGCCGAAAGCCTCGCGCGCCGTCGACGGGTGCTGACCGTGGCCGCCCGCATCGGCGCGGTGGTCGCTGTTTTCCTCGGCGGGTTGGCCATGCTCGCCGGCGAGCATGGCCTGTGGATCGGGGCGCTTGCCGTCGTATGCGCCCCGGTCTATCTCGTGCTCCCCAGGCTGTACCGCTTCGGTGAACTCCACGCGCCGTTGATCTTCATCGGCATTGCGTACTCCCTGACCACTCTCGTGACGGCGTATATAGGACGCGGATCGGGGCAGCAGCTGTACTTTCTGGTCGCCGCGTCGCTCGTCGTGCTGATCCTCGGCATCGAGCACATCGTGCTGGCATCAGTCGTGGCGGCGCTCGGGGCCGGGCTCACCATTGCGCTGCAGTTGCTGGCGCCCGTCGACACCGGGGTCCAGCCGACATGGGCGACGACCCTCGGGTTCGTCATCTCGGTGGTGTCGTCGTGGATCCTGGTGGTCGCGACCGTCTGGTATGCGATGCGCGAAATCGGCCGTGCGGAAACCGCTTTGGCGAGTGAGTACGAACGCTCCGAGTCGCTGTTGGTCAATATCCTGCCGGCGAAGATCGCGCAGCGGTTGAAGGATCCGTACCGGGATGTCATCGCCGACAGGTACGACGACGCGTCGGTGTTGTTCGCCGATATCGCCGGATTCACTCAGCGCGCAAGCGATACCACGCCCACCGAGCTGGTTCGGTTCCTCGACGGCCTGTACACCGACCTGGACACCCTGGTGGATCGGCATGGCCTGGAGAAGATCAAGACCAGTGGCGACTCCTACATGGTCGTCAGCGGGGTGCCGGAGCCGCGACCCGACCACCTCGAGGCGTTGGCGTCCCTGGCGCTGGACATGGTCGACGCCGTGGCGGAACTGAAGGACCCGGGCGGCCGACCGGTGCCGCTGCGCATCGGGCTGGCGGCCGGCCCGGTGGTCGCCGGCATCGTCGGCGCCCGGAAGTTCTTCTACGACGTCTGGGGTGACGCCGTCAACGTTGCGGCACGCATGGAGACCACCGACGTCGAAGGCCGAATTCAGGTGCCGCAGAACGTCTATGAGCGACTCAAGGACTTATTCGTGCTGGAGGAACGTGGGCCGGTCGAGGTCAAGGGCAAAGGCGTGATGCACACCTGGTACCTGGTCGGCCGCCGGACTTAGGCGGCAGCCTGCTCCAGTTCGTCGAGCGCTTCGCGGGCATAGACAGCGAGGCGCTGCAGGTGCGGCATGGTGTCGCGGCAGCCGACGAACCCGAGGATGACCTTGTCGGTATAGCCCACCAGGGTGATGTTCAGCCCGTAGCCGTCGCACAGGAACGAGACGGGGGCGATCAACTCCAGCTGTGCGCCACCGAGATACAGCGGATCCTTGGTCAGGACCACGTTCGACACCGTGAGGTTGAACAGCGGCGGAATCTTGGTCAGCGCACCGGTTTTCTGGCCGATGGTCAGCGGCAGCAGCCCCATCAGCGTGTAGTGGTTCAACGCGTTCGGTGACATCGCGAGCAGTTCCTTCTTGCCGCGGGTGGTCGAGGCGTTGATCACCGCCAGCCGCTCGAGTGGGTCGGATTCCGTTGTCGCCAAAGGACAGACGAAACCGGCGGCCGCGTTCAAGGTGTCCTCGTCCCGCTCCCAGCCAACCGGCACCGAGGCGGTCAGGGTTTGGTCGGGCAGCTCGTCCTGCTCGTCCAGGTAGCGGCGCAGGGCCGCGCCGCAGACGGCGAGCGTGACGTCGTTGACCGTCGTCTCAGTGGCTTTGGCGATCGCCTTCAGGCGGGAGAGTTCGAGAATCTCGACCGCGAGTCGACGCTGCGGGGTGAGAGTCGCGTTGAACGGCGCCCGCGGCGTGCCCAGCGTGGCGCCCACGTGGCTGTTGTCGCCGCCGATCATGCCGACCAGGCTCTTCACCAACTCGGCCGAGCCGGTGACACCGTCGGCTGTCCGGTTCCACAACTCGTACGCAACCGACGCGACCCGATTGCGGTCGGGCACCTCCGCCTTCGGTCCGGCCTCGGACAGCGGCACATAGCGGTCGGGTTCGGTGCTCAACCACTTCTTGATGGTGTTGATCGCGCCCATGCCGTCCACCGCACAGTGGTGCGCCTTGAAGTACATGGCGAAGCGCCCGTCGGACAGGCCCTCGATGAAGTGCGCCTCCCACACGGGCCGGCGCATGTCCAGCGGGTGGGCGTGCAACCGCGCAACGAGCTTGCCTAAATCGGTTTCGCTGCCCGGGTACGGCAGCGCCGAGAGCCGGACGTGATAGTCCGGATCGGGCTGGACGGTGTGCCACTCGGGGAAGATGCCGTCGACGATCTGACTGTCGAACGGGAACGGCAGGAACGAGAGTGTGGAGAACGCCTCATACAGCTTGCGGACGTAGTCCGGCCCGGCGCCGTCGGGCAGCCGGAACGTCAGCAGAGCACCGATGTGCATGGGCGTCCGGTCGGACTCCATCCGGTAGAACATCGTGTCGACAGCGCTCAACAACCGCATGCCAGCACTATGTCAGGCGCGCCAGCTGGAACGCGACGAAATCGACCACGAAATCCACGCCGGACGCGAATTCCGCGTCCCGGTCGAAGCGCGCGAGAAAGGGCGCGCACGCAACCACTTCCGGTAATGCGGAATCGTCGAGTTCGGCTTGCCTGGCTGTGATGTCGGCGGGATCGCCGCTACCGAACGTGGGGCCGGCGGACACCTCGCGAAGCAGCATCCCGACGACTGCGGCGACCAGGACGCGGGTGAGGCGCACGGCCTGCTCGGCGCCGGCTCCAGCCCGACGCAATATCGACAGCAGCGCGTCGACGGGCGTGAGCCCGGCGAGCGTCGACATCTGCCGGGTGAGCACCAGCGTCGCGGCCTCGGGGTGGGCGAGGGTCACCCGCCGGAACTCGTAGGCCAGGGCGCGAAGGTCGGTCCGCAGGTCGCCCGTGGGCGCCGGTGGCCGCAGCTGTCCGAGCAGATGTTCGGCGACGGCGTCGAGTAGATCGTCCTTGTCGGTGACGTGGTGGTACAGGCTTTTCGCATCGACGCCGAGCAGCCGGCTGACCGATCGCATGCTCACCGCGGCGATGCCGTCGTCGTCGATCACGGTCAGCGCGGCCTCGCGAATGGTCGATCGCGTCAACTGTGCCAGCGCCTTTGGTGGCCGTCCGCGGCGCGGAGCTGGGGTGGCCGCGTTCATGGCGCCATTCTTGCGCAGACTCTTGCAAATTTCCACACCGTGGGATTATTCTCAGTTAATCCCACGGTGTGGAAATAGATCGCAGTTCGAGGAGGACTCCATGACGCTCCGCTTCGCCATCCCGTCCGTCGAGGTGTTGCAGGCTCGCGAAAAGCTTGTCCTCGACCACTTTCACGACGAGGTGCGCCAGGACTGGGATGACGTGCTGGCCACCTTCCCGCATCCGCACTACGAGATCATCCCGACGCTCACCGTCCACGACGGTGACGCCGACGTGCGTGGCTACTACCACGACACCCGGGTCGCGTTTCCCGACCAGGACCACGAGATCATCGCGCTGCGGCACAGTGCCGATGCGGTGATCGTCGAATTCTGGCTGCTGGGAACACATCTGGGGCCGCTGGGCGGCATCCCGGCAACGGGCTCACGGCACCGGACCCGGATGACGGCCTACTTCGTGTTCGACGAGAACGAGAACCTGGTCGCCGAACGCATCTACTTCGACACGCTGACGATGCTGAAACAGCTTGTGGGAGGCCTCAATCTGCGTGATCCGCGAAACTGGCCCGTCGTCATCCGCGGGCTGAGGGGGCTCCTGGCCATGTCCAACCGGCCCGACGCCCGGCTCATCGATACCCCGTCCGCCGATCTGACCGCGTCGCCATGAAGGTCCACCACCTGAACTGCGGCACCATGCACCCGCGCTTCGTCCCCGACGGGCTGGTGTGCCACGTGCTGCTGGTGGAAACGCCGGGCGGTCTCGTGCTCGTCGACTCCGGACTGGGGCTGCGGGACGCCGAGTCGCCGGCCGGCCGCTTCGGCCCGGCCCGCTTCTACGTCCGGCCGGTGTTCGACCCGGCCGAAGCCGCCGTCAACCAAATCCGCAAACTTGGATTTCAGCCCACCGATGTCCGGCACATCATCCTGACCCACTTCGATGCGGACCACGTGGGCGGTCTTGCCGACTTCCCTTGGGCCCAGGTGCATCTCACCAACGCCGAAGCATTTGCGGCGCTGCACCCGAAAACCCTCGTGGAGAAGCAGCGGTACCTGCCGGCCGGACACGCCCACGGGCCACTGCTCGTCGAGCACTCACCCGCGGACGCCGAGTCTTGGCGCGGCTTCGCCGGCGCCAAAGAACTGACCGAGATCGCCGACGGCATCGTCTTGATCAACCTGCCAGGGCACACACGTGGGCACGCCGCGGTGGCGGTCGACGCCGGAAACCGCTGGATCCTGCACGTCGGCGACAGCTTCTACCATCACGGCCAGCTCGACGGCAGCGGTAGCGCACCCCGAGCGCTGACAATGATGGAACGCTCAGTTGCCTTCGACTGGAAGAAAGTCCAGGCCAATCACCAACGGCTGAGCGAACTTTGGGCCGCAAGCCAACCGGATCTACTGCTGGTCAACGCTCATGACCCGCAGCTGCTTCGGCGCGCGGCCATCTAGCCTGGTACGGCTGTAGCGGCCGTTGCCGCACGAACGTCGGCCACCAGAACCACGGGCCCAGCAGCCGCACCAGACACGGCACGATAAATGACCGCACCACCAGGGTGTCGAGCAGCAGGCCGATGCAGACCGTCGACCCCATCTGCCCGATGGTCCGCAGATCACTGGAGAGCATGGCCAGCATGGTGAACGCGAACACCAGACCGGCGGACGTCACGACGCCACCGGTGCTGCCCAGCGCACGGATGAGGCCGGTGTTCAGGCCGGCGTGGATCTCTTCTTTGAGCCGGGCCACCAGCAGCAGGTTGTAGTCCGAGCCGACGGCCACCAACACGATGAAGGTCAGCGGCAGGATCAGCCAATGCAGATGCAGCCCGATCAGGTGCTGCCAGATGAGCACCGACAACCCGAACGCCCCCGCATAGGAGAAGGCCACGGTGCCGGGAATGACCAGTGCAGCCACCAGGGATCGGGTGATGATCATCATGATCAGGAAGATCAGCACGAACGCCGCGATGGCCGCGATCATCAGGTCGTTCTTCGAGTACAGCTGGATGTCCTTGTTGTTGGACCCGGAACCACCGATGTAGATCTTCGACCCGGCCAGCGACGTTTCCTTCAAGGCGATCTTGATGGCGTCGGGGAACTGTTCGACGTGCTCGATGCCCTCGGGTCCCATGGCGTTGCCCTCGTGGGTGACGATGAAGCGCGCGGCATGTCCGTCGGGCGACATCATCAGTGCCATACCGGTTTTGATGTCGTCGTTGTCGAAGGCTTCGCGCGGAATGTAGAAGAAGTCGTCACTGCGCGACGCGTCGAAGTCGTTGCCGACGTTGATCATGTCGTCGAACGTCTGGTCGGTGTTCTTGTTCTGAATATCGGTAGGGCCGTAGTTGTTGACGATCAACGCCAGTAGCGCCTGATTGTCGGAGACCGTCTGCCGAAGCAGTGAGACCATCTGCGGCATCAGGCTGTCGATGACCTGAAACGAGCCGACCGCCTTGCCGATGTCGGCGGCCAGGTTGTCGACCTTGTCGATCACGTCGAACAGCGACCGGAACGACCAGCACACCGGAATGTCGAAACAGTGTGGCTCCCAATAGAAATACGCACGGAGTGGGCGCATGAAGTCGTCGAGGTTGGATACCGCGTCACGCATGTCGTTGGTGACCTGCTCCATGTCCTCCAGGGTCAACACCGTGTTGTGCAGTTCGTCGGCGAGTCGCTGGGTCAGGTCCGCCGTCTTCTGCAGCACTTCGATGCTGTGCGCGGTGATCTTGGCCTGCTTCGCGGTGTTCTCGTTGTTGTGCTGGGTGAACGGCAACTGCTGGCCGTTGCCGCTGCCTTGCGTGGTGAAAAGGTAAGGAATGGAGGCATGTTCGAGCGCCCGGCCCATGGGCCGGGTGATGCTCTGGACCATCGCCACGCCGGGTAGGCGGATCAGGGCTTTGGCCACCCGGTCCAGCGAGATGAAGTCCGCCGAGTTGCGCATGTCATGGTCCGCCTGGACCATCAGCATCTCGCTGAACAGCTTGCTCTTCGGGAAATGCCGGTCGGCGGCCTGAAATCCCTGATTGGCCGGGGCATCTGACGGCTGGTAGGTGCGATCGTCGAAACTGACCCGGTACGTCGGGACGAACACCGCGCCCGCCGAGACGACCGCGACACTGGCCACGAGAATCGGCTTGGGCCAGCGCACCACGGCGGTGCCGATGCGCCGGTACAACTTGGCCTTGACCGCTTGCTTCGGGTCGAAGAGCCCGAAGAGGCTGCCGACGCTGAGCAGTGCTGGCCCGATGGTCAGGGCACCGGCGATGGTGATCAGCATGCTGACCGCCACAGCGGGGCCCATGGTGTGGAAGTAGTTCAGCCGGGCGAACGTCAGGCAGGCGCAGGCGCCCGCGATGGTCAGGCCGGAGCCGACGATCACGTGCGAAACACCTTTGTAGGCGGTGTAATACGCGTCTTCACGACTCTCGCCGGCCAGGCGGGCTTCGTGATATCGGCCGATGAGGAAGATGCCGTAGTCGGTACCCGCGCCGAGGGTCAGCGAGATGACCATGTTGGTGGCAAAAGACGACAACGGGATGAAGCCGTAGTGCCCGAACGCGGAGATCACGCCCTTGACCGACAGCATCAGCAGGATCACCCCGAAGAACGGCACCAGCATCGTGACGACGGAGCGGTAGACCAGCAACAGCATGAAGATGATCAGGAACATCGTCGCGATGGTGATGTTGTTCAGGCTCGAGTTCGCGATGAGGACGGTGTCGGCGGCCAGTGGCGCCGCGCCACTGACGTAAACCTTCAGTCCGGCAGGCGGATTGGAGGTGTCGACGATTTTCCTGACGGCATTGACCGAGTTGTTGGCCTCCATCTGCCCGATGTCGCCGGCCAGGCGGAGCAGGACGTAGGCGGCTTTGCCGTCGAGGCTCTGCGCGCCGGCGGCGGTGATCGGCTTGCCCCAGGTGTCCATGACGTACTGCACGTGCGTGCTGTCGGCCTTGAGCGTGTTGACCAGGCCGGCGTAGTAGTCACGATCCTGCTCGGTGAGGCCGCGGTCGGCCTCCAGCACCAGCATGGTCAAGCTGGTCGAGGTGGATTCGTGGAATTCCTTGCCGATGGTCAGCATCGCGACCTGGGATGGCGCGTAGGTCGGCACCATCGGGCCGGCGAGTTCCTCGGCGACGCGTTCGATCTGCGGCACAAAGGTATTCGTGATCACCGCGAGCAGCGCCCAGAAGACGATGATCGGGATGGCCAGGAACCGAACGGTTCTGGCGACGAAGGGGCGCTTCGCCGCACTGTGTGCGGGGCGCGCGATCGGGGCGGTGTCGGTTTCGGTCACGCGGACTTCACCCGGCAGGCGACGTCGGCGTTGCCGTGGTCGTCGGATTGTTCATCGCGGACAACGTCATTCACCTTCATCCGGCAGCCGACGGTGCCGCCGTGCACCTGGATCGAAATACTGCCGGAGACCACGGTGAGGGTGGTGGTCTCGGTGTGTGACCACGGCAGTTCGGTGAGGTCGACCTTGTGGGGGTGCCCGCTGATGTCGACGTACGACAGCAGGCCGCCGGAGCCGAGGGTGCCGAAGACCTCATAAGTGAGGGTCTTGGGGGTGAACTCCGGAGGAGCCTGCGGCGGGTTGACCGCCAGCACCGGTCCCGGCTCGGAGAATTCGTGGACCTTGACCATGCACAGCACGCCGACGGCGATCGCGATGAGGGCGACCAACGGCATCCAGGCGCGTGCGAGCAATCGTCTGCCGGTAGAGCGCTGGCTCACTCGATCACCTTTCGACATCAGAGTTCTATATCAACTAGATTGAGATGAGTCGGCGTAAAGACTATCAGTCAATCGACGCCGGAGAAGTCTCACATATTCCGCGCCACAGAAAGGCGAGGTGAGAGCGTCCAGCTAATTCCCAGAATTCACCAAGGTGACGGCCGCGAGGCGTTTTTTCAGTTTGATCACCCGGAAGATCTGCGTCGTCACATTGATGGACGAGATCATGGCGATGATCCCGAGAAAGGTGCGCTCCGAAGGGGTTGTGCCGTGCAGTTGTTCCAGGCTGCCGAGCACGTAGAAACAGCCCAGCGAAAAGATGGCGAGGGGAATTGCGAACGTCATCAGGGTCCGCTGATTGTTGACCACCTGGGTCGCATATTCCAGTTCTTCAGGCGTCATCGGCTGGCGCTTTCGAACCTTGGTGAGCACCGTCTGCTTGGCCCGCACGCCCTCGGCCATCGGCAACTGGGGTTGTTTTCGGAGGCGCTGAATGTAGAAGAACATCACCGTAGCGGCGAACAGCAGCGTCAAGAGGGCGACGTCGGCCAGCTTGCCGAACAGGTGCCAGTCGGTGCCGAGGAAGTTCCAATCCATGCGGACACTCCTTTGCGGTTCTGGATGTGTGGGACGTTACCTCAGCTAACTGGGAACATGTAGGCGGTGTCAACTCGATTGACATGGGGTCTTGATGCCCGAGGATCGATGGCACAGACTGGCGACGATGACGAACGTGCAGACCGTCAGGGGCCCGGTTCCTGTCGACCGACTCGGGGCGACGCTCATGCATGAGCACGTGTTCATCCTGGGCGACGAGATTCGGCAGAATTTCCCCGACTATCCGTCGCCGTGGGATGAGGAGACCCGCGTCGCCGATGCAATAGAGCAACTGCGCCAATGC
Organism: Mycolicibacterium llatzerense; assembly: GCF_000878195.1. Lineage (GTDB taxonomy): Bacteria > Actinomycetota > Actinomycetes > Mycobacteriales > Mycobacteriaceae > Mycobacterium > Mycobacterium llatzerense. The sequence continues at coordinate 76,364 of NZ_JXST01000022.1, read as the reverse complement.
AAATCACGCGGCATCGACACGATCGTCGACCCCACGGTGATCGGTCTGGGCCGCTACCTGCCCCGCATCCAGCGGGTCAACGAACAGGTCGACATCAACATTGTGGTGGCGACAGGCATCTACACGTACAACGACGTGCCGTTCCAGTTCCTGCACACGGGCCCGGGCCAGCTGTTCGACACTCCGGAGCCGATGGTCGAACTGTTCGTCAGAGATATCCGCGAGGGCATCGCCGGCACCGGGGTCAAGGCGGCGTTCCTGAAATGCGCCATCGAGCACCAGGGGCTGACGCCGGGCGTCGAGCGGGTGATGCGCGCCGTCGGCCAGGCCCAGGTGCAAACCGGTGCCCCCATCACCGTGCACACCCACTCGCACAGCCGCTCCGGCCTCGTCGCGCAGCAGGTGTTCGCCGAGGAAGGTGTCGACCTGACCAAGGTCGTCATCGGGCACTCCGGCGACAGCACGGACCTCGACTACCTGTGCGCGCTCGCCGACGCCGGGTCGTATCTCGGTATGGACCGCTTCGGGCTCGACATCCTGCTGCCATTCGAGCAGCGGGTCGACACCGTGGCGGCGCTGGCCAAACGCGGCTATGCCGAGAAGATGGTGCTGGCGCATGACACCTCGTGCTTCATCGACTGGTTCTCGCATGAGGGCAAACTCGCCGCGGTGCCCAACTGGAAGCTGACCCACATCAGCGACGACGTGCTGCCCGCACTGCGGGAGCGTGGCGTCACCGACGAACAGCTCACCACCATGCTGGTGGACAACCCGTGCCGGTATTTCAGCGGCGAGATCGCCTGAGCGGCAGCGGGATGCGGCTACTGCTGATCTCCGACACCCATGTGCCCAAGCGGGCCCGGGACATGCCCGCGCAGGTCTGGGACGAGGTGGCCCGCGCCGACGTGGTGCTGCACGCCGGCGACTGGGTGGACGTGGCACTGCTCGACGAACTCGAGCAGCGGGCAGCGCGTCTGGTCGCCTGCTGGGGCAACAACGATGGCGACGATCTGCGCGCCCGGCTGCCCGAGCGGGCCGACGTCACGCTCGACGGCGTGCGGTTCACCGTCACGCATGAGACCGGCGCGTCCGCGGGACGCGATGCCCGTATGGCCCGGCTGTACCCCGACACCGACGTGCTGGTGTTCGGGCACAGTCACATTCCCTGGGACAGCACCGCCGCCACCGGACTGCGGCTGCTCAACCCCGGCTCACCCACCGACCGCCGGCGTCAGCCGCACTGCACGTACATGACAGCGACGATCGAGCAGGGTGTTCTCGCGGAAGTGGTGTTGCACGAGCTGTGAGATGGAAAGGTGGTCGGCATGGAGCAGAAGCCGCCAACCGATGCCATCGCCGCCGCCAATCGCGCCCACACTGCGTCGCTCCCGTTCGCGGACACCCGCGACTTCGACGACGCCGACCGCGGGTTCATCGCCGCGCTGGAACCGTGCGTCGTCACGGCCGCCGACGGAAGAGTGGTGTGGGACAACGACTCCTACAACTTTCTGAACGGCGACGCGCCGGACAGTGTGCACCCGAGCCTGTGGCGACAGTCCCAGCTGTGCACCAAACAGGGCCTGTACGAAGTGGTGCCGGGCATCTATCAGGTCCGCGGTCTGGACCTGTCGAACATCAGCTTCATCGAGGGCGATACCGGTGTCATCGTCATCGACCCGCTGATCTCCACCGAGACCGCCGCCGCGGCGCTCGCGCTGTATCGCGCCCAGCGCGGTGAGCGTGAAGTCCGGGCGGTCATCTACACGCACAGCCACGTCGACCATTTCGGTGGCGTGCTCGGCGTGACCTCACAGGCCGAGGTCGACGCCGGCGCCGTCGCGATCATCGCTCCCGAGGGCTTCACCGAACATGCTGTGCAGGAAAACGTCTACGCCGGAACGGCGATGGCCCGCCGCGCGGGCTACATGTACGGCGCGGCACTCGATCGTGGCCCGCAGGGGCAGGTCGGCTGCGGCCTGGGGCAGGTCGGGTCGACGGGTGAGGTGGCACTGATCGTGCCGACCCTCGATATCAAGGTGACGGGCGAGACGCACACCATCGACGGCGTCGAGATCGAGTTCCAGATGGCGCCGGGCACCGAGGCCCCCGCCGAGATGCACTTCTATTTCCCGCAATTCCGGGCACTGTGCATGGCCGAGAACGCCACCCACAACCTGCACAACCTACTGACGCTGCGTGGCGCACTGGTGCGCGACCCGCACGGCTGGGCCGGTTACCTGACCGAGGCCATCGACACCTTCGCCGGCCGCGCCGACGTCGTCTTCGCATCGCACCACTGGCCGACCTGGGGCCAGGACAACATCGTCGAATACCTTTCGGTGCAACGGGATCTGTACGCCTACCTGCACGACCAGACGCTGCGGCAGCTCAACCAGGGCTACACAGGCATCGAGATCGCCGAAACCTTCCAGATGCCACCGGCTTTGGAGCAGGCCTGGCACACCCACGGCTACTACGGGTCGGTCAGCCACAACGTCAAAGCGGTCTACCAGCGCTACATGGGCTGGTTCGACGGCAACCCGGGCCGGCTCTGGCAGCATCCGCCGGCCGCGGCGGCGCCCCGCTACGTGGCTGCCATGGGCGGTATCGACCGGGTCGTCGAGCTGGCGCAGGCCGCGTTCGACGAAGGTGACTTCCGTTGGGCGGTAACCCTGTTGGATCACGCGATCTTCACCGACGAGCACCATGCCGCCGCCCGGGAGCTGTACGCGGACACCCTGGAGCAGCTGGCCTACGGCGCCGAGAACGCGGTGTGGCGCAACTTCTTCCTGTCCGGCGCCACCGAACTGCGCGTCGGTAAGTTCGGCACCCCGACGCAGTCGGCATCACCTTCGATGCTGGCGCAGTTGACGCCTGAGCAGATGTTCGACACTTTCGCGATCAACGTCAACGGCCCGCGCGCGTGGGACCTGAACCTCGCCATCGACGTGACATTCCAGGACGTCGCCGCCAACTACCGGCTGGCGCTGCGCAATGGCGTTCTGGTGCACCGCAAGGTCGCCGCGGACCCAGGTACCGCACAGGCCACCGTCACCCTGGCGAACAAGTTGCGGCTCTTGGCATTTGCTGCCGGAGACACCAGCTCGCCAGGCGTGGAGGTGACCGGTGACGCCACCGCGCTCCCGACACTGCTGAGCGTCGTCGACCGGCCCGACCCGGCGTTCAACATCATCACCCCCTGACGCCGAGTGGCCAGTCGCAGCACGCGACTTCGTGAAAAGCGTGCTGCAACTGGCCTTTCGGCGGTCAGGCGGTCGGTACCCAGTTGCCGTGGAATCCGGCCGGGACCCGGTGCGGAATCTTGATGCTCGCGACGTCCTCCAACGTCTGTGCGTCGAGGATCGCCAGCTCGCTGCGGTCGGTCGCCTCGTCGTAGACGTAACCCATCAGCACCCCGTCGTCTTCGGCCGCGGTCGGCGATGACGGGTGGAAGACGAACTCGCCCAGCATCTTCCCGGCGCCGAAGAAGCGCGTCGCGGTGCTGCCGGCGATCAGGTCGTGCTTGAGCAGGGTGTCGCTGCCGCCCGCGCCTTCGCTGACGGTGGGTGCGTAGCCGTAGCGGTGGCGCTTGCCGACCAGGCGCTCATCGAGGCGGGGGAACTCCTGCGGATGATCGTCGAAGCGTTCCTCGCGGACCTTGCCGTCGCCCAGGTCGACGGTCCAGCGCTCGAGGGTCGGCGACCCCTCGTTCGGTCCCAGCTGGTCGGTGTCGAACATCTTCGGGTGCCGCACGACATCCAGGATGATGGTGTTGTCGTCAGGGGAGTCGTACGCGTTCAGCGGGTGGAAGACGTAGCACGGCTCGACGTCGAACCAGCGGACGTCGGCGCTGCCACCATCGCGCGGCATGACGCCGACACGTGCCGGATATTTCGGGTTCCACGAGTACGGCATCCGGCGGTCCCGCTGGTTGAGGTTCGGCTGCCGGGCGGTGACGGGGTCGGGGATCTTGACCCGACCGATCAACGAGGACAACAGAAGTCGCGCGGGCACCCGCAGTGCCTTCGGCACGGCCATCTCGGCGACGATCCGAGCGTCGAACGTCACGGGCAGGTCGTAGAAGATCACATGCCGTTCGGTCAGCGAGAAGTCGTGCATCATCGGGCTGCCGTGCACCTCGATGTCGACGGTGCGCTTGGCGCGGCCGTCGGTGCCGATCACCGAGTATTGCACGGTGTTGCCGCGCGCGAAGCTGTACGAAACAGCATGCAGCTCACCGGTTTCCGGGTCGCGCTTGGGGTGTGCGGTGTAGCCGCCGCTGAGGGTGCCGTCGAAATCGCAGACGCCGACGGTGTCGAGCTCCTCGCTCAGTTCGTAGTTGGCCAGGCCGCCTTCGACCAGCGCCAGCGTCTTGCCGGCATGGCCGAGCACGTTGGTGTTCGCGCCGATGCCGGACGGGCCGAAATGTCCTTTGGGGGCCGGCTCGCCCAACGTGTGGGCGGTCATCGGGCCGCGGACCCACCGGTTGCGGTACCACTCGGCTTTGCCGTCGCGGATGCGGACGCCATGGACCATGCCGTCGCCGATGAACCAGTGGTAGAGCTCCGGATCGATCTCGCCGATCGGGTTGGGGCCGTTGCGCAGATAGCGACCGTCGAGATAGTCCGGGATCGTGCCGGTGACGGTCAGGTCGGTCAGGGTGAATTCGTCGTGCAGTGGCGCGAAGGCGCCTTCCAGGTAGCGGTTGGTCATCCCAGAACCTCCATAACAGTGTTATTGGCTGTGGTTACTGGTATAACACTGTTATGAGAGGTGCGCAAGAGTGAGCGATGAAATTCGTCGGCAATTGATCGAAGCCGGTATCGCGATTCTGGAGCGCGACGGCATCCAGGCGCTGAGCGTGCGCAAGCTCGCCGCCGAGGTCGGCACGTCAACCATGGTGGTGTACACGCACTTCGGTTCGATGGCTGGTGTGCTGGAGGCCATCTCGGCCGAGATCTTCGCCCGTTTCGGTGCGGCCCTGGCGGCTGTGCCGCACACCGATGATCCAGTTGCTGATTTCTTCTCGATGGGCGCCGCGTATCGGCGTTTCGCGCTGACGAATCCGCAGCACTACCAATTGATGTTCGGCACTTCGGTGCCCGCGTCGTTGTCGAGTGGTCGTGAGGATTTGACGGTGACCGGCCATGCCTCCTCGTACGATGCGTCGTTCCAGACGCTCTGCGCATCGGTGCGTCGGATGACTGAAGCTGGGCGCATCCGCAAGTGCGACGAAGCCGCTGTCGCAGGCCGGATCTGGAGCATCTGCCACGGCGCGGTGACCCTCGAGATGGCGGGGTTCTTCGGTAGTGAGGGCCATGGCCTGCGGGAAATTCTCAGCCCGCTGACCGTCGATCTTCTGGTCGGAATGGGTGACGAACGGGACCGCACCAACGCGTCACTGGCCACCGCCGCCGCGGCTCTCCTGGCGAGCGGCCAACCTGTGAGCTAGGCGAAACCGCCGTCGGCCCGCAGGATCGAACCGGTGGTGAAGCTCGACGCATCGGACATCAAAAACAGTGCGGCGCCGACGATTTCACGCGGCTCACCGGCGCGCTGCAGCGGCAGTGAGCGAAAAGCGTTCGACGTATCCTCGCCCCAGGCCTTGCTGATGTCGGTGAGGAACGGCCCGGCCATCAGGGTGTTGACCCGCACGGTCGGGCCGAACGCCTTCGCGAAACCCTCTGTGAGCGTGTTCAATCCGGCCTTGGCGGCGGCATACGGCAGCATGTAGGAGTCCGGACGCAGCGAGCCCGACGAACTGATGTTGATGATCGACCCGCCGCCGTCGGCCACCATGCGCTCGCCGACCAATGCCGACAATCGGAACGGCCCCTTGAAGTTCAGGTTCACCACGGCGTCGAAAAGCTTCTCCGGTACAGAGCCCAACGACTCGTACAGCGGCGACATCCCGGCGTTGTTCACCAGCACATCGACCTTGCCGAACCGGGCATACGCGGCATCGACCAGACCGTCGAGCTCATCCCAGCGCCCGACGTGCACCTGGTGGGCAAGCGCCGCGCGTCCCGTCGCCTCGACGATCTCATCGGCGGTGGTCTGACACGACTCGAGGTTCCGGCTGGCGATGATGACGTCGGCGCCGCAGTGCGCCGCCGCGAACGCCATCTCCCTGCCCAGTCCGCGACTGCCCCCAGTGATCAGGACGACCCGGTCAGTGAGGTCGAAGAGTTCGTCGGCATACCCCATGGCTTTATGGTGGCACGGTGCAACTGCTTCTCATCCGTCACGCCCTGCCGCTGCGCAATGAGCCCGGCGAAGGTGCCGACCCTGACCTGTCCGAGGAAGGCATCGCGCAGGCGGGTCGGCTGCCCGACGCGCTCAAGCGGTACCCGATCACGCGGCTGATCAGCAGCCCACAGAAGCGCGCCATCCAGACCGGCCAGCCGGTGGCAGACGCACTCGGGCTGTCCATCGAGATCGACGACCGGCTCGCCGAGTACGACCGCGACATGGAGCAGTACATCCCGATCGAGCAGATCGCGGCCGAGCACCCCGAGGAGATGGCCCGGCTGATGACCGGCCACCTGCCCAGCAGCGTCGACGAGGAGGCGTTCCTGGCTCGCATCGCCGAGGCCATCGCCGACATCGCGAGCGAAGCCGAGGCCGAGGACACCGTCGCGATCTTCAGCCACGGCGGCGTCATCAACGGGTTGCTGCACGACATCCTGCCGACCGAGCGCATCCTGTCGTTCCAGGTCGACTACACCGGCATCACCCGGCTGCTGTCCTCGCGCAGCGGACGGCTCGCGGTCGCCGGCGTCAACAGCGTCGAACACGTGTGGGACCTGCTGCCGCGCAACCAGCGGTGGTAGACACATTTGGTGACCAGTCTCGATGGCCTTGACCTGACTGCCCTTGACGCGCACCTACGCGAGATCGGGGTGGCCCGCAGCGGTGAGCTGCGCGCTGAGCTGATTGCCGGGGGCCGGTCGAATCTGACGTTCCTGGTGTTCGACGACGCCGCCAAGTGGGTGCTGCGCCGGCCGCCTCTGCACGGCCTGACGCCGTCGGCACACGACATGGCTCGTGAGTACAAAGTCGTTGCGGCGCTTGAGGGTACGACGGTGCCGGTGGCGCATGCGGTGACGATGCGCAACGACGACTCGGTGCTGGGTGCGCCGTTCCAGATGGTCGATTTCGTGCCCGGCCGGGTGGTGCGGTATTCGGCGGAGCTCGACGCGCTGGGGGACCAGCAGGCCATCGACGCCTGCGTGGATGCGCTGATCACGGTGTTGGCCGATCTGCATGCCCTGGATCCGGAAGCTGTCGGGCTGGGGGACTTCGGTAAGGCCAATGGGTATCTGGAGCGGCAGGTGCGGCGTTGGGGTTCGCAGTGGGATCTGGTGCGGCTGCCCGACGATCCGCGCGACGACGACGTGCGTCGGCTGCACGGCCTGCTGGCTGAGAAGCTGCCGCCGCAGAGCCGCGCGGCGATCGTGCACGGCGACTACCGGATCGACAACACGATGCTCGACGCGGTCGATGCCACGAAGGTGCGGGCGGTGCTGGACTGGGAGATGTCGACCCTGGGGGATCCGCTGTCGGATGCGGCGCTGATGTGCGTCTACCGGCACCCGATGTTCTCCATGGTGCATTCGGATGCGGCCTGGTCCTCGGACAAGATCCCGCCGATGGACCAGCTCGCCCAGAAGTACTCGGTTGCGGCTGGGCAGCCTTTGGATCATTGGGAGTTCTATCTGGCGCTGGCGTACTTCAAGCTGGCGATCATTGCGGCCGGCATCGACTTCCGGGCCCGCATGGCCGCCGGCGGGGCGGGCCATGACGACCCCGTCGGTGAGGCCGTCGCGCCGCTGATCGCCGCCGGACTCGCTGTCCTCTAGAGCCCGGCCTTCAGGTTCTTCTTCGCGGCCAGCCGCAGTTGCAGGATCCTGGTGGTGGCGACCGCGAAGGTCAGCAGGCCGCCGGCGATCGCCGCGAGCAGGATGGTCACGCCCAGTTGCACCTGGTGCAGCTTCCAGCCGAGCAGGACGATGTCGACCGGGGTGTCGTTCTGGATGACGAACACCAGCAGCAGGATCAGGATCAGGAAACCGAGAACCAGCGCTGACCACAGGGCCGCCGTGCGGGTGAACTTCACCGCCGACTCGGGAGTCTTGGGCGCCTTCGACGATTTGGGCGACTTGGGCGCCGCAGGTTCGGTGTGGGCGGGCGCGGCCTCGGGCGTCGGCTCGGTCGGCTCGGGGGTCGACGCGTGATCGCTACTCATAGGCACCATCTTGACTGTTCTACGGGCAGGATGCCGGGAACTGCGGCACCAATTTTCGAATAACGCTAGGGTCGGCCTGAGTGCACGACGCCGAAAGGACGTTCGGATGGACTTTGGGGGAGCCGGGGCGCGCACTGCCGCACCTCGCAGACTTCTCGCCGCTCTGGTCCTGCTGCTCGCTGTCCTGCTGACCGGATGCGGCAGCGCCAATCCCCTCGGCGGGGGCAGTATCTCGGGTGATCTCAAGTCGATCGTGGTGGGGTCCGCCGACTTCCCCGAATCGAAGATCATCGCCGAGATCTATGCGCAGGCATTGGCCGCCAACGGCTTTACCGTCGGTCGGCAGTTCGGCATCGGCAGCCGCGAGACGTACGTCCCTGCAGTGAAGGATCATTCGATCGACCTCATCCCCGAGTACACCGGCAATCTGCTGCAGTACTTCGATCCGAAGACCACGGCCACGGCCGCCGATGACGTCGAATTGGCGCTGGCGCGAGCGCTTCCCGGTGATCTGTCGATCCTGACCCCCTCCCCGGCGGCCGACACCGACACCGTGGCCGTTTCGGCGGAGACCGCCAAGAAGTGGAACCTGAAAACCATCGGTGACCTGGCGCAGCATTCGGCGCAGGTGAAATTCGGTGCGCCGTCGGAATTTCTGCAGCGGACCGAGGGGCTGCCAGGGCTGAAGGCCAAGTATGGCCTCGACATCGCGCCGGTCAACTTCATCGCCATCAGCGACGGCGGGGGACCGGCCACGGTCCGGGCGCTGGTCGACGGAACCGTCACCGCGGCAGATATTTTCAGTACCTCACCCGCCATCGTCCAGAACAATCTGGTGGTGCTCGACGATCCGAAGCACAACTTCCTGGCCGCCAACGTGGTGCCACTGGTGGCATCGCAGAAGAAGTCTGACCTGCTCAAGGCGGTGCTGGACGCCGTCAGCGCGAAACTCACCACGAAGGCGCTCATCGAGATGAACACCTCGGTGTCCGGTAACAGCGGTGTCGACGCGGACCAAGCCGCGAGAAAATGGGTGCAGGACAACGGGTTCGACAAGCCGGTGAGCCGATGATCACATTCGACAAGGTCACCAAGAGCTACGGCAGCGCCGTCGCTGTCGATGAGCTGAGCCTCGAGATCGCCGAGGGCACACTGTCGGTGTTCGTCGGGCCGTCCGGCTGCGGCAAGACCACCTCCATGCGGATGATCAACCGGATGATCGACCCGACATCCGGCACCTTGACCGTCGACGGTGCCAACGTCGCCACCGTCGACCCGGTGCGGCTGCGCCTCGGCATCGGGTACGTGCTGCAGAGCGCCGGGCTCATGCCGCACCTGAAAGTGGTGGACAACGTCGCCACCGTGCCGGTGCTGAAAGGCGAATCACGCCGCAGTGCAAGGAAAAAGGCGCTGGGCGTGTTGGAGCGCGTCGGACTCGACGTCAAGCTCGCCGACCGCTACCCGGCCCAGTTGTCGGGCGGGCAGCAGCAGCGGGTCGGGGTGGCCCGGGCGCTGGCCGCCGACCCGCCCATCCTGCTGATGGACGAGCCGTTCAGTGCGGTGGACCCCGTGGTCCGCGAAGACCTGCAGGCCGAAATCCTGCGGCTGCAAAGCGATCTACGCAAGACCATCGTGTTCGTCACCCACGACATCGATGAGGCCGTCAAACTCGGGGACCGTGTCGCGGTGTTCGGACCTGGCGGCACGCTGCAGCAGTACGACGCACCGCAGCGGCTGCTGTCCAACCCTGCCAACGCATTCGTCGCCGGATTCGTCGGTGCCGACCGCGGCTACCGGGGCCTGCAGTTCCGCGACACGACCGGACTTCAGCTGCGCGACATTCGTACCGTCGCCGAACCGGCGGTCGACGCACTGGAACTCGGCGACGGCCAATGGGCGCTGGTGGTCAACGCCGACGGCACCCCGTACGCGTGGATCAACGCCGACGGGGTGCGCCTGCATCGCATCGGAAAGTCCTTGTACGACAGCACCATCGCCGGTGGCTCACTGTTCCGGCCCGATGGCACCCTGCGACTTGCGCTGGACTCGGCGTTGTCGTCCCCGTCCGGGCTGGGGGTGGCGGTCGATGAGCAGGGCCGCGTGATCGGTGGCGTGGGCCTCGATGATGTGATGGCTCTCATCAAGAGCCGTAAAGGCCCCCAATGCGATACCTGCTGACCCACCTCGAGACCGCGTGGGTGCTCACGCAGATTCACCTGCGGCTGGCCCTGCTGCCGTTGCTGATCGGGGTGCTCATCGCGGTACCGCTGGGTGCCTATGTCCGGCAGCGGCCACGGCTGCGGCGGGTCAGCACCATCACGGCCAGCATCATCTTCACCATCCCGTCGCTGGCGCTGTTCGTGGTGCTGCCGTTGATCATCCCGACGCGGATTCTCGACGAAGCCAACGTTCTGGTCGCCCTGACGCTGTACACCGTGGCGCTGCTGATGCGGACGGTGCCCGAAGCGCTCGATGCCGTCCCGGCGGAGACGCGGGAGGCGGCCACCGCCATCGGCTACCGGCCGCGCACCCGCTTCTTGAGAATCGAACTGCCCCTGGCGATTCCGGTCCTCACGGCCGGGATGCGCGTGGTCGCCGTCACCAACATCTCGATGGTGTCGGTGGGTTCGGTGATCGGCATCGGCGGGCTCGGCACCTGGTTCACCGAGGGCTATCAGGCCGACAAGAGCGACCAGATCATCGCCGGCATCATCGCGATCTTCGTGCTGGCGGTGGTCGTCGACCTGCTCATCCTGGCCGCCGGCCGCCTGGCCACGCCATGGACCCGGGCGAAGGCACCGGCATGAACTTCCTGCACCAGGCCCTCGCCTACATCTTCACCGCGGCCAACTGGACCGGACCGGCGGGCCTCGGCATGCGGATGCTGGAACACCTGGAATACACCGGCATCGCGGTGCTCTGCAGCGCGCTCGTGGCCATTCCCGTGGGCATGTACGTCGGGCACACCGGCCGCGGTACGGCTCTGGTGGTCGGCGGCGTCAACGCCCTGCGCGCCCTGCCGACCCTCGGTGTCCTGCTGCTCGGCGTCCTGCTGTGGGGACTGGGCCTGCTGCCGCCGACCGTGGCCCTGATGCTGCTGGGCATTCCGCCCCTGCTGGCCGGGACGTACGCCGGGATCGCCAACGTCGATCCGGTGGTGGTCGACGCCGCCCGCGCCATGGGCATGACCGAGCGCCAGGTACTGCTGCGCACCGAGGTGCCGAACGCCATGCCGCTGATCGTCGGCGGGCTGCGGACCGCGACGCTGCAGGTGGTGGCCACCGCGACTGTCGCGGCCTACGCCAGTCTGGGTGGGCTCGGGCGGTTCCTGATCGACGGCATCAAGGTTCGGCAGTTCTATCTCGCGCTGGTCGGCGCCCTGCTCGTGGCAGTGCTCGCCCTGGCTCTCGACGCCGCGTTGGCGTTGGCGGTGCGGGCATCGCGGCCGGGACCGTCCGGACTTGCCATCGCGGCTGCAAAGCCGGGCCTTCGTCGCCTACGGTAGACGGGTGAGCGCAGCCCAGTCCGATGCCAGCCCCGAAGCTGCAGAACCCGCCTGGCCGGCGATTCTGACCTGGCGCGCGCAGGATGTGTCGCGCATGGAGTCGGTCCGGGTCCAGTTGTCCGGCAACCGGATCAAGGCCTATGGCCGGATCGTCGCCGCTGCCACCGAGATACATCCCGCGTTCAGCGCGTCCTATGACCTGGTGACCGACGAAAGCGGTGCGACCAAACGGCTGTCCCTCACCGTCACCCTCGCGCAGCGCGAGCGACAGCTGTCCATCGCCCGCGACGAAGAGAACATGTGGCTGGTGCAGGACCACCAGAACCAGACCCGCCGCGCCGCCTACAACGGAGCGCTGGACGTCGACGTCGTCTTCAGTCCGTTCTTCAATGCGCTGCCCATCCGGCGTACCGGGCTGCACAACCGCACGGCGTCTGTGTCCCTGCCCGTCGTCTACGTCCGGGTGCCGGATCTGACGGTCGAATCCGTGACCATCGGCTATACCAGCGCAGGTCCCGGCAACCCGATCAAGCTGGACTCGCCCGTCGCCGACACCTCCATCACCGTCGACGGCGACGGCTTCATCCTCGGCTACCCCGGACTGGCAGAGCGGATCTGATCACCCCGCCGGCCCGGCCCTGCGCGGCGAGCTCTTCGCGCCAGCCGTCGGCCCCGATGGTCGTCGTCATGATCTGCGGCCGGGGGAAGTTGTCGTAGCGAACCCGGGCGGCATGGCCACCGTCGACCAGCTCAGCCACCGATTGGGCCTCGACGAGCGACGAGCGGGCCTGGCTCAGCAGCTCCATGGCCCGGTCCAGCATGACCGTCAGCTCGGCGGCGTTGGCCTCGCACATGGCCCGGACCAGGTCGGGTGCGGTGGCCGCGACCCTGGTGCCGTCCCGGAACGAGCCCGCGGCCAGCGCGAACGCCAGCGGAACCTCGCCGGCCGTCGTGGCCAGTGCCTCGGCGAGCAGGTGCGGCAGGTGGGAGATCGCGGCCGCCGCCGCGTCGTGTTCGTCGGAGCGGGCCGGCACGATCACCGCGCGGCAGTCCAGCGCCAGATGCATCACCTGGGCCCACACGTCGGGGTCGACGTGGTCGTCCACGCTCACCACCCACGGCGCGCCGGCGAACAGATCGGCGGCACCGGCCGTCCAGCCGGAATGCGCGGTGCCGGCCATCGGGTGCCCGCCGACGAATTTGTCGAGCAGGCCGTACTCCTGAACCTGTTGCAGCACATTGCCTTTGACGCTCACCACATCGGTGAGCGGGCAGTCCGCCGCGGTGTCGCGGATGTGCTCGAGCATGATCGGCAGCGCGGGCACCGGCACCGCGAGGACGATCAGCGCCTCGCTCAGCGCGGCACGTTTCAGGGCGGCAGTGAGATCCTCGGTCGCGTCGAAGCCGTCTGCAGTCGCAGACTTCACCGCATCGATCGAGCGGTTGTATCCGAAGACCTCGCGGCCCGCGGCCTGCCCGGCCCGCATCAGCGAGCCGCCGATGAGGCCCAAACCCAGCACACACACCGGAGTTGTCACCTTCCAAGGTTTGCATACGGCCCAGGCCGGGTACATATGGGACCGCTGGTCAAGTTGCAGAGCGCGGACTAGCGTTGTCTGCATGGGAGTACAGCGCGCGCAGGCTCAGCAGCAGGTGGCCGATCTCCCCGACGGCTTCGGTGTGGCGGTCGTCCGGGAGGACGGCGCATGGCGTTGCGCGCCGCTGAAGCGCGCGGCGCTGGTGGATCTGACTGCCGCCGAGACCGAACTTCGTGAACTCCGTTCTGCCGGTGCGGTTTTCGGCCTGCTGAACGTCGACGACGAGTTCTTCGTGATCGTCCGCCCGGCTCCCTCCGGCGCCCGGCTGCTGCTGTCGGATGCCACTGCGGCGCTGGACTACGACATCGCGGCCGACGTGCTGGAGAAACTCGACGCCGACCTGAGCCTGGAAGAGCTCGAAGAGGACGACCCGTTCGAGGAAGGCGACCTCGGGCTGTTGGCCGACCTGGGCCTGCCCGAGGCGGTGCTCGGTGTGATCCTCGCCGACGACGAATACGCCGACGAACAACTCAGCCGCATCGCCCAGGAGATGGGCTTCAACGACGAACTCGTGGCGGTATTGGACAAGCTGGGGCGGTGAGCGCAGCCGACTGCAACCCGATTGTCAGCTCCGCTGACGAACGGCTGATCCGGCTGGCGCTGGAAGCCGCCGAACTGGCCGGGGCCGACGACGTGCCGATCGGTGCGGTGGTCTTCTCGGCAGACGGGGTAGAGCTGGCCCGGGCGGCCAATGCCCGCGAATCGCTGGGGGACCCGACCGCACACGCGGAAATCCTGGCGCTGCGGGCGGCTGCCGCGGTGCACGGCGACGGCTGGCGGCTGGAAGGCGCGACGCTCGCGGTCACCGTTGAGCCGTGCACCATGTGTGCCGGCGCGCTGGTGATGTCCCGCGTCGCGCGGGTGGTATTCGGGGCCTGGGAGCCCAAGACCGGCGCCGTCGGCTCGCTGTGGGATGTCGTCCGGGACCGTCGGCTGACGCACCGGCCTGAGGTCCGCGGCGGGGTCCTCGAGACCGAGTGCGCGGCGCTGATGGAGCAGTTCTTCGCCCGCCAGAGGTAGGACCGCTGGTCAGAGCCCGATTAGGGCAAGGAAGCCTGCGGCCGGTAAGCTGCCACACGGTGGCGTGTCCGAGCGGCCTAAGGAGCACGCCTCGAAAGCGTGTGTGGGGTAACCCCCCACCGAGGGTTCAAATCCCTCCGCCACCGCCATAGCCCCGAGCCTGCCTAGCAGGTGAGGGGCTATTTTAATGTTTACTGGGTGTCTTCTGTACCCGTCCCCGCCTACACTTTGCCCACATTCACGGGGTGAATACGAGTTGTGCAGGGTGACCGCAACGGCATCGAGATCCATCTCGAACAGGCTTCGTAGATGTGCAGTGTCACACTGACGTCCTGCGCCCGAGCATCCGCGCCAGGGCCAGGGGTTGCACCCGGCTGAACCTGCCAGCGATGCGCAGGTGTGCCGCAGATCGTGCGCTGCTCGTTCTCGAGCTCCAGAAGGTGACGTCGAGGATGAACAGGCGCACGTAATCGCCGGCCGCAGTCGGATGCGAGTCGTGGTGTGAGATGAGAACGGATCACCGCGGAAGGGGTTGGTGTTCTCCAACTCCCACGACCATCCCGGCATGTCGGGCCACACCGCCGGAATGGTCGTTTCGCCGCTCCAATGGTGGCGTATGAGGCTGGCCCCCGGTCGCCACTCGCTGCCCGAGTTGGCCGGGTCTATTGGAGCTGCGTCGGTGGTTGTCCGTCCCGGTATTGGTAGGTCTCGATGCTTGGGTACGGGCGGTCCGAAGTTCGAGATAGTCCAGGGCGGCAGCCGATTTGCCACCGTGAGGGCACGCCGCAGCCTGCGCGTTCAGGCACATCGATGGCGTTCCTGCGACGGAAATGGCCAGATCTCCCGCTCAGCGGTAAGCATCGTTGACACCTCGCGTTGGGGCTCGCTACGTTTCGCGCCTAATCAATCAGCCAGTTCGCCGACTGATGATGTCGTCCTTGATCAAGCACCTACCAGCGATGAGGAGCAGGCATGGCAGTCGATGCAGACGCCATCGAGCAACTGGCTGAGCACAGCCCGGACGTCGGTAGCGAGGCCAAGCATGCGGTCGACGACATCGAAATTGAGGGCGATTCGTCTAAACAGATTGTCGCAGAGGCTCCCTCGAAATGGCGTTCGCCTGTTCGGATGGCGGTCGTGGTCAGTGCGGCCACGGGAGTCGGACTGATCGCTCTGGGCGGTTGGCTCGGCTACGACAGCCACCGCTATCAACACGCCGACGACCAGCGCAATGTATTCGTTGAAGTGGCCAAACAGGGCGCGATGAACCTCACCACCATCAACTACACCGAGGTCGATAAGGACGTCCAGCGCATCCTGGACTCGTCCACCGGCACATTTCGCGATGACTTCCAGAAGCGTGCCAAGCCGTTTATCGACGTGGTGAAACAGATGCGGTCCGTCTCGACGGGCATTGTCACTGATGCTGGGCTCGAATCACATGATGGCAATCGTGCCCAAGTGCTTGTCGCTGTGTCGGTGAAGACGGTCTCTGCGGGCGCCCCCGAGCAGGAACCGCGCCGTTGGCGCATGCGAATCAGCGTTCAGGACAACGGCGCTGACGCGAAGGTTTCGAATGTCGAATTCGTACCCTGACGGCCACCGCGCCTCCGAATTGCCACAACACACGGGAGTACTACGGTGACGACGAAAAGCGAAACGCTCACCCGGCCAGACGATCTCGATGACGAGACTGCAAACGAGTCGGTGGATCAGGACGGAAAAGCTGAAGAATCACAATCGAATACGCACGCTGCGACCGACGATGCAGGCGAGGGCCGACGGGCCGGCAGGCGATGGAGCCGCGTAATTGCTTTCGGTCTGCTACCGGCAGCGGTCCTCATTTTGGCTGCCGCAGTCGGGTTCGTCTCCTACCGAGACCATTCGGCTGCGGCGGCTGACGCGGCCCGCTCCGAGTCCGTTCAAGCCGCGACCGAAAGCTCTGTGGCACTGTTGTCCTACCGTGCCGATACCGCTGATACGACACTCAACGCGGCTCGTGATCGGTTGACCGGAGCCTTCCGCGATTCGTACTCATCGTTGATCCGCGATGTCGTCATTCCCGGAGCGAAGCAGAAACGCATTTCCTCGATTGCCACGGTCCCCGCTGCGGCATCGGTGTCCGCCAGCAGTCAGCACGCGGTAGTGCTCCTGTTCGTGAACCAGAGCATCATCGTCGGTTCTGACGCTCCGACCTCCAGCACTTCGTGCGTGAAAGTCAACTTGGACAAAGTCGGTAACCGCTGGCTCATCTCTCAATTCGAACCGATCTAGGCCGATCCCATCATGTCCATCTGTCGATTCAGGTTTGGAACGACTTCGGCTGTTGCCGTCATCGCAATGGCAGTGCCCAGTACAGCTGTTGCACACAGTGACGCGACCGCCTACCTGCTCAATACCGTGGTTCGGCCCGGCTATCACTTCAGCGGACCCGACGATGCGTTGCAGTACGGCTATGGCTTGTGCGATGACGTCGCCGCGGGCCGCCTATACGGTCAGCTGATTGGCAAGGTCAAAGTCGACATGCAAACCACCGATGAATACCAGGCCGGGTATCTGATCAACCAGGCCCTCAACGAATTATGTCCGGCCCAGATCTGGCAGCTACGCCAGTCCGCCGCCGGCTACCGACCCGTCCTCGAGCCATGATGAAAACCTCTGTACTGCTGACACTTAGCGCCATCGGACTCACACTGCCGGCCACCCCAGCAGCTTTTGCCGACAACAGCCGGCTTAACAACAGCGTGGTCGCAAACATCTACACCATTCAGCACCAGGCCGGCTGTACCAACAACGTACGAATGAACAGCCAACTGCAGCTTGCAGCGCAATGGCGCACCGACGACCTCATGGCCAACCGAAATCCGGACAGCGACAACGGTTCTGACAACGCGACTGTCGCAGATCGTGCACGCGCAGCGGGCTATCGTGGGTCTGTTGCCGAAACCGTCGCGATCAACCCGGCGCTCGCCATCAACGGCATCGAGATCCTCAACCAGTGGTATTACAACCCCGCCGACATGGCGATCATGAGTAATTGCGCCAATACTGAAATGGGAGTCTGGTCCGAGAACAGACTCGACCGCTCGGTGGTGGTGGCTGTCTATGGGACTCCGGCCTAGATCGTGCGCTGCCGGAGTGGATCCATGGCGTGAGACGACGACGATAGGTGGGACGGTATGGATCCGAGTCCAGATTACGACGCCAGCGATGAGGTCGAGTATTTCTTCAACTGGTTCCCATGGGCTTTGCGCGGCGTCTATCCACCCCCGGCCTATCCGCCGGTATAGGGCACGTCACTAAGGTTTGCCCGATTGCGGCGTGACGGCACCACGTAGCCGAAAACAACACGCCACCAATTGCTTACGCTTCAACCTCGGACGATCGCGGGTGTCGACGCCGAGTAGAACGTGCAGCCAAGCGAGCCGCGAATTCAGGTGATGCGATCGAGATCGCCTGAGGCCCGAGTTCCGTGCGCAGCGCAAGACGATGCAGATCGGTGTCAATCGAGCCGGGTGCTGCAGTGGCTCGCATCGATACCTTTGTCGCCAGGACGGTTTCGCGCGGCGCCGACGCAGGACCGGCTGCCAACTCCAGGGCTGCGGCTACTGGGTCGTCGGCGACCTGTAGTGCCAGTCCGTGCTGCACTGCGGCGGTTGCGTCGAATTTCATGCCGAAAAGTAGTGCGGCTCTGGCCATTTGTGGACCGACCGCGCGTTGTAGCATCCAGCTTGCCCCGCCACCGGGGTGGATGCCCAGTTTCTGGAAGCGCGGGTCGAACATGGCATCTGGGCCGGCGATACGGACATCGGCGGCTAGAGCGAGATTGAGCCCGGCGCCGACTGCGGCGCCGTTGACCGCTGCGATCGTCGGTAGCGTGCATTCGGCAATGGCCATGAAGCCGTCGTAAATTCGCAGCAGGCCCTCCTCGGTCGCTGTCCCGAGCGCGCTCAGGTCGGCGCCCGCGCAGAAGGCCTTGCCTGCGCCCGTGACGATCAATGCGTGTACACCGCTGTCGCTTTCGGCCTCGGCGATCGCGGCCCGCAGCTGGATGGACATTGCCGCGGAGACGGCGTTGCGGCGGTCCGGGTCATTGACGGTAACTATCGCGACGCGGTTCTCGACCCGGTACTGAACGACAGATGAGGTGGTCATGGGATTCTCCATGGATCTAGATCCTGAGTGCGCCACCCCCTGGTCGGCGGTACGGCGGATTGCTGGACGGCGGTCAACTGTGCGAACCGGCTTACTCCAATAGGTCGACCACAGTGGACATCTCCGAGTTGGCGAACAGGAATTCTTCGGCTTTCTGCAAGTGCTTGGTCCATAGCTCACCGGCCTTCTCGGCATCGCCCGCTTTGATCAAGTCCAGCACCATCCGGTGGGTTTTGGCGGAGCGGCGCAACGCTTGTTCGGCGCGTGGACCGGTGGTTGGCTGCAGTGACCGGTTGGCCTTTTCGATGATGTGGTGCAGCATCTCGCTGATGATGCGCAGGGTGTTGTTGGAAGACAGCCGGGCGATCGCTGCGTGAAAGTCTGTCAGCTGATCGACTCCGCGGCTTCCGGGCGGCAGTGTCGATTCGCGAGCAACAATCTCTTCGAGCTCGGCGATGGTAGCGGCGTCTTGTTCAATGGCGAGTTGTTTGACCATGGGGGTCTCGATGGCTACCCGGGCGTCATAGACGTCGCGCAGGGTGACGCCTTCCCTCTCGAGGATGAGCCCGGCGTAGCGTGCAAGAGTTTCACGCTGGGGCCGTGCGACTCTGGCACCGCCGTGGGCACCCCGTTGCATTTCGATGAGGGACTCAGATTCCAGCACCCGAATCGCTTCCCGCAGCGTTGGCCGGGACACGCCGAACCGCTCCATGAGTTCGGTCTCGGGAGGGAGCATGGTGCCCTCGGCGATTTCACCCCGCACGAGCATTTTCCGGAGTACCGCGGCGACGCGTTCGGCCATCTTGGGTTCTCGGAGGCTGCGGACGTCCATGATGTGTCCTCCACCGCGCCGGTTTGCGGCGCGCATAGCGTTAATTGATTATTTGGTTTGACATTAGCCAATCTGTCAGCGTAGTCGGCCACCTGAGTACTGGACGCCGCTCCCGATCGTCAGATCCCATGCGCTGGAAGCCGCCAAGGCGGCATGGCCGAGGCGTTGCGCGTGATGGACGGCCGTGCCGTAGTCGTCGGACCAGCTGCGTAGTCGGGTAGTGAATAGCCACAGCGGGTGTTCAGCGGTGATTCCGATGGCGCCGTGAAGTTGGTGGGCGATGGTGATGACGTCCGCGGCCGCGCGGCCGAGGACGGTCTTGGCGACGGTGACAGCGAAATCGGTTTGTTGCGAGGCAAATCCGAAGTCGCTGGCGGCAGCGACGGCCAGCGTGGCGACGGCGCGGCCGCGTTCGATCTGTCCGGCCATGGCCGCCAGCGCGTGCTGAACGGATTGAAAGTCGCTCAGTGCTCGTCCGAACTGTTTACGTTCACGGGTGTGTGCCAGGGTCAGCGCGGCGCTGGCGTCCAGCGCTCCCATCATCTGCATACAGCGGGCCCAGGCGCCGCGGCGACACAATTCGGCGTGGACTTGCTCGCCGACGGCACGGAGATGGTCGGTGGGCATGGTGAAGCGCACCGTGTCCCGGGGCTCCCCGGCGAGGTTGTGGCCGCCTCGTATGTCGGGCTCCGAGAGCAGCCCGGTGTAGTGGATGTCGGCAATGCGGGCGAGCACGACGATCGTTGAGGTGGCAGCCCACGGCACATCGGTGGCTGTGCCGGTGATCTGATGGTTTCGCGTCGTCGTGGCGTCGGCGATAGCGACGGTCATCGGCCCCCGTCGGGGCAGCTCGAGTCCGCTTTGTCGGCCCAACCATGCTGCGAGTAGGTCGGTTTCGGCGATCGGCACCGCGGCTGCGTGGCGGGCGAGCCCGTATAGCAGGGTGGCTACCTCGGCAGGGCCGGCATCGACGTCGGCGGTGGTGGTTAGGCGTTCCAGCGCGGTGTCTTCGAGCCGGCGCCACAGCGTGTCGTCGAAGACGTCGGGTCGGCTCCGACGACCGACGCGGGAGTCGAAGGAACGTTTTCCGAGCTGATCGACAAGGTCGCGTAGCAGTGCTGTGTGGTCGTCAGGTTCGATTGGTCCGGCGTCGAAGACACCACCGGCCAATGCGTTGTTGACGGTCATCGCAGTCCCATTTCTCGTGCGATCACGCCGCGCAGCACTTCGTTGGTACCGCCGCGGAGTGTGAAGACGGGTTTGTGGAGCCATGCCTTGGCGAGAAGGTCCCGTAGGACTGGACGGTCCGGTGCGTAGGTCAGCAGATCAGCGATGATGTCGACCGATTCCTGTTCGAAACGGGTGCCGAGGTCTTTGACCAACGCCGCCTTCGTCGCGGCATCGCCGCCATCGGCCAGCGTGCGGGCGACGGAGACCGACAGTTGGCGCAGCGAGACTTGCCGGGCGAGCAATTCGCCGAGCATGGCAGCAACGTGCAGATCGATGGTGGGGCCGGCGGCCAAAGCAGAGATCGTGGCCTCGATCAGCGGTGCGGTGGACAGCACCCGCTCGGGTCCGCTTCTTTCAAAGGCCAGCTCGGAGGTCACTTGGTGCCAGCCGTTGCCGACCGTACCGAGGACAGCGCAGTGGGGGACGCTGACGTTATTGAGATGCACCTCATTGAAGTGGTGTTCGCCGGACATTGAGACGACCGGGCTGATGGTTATGCCCGGCGTGCGTAGGTCCAGGAGAAATTGACTCAAGCCCGCGTGCCGGTTGGTCGGGTCGAGTGCAGCAGTGCGGGCGAGAATGACAATCTGGTGTGCGCGGTGGGCGCCGCTGGTCCAGGTTTTAGTGCCGTTGAGAACCCAACCAAGGTCAGTGGGTGTGGCTTTGGTCCGCACGGCAGCCAGGTCGGAGCCTGCCTCGTGTTCGCTCATCCCGATGGCCATGTGGAGCCGCCCGGCGGCGATTGGTGCGAGCAGCCGGTCCCGTTGGTCCTCTGTGCCGTAGGCGAGCAGAGCCGGTGCCACTTGGCGGTCGGCTATCCAGTGCGCAGCAACTGGCGCGCCCTGGGCCAGCAGCTCTTCGGTGATTACGTAACGGTGCAAGTACCCCAGCCCCTGGCCCCCATAGCTTCGGGGAATGGTGAGTCCGACGAATCCGGCGTCCCCGAGACGCGCGCTGAACGCGGGATCCCATTCGCTGAGCCAGGCGTCGACCGAGGGTTCCCAGTTGAATTCAGCTCGATCGGACCGTAAGAAGTCACGAATGCGGCTGCGTTGGGCGGCCAGATCGGGTTCGTTGGCGCACAGCGCGTCGAAGCTACTCACCGGATTCACCTCTACACAGTGGGTAGCGCGGCAGCGGGCAGGTAGAAGTTTGGAGCAAGGTCTTCCTCGGAGGCTGCGAGCCGGTAGCGCGAGAAGTCGGTGACACCTTCTTCGGCCAGGACGGCTTCGTCGGTGTAGAAGTGGCCGCTGCAGCTGCCGGCAGGTCGGGTCACGATCGCGTGGGCGGCGTCGGCCATGATCTGAGGGATCCGGGCCTGCGCCGTCACCACGTCTTCGCCCATCGCGGTGATCATGCCGGTGCTGGCGACGGTAGTGGCGGGCCACAGTGAGTTGACCGCGATGGGGACAGACGCGAATTCGGCTGCCCAACCGAGGGTTAACAGACTTTCGGCGTACTTGCCGACAGTGTGACCGGCGTGGGCTCCCACCCAAGAGGGTTGCAGGTTCAACGGCGGCGAGATATTGAGGATGTGCGCAGCCTCAGAGCGACGCAGATGGTCGTACGCGGCATGAACAAGGGCGAATGGGCCTGCCACGTTTGTGGCGAGCAGGCGTTCGAAGTTTCTCGGTGGCAGTTGTGGTGTGCGGCGGAGGTCCAGAGCGCCGGCGTTGTTGATGATTACGTCGATGGCGCCAAAGGTGGCGACCACTTCGGTAACCGCGTTGTGAACATTGGCGGCGTCGCGCACATCGCACACCAGTGATAGAGCTTGCCCGCCGGCGGCCCGGACGGCTTGCGCTGTCTCGGTGAGAGTTCCGCTGATCTTTGGGTGCGGAGTGGCCGTCTTGGCCAGCAGCGCGACACGAGCGCCGTCGGCCCCGGCTCGGATGGCGATTTCGCGCCCGATGCCGCGGCTGGCGCCGGTGATGATGACAACGCGATTGTTCAGTGTGCGCGGTGTTGTGTTTTCCACGGATCTCCTACCTTCGTCGGCTCGCGTGAGCTCGCCCGAATTGGCTATATAGTTAATGATATAACTATATACCTACTAAGAGTGATGAGGGAACAACCCCGTCACGCCAACCAAAAAAGGGGCCCGAATGAGCGCGGTCGTGTCGATCGGGACATATCTGCCGCCATGGCAAGTCGGCGGCAAGCGTGTGACGGGGCCAGATGAAGATGCTGTGACGATGGCGGTGGCTGCGGGACGCGCGGCCGATCCAGCCGGCATTGCCACCCGAGTAGTGTTGGTGTCGCGTGATTTTCCGCTGCTGGAAGGTGGAAACGGGGCGGTGCTGTTGGCCGGGTTGTCGCTGCCCGCCGAGGTGGCTGTCACCGAAGTGCTCGGCGGAGCGCCGACAGTTCTGGACCTTGTTGCAGAGGCATTTGAGAGCACTCTGCTGATCGCAGTCGACGAGTCAGGTGGTGCTGCCGCGCTATTGACCGGAACGTCGGGGCCTCGGCTTCGGGTACTGGCCCGGCGGAGCCGTAGCCTGCCGACAGTGGCGCGGGGCCGTGATGGAGTGCGGCACGTCTATGGCGATGCCCGACTCGAACGCAACCTGGGTGTTCAGGGCGCTCTGGCACAGCTGAATTTGTCGGGTCCGGGCCCCGTGGTCGGGATCGTTGGTGCAAAGGCGGCGCAGTTGGATTCACAGTGGCACGCGTCTGCGGCGATCACCGAGTTCGCCAGTTCCGGTGCGGCGGTGCTGCGTTCGATCGCTGAGGGGATCGAACGACGGGCGGCGGGCTGGATAGTTGCCGTCGAGCAGTCCAGTGTGACGGTGGCAGAGTTGTCCTTGGGCCAAGGCTCCGCGCTCGTAGTGCGTGACGAGCCACCCGCCCGGGAGCTGCCGCCGGTCATCTGTTCATCTGGGACGGGTATCCCGATCTCGTTGGCCGCCTATGCGCGGGCCTTCGAGTCGAAATTGCGCTGGGAGGCAGCAATTTTCGCAGAGCGGCCAGGTATCGAGGCCCGACCAGTGTTTCCGCCCCGAGTGCGGGTGGATTCGGCCGGCGAGCTGGTGGCCCCTTATGGGATGCAGCCGCTGCCGCGCACCGGCACCGTCTATACCCACACAACGGTGAGGATCGCAGTTCCCGACTTGCCGGGACCCTATTCATTGGCGGTGGTCCAACTTGACGAGAGCCCGGTGCGGGTGTTGCTCAAAGTGACCGGCGTAGCGGCCGGAGAGGTGGCAGTTGGACAGTCCGGTGCGGTGGTGTTCCGCAGGATCGCGGTCCGGACCGGTATTCCAGATTATGGCTATGCATTCTGGCCGGGAAAGCAAGGAGTGGCAGCATGAGGAACGTTGCAATCGTCGGGGCCGGGATGACGCCGTTCGCTGAACATTTCGGTCTGGGTCTCAAAGATTTGGTGCCGATGGCCTATGCCGAAGCGGCGGCACATGTCGACAAGGGGATCGAAAAGGCTGACATCGATGCTGTCTGGTTCGGCGAGCTGACCACCAGCGATGGGTTCCCGACGGGCATCGTGGCCGATACTCTCGATCTCACCGAAATACCGGTTAGCAGGGTCGAGAATGCTTGTGCGACAGGCAATGACGCCGTTCGTAATGGCGCGATCGCGATCGCTTCGGGCTTGTACGACGTGGTGCTGGTACTCGGGGCGGACAAAGTGCGGGAAACGGCGACGAATTCGACTTTCTGGGAATGGGCGACGCTGACCCGCGACAATGCCTGGGACTATCCGCTGGGTCTGGTAGCGCCGGCGAATTTCGCCCTTCACGTAACCCGTTACCTGCACGAATCGCCTGCCACCAAGGAACATATGGCGATGGTGGCGGTGAAGAACCACTTCCATGCGGTCAAGAACCCAAAGGCACAGCTGCGCTACGAGATCACTGTCGAGCAGGCGCTGACCGCGCCGATAGTCGTCGACCCGTTCGGGTTGTATGACTGCACCCCACAGAGCGACGGCGCCGCAGCGGTAATTCTCGCTGCTGAAGACGTCGTCGACCGTTACACGGACCGACCGGTCTGGGTTCGTGGTGTTGGGCTGGGCATGGACAAGGTGATGCATCAGCACAAGGACGACATGACCTCGTTCCCCGCGACGGTACGCGCGGCAAAGGCTGCTATGTCCATGGCGGGTATCGGTCCGCACGATATCGACGTGGCCGAGGTGCATGACTGCTTTACCGGAGTAGAACTGATCAGCTACGAGGACCTCGGCTTCGCTGAACGCCATATGGCCTACAAGTTGATCGAGTCAGGCCAGACCTATGTTGGCGGTGCGCTGCCGGTCAACCCCAGCGGAGGCCTCAAGGCCAAGGGACATCCACCGGGCGCAACGGGCGTCGCTCAGTGCTACGAACTGTTCAGTCAACTACGTGGCGAGGCGGTGAACCAGGTAGACGGTGCCCGTATTGGTCTGGCGCACAACGTCGGTGGACCGACCGCGGTGGCTGCAGTCACGATCCTGTCTGCCGACAGGGGGTAGGGGCCGAATGCTGGCGGGCGCCAAGGTGCCCGCCAGCATCGGATGGAATTTGCATTCGGAGGAGTCTGTGGTCAGCCGCAGGCGATGACCGCAGGCAGGGCGGCTTGGGCGTCATCGGTCGCGAAAAGCTGCTCGGCCAACTGCGTCTCAAGCTGAGAGTAGGAACCGCACAACGCGTCGAGCTGCACGCCTCGGGTGACGCAGCGGTGCAGTGGGTGCTCGGCAGTCAATCCGATCGCTCCGCAGACTTGCATCGCCGCGTCTGCGGCGACGCGGTGGGCGCGGCCGGCTGCGGCCTTGGCCACCTGCGCCGAGAGCAGTCCGCCATAGCGCCATGCGTTCGTGGTCAAGGCTTGGGCAGCGGCCAAGTCAGCCCAGGCATCGGCCAACAGATGACGAGGGGATTGAAACGCGCCGATTGCGGTTCCGAATTGTGTGCGAACCGCCACGTGTTCCACTGCGATCTGAAGAGCTTGTTCGGTAACCGCGGTCAACTCGGTGGCCAATGCGCGATGTGCGGCGGCAATCGCGCGATTCCACTCCGGGGTGGCGTCGACGGAGGCAGTGATCGGACGCGGGCCCCACACGCGAGTCCAACGAGTGGTCGGGTCGAAAGTGTCGAGGGCGACGCCACGGAGATGCTGGGCGTCGATGACGGCCAAAGTTATGGCCCCGTGCGGACCGAGCACCGGAACCGCGACCCGTCCGTGCAGCGGGCCCAGCACAATTCCGGTGACCTGCTGTCGGTCGGGCACAACGGTGTCAGGGAGCGGTAGTAGGACTGAGTCGGCGGCGCCGTGAATGGCGGGTCTCAGCTCCGCGAGCATCACTCGGTCGAGGCAGTCAGTTTGTGCGAGGTGTCGGCCCTGCGCGCGAAACAGTAGCTCGACGGATTCGATCGGATATTCCGATTCGATTTCCTCCCAACCCATTTCGACCAACCGTTGCCCAAGCCTTAGATGCTCTCCGGCGGGTAGGCCCGCAAAAAGGCGCAAGATGGCTTCTTCGACCATCGGCCAAGCGTCGTCATCGATAGTGGGCATCAGCGTTTCTCCCTAGGCAGCTGCAGGATGTGGTCGGCGATGATGCCGCGTTGCACTTCGGCGGTACCGCCCATGATGGTTGCCGCTCTCGAGTACCACCAGTCAGCGCGGGCGTGGTTCCGCTCTTCGGGGGTGCCGGACGGAGCGCCGGTGACGATGAAGTCGTGCTTGATCTCGAAAATCAGTTCATGGACAGCCTTTTCAGCTTTGCTGAACAACAGTTTGTCAATGCTGCTGCCGGGGCCGACGACGCTGGCGTCGGCCAGTTTGTGCACTGTGTCGGCGGTGCGGGCCTGGGCGGCCAGCACCGCGACATATGTGCGGGCGAATCGTTCACGTTGCGCGGGCGAGGCGCCGTAGGCACTGATGTGCGTGCGCAGCCGCCCAAGTTCTGTCAGCGCGCTGGTCAGTACTGCGTATCCGTACATGCCTCGTTCGTATTGCATGAGATGCATTGCGACGGCCCAGCCGCCGTCGATTTCGCCGACGATTCGGGTGTTGGGCACCCTGACGTGGTCAAAGAACACCTCAGCGAGTTCGCGGCGTCCGCTGGCCAAGGCGATCGGACGTACGGTGACGCCGGGGGTATCGGCGTCGACCAGCACCATCGTCAAACCACGGTGGCGGCTTTCGGTGGTACCGGTACGTACGAGCGCGAGCAGCCGGGTCGCGGTCGGGCCTTGACTGGTCCATATCTTCTGACCGTTGACGATGAGTCCGCCGCGACCGTCGTCGGTGCCGCGGGTCCGCAATGCTGCCAGGTCACTGCCGGCTTCCGGCTCTGAGAAGCACTGCCCCCACCACTCGGCGCCGCGGAGATAGCCAGGTAGATATGCCGACGCCAGCGCGGGGGCGAATTTGATGAGAGCGGGGCCCAGGGTTTCCAACGTCCAGTGCTGGGCGGGTACCGGGAGCATGGCGTGACCGAGTTCTTCGTAGTACACGGCACGGTGTAATTCGTTGCCGCCCAATCCACCTGCGTGTTCGGGCCAGCCGTAGCGGTTCCAGCCGGCCTGGTGGAGTCGGGCTAGCACGGTAGCGCCGTGGGCCATTGCCGATTCGGCACTGGTGTGTGGAGTGTCGCGCCATTGGGTGGACCACTCCAAGTGACGCAGATAGCGGCGGAACTCGTGCCGGTAGTGCGCGAGGTCTAGGTGGTAAGCCCGAGCACGGTCGGTACAGGTGCCGTCGGCGGGTACGGGCATCGCTTCTCCTCGCTCTGGTAGGGCCGCGGCGGCCCCGGGCTTTTCGGGTCCTGGCCCTGTCGGGTCAGATGTGGGGGAGCGGACCCGCGAGACCACGGGGCGCGGTACCGTAGAGCCAGCTGGCAGCATCACCAATTTCGTTGTACTGCAGCGACTCTCCGTTACTGGCGTGATAGCAGCTCGCAGCTTCCGTAAATCCTTCCACCTTGGTGAGCTGAGCACCGTTGATGCGCAGGATCTGCCCGGTCAGCCAGGAGGACTCCGGTGACTGCAACCACGCCACCACCGGTGAACTGCGGGCTGGGTCGAATGCAGCGTCAGCGGCCTGGTGGGCACCGAAGAAATCCTCACTGATTCGGGTCACCGCCAGGGGCGAGATCGCGTTCACCGCAACGCCGTAGCGACGCGCCTCGAGCGCGGTGACGACAGTCAGGTTCGCTATGGCTGCTTTCGCGGCCCCGTACGCGCATTGCCCTACGTTGCCCCACAAACCGGCACCTGAGGTGGTGTTGACGACGTGCGCGTCGACCTGGCGGCCGGATTTCGATTGGCCACGCCAGTACGCACAGGCGTGTCTGGTGACGGCGAACGTGCCCTTCAGGTGCACTGCGATCACAGCATCCCAATCCTCTTCGGTGCTGGTCGCCACGGTGGCGTCGCGCAGGATGCCGGCGTTGTTGACCACCCCGGTCAGCGTGCCAAAGGTGTCGATCGCTGCGGAGATCATGTCGGCAGCGTCGGACCACGATGACACGGAACCGGTGTGGGCAATGGCGCTTCCGCCGGCGGCTTTGATCTCCTCGACGACGGCTGCCGCCGGTGCGGGTTGGCCGCCACTGCCGTCGCGGCTGACCCCGGGGTCATTCACGACGACGGCGGCGCCGAGCCCGGCCAGAGCCAGGCAGTGGCTGCGTCCGATGCCGCGTCCGCCGCCGGTAACAAGGACGACTTGCCCGCTCAAAGGTGCGGTCATGGGATTTGGCTCCTTAGCCTTACGCAGTATTGGACGGTGAGATGCGGGCGGCGTCAGCGTGGTTCTTTGGGAAGGCCCAGGACGCGTTCGCCGAGGACGTTGCGCTGGATTTCGCTGGTTCCGCCCAGGATGGTCTGGGCGCGGCCGACCAACATGCTGTGAACCAGGTCGTTGTCGTCGGAATGCGCGCAGGCGTCCGTGCCGAGCACATCTGTGGCCAAGTCTCCGAGGTCGCGGTCGGTTTCCGAGGTCATGAGTTTGAGCACTGAGAAAGCTGGTGAGGCGAGGTCACCGTGCTCGACGGCGCGCTGCCACGTGGCCCGTAGTAGCCACATTTTCGTCCAGAGCCGGGTGAGCGACCTCGCGAGCACGGGATCCAAAAGTCCGCGGTCGCGCGCTGCCTGAGCCATCTGCGCGTGTTGTTTGAACATCGATACCGCTTGGGAGCCCAGCGTCAGCCGTTCGCGGCCGAGGGTGAACATGGCGAGCTGCCAGCCTTGTCCGGTTTGGCCGATCAAGGCGTCTTCGTCAAGTTCGACTTCGTCGAGGAAGACTTCGTTGAACTTGCTCTCGCCGTCGATCTGGATCACCGGCCGCACGGTTACGCCGGCTGCGTCCATCGGCACGACGAACATGCTGAGGCCGTGATGGCTGTCGGTACCGGTGCGTGCCAGCAGCAGACCGTATTGCGCTGAGTTGGCTGCTGAGCTCCACACCTTTTGGCCGTTGACACGCCATCCCGTTGTTGTCTTCTCGGCGCGTGTGCGGACGCCGGCGAGGTCGGACCCGGCACCTGGTTCGGAGAACAGCTGGGTCCACACGTGCTCGCCGAGCCGGATCGACTCCAGGTATCGGCTCTGCTGTAGGGCTGTGCCGAAGTGGACGAGGATGGGCCCGACCAAGTCGATCGCGGTAATTCCGAGCTGCCGGGGGACCCCGGCGCGAGCACATTCTTCAGCGAAAATCGCTTGGCGCAAGACGGACGCGTCCTGCCCGCCGTGCTGGGTCGGCCAGTGCAGGCAGGCGTAGCCGTGTTCGGCGAGATAGCGATGCCACTGCCGGCCAGGGGCGACGTCGTCGTCGGTGGGAGTGGGGCCATAATTGCGCAACCCGTCCGGCTTGGGCGCGGAGACCAAGAATTGGCGGATTTCCGCACGGATCGCCTCAGCGTCTTCTTTGGGTTCCATCATCGGCCCGCATTTCCGCCGGGAGCTGTGGCGTCGTCGATTCGGTTGGCGGTCATAGCAATTCGGCCTTGTCTCTCAGCTGCTCCCAGTGCAGCGAGGGGCGCCCGAACAGGACTTCGTCGGTCCGGGCCCGCCGGAGATAGAGATGCGCGGCGTCCTCCCACGTGAAGCCGATGCCACCGTGGATTTGTAAGTTGGCATGTGTTGCGTCGCGCAACGCTTCTGAGCACACCGCTTTGGCCATGCTTGCGCGCCACTCGAGTTCTCCGGCTGCGCCGTCGCCAACATCATCGGCAGCTTGCAACGCCGCGTGCGACGCCGACCGTGACCATTCAAGGTTCACGAGCATATCGGCGCAGCGGTGTTTGACGGCCTGGAAGCTGCCGATGGCGCGACCAAATTGGGTTCGGGTGCGGGCGTAGTCCACGGCGATTTCCAGAACCCGTTCGTGACTACCCACCTGCTCGGCAGAGAGCACTGCGATAGCTCGGTGCACGGCCCTGGCGATCGCAACAGCAGCGGGTCGCGGGCCGGCGAGTCTCCGGGCGTGACTGGCGGTGAAACAAACCGTGGCCATCGGCCGGGTGGCGTCAAGTACGCGCTCGGGCGTGCGGGTGACGCCCTCGGTGTCGGCGTGGAGGATGAAGACTGCCGGCTCGTCGCTGTAGTCGGGCAGAGCGACGACGACTAGTTCGTCGGCGTGTTGAGCGCCGAGCACATGTCGTGCGGTTCCGCGCAATGTCCACCCGCTGTCGATGCGGGTGGCGGTAACGATCGGGGTACCGGGTGCCCACGGACCGCCGTCGAGTCCGAGGATCGCCGCCGCGGTTCGTTCGCCGGTGACGAGTGCTGCCAAGACGTCCTCGGTTGAATCAGCGGCTTCGAGCAGCAGGCCGGTGGCGAGAACCACCGAAGAAAGAAATGGCACCGGCGCCAGCGCGCGGCCAAGTTCGTGGGCGACCACACCGAGGGCCATCGCACCGTAGCCGGCGCCGCCGAGATCCTGCGAGATCGCAATGGCTGTAACACCGACCTCCCTGCTGAGGATTCTCCACAGCTCGGCATCGATACCGTCGCCTCCGTACGCAACGGCGCGGACCCGCTCTTCGGTGGCGAGCTGGTCGCAGACAGCGCGTACCGAATCACCCAGCAGGGTTGCTTCATCGGCGGTGAGCCGCATCCCGTCCTCCCCTCCTCCTGCGCTCAAGGCGCTTTCGAGATCCCGTCTGCTATATATAAATATATAACTGTTTATCTCGCGTCTACGAGTGTCCCGGTGGCCGGAACGCTGACGCTGCTGACAGCCCAGCTATATCGATAGCTGGGCGGGCGAAATAAGGAGAAGTAGATGAAGGTCATAACTTGCGCGGACGATGCTGTTGTGGCGGTTGGTCAACTGCTCGGCGTTGGCGAATGGAAGGTTGTTGATCAGCAACGGATTAACGCGTTCGCCGACATCACCGAGGATCGCCAGTGGATTCACGTCGATGCGGACCGGGCTGTTGCGGAGAGCCCGTACGGGGGCACGGTCGCACACGGCTTCTTGACGTTGTCGCTGCTGCCGAAACTCAGCAAGGACACTTTCAGGGTGACGGGCGCGCGAATGGGAATCAATTACGGGCTCAACAGAGTTCGGTTCCTGTCGGCGGTCCGGGCGGGAGACCGGATCCGGGTTCGCTCGGAATTGCTGAGCACCAAGAGGATTGATGATCGCACCGTCAACTTGACGGTGCGGCACACCGTCGAAGTTGAGGGATCTGACGCGCCTGCGGTGGTCGCCGACCTGATTGCGCGTTATGTCTTTTGAGGTCAACGCGGCGCGGGGAAGTCGAAGGCGTCGATATGAGCAGGACTATGCCCCCGTACGACGTGGTGGGGAATCGCCCATATTCCGCCGCGCCCGTGAGGTCGGGGACGGCGTCGGAAGTGAGCGCCCGAGAAAGTCCATATACCTGCTAGGTAGGTTGCAGCTAGCGGCCGGGTTCGGTGAAGTTTCTCAAATAGCCAGGTCAGACCGACTATTGCGATTTCCACGAATGATCAAAACAGGTATTGTTATATACCTTCTAGTCACGTAGTCTTCGCGTAGTGAAGCACCGAGGTTTGGTCACCGTAAGACGGAGGCGATGATGGCCACGCAGCTTGAGAACTGTTCACCGGCGGCCGGAATTGACCGGGCTGACCTGATCCTGAATGCCTTCGATGGCCCTGGGAAACTCACGCTGGCCCAGATCACTCGCCGGACGGGCGTGCCACGCTCCTCTGCCCATCGGATGCTGGAGCGGCTTGTCCAGCTACGGTGGGTGCGACGCGACGGCCTCCACTACCAACTCGGCTTGCGGCTATTCGAGTTGGGAACCCTTGCTGTTCAACAAGATCAACTGCACAGCGCTGCGCTCCCGTACCTGCGGGAGTTGAACAGGTTGACAGGTCTCACGGTCCACCTTGCGGTTCTGGATCGCACGGACGTCGTCTATCTCGAAAAGCTTGAGGGCAAGTTCAGCGTTGACGTCGACACCCGCGTTGGTGGCCGCAGGACTGCACTGCCGACGAGTCTCGGAAAGGTATTGCTGGCCAACGCTGTTCGCGTTACGCCTAATTTCCTTTCTACTCCGGAAGTGTCGGCACCGCTCAGTGAAGGGATCAGGATCAGGCAGGAATATGCCGCGATTCGACTGCGCGGAGTTGCTTACGATCGGGAGGAAGCGATGCGCGGACTTGGATGCTTGGGGGCCCCCGTCGGGGCGAAAGGCGACGTTGTTGCCGCAGTGTCCGTATGCGGCCGGATTGGCAGTATCTCGTTGGATGCGAAGACGGTCGCCCTGCTACGGCATACGGGCGCACAAATCTATGGCCGGCTGGGACGCCGTCGGGTCGCGATGTAGCCCCATGCAATTTGTGTAGATACGGGCCGGCGGGCCGCGCGGCATTGCTTACGTAGTACGTCGATACGGCTTTCGATCTGGCGGTCCGTGTTTTCATTCGTCGTTGGTGAGGTAGGCAACCGTGCAGGAAATTACGTGCCAAAACTGTGACAACACGGTGTTCGTAGAGCGGAACGCCGAGAACCAGGTGTGTGTGCAGTGGAGCGCCGAGTCCGCTGAGTCCTGCCGCGAGTTCCAGCAACGAGCCGCACAGGGTGAGTGCCGCTCGAGATTCATCCGCTGTTCTGCCCTGAATTCGGCGATTGACCTCCGCGTCAGGAATGGCCTTATCCCCATTTCTGCCAGAGCGCTTTCCGCTGAATTTCCGGTACGGCCGCAGGGACAGACGTGAGTGGCTATTTGAGTATGAGAGGTAAGCAACATTGTCTAATGCATCGTATGAGGTCACTGCCTGCATCGATGGTCACGAATACTCGGCACAGTGGAACAGCGGAGAAACGTTGCTTGAGGTGCTACTTCGCCGCGGAGTGGAGGTTCCGTACTCGTGCCAAGAGGGACATTGCGGTGCATGTGTGTGTCGTGTGATGCAAGGAAGCGTGTCGATGATCAATTGCGCGGCGTTGTCCGCGTCTGACATCGCAGACGGATACATATTGCCTTGCCGGGCAATATCTCCCGCTGGTGGGGTGTACGTCTCGTACGACGACTAGCCGCGACAGGTGGTCTGCGCCGAACCGCGCACTAAGTGGTGTGGGAGCCGCTGGTGAAACAGCCTGTTCCGGTCGTCGGGAGACGGATATGAATTGCACGATGTGCTGTTTAGCCTCGTTTGTACGTCGCGATCCATGCGCGCGAGGTCGAATTCTCCTGATGGCCGGATTCACGTGTACACGCGCAAGGCGCTTGACAAATGAGCTTGAGCCGCTCCGACAATTTGGGGAGTAATTGTGCTAGTACCGACTAGAACCAGCGACATCGACTACGCCGCCATCGGTGCATGGGACGACCGGACCTTGTACACGTTCCTCGACGAGGCCATCAGCGAGTCGCCGGAGGCACCGGCCATCCGTGGCGACGGCACTGACGTCAGCTACGCGGAACTAGGCCGAACAGTTTCTACATTGGCGGCCGCGATCACCCAGCGGTGGGTATCACGCCACGATGTGGTGACGGTGTTCATGCCGAACTGGCCGGAAGCCGTGGCTGCGATCCACGCCGTCAACTGGGCCGGTTGCGTCGTCAGTCCGGTGGTGACGACCTATCGGCGTGCTGAGCTCTCATTCATTCTGGCTGAATCAGGTTCACGCGTGATCTTCATCCCGCACGTATATCGCGGATTCGACTACGTCGCCTTGCTTTCCGCAGTATTGCCCGACCTGACGGACCCTCCGGTAGTCGTCGTCGTACGGCCACAGAGGACCCTGCCCGAGGGTTTCTACGCCTTCGATGAGTTGATCGGTGAACAGTTGCGGATGGATCCAGTCGGCGATGCCTCTGACATCTGTTTGCTGTTGTACACCTCGGGCACGACATCTCGACCTAAAGGCGTTTTGCACAGTCACCAGACCATCGTCTGGGAGATGCGTTCGATCATCCGCGAATTGCAGCTGGGTGCCGCGGACAGCACGTTCATGGCATCGCCGATCGGGCACCTGACTGGCATCGTATACGGCGTATACCTGCCGATGCTGCTGCGGCAGAGCACATCTCTTCTCGATGTCTGGGAGGCTGGGGCAGCGGTAGAGCGCATCGAACGGCACGGGTGCCGGATAAGCCTCGGAGCGACACCGTTTCTGCGGGGACTCACCACAGAATATGAGCGTCGTACTGAAGCTAGCAGTTTGCGCGTCTTCATCTGCGGCGGTGCCGACGTACCTGCCGAGCTGGTCGATCGTAGCTCCCGGGTGCTGAACTGCCTGGTGACCCGTACCTACGGGCTCAGTGAGATGCCGACGTTCAGCATTTCCGGGGCTGAGGCAAGCCTTGAGCAACGAGTCCATACCGACGGCAGGCCGGTGTCGCCGGCAGAAGGTTATGTGCTCAACGGTGAGGGCGGGATCGGCGAGCTGGTTGTGCGGGGGCCAGAGCTCTTCCTCGGGTATCTGGATTCTGCGCTGAATGCGGACGCGTTCACGAGCGACGGCTTCTTCCGAACCGGCGACCTGGTCGCAATTGACGATTCGGGTGCGCTCACGGTCCGGGGCCGGATGAAAGACATCATCATTCGCGGCGGGGAGAATATCAGCGCCCTGGAGATCGAGAACTACCTCCACGAGCATCCCCAGGTACTGGACGTCGCGGTAGTCGGCTACCCCGACCCGATAATGGGCGAGCGCGTTGCCGCGTACTTGGTGGTCGTGGCGGGAGTCTCAGGCTCCTCAATAGATATCGGTTCGTATCTACAGGCATGCGGTCTTGCGGCGCACAAGCGGCCCGAACAAGTTCACATCGTGGCGGACTTGCCGCGCAATGCGAGTGGCAAAGTGCAAAAGCAATTGCTTCGCGGTGCACATCGTGGTGCGTCGGCTTGACCGCATTTGTGAAGGGCGCGCTGACGGCGTGGTCGCGGGCCCGCGTGGGATGTTTGGTTACTGGGGGCGGCTGGTATTCGGCGGCGGATCGGCTGGTCCGTCACCCCGTCCGGGGAAGGGGGCGGCTTCGAACCACTCAGGCGCCGTGCCGGTGTCGACGAACCGCTCGGCCGCGAGTTCGAGGTCTTTGAGCAACTCGATCGCCAAGGTTCGCTCTGCCGCGTAGTACCGTTCGGCCCATCTCAACGCGATCCATACGTAGGCGAAGTACGGATCGGAGCCGGCATAGCGCGCATAGTGACCTGCTTGTTCGGACTGCAGCTCGGACCGTTCGATGTGTTCGGTCAAGATCGATTTCAAGTTCTCGCGCTCATTGAGATGGCCGAGCATGACCCTCATCAGCATCGGATGTTTGAGCACCGGCCTGTCGACAGGAGAATTGCGGCACCAATCGGCTAGTGCTTTCCTGCCGTTGGCGGTGATCCAATAAAGGCGTTTGTTCCTCGCATTTTCCTGGGAATCGGCCTCGCGTGAAGTGACAAGCCCCATTTCCTCGAGCTTCTTGAGCTCGGAGTAAATTTGACTAAAAGAAGGGCTGATATAGAAGAATCCCGGTCCGAAATCAGACCACTTCTTCACTTGGTATCCGGATAGTCCGTTGCTGAATGAAACGATTCCAAGCACCGTCCAGCCGTTCGGTGATAGCGACAGAAAATCGCCCCGGTCGTCTGCGGTGTGCTCGTCGGTCATTCGCGTATCCTACCTGATGGTGTGTATGGCCCGCGGTGCTGCAACCTGTGCGTGCGGCTAGGGGCGCGAAAGGAATTCCAAGACCACGCGCTCGAAGTCGTGTTTACGTTCTATTTGCGCCCAGTGGCCGCAATCCGAGAATATGTGCATTTCGGCGTTCGGCAACTGGCGATAGGAGAAGTGGCCGCCTTCGAGTGGCAACATTCGATCGTCGCGTCCCCAGATGATCAGCGTGGATTGCTGAATATCCTTCGCTCGGGCCCATAGCGGGGGCGTGGTATTCAGTGAAGGGTTTCCAAAAGTTGCAAATATCTCTGCTGTCGTGGCGACGACACCTGGTTTCAGTGCGTTCGCCATCCGTTCGTCGATGAGTGTCTCGGTAATGAGAGCTGGGTTGCTGACCATCGTCTCCACCCAGGCGATCATTCGATCGCGGCACGGATCGTCGAGAAACTCGAAGAGGCGTCGGGTTCCTTCGCTCACCGGCGGCGAGAAGGTATTGACAGCCAATCCTCCAGGGCCCATGAGCGCGAGGCGTCGTACCCGATCGGGATGGGCGAGGGCAAATTCAGCTGCGACATTTCCCCCCATTGAATTTCCGATGATGTCAACTTTGTCAATCTGCAGTTCATCGAGGAATGAGCGCACCGCGTCCGCGGCAACTTGCGAATACACTTTATTCCACGTGACGGGCGGACTCCCACCGAATCCGGGCATATCGAGGCAGAGCGTACGAAACTTATCAGCGAAAACTGGAAGATTCTTCGAGTAGTTGGACCATCCGCTGACGCCCGGGCCCGAGCCATGAAGTAACAGGAGCTCCGACCCGCTACCTGCCTCGTGGTAGTGCAGCCGATATTGGCCATTGATTTCACGACTTGTCTCCGCGTGACTGAGTGTCATCGATAATGTCAACGTTCGCTCCTCTGTCACCGTTTCGGGCGAGGCCTTGGATGGACGGTCTTACTCAATTAAGTTACTCAAATTCGAGTCGACAGGAACCGGCATCCCGCTCGCCGGGAAACAATTTTCATCGGGTCGCCGGCGGCCTAGCATTTACCGATCTACTGCCCACGATCAGGTGAGGAAAATAGCGTGTCAACTGCATCGGAGAACGACGCCGTCCTGCTCGACATCGATGGCGATGGGATTGCCACTATCACGCTGAACCGACCTGAGTCGGCCAACGCGATGAATGTGGCATTACTGACCGCGCTTCACAGTGCGCTATTGCAGTGTCACGGCGCGCCCAGGGTACGGGTCGTTGTGCTCACGGGTGCTGGCCGGCATTTCTGTGGTGGCGGCGACGTCCGGGATTTTCTGGCCCACGCCGACGACCTGCCGGCACACATCAAAGAGGTGTCGAGTTGGTTGCAGGCGGTCACCGCGGCGATTCTGGCGCTGGACGTTCCGGTCATTACCTCAATTCAGGGCTTCGCG
The DNA here is from genome assembly GCF_000878195.1 of Mycolicibacterium llatzerense. GTDB lineage: Bacteria > Actinomycetota > Actinomycetes > Mycobacteriales > Mycobacteriaceae > Mycobacterium > Mycobacterium llatzerense. The sequence goes on along the minus strand of NZ_JXST01000022.1, from coordinate 39,294 downwards.
GCAGGTGGAGGTGGGCTCGGTCTAGTGGGCAGCTCCGACTTTGTCGTCGCTGCTCATTCCGCGCGGTTCATGTCGGGAGCGATCCGGGTTGGCATGGTGCCCGACGGCGGGCTGACTGCTGTCCTCACGCATTTGGTGGGTTTCAGGAAGGCCATGGAAATAGTGCTCCTCAACCCGACACTAGACGCCGAGGAGGCATTGCGTATCGGTCTGATCACCCGGGTTGTTCCGGACGCCGACCTGGCAGATGAGGTACGTGCCATTGCGCTAACCCTTGTCAGCGCGCCTGCACTGGCGGTCTCCGAGGGTAAACGACTGCTTTGGAACGGATTGGCGTCGACAGTGTCCGCTGCGCTGTCGGAGGAAGGTCGAGCGGTTGTCCGGCTCGCGGGCACCGCAGACTGCATCGAAGGGTTGGCGGCCGTCGACCAAGTGCGGGCGCCTTCCTTCCTTGGGCGATGAACGCTTGGCTCCCTTCGTATTCGGGGCAGTTAGCTCAGGACGAGCGGCCGGCTTTGGCTATCGACTGCGGGTCTGCGCCGAAACTGAGTGTTTCCCGTAACCGCTCAGCGGGAGTGATGGGGAAGTTCAGCGGCGTAAATGCGAAACTCGATTTGAGGCTCCGCGAAGGAGCTGTTCATCTGTTCCCGGTCGGCCGCGGCGACCGGTTTGGTCGCGCATCTTCTCTCGCGCAGACATCTGCAGAGAATTCGATGGATCGGGTGAAAAGAGAGTAGTGGAACGATGGGCGTTGATGCTCAAGATGATTCGGCACCGTCGCGCGATTTCGACTTCATCGTAGTCGGATCCGGCGCGGGTGGGCTCACCGGTGCGCTAATGGCGGCGCAGGCAGGCCTGCGAACTTTGGTATTGGAAAAGGGCGAATTCCTAGGTGGGATGACCGCTTACGCCGGTGGTTGCATGTGGTTGCCGGGGAACCGGGTTACTGCGGCAGCGAACCCGGCCGATTCCGCGGAAGGTGGGTTCACGTATCTGCACGGCCTGGCTGGCGATACTTCGCCGGTCGAGATGCAGCGTGCCTACGTTGACACCGCTGCCGAGCTGGTCGAGTTCTTGATGTGCCATCCTGACCTGCAATTCGAGTACCAGCCCTTCCCTGACTACTTCGAGGCCGAGGGCCGGGTCCATGGAGGTCGCGGCATCTTTGCGGCGCCGCTACCGCTGAACCGGGCTGCAGACGTTGCTGAGACGATCAGGCCTCCCGTGCCCCAGGACCGCTTCGGGCTGAAGTTGGACCGCACGGAACTTGTTGGCGGCCAGGCATTGATCGGCCGGCTGCTGCTCGCCTTGCGGCGTCACACAGATGTGGTGATCCAGACCGGTTCACGGTTGACCGCGCTGATCCTCGATGGTGGCCGTGTCCTGGGCGTGGAGGCCGTGTGCGACGGCCGGACCGAGGAGTACCGCGCGGCGCGCGGTGTTCTGCTCAGCGCTGGTGGTTTCGAAGCGAATCAAGAGCTGCGCAGCCAGTGGCAAGGCAACCGCGAAGTGCGTTGGACCGGGGCGCCACCGACCCACACAGGAGACGCGATTGTTGCGGGCATCAATGCAGGTGCCGCAATTGCTCGAATGCACGAGGCATGGTGGGCGCCGATGCTGGCGCGTCCGGACAACACCTCTTCTTTTCTGGTCGGATTCCAGGGTGGGATCTTTGTCAACGGCACAGGGCGCCGGTTCGGCAACGAGTCGCTACCGTACGGACGGATGGGCCAATTGATATTGGACCTCGAAGCTCGCGGTGAGCCAGCACTGCCGATTTGGTGGATCTTCGACGATCGGTTTGATACCGCGCCCTGCGCTGTGGTCGACCCGATCGATGTCACTGAATTCCGCCAAGCCGGTCTCTGGCACACCGATTCGACGGTGGCAGGTCTGGCCCGGCGCATCGGACTACCACCTTCTGTTCTGGATGAGACGGTCGCCAGGTTCAACCTGTTTGCGCAGAACGGGGTTGACGACGACTTCGCCCGTGGCAGTGACGAGTACGACCAGTTCTTCGCCTTGCCCGAAGCGGAACGAAACCCGTGCCTGATCCCGATCGAAAAGGCGCCGTTTCATGCGGTTCAGATCGGCCTCGGCGATATCGGCACCAAGGGTGGGTTGGTGACCAACGCAGATGGACAGGTTCTCGATACGGATGACCGACCGATCGAGGGCCTGTACGCATCCGGAAACACGACCGCGTCTTCTACTGGCCATGTCTATGCCGGCCCCGGCGCGCCGATCGCGACGTCGATGGTCTTCGCCTACCGCGCGGCACGGCATGCCGCGGAGGCATCGACTTAGGAACTATCGGGTTCGGCTGTGCGCAGCCAACGGACCGGCGGTCCACCGTCCGGATGCACCCGTCCTCGGATGCGGATCTAGATACAGCGGAGAGCAATGAACGAGCAAGAACAACGCCGATGCGCCGAAGAGCTTATGCGTGCACGACGCCGCTGTGTGCCTATCGATCCCTTGATCTCGACGCACCCGGACGCCTCCGTCGAGGATGCCTCCGCTATCCAGATGATGCAGGTCGCTTGTCGGGTGGCTGAAGGGCAGGCGATCGTGGGCCATAAGGTGGGGCTCAGTTCGCCTGCCATGCAAGCCCAGACGGGCGCCGTTGGGCCGGATGTTGGCCACTTGCTGACTGATATGTTCCACCCGGAGAACTACCCGATTTCGATTGATCGGTACATCTCACCGCGGATCCAGCCAGAAGTGGCCTTTGTGCTCGGGCGGCAGCTCGCCGGGCCGGGTGTCACTGCCGCACAGGCGATCCGGGCCGTCGACTTCGTGGTCCCGGCGTTCGAGATCGTTGACTCCCGTTTCAAGCCCTGGGACCTGACGATCGTCGACACCATCGCCGACAATTCTGCGGCGGGCGGCGTGATCCTCGGAGGAAAGCCCTCTCTGCTGCGGGAAGTCGAACTTGATCGCTCCGCCGTTGAGCTTTCGCTCAACGGCGATCCAGCTGCGTCCGGATTAGGGGGCGCCGTTCTCGGCTCACCCCTCAACGCGCTGGTGTGGTTGGCTAACACGCTCGGAAAGCACGGGACGGTGCTGGAGGTGGGCCACGTAGTGCTACCGGGTTCACCGACGAAGGCCTCCTGCCTGTTGCCCGGTGACGTTGTCGAGGCAACTTTCAGCGGCATGGGTTCAGTGCGCTGCCGGGTGGCAACATCGATGCCGGCCGAACACCGTCGGCACGTCGACGCCAAGCTGTCGCTCGTCATCTCAGCAGAGGAGTAGCGACGTTACCGCGTGCCGTTGAACGTCGGCGGCCGACGGAATTTCGTCGAGAAAAGGCGGCATTCGCCGAACCCGAACGACGAAGCCGATCGAGGTGTTATTCGTTGTGCCCCAGGGGAATTAGGTTACCGGTTCCGAAGTTGGGTGCGTGGCACAGACGCGGCGATGCAGCGCGCCCGCAGTAGGGAATCTGGCAGTCGCATCCGCCAGGGAGCGACTTCGGGCGCCAAGTGAACGGCAGCGGAACATTATCTCCCGCTAACCGGAATAGCCCTGGATTGAGATGTGCATCACGCGCAGCATTAATAGGAGTCCTATGCCTCTCAGTGGCGGCCCTTCGAAGGAAATGGAGATGTGTGTGAACGCCTACCCTGAATCGGGTGCTTCCGACGTCCGGATGATTGATGGCGGTGCAGAAATTCGCCGATTTGCTCGCGGCTGGCACTGTCTGGGACTCGAGAAATCGTTTCGAGATGGAAAGCCCCACCAAATTGATGCTTTTGGGACTTCGCTAGTGGTCTTCGAGTCCAGCGATGGCCGGCTCAATGTGTTAGATGCATATTGCCGCCACATGGGGGGAAATCTCGCACAGGGTGCTATTAAGGGCGACTCGGTAGCCTGCCCTTTCCATGACTGGCGGTGGGGCTCAAGCGGGTCATGCGTCGAAATTCCGTACTCGCGCCGCGTGCCGCGGGTCGCGCGAACTCAGTCGTGGGCCACCCTGCAACGTAACGGTCACCTCTACGTCTGGAACGACCCGCAGCGCCGACCACCGCCAGATGACGTGACCATCCCGCATCTCGATGGCTACGGATCTGATGAGTGGACCGACTGGAGTTGGAGCTCGCTGCTTGTGGAGGGCAGCAACTGCCGTGAGGTCATCGACAACGTCGTTGATATGGCGCACTTCTACTATGTCCACCTTGTCAAGCCGACGTCGTTCAGGAATGTGTTCGACCGGCACCTGGCATCGCAGTACATGTCAGCGACGGGGCGGCCCGACATAGACCTGGAAACCAACTACGGCCAAGAGGGCCTTCTGATGGACTCCTGGGCTACGTACTACGGTCCCTCGTTCATGGTGAACGGGCAGACTTTGTCGGCTGGAGGCATGTCATCCGAAGGGCTGCTGATCAACTGTCACTACCCAGTCACCGAAAACTCGTTCGTGTTGCAGTGGGGCGCCATCGTGAAGAAGGCGCCGGAGATGTCAGACGAGGCCGCGGAAGAACTCGCGAACACATTTGCAAACAGCCTTGGTGAAGCGTTCCTGCAAGATGTGCACGTCTGGAAAAACAAAACGCGTGTCGACAATCCGCTGCTCTGCGACGAAGACGGCCCGCTATACCAACTGCGCCGCTGGTATGAGCAATTCTATGTCGATGTCGAAGACGTGACACCAGATATGGTGTCTCGATTCGAATTCGAGGTGGAAACATCGCATGCTCAAGAGAAGTGGGATAAAGAAGTATCTCGCAATATTCTGGCCTTCGAAAATATGGCCGTACAGCAATCTTAGAAGCAATCTGAGGAGAGTATAGCTATGTCAAATCCGATTCTTGAGAAGCTAATGGCCGATGCGGACCAGATTCGACTCGACGCCGTCGAAGAGGAGCGGCTAGGCATGCTTACCGCGAGCACCGCTGCTGCGATCCGCGATGCCGGCATGATCAAAATGCTGCAGCCGAAGCGTTATGGTGGCCGCGAGGCCATGCCGCGCGAGTTCGCCGAAACGGTAATGGGATTGGCTGCGCTCGATCCGGCGGCTGGCTGGGTCAGCGGCGTGGTGGGAGTTCATCCTTGGCAGCTCGGCTTCGCCGACCCGCGAGTCCAGCAAGAGATTTGGGGTGAAGACGACGACACCTGGATGGCGTCACCGTACGCGCCGCAGGGCATCGCCGTGCCGACCGCTGATGGCGGCTACCGATTCAGCGGGCGGTGGCAGTTTTCTTCGGGCACCGACTTCTGCCGCTGGATCATCTTGGGAGCCATGCTCGGCGGCGACGACGGAAAGGCGCTGCTGCCGCCAACCATGCTGCACGTAATCCTGCCGCGCAGCGACTACGAGATCGTCGAGGACTCGTGGGACGTAGTCGGTCTGAGGGGAACCGGCTCCAAAGACATCGTCGTCAATGACGTTTATGTGCCTGGTTACCGTGTGATGAACGGCGACAAGGTGCTTAGTGGGCAAGCTCAGGTTGATGCTGGGTGCCAGGGCACGTTGTACCGCCTGCCCTGGTCGCACGTCTTCCCCCTGGGTATCACGTCGGCCATCATCGGGATGGCCGAGGGCGCGCTAGCCGCTCACTTGGAATACCAGCGCTCGAGGTCCGACTCGATGGGGTCGGCCGTACGCGAGGATGCCAACCTGTTGTTCGCGATCGGTGAAGCGGGAGCGGACATTGACGCCGCGCGGCAGGCGCTGCTAGCCAACGCCGACCGGATGTGGGAGATCGTCGCCTCCGGGGGAACCCCGACGTTCTACGACCGAGCAGTTGGCCGCGCCATCCAGGTGCGGGCCGCATGGCGCGCGGCGTCGGCGGTCGACACTCTCTTTGCGCGCTCGGGAGGCAACGCCATCCGCAATCACGGTACCTTGCAACGCTATTGGCGAGACATTCATGCCGGACTCAACCATGTCATCCACGTACCCAGCAATGTCTACCAAGCTACCTCGATGGCGCTGCTCGGGATCGACCCGCCGCCGAAGCTGAAATTCATGATTTAGCAAGGCCGGATCTTCCCCGTTTTCACACCCCCGGAAAGGGACAGTCGACATGTCAAACTACGACCCAAAATTCAGTTCGCTCGGCTATGTGCGGATCCAGGCGCGCGACATTGCGAGATGGCGCACCTTCGCCTTTGATGTGCTCGGGTTCGCGGAGGGTAGCGGCCCGGATCCCGCAGCGCTGTATCTGCGGATGGACGAGCACCACGCTCGGATCGTCGTCGTTCCCGGCGAGGTAGATCAGGTGCTGGCGGTCGGCTGGCAGGTGGGTGACCACGCCGCGTTGGTCGACAGCGTCGAGGCGGTAGAGAAGGCCGGATTCGAGGTGCGAACTCACTCGGTCGAAGATGCTGACAGCCGCCGCGTCGAGGAATTGGTCTCGTTCTCCGATCCATCAGGCACTGTGTTGGAAGTGTTCCACGGTCCGCTGCTCGACCATACGCCCGCAGTGACGCCGTACGGATCCAGATTCGTCACGGGGACAGAGGGATTGGGCCATGTAGTACTTCCAGTCGACAATTTGCAGGACAGCTTCGATTTCTACACCGACGTACTCGGGTTTCAGCCGCGAGGCGCTTTCCGGCTACCGCTGCCGTTGGGCGTGCCCCCGCAGCGGGTCCGGTTTCTAGGCGTCAACCAGCGTCACCACAGCCTGGCGTTGTGTCCCACACCCGCTTTTGGTGCCCCGGGGCTGGTCCACATCATGGTGGAAGTCGACACCCTTGACGCGGTCGGTCAGGCGCTTGATCGAGTGGTCAAGAGTGGCTTCTCGGTGTCATCCACGTTGGGCAGGCACACCAACGACAAGATGGTGTCGTTCTATGTGCGGGCCCCGGGCGGTTGGGATATCGAGTTCGGCACCCATGGGGTGAAGGTCGACGACGCAGATTACTGCGCTGAGGAGATCTCTGCGGACAGCTACTGGGGCCACGACTGGTCGGGCAGTGAACCGTTGGCCACCCTGCGCGCCGCGCCGTGACGGTGCCCGATGGTCCCCATGTCCACGGGCGACCGATCCCGCCTTCCGTCGGCCTGCCATTTACAAAAGAGAGATAGATCGATGACCACCATCCCTGACGTTGCCACCCTTGCTGGGTATGAGGAATTCGCACCATGGTTGCTCGTGGAGAAGATCGGTGCGGTGCACGTCGTGCGCGTCAACCGACCAGAGGCCTTCAACGCGGTCAATGAACCGCTCCACCACGCATTCTCGGTGATTTGGCGGCAACTCGGCGCCGACGATGATGTGCGTGCAGTGGTGATCACCGGGACGGGGAAAGCATTCTCCGCCGGCGGCGATATGGCGATGTTCCGCCGCATGATCGACGATCCGTCGGCACGTCGGTCGCAGTTTGCTGAGGCTCGCACCCTATTTCTGGAAGTCATCAACTTTGCAAAGCCGCTGATCTCAGCGGTCAACGGACCCGCTGTCGGTCTGGGTTGTTCGATCGCTCTGCTCAGCGATCTGTTGGTGATGGGAGAGAGCAGCTACTTGGCAGATCCGCATGTTGCGGTCGGGTTGACCGCCGGCGATGGCGGGGCCGCCATGCTTCCTCTGCTCATGGGCATGATGAAGACGAAAGAGTATGTGTTGCTCGGTGATCGGATCACGGCGCAGATTGCCGACAAGCTCAACTTGGTGACGAGGGTGGTGGAAGACCACTTGGTGCTGGACGCCGCGCTTGGCCTGGGCGAGCGCCTGGCCGCACTTCCCGCGCAAGCGGTGTGCACGTCGAAAGTGGCGATGAACATGCACCTGAGTCGGGCAGCGCTGGGTGTGCTCGAATACGCACTGGCCGAGGAGTTTACGTCGTTTGGTACACCCGAGTTCAGTGAGCGGGTGGCCGCGTTTCAGGAGCGGGCCAAATCGTAGGTGTGGGCACCGGGTTGCTGTCACAGTGCTGATCTGTTCCAGCATGGGTGCACCGGGGCATAAGGCGCGGAGCAGATATCTTTGTCCGACAAGCGATATCAGTGTCCGGTGTGTTCTGCCCGGCTCGGCCGCCGCTGCTGTGGTCGTCCCGTATCACACGCAAGAAATCTGCGTGGAGAAAACCGGCATTTGCTCCCGCTGAGCGGGTAGTCCCTATGAACTCTCGGATCCCGAACCTACTGTCGACGTGACGGCCGCCACTGCAGATGCGGTGACTCCGACCACAGCAGGCCGAGGGCAGCCGACCGCAGATTCCCGGTGCGGCCCATGTCGTAATTCATTTTTGAGCAAGGAGATTCGATCATGACCCTACGATCTGGGTGTTGCGATCCGGCATCGGGTGTCAGTCGGCGACCGACGACTCATCGACACGAGCCCGCGTTCGTAAAGGCTTGTACTAGAGCAGATTCAGGTCTTTACTGATGTCGCGATCACCCGATTACGCCAAACCCCTGCGGGGCGTCGGGGAGTTCTACGCGATGGCGTTGGACACTCTGATGCTGATACCCCGGCGTCCGTTTGCGTGGCGGGAGTTCTTCCTGCAGTGCTGGTTCATCACGCGGGTGTCCATCGTCCCATCGCTACTGCTGGCCATTCCCTTCACCGTTCTTGCGGCGTTCACGCTCAACGTACTGCTGTTCGATTTCGGCGCAGCCGATTTCGCCGGCACTGGTGCGGGAATCTCGTTGGCGCAGCTGGGGCCGATCGTCACAGTCTTGGTCGTGGCCGGTGCTGGAGCAACCGCTATCTGCGCCGATCTTGGCGCACGCACTATTCGAGAAGAGCTTGATGCCCTGAAAGTCCTCGGCATCAACCCGATTCGTTCACTGGTAGTGCCGCGGGTGCTCGCCGCGTGCGTAGTCGCCCTATTGCTGTCCGCGATTGTGTCGTTATCCACGCTGGTCGGCTCATTCTTCTTCTCGGTGTACGTCCAGCACGTGACTCCCGGCGCGTTCGTGGCAGGTCTGACGCTGCTCACCGGAGTAAAGGACGTTGTCATTTCCTTCGTCAAGGCAGGCCTGTTCGGCCTAGCCGCGAGTCTGATCGGTTGCTACAAAGGAATTTCGGTGGGTGGCGGCCCAGCCGGCGTCGGCAACGCGGTCAACGAGACTGTCGTCTATTCGTTCGTCGCCCTCTACGTCATCAATCTGATCGTCACCGCCGTCCAGTTCGGAGGACCCCAATGACCGCGAGCGCACCAAGTCACGCCGGACCGTTCTGGCGCCGGCATGCAGAACACTGGGCCAACGGATGGAACAGGATCGGCCGCCAAACCCAGTTCTGCGGTCAGACTATCCGCTCGATTGGCGACGCGCTGGTCAACTACCAGGCCGAGATCATTCGCCTGATCGCCCAAATGAGTTTGGGCACTGGCGCATTGGCCCTAATCGGAGGAACGATCGTCGTCGTCGGGTTCCTGACCCTGTCAGCGGGCGCGCTGATCGCCGTTCAGGGGTACAACCAGTTGGCCGGGATCGGTGTGGAAGCGCTGACCGGATTCATCTCCGCCTACGTGAATGTACGGATCATTGCGCCGGTAACTGCCGGCATCGCGTTGGCTGCCACGATCGGGGCCGGCGCCACCGCCCAGATTGGCGCGATGCGGATCTCCGAAGAGATCGACGCACTCGAGGTGATGGGGATCCGCTCGGTGGCGTATCTGGCTTCCACTCGCGTACTGACCGGGGTGATCGTGGTCATTCCGCTCTACTGCATCGCGGTACTCATGTCGTTTCTGGCGGCGCGCTTGGGTACCACCATGATCTACGGGCAGTCCACCGGCGTCTACGACCATTACTTCAACACGTTTCTCATCCCCACAGACCTACTCTGGTCGTTCGTGCAGGCGATTGCCATGGCGATTGTCATCATGCTGGTGCATACGTACTACGGCTACACCGCATCTGGCGGGCCCGCCGGGGTAGGTGAAGCCGTCGGCCGTGCAGTACGGGCCTCATTGGTGTCAGCGGTGACGGTGAGTCTCTTGGTGTCATTGGCCGTCTACGGTCAGTCCGGCAACTTCCACCTGGCGTCGTAGGTCATGGAACCGAGGCCCGGGGAGAATCGTCTCCACCCCGCATGGTGGACACTCGTTCTTGTCGTCGTATTGGTCGGCCTCGTCGCCTTGACGGTAGGTCTCTACAGCGACTCGTTCACTCGATATGTGCCGGTGACGCTCAGCTCCAGTCGGGCGGGGTTGATCATGGAGTCCGGCGGCAAGGTCATGATGAACGGCGTCCAAGTGGGCCATGTCGCAGCCATCACCGGTTCCGGCGATCCGGTCACTGTGAAATTGGAGATCGCGCCCGACCAGATTCGCAATATCCCCGGCAACGTGGGTGCGCAGATCCGGGCGACAACGATTTTCGGCGCGAAGTATGTCGACCTCGTCTACCCGGATCACCCTAGTACGCAGCGCTTATCAGCCGGCTCGGTGCTGTTGTCGCGCAATGTCACCACCGAGGTAAACACGGTATTCCAGAATCTGGTCGGGCTACTGGACCAGATTGATCCCGCGAAACTGAACGCGGTGCTGACCGCGTTGTCCATGGGATTTCAAGGGCAAGGTGAGCGCATCGGACAGTCGATCACCGATGCGAATCAGGTTCTGCTGGCCCTCAATCCGCGTAGTGAGACGATACGGCAGAACTGGCGGTCGTTTAAGGGTGTCACCGATACGTATGGCGCTGCGGCGCGGAACATTCTGGCTACGCTGGACGCGGCCAGCGTCACCAGCGGTACCGTCGTTGGGCATGCGTCACCGCTGGATGCATTGTTGCTCAACACGATTGGGTTGGCTCAGTCCGGCGCCGGTTTGTTGACCGAGAATCAGAAGAATTTCGTCGACGCCGTCAACACCCTGGAACCGACGACGGCGCTGCTACTCAAATACAACCCGACGTATACGTGCATGCTGGTCGGCGCCAAATGGTGGCTTGACAATGGAGCCCTCGCGGCGATCGGCGGCAATGGGCGCACATACGTGGCCGACGCCGCGCTCTTGATGGGCAAGGACCCTTATGTGTTCCCAGACAATCTACCGATCGTGGCGGCAAAAGGCGGACCTGGTGGCAAGCCGGGCTGTGGGTCCCTCCCTGATGCCACCAAGGCGTTCCCAGTGCGTCAGCTGGTTACCAACACCGGGTGGGGTACCGGCGTCGATATCAGGCCCAACCCTGGTCTCGCACACCCTTGCTACGCCGACTATTTGCCGGTGACCCGCGCTGTTCCTGAGCCCGCGACCATCAGGAAATGCCTGCCCGGCCCCGCGCCAGGGCCGATCGCGTACCCGGGCGCTCCACCGTATGGGGCGCCGCTGTATGGGCCTGGCGGGGTCCCGCTATGGCCTGGAATCCCTGCGGCCCCGCAGCCGGAGGCGGGCTCCGCTCAAGACAGCGGGCCACCAGCTGATCCCGATCCGACCGCTACATCCCCCCGACCCGCATCGTGATCGGCCATCCAGCAAAGGAGGTACCACAGTGAGAGTCTCTCTCACCGGCGCCTTGTGGCGGTTCTCCGCCTTCGTCGTGGTCTGCATATTCGGCATCGTCGCGCTATTGACGATCTTCGCCCAGCTACGTTTCGACGACTACGTTTCCTATAGCGCGAGATTCAGCAACATCAGTGGGCTCTCCGAAGGCAATTTCGTCCGCATCGGGGGTGTGGAGGTCGGCAAGGTCAAGGCGATTGCGCTGCGGCCCGAGGCGACTGTGAACGTCGAGTTCGCGATCAATTCCTCGGTGGTGCTCACCCAGGGGACCAGGGCGGTGATCCGTTACGACAACCTGATCGGCGGCCGGTATCTGGCTTTGGAGGAGGGCAGGGGGGATACCAAAGTCCTCCGAGCAGGTCAGACGATTCCGCTGGCACAGACAGCTCCGGCATTGGACCTCGACGCACTGACGGGAGGGTTCCGCCCGCTGTTCCGGGCACTTGACCCCGACCAGGTCAATGCACTGACCGGACAACTGGTCTCTGCGTTCCAGGGGCAGGGGGCCACCATTGGTTCCTTTTTGGATCAGACCGCAGCGGTCAGCGGTACCTTGGCTGATCGTGATGAGTTGATCGGCCAGGTGATCGGCAACCTCAAAGTTGTGTTGGGGACACTGGGCGATCAACGCGACCAGTTCGACAAATCAGTCAGTTCACTGTCGGAACTGATCAAGGGTCTGGCGGAACGCAAGTCGGATATCACTACCGGATTGGCGCATGCCGACGCCGTGGCGGCAACAACGGCCGATGTGCTCGAACCGGCTCGCCCGCCAGCGAAAGAGCTTGTTGCCCAGACGGATCGGGCAGCCAGCTTGGTACTTACCGACCACGACTATTTCGATAATCTCCTGAACGCGCTGCCGGATAAGTACAAATTGCTCGGCCGGCAGGGGCTCTATGGCGATTACTTCAGTTTCTACCTGTGCGATGTGGTGCTCAAACTCAACGGTAAGGGCGGTCAGCCGGTGTATGTGAAGGTGGCTGGTCAGGACACCGGGCGGTGCGCGCCGAAATGAAATTCTTCGCAGAACGCAGCCCCATCAAAGTTGGTCTGGCAGGCCTGACACTGACCGCGGGCGCCGTCGCGGCGGTACTGCAGTACAACAACCTCCCGCTGGTGCACTCCGACTCTGAGTACACAGCGTATTTCGCTGAGGCAGGCGGCCTGTCGACTGGCGCGGCAGTCCAGGTCGCTGGTTACCGGGTCGGCGCGGTATCGGAGATCGCTTTGGACGGCCCCCGCGTGTCGGTGAGATTCAAGATCAGAAACGACGTTCGCCTCGGCGACCGCACTGAGGCAGCAATCAAAACGAAAAGCCTTCTGGGAGCAAAAATTCTAGAAGTAGCACCGCGCGGAGACAATGTTCTGTCGGGGCCTATTCCGGTTGACCGCACGACGTCGCCCTACCAGCTCGGGGACGTGCTGGGTGACTTGTCCACCACAGTCCAGGGGATTGACACCGAGCAGCTGTCGCACTCGTTGGTGACGTTGTCGGACGCATTCGCCGCTACGCCGCCGCAGTTGCAGCTGGCGGTGCACAATCTGTCGCGGTTCTCGCAGTCACTGAACACCCGTGATGAGCGGTTGCGTATCTTGCTTGCAGACGCCGACAAGGCCACGAAGGTTTTGGCTGACCGCAGCGATCAGATCGTGAACCTGATCTCCGATTCCAATGCGCTACTTGCTCAACTTCGGAGCGAAAGCATGGCGCTGGAGTCGATTTCGGGCCACGTGTCGCGTTTGGCCCGTCAGTTGTCGGGATTCGTCACGGACAACCGGCGGCAGATGCGGCCGGCGCTCGACAAGCTAAATGGCGTTCTTGCCATTCTCGCCAACCGCAAGCAACGGATTCAGGAGTCGATCTCACGGCTCAACAGCTTTGCGATGTCGCTCGGTGAATCGGTGTCGTCCGGTCCCTTCTTCAACGCTTACGTCGCGAACCTGTTGCCAGGACAGTTCTTACAGCCCTTCATTGATGCTGCGTTCTCCGATCTTGGGCTGGACCCGCACGTGAAGCTGCCCTCGGAGTTGACAGATCCTCAGACCGGACAGGCCGCGACGCCTGCCCTGCCGATTCCGTTCCCGCGGACGGGCCAGGGCGGAACCCCCAATCTCACACTGCCGGAAGCGATCACCGGTAAGCCTGGCGATCCGCGGTACCCATATCGCGAACCGTTGCCTGCACCGCCCAACGGTGGGCCTCCACCGGCCGCGCCGATCCCGACGCCTCCGGAACCAGGCTTTGAATCAACCACGGCACCGTCGCCGGTCTTTGTTCCGGCACCGGGTGAGTTGCCGTCGGCTGGGGCACGTTCATGATGCGCCGGGGTGCAGCGCGGGCCGGGTTGGCGTTGGTGCTGGTGTCCGCGGTGGCGGTAGGGCTGTTCGTGGTGCTTCGGGCACCGGGCACCGTAGGCAAAACCAGGGTGACCGCATATTTCAACAGCAGTATCGGGCTCTATCCAGGAGATCAGATCCGCATCCTTGGCGTGCCGGTGGGGGAGATCGATGCGATTGAACCTCAACCAGAACGAGCGAAGATCACATTCTCGATCGATCAGAGGTACGCCGTGCCGGCGAATGTGAAGGCGGTGGTGCTGTCCCCGTCATTGGTGACTGCTCGGGCGATTCAACTGACCCCTGTCTATACCGCGGGACCGAAGCTGTTGAACAACGCCGTGATTCCCCTGGAACGTACGTCGGTGCCCGTGGAGTGGGATGAGCTGCGCAGCCAGCTGCAGCGGCTGACGCAGACTTTGGAACCCACCAAACCCGGCGGCGTGTCTACCCTTGGTGCGTTTGTCAGCACCGTCGCCGACAATGTGCGCGGGCAGGGCGCCAGTATCCGCGACATGGTCACCAAGCTTTCGCAGTCGCTGTCGATCCTCGGGGACCATTCGGCCGACATTTACGGCACGCTCCGCAACCTCGCGGTGCTGGTGTCGGCGCTGCACGACAGCACCGATCTGATGCGCCAACTGAACAGGAATTTTGCCGCGGTCACCGCCTTGCTGGCAAGCGATCCCGGGGCGGTCGGCCGGGCGGTCAGCGATCTCAGCACGGCGATCGGAGATGTGAATAGCTTCGTAGCCGATAACCGGGAGGCGATCGGCACGACGTCGGACAAGACGGCGGAAGTGGTTGCGGCGCTTGGCGGCAGCATCGACGACATCAAGCAATCACTGCATCTTCTACCGACCACACTGAGCAACTACGTGAACATCTATGAGCCCGCGCAGAGTGCGGTGACTGGCGTGCTGGCCGGAACCAATTTCAGTAATCCGCTCAACTTCATCTGCGGGGCCATTCAGGCGGCGTCACGTCTGGGCGCCGAGCAATCGGCCAAACTGTGCGTTCAGTATCTGGCGCCGATCGTCAAGAACCGGCAGTACAACTACCTGCTGCCGCTGGGCTTCAACATGGGTGTGGGGGCGCAGGCCCGGCCCAATGAGGTCACCTACAGCGAGGATTGGCTCCGGCCCGATTATGTACCGCCCGCCCCGCCGGCGCCGGCAACATCGCAACCAGGTGCTGGAAACCCACCGATTCAGTCGGGCCCGGACCAGAAGGCACTGGCGTCGGAAGTTGGTGGCGAGGCCAGTGTTGAACCGACGCGCTCCAACCCGTCTGCACCGGCGGCGACCGATCCGAGCACTGGCCTGACCGGGCTGATGGTCGCGCCCGGAGCCCGGCCATGACCGCGGTGTTCCGGCGCTGCTCGGCGCTGATGGTGGCGGCCGCGGCGACGGCCGCCCTGCTTGCGGGCTGCGGCTGGCGGGGGCTGAACTCGCTACCGCTGCCTGGCACCAAGGGCGGCGGCAGCGACTCCTTTGTGGTGCAGGCTCAGATGCCCGATGTCAGCAACATTCAGGAGAACTCGCGTGTTCGGGTCGGTGATGTGAACGTCGGCACCGTCACCAAGATTGAGCGGCAAGGCTGGCATGCGCTTTTGACAATGCGTATCGACGGGAAGGTCGATCTACCTGCCAACGTCACGGCGACGATTGGTCAGACCAGCCTGTTCGGTTCGTTGCACGTGGAGTTGGCCGCGCCTACTGGCGTCGCTCCACAAGGCCAGCTGCATGCGGGCTCACTGATCCCACTAGCCAGCGCCGGCGCCTACCCGTCGACAGAGCAGACACTGGCGGCTGTTTCGTTGTTTCTCAACGGCGGCGGCGTTGGGCGCGTCCAAGACATTGTAGAAACGTTCAGCACCGCTTTCCGCGGCCGTGAGCAGGACCTGCGCAGCCTGCTGCATCAGCTCGATGAATTCTTCACCAACATCAACAACCAGACCGCAGACATCATCGATGCCACTGACAGTCTCAACCGGCTGGTGGGAAAATTTGCCGACGACAAGCCGGTCCTAGACCGGGCGCTGAAGACGATCCCGGACGCCCTGGCGGTACTCAAAGACGAGCGGCACCAAATCGCCGAGGCGGTGGACAAGCTCGGGCAGTTCGGTGCGCTTGCCGCGGATTCCTTGCGTCAAACGAAAGACAGCCTGATCAAGGAGCTCAACCAGATCGCCCCGGTTGTGAAGTCTCTTGCAGATTCCGGACCGGCTCTCACACGCTCGCTGGGAATGCTGGCCACGTTCCCATTTCCGGCGGACACATTGGAGAACTGGTTCCGCGGTGATTACGGAAACCTCACTGCCATAATTGATTTGACGCTGAGTCGCTTGGACGCGGCCTTTCTGACCGGAACCCGGTTCGAAGGATCGCTGACGGAGCTAGAGATGCAGTGGGGCCGCACGATCGGGCAGATGCCCAGTCCGTACACCGCGGCAAATCCGTTGGTTGTTCCGTACCACCTTGATCAGGGGCGGTGACATGCACTTCAGTAGGCGTATTTTGATCCAGCTCGCGATCTTCGCGGTCATCTCGATTGTCGCCGGGACCGTGATGATATTCGGCTACATCAAGGTGCCGGCCATGATGGGCCTTGGGCGTTACACCGTCACCGTCGAGTTGTCGCAGTCCGGCGGCTTGTACGCCAGCGGCAACGTCACCTACCGGGGCACCCAGGTAGGCAAGGTTACGGCCGTTCGGCTGATCCCCGACGGTCATGTGACCGCCGAGCTGTCGTTGAATTCCGGTATCGACATCCCATCGAATCTCGTTGCGGCTGTGCATAGTCAATCGGCAGTGGGAGAGCAGTACGTGGCGCTCACTCCGCGCGACGCCACGTCACGACCACTACGCGACGGTGACGTCATACCCTTGGACAGCACCTCGGTCCCGCCGTCGGTCGATGCCTTACTCGATGCGGCCGACCGGGGACTACGGGCGATTCCACGTGACAATCTCAAAACCGTGATTGATGAATCATTCACGGCGGTCGGCGGGCTGGGTCCTGATCTGTCTCGGATCGTGAGAGGCTCCACGGAGCTGACCATCGATGCTCGCACGAACCTGGATTCGATCACCACCATCATCGACCAGTCCGGTCCGCTGCTGAACTCACAGGTTCAAGCGGGTCGCGACATCCAAACGTGGGCAGCACATCTGGCTGATATCACCGCTCAACTTCGCGACAGCGACAACGCGGTGGCCAAAGTGATCGATACCGGTGGTGCGGCTGCCGACCAGGCACGTCAGCTGGTTGAACGGATAAAACCGACCCTGCCGGTCATACTCGCCAACCTGATCAGCATCGGGCAGGTGGCCGTCACTTATAGCAATGACTTGGAGCAGTTGCTGGTACTCATACCACAAGGTGTATCGATGGTGCAGGGCGATGTGGTGGCCAACCACGACAGCAAACAGGCGTACCTGGGCAGCTATCTCGACTTCAACCTCAATATCAATCTACCGGCGCCGTGTACCACTGGATTCCTTCCCGCAACCCAGAGGCGTACCGCGGCCAATATCGATGCCCCTGACCGGCCGGAAGGCGACCTGTATTGCCGAATTCCGACGGATGCCGCCACGAATGTCCGTGGTGCACGCAATATTCCGTGCGAGACGCGGCCGGGCAAGCGCGCACCAACGGTGAAGATGTGCGAAAGCGACGAGCAGTACGTGCCGCTCAACGACGGCACCAACTGGAAGGGTGATCCCAACGCCACGCTGTCTGGCCAAGATATACCGCAGCTGGCTCCGCCTCCACCGAAACCGGGACTGGCGATCGCACCATACGATCCGGCTACTGGGTCGTACATAGGTCCAGACGGAAAGGCGTACGCCAACGCAGATCTCGCACCGAGTGGCGCGATGGACAAAACATGGCAGTCCATGTTGATCCCGCCGAGGTAGTGGCAGGTGACGGGGATGATGCGCAGGCGGGGTGAGCCGTAGATGCGGATTCGCTGACTGACTACTGGACTTCTGCAGTACCTGGGTGCGGTACTGCGGATTGACTCCTTGCACCTCAACGCCTGACTGCTGACTTGGAAGGAGCCACCACCGTGGAATCGATCATCAGGTTCGATATGCGCGGACCATCGTTCGGAGCGTCGATGCCACACCTATATCACGCGGCGCTGGAGATGGCCGATTATGCCGATCGGCGCGGAGTCGACGTCATCTTGCTAACCGAGCACCATGGCTCTGACGACGGTTACTGTCCCGCACCCACGGTGCTTGCTGGTGCGGTTGCGGCCCGTTCGCGGCAGGCCCGGATTCGGCTGGCTGTAGTGATCTTGCCGCTGCACCATCCGGTGTCGGTCGCCGAGCAGACACTAGTGCTCGACCAAATCAGCAATGGCCGCGTCGATCTTGTAGTCGGTGCAGGATACGTGGCGCGCGAGTTCGCCATGTTCGGCCGCACCTTGAGACAACGCGCTGCGCTTCTAGATGAGGGCATCCCGCTGATCGCAGCCGCGTTGGCAGGAGAGGAAGTTCGCGTCGGCGAGCACAGTTTCACGATCACCCCGCGGGCGGTGCAGTCTCCCCGCCCGCCCTTCTATGTTGCTGGAGGGGTGTCGGCATCAGCGCGGCGTGCAGCTCACTTTGCGGACGGTTTCTTTCCGCTAGTGCCGGATGCCCAGATCCGGGAGTTATACCGGGCAGAATGTCGGGCTGCGGGCCGCGAGCCCGGTGCGATTCTGAACGTTCCTACGGCACTGTTTGTCCACATAGCAGACGATCCAGAAAGAGCGTGGAACCAGCTGGGCCCTCACGTATTTCATGATCTCAATAGCTACGGCAAATGGTCCACTGAGGGGGTGGTGGGCGATCTACGTACCCCCTTTGCGCCGGTAGATGACCTGGAGGCGGCTCGGGCGAGTGGGCTGTACAAAGTGGTCACAGTGGAGGAATGTGTCGCGCTCATGAATCAGCTCGAGGAAGCTGGACAGCCGATAATGCTGACACCACTGTTGGCTGGTATCGACCCAGACATCGCTTGGCCCAGTGTCGAATTGTTCTTCGAACGGGTACTGCCGGCGTTCAGGGAACAAGCGCGGCAAGCCCGAGAGTCGGCATCGACAACCACCGCGTGCGGCTGACCGTGGGGGTCGGCAGTCCCGACTAGATCAACGAAGCGCGGCCCGCGCGGCATGTTGGCCTGCGCGGGTGCCGGAAAAGACGCAGTCTGCCAATGAGAGTCCACTGACGTACGAATTCGAACACACGCCAATGGCCGTGCGGCCGACAGCGTAGAGACCAGGGACCGGAACGCCGGTTTCACCTTGCACACGCCCCGAAGCCGGTTCGACGACGAGGCCGCCAAGGGTCAGGCCAGGCATGAAATCGGTGGACGCCGACTTCAGTGAGATGTCCACGCCGTAGAACGGTGGATGAAGCAGTGGTGCACACAACTCAGGTGCTTTGTGCGCGGGATCGCTGGTGCCACAAGCAATTGCATTATTGTAGGCCGACACCGTCGCGATCAAACCGGATCGCGACACTCCGAGTTTGTCTGCAAGCTCCGATATGGTGGATGCAGTGCGATGAGCCACCGTAAACGCCGGGAACATGGTGGCCTTCTGGAACAGCTGGGTCTGCGTGCGCAGCTGTCGTCGCGCGCGTTTCCAGGTTGGACCGTCGAGAACGAGGAAGCCTTTGCCGCCGAACTTGCGGATCATGATGTCTGCGTGTGTGGCGCCGTACAGGTCTTCGTTGGCAATGCGTTCACCGCTGATGCCGACGGTGATGCCTTCTATCATCGCCGATGGAGGCGAGATGAATCTCCACGCGGTAACCCGGTTCAGATGTGCGGTGGAGCCACCGGCTTTGGCACCCAACAAGATTCCCGTTCCGTCGTCTCCCGCAGTTCCGAGTGGCGATACCAGGGAGTACTCGGGAGCATGGCGCCGAAGCATGTCATTGTTGAAGACGAATCCACCGGCTGCCAGGACCACTGCGTTGGCGGAGATCGTGATGGGCTGGGCATTGGATTGAAATACTCTGTCCGCACTGGCGGTGAAACGCCGCCCAGCCGGGGGCACCCAGTTGGTGAGCTTTGCGCCTGCGGCGGTGCTGTATCGAAACTGAGTGGCGGCCAGTGATGCGTCGTCGCTCAGGGTGCGGCCTCGAACTCCGCGGACTTGGTCATCGACGATCAGCAGGTCCTCTATTCGGGTCATCGGCAGGAACGTGACGCCAAGACGCAGCGCGGCGTTTCGCAAGGCTTGCCACAGCACCCTGCCTGAGCTCATCCCTTTTGCTATTTGGCGGTGGCCCCGCGGCGCCGGAACAGCGTGGCAGTTATAGGGATAGGCCTTCTCGTTGCCCGAGAAGTACAAGTAATGACCGTCGGTTGGGTAGGACGTTTTGTAGTCACACAGCGACGAACCGAAGCGGGCGCCGTGTCGCTCGAGCCACTGTAAGCGCTCGACGCTGCCCTCGCAGAACTCCCGAAGTGTTTCGTCGTCCACCACACCATTGACCTCAAGACGGAGGTAATTGAACATGTTTTCGGGGTCATCGTGATAGCCCGCGGCGCGCTGATAGGCAGTGCCGCCGCCTGCGTAGACGATTCCTCCCGACAGCGCCGAAGCGCCGCCGCCGAGCGCTCGATCGACGACAAGCACCCGCGCGCCATTCTCCGCGGCAGCAATCGCCGAACATGCACCCGCAGTACCGAATCCGACGACGACGACGTCGTAAGTGTCGCTGAGACTCATCTCGAACTTTCTAGCTTGCCCGGCTATCCGAGGTGGCCTGAAGGCTTGCCGGAGGGGAAGTCTGTATCGCCTGACGTCCAGGGCGCCAATGTCAAAAGCCCATATTGGCAACAAACGGCGTTGTCGCACAGAATCCGAGCATGTTGTCGTACTCCTCGGGTAGCGAGAATACTTCGAACTCGCAGCCCGGGTCCACGAAGTAGGTACCGACGATCTGCTCGTTCTGGACTACTTCGGTGGAGCGGTGGCCGTCGGCCTGGAGACGCTCGATGAGATCTGCGGCGGTCGAGAAGTCGCGGGTGCCGAGGGCAAGGTTGATGATGCCGTGGTCATAGATCCGGCGTTGTTGTGGTGGGGTCGTTGGACCATCCGGGTACTGCAGTACTTCGATGACGAATTCGTCGTAGCGGGCCAGAAAGCCATTCGGTTCGCCACTCCCGGCAGGCCAGCGTGCCGGCCGGCCGCCGGCGATCGGAGCCAACGGTTCCATGGTGGCGCCCAGGACAGAGTTGTGGAGACGCGCCGCCATATCGATGTTGTGGACAGCTTGCGTCGCGTAGCGTACCTGTGGCCCTTCGCTATTCGGAGCCTCGTTCACCTCGATGACAAAACCCGCGAATGGCTCGCGAAATGACAGCGACCGCGCGCCGACGGGGCCCATAGGGGGAATCAGTGGCTCGATGTTAAAGTCGAGCAGCCCGTCTTTGACGCGGCTGAAATCGGCAACGGCTATTCCGATTCGCACCCATCCGTAGAGTCCAGCCTCCCCGGGTGCTCCGATTGGGGCAGGAACGGGGTGGGTGTATTCGAACAGTTCAAGCTGAAGGAACGGCTGCTCGCCGACAAGCCACCAAACCACGGCGCGCGCGTCTCGACTGAGTCCCGTGACCCGCATGGCTTGCCCCCATAGGGCGCTGCCACCGGCGTTACGGAAACCAAAGAGGTTGTCGAACAAACGCAGGCTGCCCGCGAGGTCGGAGGTGCTGACAGCGATCTGGCAGACGCTGAAACCGCGCGGTACCGGGGGCGCGTGGCGCCCCGTCTCAAGTCCGTTGTTGTTCACGACTCTGTACCGTCGTAAAATCGGTGCTGCTCAGTATCAGACGCCATGCTTTTCCTCGGCCGCGACCGGAGTGCTGTCGATGGCTAACCGCACACCCGACTTGCGTGCGGTGATATCCCCGTTGAGTTTCAGCTGGCAGGCGAGTCGGAGCTCACGTTCAGGCCTTCGTCGGCCGCCGGATTCCGCCATCCGCCGCAGCAGGGCGCTCTCCGCAGCGGTTGGCTCTACGGTGTTTTGTCGACCGTCGATTATCCGCAACGCGCAAGCGGTGCACCGTACCTGGCCGTAACAGATTGTGGGCCAGTGCAGTCCGGCACGTGCCGCGGCCGAGAAGACGGTCTCTTTCGGGCCCACCTCGAACTCTATTCCGCTGGGTTCGACTCGGACGGTGTAGGTGCTGTTCATCGGCTTAGTACGACCGAAGGTAGCGGTCGAGCTCTTGATGATGATTGGTGATCATCGGTTCCAGCGTCTCAGAGAAGATGAGGCCGTCAAGTGCTTCTGAGCGCACGCCTTTCTGTTGCCCGATGACATTCGCGAAGTCCTCTTGCAGGATTCGCGGCCAATCCTCCATTGCCATCGGCCCCTCCAGTTCGGGCGGATCACAATCATCACCGGCAGCAGGGATTTGCAGGGCCCAAACTTCGTACATGCATCGATCGGTGCCGTCGCCGAGTGGCCGAGATCGGTACATGATCGCGGATCCATACTGGCTCAGTAGCGTCAGGTTTGGGAATATGTGGCCGAACGCGAAGAGGCCGGATTCTATTGGCGGCAGCGGTATTCCGGCCGACTCAGCATATGTGTAGAGGTCGGAGAAGAATGCCTCGACGTAGTTTTCGTCGGGGATCTTCTTGTTCTGCAATCCCGCCTGGATGAACATTTCGCGATCGGTGGGGTAGGCCACGAAATCGTGATGCATCGCCTGGTTGTATCGGCGAAAGTACTCTGCCGGCGTCATTCCGTCTGGCAGCGGCAAAGTTGGGGCAGTCATGTGAGCGTTTCCGCCGGGCAGTACTTCGTACGTGGTGGCGTCGTTGTACTCGGTGGCGCCCATATTCAGTGACGGGTGCGCTTGGGGAAGGTGATAGGACTCCATGAAGGCCTCTTGGGCGATCTTCCAATTGGCGGGAAGGATGGCGTACCTCCACCACCGGACCTTCATTCGATCCCAGCCGATCCGTTCGAAAATTGGTACAGCGTGTCCAACGGTGTCGGCGAACGACGGGCCGTCGGGGTCGGTGTTGATGAAGATCATGCCCAGCGCCGATGCGGTGCGCACCTCGCGCAGCCGCAGTTTTTCTGGTTCTAGGCAACGCTTTTCGAAACCGGCTTCGGCGAAGACCTCGGTATTCGTGCCGTCGATATTCCAGCGCCAGCCATGGTACGGGCACACTATTTGGCCACCCATGAACTCTCCGCTGCCCTCGCCGAGTGCCGTTGCTCGATGCAGACAAGCGTTGAAGAATCCTTTGACGGTGTAATCGTTCTGGCGAACGATAAGGATCGATCGGCCGCGGATCTCGTATTCGATGAAGTCGCCAGGCTCGGGGATCTGGTCCTCCCTGCAGGCCATTTGCCAGCAGTGCTTCCACAATTTCTCGTCCTCCCAAGCCGCGAACTCTGGCGAGTGATAACGCTTGGTGCTGATCGATGTGGGATCCTCGACCGCGAATGGTGTCGGAGAGGAATTGACGGCAGCTGCGTCGGGCTCTGCGTGCGTTGTCATGACGACTCCTGGCCTGCGGGTAGGGTTTTGGGCGGCCTACGAACTAATGGGCGACTCGCTGACTAATTCACGGCGAAACGTAGCGAGACCCGTGCTGGGCGTCAACAGTGCATACCGCTGAGCGGGAGATCAGGCAATTTCCATGTCAGGGCGAGCACTGATATGGCAGTCGCGGAGTGATTCGCGAATTTGATGATCGAGTGCGCCTGCGCCAAGGAGCTTTGTGGATGGCGCGATCGAGGCAAGGAGCGATGCCGGACCGCCTAGGTCCGGTGTTTCAGAACGGTGAACACAACAAAGGCCAGACACCCCAGTGGGGTGCCTGGCCGTTGTGAATTACGGACTAGCGGCCGAAGGTGAAGGCCGATCCGCTGTTGAAGTTGGAACCGCCGACCGGGGTCGCAACGCCGGCACCGGAGTTGGTGCTGGTGCTCGCGCCGTCGGGGCCGATCTCGCTCGAGCCGCCGGTGTTGAAGTCGCTGCCGCCGACCGGGGTGTTGACGGCTGCGCCGCCACCGGCACCGCCACCGACGGTGGGGATGAAGTTGGCCGGGGTGGGCATCGCGAACTCGTTGGAGGCGCCGGCGTTGAAGCCGCTGCCACCGACCGGGGTGTTCACGCCCGCGCCGCCACCGGCGTTGACGCCGCCGTCGAAGGTCGGGAAGAAGTCAACCGGGTTGGGCAGGTTGAAGTCGGTTGCCGCACCGGTGTTGAAGCTGCTGCCGCCGATCGGGGTGTTGACCGCGGCTCCGGTGTTCGTGTCGAAGCCCGCGCCGCCGAAACCGGCTTCGGTGCCTGTGGCGGTGTTGAACTCGCCGCCGCCGAGCGGGGTGTTCATGCCTGCGCCACCGCCGGCATTGCTGGAGGCGTCGAAGGGGTGCCAGAACGGGTTCTCCACGTTGAAGCCTGCTCCGCCATCTGCGTTGCCACTGCCGACCGGGGTAGCGACCGCGGCGCCGGTCTCGCCGGAAACCTCGTCGTCGGCCCATGCCGGGGCGGCGACGGCAAGCGGGATCAGCGCGAGGGCCGATGCCGCAGCAAATCCGACCAAACGTCCTGTGTTGCGCATTAGTGAAACTCCAATCGTGGTTCTCTCGCGTATGGCCGGTGGACCCTACTAGGTCGTACTCGGTTCAACCGACCACTACCCTGATATCGCCGGCCTCGGCGTATCCGTTACAGCAGTGAACCAGCTGGTTAACACATGCCGATTTGCTATTGGTCTCGATACGGTCACTGACCCTGTGAGTATGCTGGACATACTCGGTTGATGTTGTATTCGCTGCCGAGCAATCCGCTACTCATCCTTCAGGACTGCCGCTTCGTACCAGTGGCACAGCAGCAGCGCCATCTCAACGTCCAGCCGGTCGTCGCCGAGCGGCCGCCCGCGGCGTTCCAGCGCCCGCCCGACGCGGTACTTGACGGTGTTGAAATGCACCACCAGCTCGTCGGCTGCAGCAGTGTAGCTACCGCCGTGGCCCAGAAACACGCGGAGGGTCTCCCGCAGGCGGGCGTCGTTGGCCCCGGATCCCGCCAGCGGCCCGAGGACCGCATGGACGAACTCACGGGCGTTGTCCTCGTTCTCGCCCATCAACGCCGCCGCGGCGAAGCCTGCCGCGTCGGCCGCGGTGACGCCCGTCAGGTTCGCGGTCACCGCGACGCCGTGTGCGCGAAGGGCCTGCCGGTGCGACTGCCGGAAGCCCTCGACGCTGGGTAGCGGAGTGCCCACTGCGACGGCGGGGGCACCTGGATGGGACTCGGCGAAATGCTTCAGTTGTGCGGATGCGCCGGGCGCGGTGGCACTGGACAGTGGCAGCCAGCCCCAGCCGGTCCGCTGGTCCGCGGCCAGGAACAGCGGACTGCCTTGCGTACCAACGTGATCGGCGGCCGCCCGGAGGAACTGTTCGAGCTTGGCCAGGGCATCGTCGTGCCCGGTGACGTGTCCGCTACCGGTGGGCCACCACAGCACCACGGCCAGGTGCTGGCGGCGCATCGGATAGCGGATCGCGGCGGTCACGGCTTCGGGGTCGGAGTCGTTGCCGGACAACACTTCCCGCACCCGGAGTGCTTGGGTGCTGTTGCGGTTGGCGAGCCAGCGGTCGCGCTCGTCCTCGTAAACCCCGACGACCTCCTGCGAGATCCAGTCGATGTAGCGGAACGTCACTGACGTTATCCGTTCGAAGATGGCCAGCCTGGTCTGCGGCGCGAAGTCTGCATTGTTGATCTCCTCGGCGCAGACGTCGAGCGCCATCGCGTGGCCGATCCGGTAGGCCCGAACCAATGCGTTCATCGGCACCCCGCGCTGCGCGAGCCGGCGTGCGTACTCCAGGGCGGCCGTCGGCGCTTCGATGTTGTCCAGAGATATGTCGTGGCGGAGGGCATGGAAGATGGTGTTGATATTGCCCGCAACGCTGGCGCCGAGCAGCTCGATGATCTCGGGATCGCCACGGAGTTCGGTGATATCGCTGGCCAGGCGGTTCCCGACGGCGCGGGAAACCTCATCCTGGCGGGCGATCAGACGCGTCATGACGGTGGTGTTGGCCTCGCTGACCGCCGGATCCATGCGCCGACTGTAGAGCGAAAATTTGTGTCGAGCGTACAAATCATCCGACAAAGTTGATCGGCGCACGACGGAGTGGTGCACACCACAAACTCCTACCTTTATGACATGAACCTCGCCACCCTGCCCGACCGCCGCGCGGCCGCTGCGCCGCACGCTCCCGCCGTCGCGGACGACTACACCGACTTCGACAACGCCGCATTCCTCGACGCCGTCCAGCGCGCCGCCGGGGCGCTGCACCAGCGCGGTGTCCGCGTCGGCGACGTCGTCGGCATCATGCTCCCGAACCGCGTGGCCTTCGTGGTGGCGCTGTTCGCCACCTGGCGGCTCGGTGCCGTCGCGACTCCCATCAGTCCGACCCTGGTGCCTGCCGAGGTGGCCTACCAGGTGGCTGACGCCGGCGCCGTCGTGCTCGTCGTCGACCACGACGTCGATTCCGACATCACCGTGCTGCACGTCGATGACCTGGGTGGCGAGCCCCGGACCGACGCGCCGGTGGTCGGCAACGACGACGACCTGGTCCTGCTGATCTACACCAGCGGCACGACCGGCCGGCCCAAGGGCGTCATGCTCGACAACTCGAATCTGAACGCCATGTGCGCCATGGTGATCGAAGGTTTCGAGTTGACCGGCGCCGATCACAGCCTGCTCATCCTGCCGCTGTTCCACGTGAACGGCATCGTGGTCAGCGTGCTCTCGCCGCTGCTCGCCGGCGGCCGGACCACCATTGCCGGCCGGTTCAATCCCGCGACCTTCTTCGAGCGCCTCGAATCCAGCCGCGCCACCTACTTCTCCGCGGTGCCAACCATTTACACCATGCTGCTGGGTCTGCCGCCGGAGGTGCGGCCCGACACATCCGCGGTGCGGTTCGCCGTGTGCGGGGCGGCGCCGGCCAGCGTCGAGCTGCTCGACGGATTCGAAAAGCGTTACGGCATAGGCCTGGTCGAGGGCTACGGACTGTCCGAGGGATCGTGCGCCAGTACGGGCAACCCGCTGGGCGGGCCGCGCAAGGTTGGCACCGTCGGAATCCCGTTGCCAGGTCAGGAGATTCGCATCGTCGACGTCGCCGGTGCCGAGGTCCCGCAGGGTGAGCTCGGCGAGGTGGTCATCAAGGGCCCCAACGTGATGCGCGGCTACCTGAACCGCCCCGAGGAAACCGAGAAGACCTTGAAGGACGGCTGGCTGCACACCGGCGACGTCGGCCGTTTCGACGAGGACGGTTACCTCGTGCTGGTCGACCGGGCCAAGGACATGATCATCCGCGGCGGCGAGAACATCTACCCCAAGGAGATCGAGACCGTCGTGCACCAGCTGACCGGGGTCGCCGAGGCTGCGGTGGTCGGACGGGCCAGCGGACTCTACGGCGAAGAGCCGGTGCTGTTCGTCTCCGCACATCCTGGCGCCGAACTCGACGTCGACAACATCGCCGCGCACCTGACGGTGTCGCTGTCGAAATACAAACTGCCCGTGGACATCACCGTTCTGTCGGCACTGCCGAAGAACCCCGTCGGCAAGATCGACAAGCCGTCGCTGCGCAAAACCCTCACCACCACCGATCCGCAAATCTAGCCTGATACCAGCAAAGGAGCTCACCTCATGGGATTCATCGAACCGACCTTGCCGAAGGTCGACCTGGAAGAGTTTCTCCGGATGCCGCTGCGGGAACGGCTGCGGATCATGTGTCTGAAATGGGTGGACGACGGATACGGCGCGCCGCGCATGATCCACGTCCTGTACATCGTCAAACTCGTGTTCTTCTACGCCCTGGGCGGCGTCGTGATCGCCACCGCGACGTCGCACCTGCCGGCCTTCTGGCACGTGTCGGAATGGTGGAACCAGCCCATCGTCTACCAGAAGGTGATCCTGTGGACCGTCCTGCTGGAACTCGTCGGGTTCGCGGGCTCCTGGGGTCCGCTGGCCGGCAAGACCAAGCCGATGACGGGCGGGTTCCGATTCTGGGCCAAGCCCAACACCATTCGGCTGCGGCCGTGGAAGGCAGTGCCGTTCACGAACGGCGACCGGCGCACTTGGTTCGACATCATCGTGTACCTGGCGCTGATGGCCACCGTGCTCGTCGCGATTATGCTGCCCGGCGTGCCCAGCGAGTCACTGTCGAAAGCGTTGCCGGACAACACCTCCGGACTGGTCGACCCGGCCCTGTTCGTCGCGCCGATCATCCTGTTCATTCTGATCGGACTGCGGGACAAGACGATCTTCCTGGCCGGCCGCGGTGAGCAGTACCTGCCCGCGCTGATCTTCTTTTCCGCGCTGCCGTTCGTCAACATGATCATCGCCGGCAAGCTGCTGATCGGCACGGTGTGGTTCTGGGCGGGTGTCTCGAAGTTCGGCCTGCACTTCACCAACGTCATTCCGCCGATGGTGAGCAACAGCCCCGCGATCCCGTTCAAGTGGCTCAAGCGGGCGCACTACCGCAACTTCCCCGAGGACCTGCGTCCGTCGCATCTGGCGACCTTCATGGCGCACGGCCCGGGCAGCATCGTGGAGATCGCCGCGCCGCTGGCCCTGTTGTTCTCGCCGTGGCCATGGCTGTCGATCGTTGCCGCCGCCATCATGGTGAGCTTCCACCTGTTCATCATCTCGACGTTCCCGCTGGCGGTGCCGGTGGAATGGAACGTGCTGTTCGCCTACGCCACCATCTTCCTGTTCCTGGGCTTCCCGAACGGGGACGGCTACGCGGTGTGGGACATGAACCCAGGGTGGCTCGCCATCGTGCTGGCCGCAGCCCTGTCGTTCTTCCCGATCCTGGGCAACCTGCGACCCGACCTGGTGTCGTTCCTGCCGGCGATGCGCCAGTACGCCGGCAACTGGGCCTCAGCGGTGTGGACCTTCACGCCCGGCGCCGAACAGAAGCTGAACCGGGTCACCCGGTCATCGCCCAACTCTGCTGATCAGTACGTCGACTTCGGGTGGGACCCGATCACCGCCGAGGTGTTCACCCAGCAGGTGACGGCATGGCGGGCCATGCACAGCCAAGGCCGCGGCTTGTATTCGGTGCTGCTGAAATGCCTGCCCGACATCGATACTCGCGTTGTCCGCGAAGGCGAGATGTCGTGCAACACCATCATCGGCTTCAACTTCGGCGACGGGCACCTGCACAATGAAGACCTGATTCGGGCTATCCAGTCCGAGGCGCAGTTCGAGCCGGGCGAGTTCGTCATCGCCTGGGTGGAATCGCAGCCGATCCACAAGATGACTCAGGAGTACAAGGTGATCGACGCGGCCCTCGGTGTGATCGAGCGTGGTACCTGGAACGTGAAGGACCTGGTCGACGAGCAGCCGTGGCTGCCCAACGGGCCGATCCCGCTCAACGTCACCTGGCAGCGTGCCGGAGTCCTCCAGTAATGAGTACCGCGGTTGTGGTCGGCGCCGGGCCCAACGGGCTCGCCGCCGCCATCACCTTGGCTGCCAAGGGGATCGACGTCACGGTGCTGGAGGCCACCGACCGGATCGGCGGCGGCGTTCGCTCCAGCGAGTACGTCCTCCCGGGTCTGGTGTTCGACGATTGCGCCGCCATCCACGTGATGCCTGCCGGGTCCCGGTTCATCAAGAACCTCGGGCTGGACCGCTATGGCCTGCAGTGGAGATGGACCGAGGTCGATTGCGTCCACCCGCTCGACGACGGCACCGCCGGGGCGCTCTACCGATCGGTCGAGACCACGGCCGACGGGCTCGGGGTCGACGTGTCGCGGTGGCAGCTGCTGTTCGGTGGACCGTCGCGCCGGTTCGACGAGCTGTCCGAGGACATCATGGGCCCGCTGCTCCGGGTGCCGCGGCACCCGTTGGGGCTGGCCAGGTTCGGGGCGCCGACGGTGCTGCCCGCGGCGGCGCTGGCCCGGGTCTTCCGCACGCCGCAGGCCCGTGCGCTCTTCGGAGGCGTTGCCGCCCATACCTTTCAGCCGCTGCACCACCCGCTCACCTCGGCGATCGGTCTGGGCATCATCACCGCCGGGCACGCCAACGGCTGGCCGGTGGCGGCCGGGGGATCGCAGGCGATCACCAACGCGTTCGAAGCCGTGCTGACCGAACTCGGCGGCAAGATCGAGACGGGCGTGCGGGTCACCTCCGCGTCGCAGTTGCCGCCCGCCGACATCACTGTCTTCGATCTGTCGCCCACCGCCATCGCCGGGATCCTCGGCGACCGGTTGCCCACGCGGGTGCGCCGCGCCTTCGACCGATTCCGATACGGCCCAGGCGCTTTCAAGGTCGACTTCGCCGTCGAGGGTGATGTGCCGTGGACCAACGCGGCAGCCCGTCAAGCCGGCACCGTCCACCTGGGTGGTGATTTCGCCGAGATCGCCGCGACGGAACGGGACATCCACGCGGGCCGGATGCCGCAGCGTCCGTTTGT
This sequence comes from Mycolicibacterium llatzerense, assembly GCF_000878195.1. GTDB lineage: Bacteria > Actinomycetota > Actinomycetes > Mycobacteriales > Mycobacteriaceae > Mycobacterium > Mycobacterium llatzerense. The sequence continues at coordinate 9,091 of NZ_JXST01000022.1, read as the reverse complement.
GCTGGCGTTCCAGCAGTATCTGGCCGATCCGGGGCGTTCCGTCGGTACGGTCAACCCCGTCTCCGCGTACGCGCATGTGCCGAACGGCTACAGCGGCGACGCCGCCGAGGCGATCATCACGCAGATCGAGCGCTTCGCTCCCGGATTCCGTGAGCGCATCGTCGGGCAGGCCGTGCGGTCCACCACCGAGATGTCGGTCTACAACACCAATTACGTCGGCGGCGACATCAACACCGGTGCCAAGGACATCCGTCAGCTGACCTTCGGTCCGCGAACCACGTTGTCGCCGTACACCATCGGTGTCCCGGGAATGTACATCTGCTCGGCGGCCACCCCGCCGGGACCGGGTGGGCACGGCATGTGCGGCGCCAACGCCGCCGCCGTCGCACTGGCCCGGTTGGGGCGGTAGCTACACGTTCACCGCAATGGTGTGCATCTCCCAGACCAGCAGCTCGGCACCCGCGTCGGCCGCGGTGATGCGTTGTCCACCAGTTGCGGTGAGCCGCACGGCATCACCGGTATGGAGCGGACCGGAGCCTTCGAATTCGGCCTGCCCGCGGGTGACGAAGACGTGGCCGTACGGCGCGTCGGGTACCTCGATCCCGCTGCCGGCATCCAGCCGGGCGACATGCAGGGTGGCGTAGCTGTTGCCGAACGTGATCGCCGCATCGTCGCGGTATTTGCGCATACCCGAGGCCATCGGGATGAGGGCGTTGCCGGCGAGCTCGGTGCCGATATCGGATTCCTGATAACTCGGTGCGCCACCGAGTTCATCGGGCGGAATCCACATCTGGACAACCCGCAACGGCTGACGTTCCTGGCGCCCCGCGCCGTTGCGCTCAGAATGCCGGATACCGGTGCCGGCGCTCATCCGCTGCGCCAGTCCCGGGTAGATGACGCTCTCGTTGCCCAGCGAATCCTTGTGCACCAGTGAGCCTTCCAGCACCCAGGTGATGATCTCCATATCCCGGTGGTCGTGCGTGTCGAAGCCCTCACCGCCGTTGACGGTGTCCTCGTTGTTGATCATCAGCAGGCCGTGGGCATTGGCCGCCAGATCGAAGTTGCCGGTCGCCGGAAACGACTGCCACGATTCCAGCCACTCGTTCCGCCAGTGCCAGCGCTCAGCAGCGCGGATGACGCGGACGGGCGTGGCTGTCGCTTGGTTCACCGCTCAATTCTGGCAGGGGTGCACCATGGGAGCATGATCCGTTCGTCACTGCGGGTATCGATGGCTGTGCTGGTGGCCGCTGCGCTGCCGGCGCTGGCAGGTTGCGGCGGGCATCGGGCGGCCGGTGCGCCGACGAACGGCATCCCGGTGGGACGGTCCGACCAGTCGGTGCAGGCCGGCGGACTGAACCGCACTTTCCATCTCTACCGGCCCGACGGGCTCAGTGGCCCAGCGCCGATGGTGATCATGCTGCACGGCGGCTACGGCGACGGTGCGCAGGCCGAACGGGCCTACAACTGGGACGGCCAGGCCGACGGTGGTCGCTTCGTGGTCGCCTATCCCGACGGCCTGGATCGCGCCTGGAACGCCGGAACCTGTTGTGGTATGCCGAAGAATCGTGATGTCGACGACGTCGGTTTCATCACCGCGATGGTCGCCGCGATCGAAGCGCAGATGTCTGTCGACCCGGCCCGCGTCTATGTCACCGGGATGTCCAACGGCGCCATGATGGCGCTGCGCCTCGGCTGCCAGACGGACCTGTTCGCCGCCGTCGCCCCGGTCGCCGGGACGCTGTTGACCGATTGTTCGCACGCCGCGCCGACATCGGTGCTGCAGATCCACGGCACCGCGGACGATCGCGTCCCCTTCGACGGCGGACCGGGCAAGGCCAAGACACTGACCGGCGCACCGAATGTCGACGGACCGTCGGTACCTGCGGTGAATGCGACGTGGCGCGGTATCGATGGGTGCGGGACGCCGACGACGTCCACTGCCGGGGCGGTGACCACCCAGACGGCAGACTGCCCCGGCGGGCGCACCGTCGAACTCGTCAGCGTCGCTGGTGCCGGCCATCAGTGGCCAGGCGGGGTCCCGGGCCCGCTGGCGCAGCGGTTGGGTGACCTACCGCCGCCGTCGACCGCGCTGAACGCGACCGACACCATCTGGCAGTTCTTCGCGGCGCACCATCGCTGAAACCTGACCGGCACAGTTGCCGCCGAAGATGTACAGAATGTCGACAAGCTCCACTGAAAATCCCCGGATTGTCCGATGCTGGCGCGTGTGTCCTGGCGCACACTGGGGCCTCCAGAGACTTGCTGAGGGGTGAGATGAGTCGACAGTGGCGGGTTGCCCTGGTCCAGGCCAGCCCATTGCGGGGTGACGATCCGGTGGCCGAGATGGCAGCCGAGCTCGGTGCGATCCTCGCCGAGCACCCCGAAACGCAGATGGTGGTGTTCCCCGAGATTCACCTGCTGGGTGCGAGCGACGACGAGGACGACCTCCGCACCTATTTCGACACCGTCGCCGAGCCACTCACCGGACCGCTCGTGCAGGCGCTCGGCGCCATGGCCGCAGACTCCGGTGTCTGGCTGGTGCCCGGCTCGATCGCCGAGCGCGGCGACGACGGCCGGGTGTACAACACCGCTGTCGTCTTCGATCCCGACGGTCGTCTGGTCTCGTCGTACCGCAAGGTGTTCCCGTGGCGCCCGTACGAGCCGTGGGCGTCAGGCGCCGGTTTCACGGCCTTCGACGTGCCCGGTGTCGGCCGGATGGGCGTCAACATCTGTTACGACAGCTGGTTTCCCGAGGCGACCCGGCAGATCGCGTGGCTCGGTGCCGAGGTCGTGTTCAACATCGTCAAGACGACCTCCGACGACCGCGAGCAGGAGCTCGTCCTGGCCCGCGCCAACGCGATCACGAACCAGGTCTACTACCTCAGCGTCAACGCTGCCGGGCCCCTCGGGCGGGGGCAGAGCATCTACGTCGGGCCGGAGGGCGAGGTGCTCGCTCAGGTGGCACACGCCGAGCCGGAGGTCACGCACCTGGCGATCGACCTCGACCGGGTGACCGCGGTACGGACCCACGGCACCGCCGGGGTCAATCGGGTGTGGGAGCAGTTGTACGCCGACGACGACCCGATCGAGCTGCCCGCCTACGGGGGCCAACTGAGCCACCAGCGGTGGCAGCCCCAGCACGTCAACCTCGAAGGACGCTCATGACCGAAAACGCCCAGCAGTCCGGCGAGGCCGGCCACCTCAACGCCACCCTCGGCTTGGGCGGAGTGACGCTGTTCGGCCTCGCCTATATGGCGCCGATCATCGTGCTGGGCATCTTCGGCGTCATCGCCGAGGCGTCCGCGGGCGCCAGTGCCGGCTCGTATCTCCTGGCCACCGTGGCCATGCTGTTCACGGCCGCGAGCTATGCGAAGATGTCGGTCCACTATCCGGTTGCGGGTTCGTCGTACACCTATGTCCGTAAAGCTTTGGATTCGAGGCTCGGATTCCTCGTCGGCTGGACGATTCTGCTCGACTACTTGTTCCTGCCGTTGGTGATCTGGTTGATCGGCGCCGCGTACCTCACCGGTGAGTTTCCGTCGGTACCCGCGTGGGTCTGGATCGTGCTGTTCATCGTCGTGACGACCGCGCTGAACATCCTCGGGCTGAAGGTGGCCGACAAGGCCAACCTGATCCTGATGGTCTTGCAGTTCCTGGTGATCGCCCTGTTCGTCGGGTTCGCGGTGGCGTACATGGTGTCTCACCACGGCAGTGGCTCGCTGTTGTCCGTCACGCCGATCACCGGCAGCGGCGGTTTCTCGGCGATCGCCGCGGGTGCGGCCATCGCGGCGTACTCCTTTCTCGGGTTCGACGCCGTCAGCACGCTCACGGAGGACACCAAGAATCCGCAGCGCAACATCCCGCGCGCGATCATGCTCGTCGCGCTCATCGGCGGGGTGGTCTTCGTGGCGGTGGCCTACACCCTGACGCTGGTACAGCCAGGCGGCACGTTCGCGAACGCCGACTCGCTGGCCGCGGACACGGCCAGGACCATCGGCGGGGCGTTGTTCGCGGCGTTCTTCGTGGCCGGCCTGATCATCGGTCAGTTCACCTCGGGCCTGGCAGCGCAGGCCAGTGTGTCCCGGTTGCTCTACGCCATGGGCCGGGACTCGGTGTTGCCCAAGAAGTTCTTCGGCCGGGTATCGCCCCGGTTCTTCACGCCCGTCTTCAACATCGTGCTGTGCGGGTTGATCGGGTTGGGTGCGGTGTTCCTCAGCGTCGCCACGTCGACGTCGTTCATCAACTTCGGCGCGTTCACGGCCTTCACCCTGGTGAATCTGTCGGTGATCGGCTACTACGTCCGGCATCGCCACGAACAACGGCTGAATCCGTTGACGTACCTGGTGATCCCGCTGATCGGCGCGGTCGTGGACGTTTACCTGCTCACCAAACTCGGCAGTGCCGCACTGACCCTCGGGGTCATCTGGATGTTGATCGGCGTGGGGTATCTCCTGGTCCTCACCCGTGGTCTGCGCGTTCCGCCACCGGAGTTGTCACTGGCCGAGTAGACGTGCCCGGCTGGCGCAGGGGAGCGCAGTGGACGTCGAAGCGTTGCGCGATGGTGTCCAGGGTGCGTTGCAGGTGGGGGCGTCGGCGCCGGTGGGTGGCCAGGAACTGGGCCATCCCGACGGCTTGGCGGGGCAGCGGATACCAGCGCGCGATGTCCACGCCGCAGTCGCGAAAAATGCTGAGGGGCAGGGTATCTGAGATGAGACCGAGGTTGTGTACGGCCAGCGTCATCACGGCGTGGGGGAAAACCTTGTTGCACTTGCGGCGCAACTCGATCATGTCGAGCTCGTACAGCGGCACCTCGGTGAGCTGATCGGTGAACATCAGATGCGGCAGGAAGTAGCCCATGAACGTCGTCAGGTGCAGGGTCGCCGCTCGGCCGTTCAGCGACAGCACCCGGCCGCTCGGCGAGGTGTAGGGCTCATACGGTTGTGGGTGCTTGAGCAGATATCCGGTGCAGTTGACGATCCAGCTCTCCGGGTCGATCTCCCGGACCCCGCCACTGCGCAGCTGAATCTCGGTGTGCCCATCGCGATCGACGGCATCCACGAAATGGTCCATCACGACGTCGTTCAAGCCGGCCGCGATGGCGTCTCTCTCGGCCGTCGACAGGAGGCCGAGCAGGAAGTTGTCGGTGCCGGGCGTCAGCCAGATGGCGTACCGCTCGAGCCAGCGGCGGCTCACCTCGTCCTCGTTGGTGCCGTCGAACAGTTGGGTCACGTCGTTGGCGACGGCGTTGAATGTCGTTCCACTCCACCATCTTTGGGCGCCGGTGGGGAACAGCCGGTCGCGGTGCGCGAAGTAGGTTCCCGAGCCGGCCAGCAGATTCACCTCGCGTCCAGGGTGGCGAGAGATCAACGCGTACACGGTGTCCATCGCGGTCTTGCCGCTGCCGATCACCCATACCGGAGCGTCGCTGTCGTCGATGGAACCACTGCGCATGTCGCAGTAGTTCGGCGACACCGAACGGACGGTGGTGCTGGACACCGGCAGCGGATCGTTCGGTTCGACGTCGGAGGCGATGGCCTTGATCAGGCGCTTGGCCTCGATCACCAGGCTGCGCCCGTCGTCCGACACGCACTGCACGCGGACGACGCCATCAACCTCGGTATCGGATTGCAGTGTCCAGCCGTAGAATTCGTCGACCGTGATGCGCTGCCGCAGCACGTCGAGGCAATGGTCGAAATGCGCCAGCACCTCGTGCTTGGTGGCCAGATGGGACGGCTCGGCGTCCAGCGTCCAGCCGATGTTCCCGGCGGTGAAGAACGGGTGCGGCTGGTGCAGGCGCACGTAGTCGTAGGTGTCGACCCACATGCCGCCCACTCGGTGCCGCCGGTCCAGCAGGATGACCCGCTGGCCCGGCGACAAGTACTGGGACGTCGTGAAGAGGGCATTCAGCCCGGCGATACCGGCACCGACGATGCACACCTCGCAGCGTTCGACCGTGGCGCTCACCGGTTCACTCCCGTGGTGGTCATCAACATGGGGGACCTCCTTGTCCTTGCCATGACGATCCGGCATCGGGCTCGGGAGTACATCAGCTGATCGGCGTATTTGGCTGGGGCACTACAGCGATATGGCCAGCAGGGTGCGGACCAGCTCGGCCTGCCGGTGGGTGCCCGTCTTGTCGAAGATGTGCTGGACGTGCGTTCTGACGGTGCCGGCGGACAGACACATGCTCTCGGCGATCGGCTTGATCCCGTCGCCCTCTATCAGCCTGATGGCCACCGCCGCCTCGGCCGTCGTCAGCCCATACAGGCGGCGCAGCATCTCGACATCCGGTTGCGGGTGCTGCTCGGGATCGAGGATGAGCACCAAGGCCCGGGATTCGGCCAGTGGAGCCGTCACGTGCTGGAACGGCAGGACGTGAATCACGTAGGGCCGCAGTCCGGATGGCCGTGGGCACAGCAGCGAGGTGGTGCCGCGTACCACCGCCCCGGTCTGTCCGAGCGCGGCGTTGATGCCGAGCCGCAGAGCGGCGTCAGCGGGCGGATGCGCGAATTCGAACGATCCGTCACGAATGGTCAAGCCGTCGTGGCGGCGGACGATGTTCTCTGCTGCCGTGTTCAGGTAGCGCACCGACAGCAAGCAGTCCACCACGGCCATCCCGATGCGGGTGACGTTGTCCATCGCCGACGAGATGTTGCGGATCTGGTGGGTGGCCTCACTGAGGTCGTGCTGGATGCGCATCGCGCGCTGGAAATGCGGGACCAGCGCCTCGGCCAGTTGAACGCGTTCGGTGTTGTCGAACGGTTCGGCACGCTTCTCGGTGGCCACCAGCCAGGTCGCGGGCTCGGGCCCGTCCGTCAGCCGGACGAACAGCCCGTCTTCGAGGCGGTGCGGGCGCATCCAGTCCATGTGGAACTCGGCGTTCGGCTGCAGAGCGGTGAGCTCTTGGCAGCCGTACACCCGCCCCACAGGCCCGTTCTCGACCGCTTCTAGGAGGAAATCGACGTGGCGGTAGTACTCCGCGTACTCGGTCAGGGCGTCGGTCGGGATGGTGACGCTCTGGGGCGCCCGGCTCACGCTGTCGGCCAACACCAGAGCCGCCCCGCCGGTCGCGCCGAACATGGTGTGCAGTTCGGCCATCGTCGCGGTCCACTGCTCGGGCTGGACTGCGGAATCGTAGATCGACGAGACTACGCGCGAAAAGGCCTCGACCGTGACCACGGTCGGTACTCCCTGACCAATGTAGGGCTCACGCCTTGCGCCTCTCGCGACGTGATCTACCTGCGGCTGCACCGCAAGCACTGCGGAAATCGTAATTCAAGACCAATGGTATGTAAAGTGTTTCCTTGGCGCTTGCTGAGAGTCCGATCAGCGCCGCCGAACGTGCGGGCAGATCGCGGTTAGCGGGGGATCGCGATCTGTTCGCATCGTCGATTTCGGGGACTGCGTCAGGCCGCCGCCGACGTCTCCGAGTGTGCGGCAGCCTTGGATCCGCCGCCCTTCGGACTCGTCTTCGGTGTGTCCTTGGCGTCGTTGTCGGATGCCGTCGCCGGCTTCGGGTCGGCGGCGTCCGTTTTCGGCGTGTTCTTCGTTTTCTTCGGCTTGGTCGGCTTCACCGGCGGTGCGTCGGGATCGGTCTTCGGCTTGGTGGACTTGACCGGCGGAGTATCCGAATCTGCCTGCGGCTTGGACGATTTCACCTGCGGCTCATCCGAGGTGGCGGGCTTCTGGTCGGTGTCGGTGTTCGGTGTCGAGACGGGGGACTGTGGCTGCTCCGTCTTGACGTCGGCCTTCACGTCGGTCTTGGTGTCGGTCTTGGTGTCTGTTTTCTCGTCGGTCTTCGTGTTCGCCGTCGGCTTGTCCTCGGCCGTCGCTGCCACCGGTGCCAGGGCCGCCGGCTTCTTGACGGAGACGGCCAGCGGCGTGACCGGCGGAGAACTCGCCGGTGTGGCAGCCAGGCCCGGCAGATGTAGTTGGGACTGGATATCGGTGACGAAGTTGTTGGCGCCTTCCTGCAGTGCGCCGGGAATCGCGTTGAGCGTCTCGATGATCTTCGACAGGGGAGTGAACAACGAGAACGGCGTCTTCTTCGCCGGATTCAGGTTCTCGCGGTCGGTGTATCCCATGTCGACCAATACCCGCAGCAGCGGCTCGACGGCGTCCAGCAGCGGTTTGACCAACGGCGTCAACCCGATGGCGCCGGCGCCGATGCGCAGGGGCACCAACAGCGGCAGGTCGGGATTGTTGATGAAGACGTAGGTGTCGTGCCCGCCCGCGCTGTTGGTCACCGTGGTGATGATGGCGGGCGTCGTGCCGGGGATGTACGAGTCGTAGTACGCGTCCGGGTGCGCGTACATGACACCGAGCAGGCTGTTGGCCAACGAGAGCGGATTGAAGTACGCCGGGAAATCGCCGTAGGGGTCGTACTCGCGGGTGACGAATGTGGTGTCGTAGATCGACGGTGCTGACGGACCCTGGTTGTTGACGATGAACGGCACGTTTATGCCCGGGAAGCGTTCGAAGATGCCGCCGTTGCCGGCGAAGGGTGAGCCCATCATCAAGAACGACAGCTGCGACGCAGCCGGCCCGGTGCCATTGGCCAGTAGCGTGCGCTTGGCCCATTCGGCGCCCAGGCTGCCCTCCGAATAGCCCGCGACGATCAACTGCTCACCGGGTCGAGAGGTGATGGCGTTGTACACCTTCGGTCCGGAGACGGTGGTGCTCGCCGACAACTGGATGGACGCCGGGTAGTTGATCGGCAGGTAGGTGTAGCCCGGCGGCACCACGGTGTGATTGAGCTTGGCCGGAATGTTGGCCGACGTGGGGTCGCCGCGTCCGCCGATGCCGATCACGGTGTTCATCAGGCCGACGACGAAGCTCGACGTGATGTTGGTGGCCGGACTCAGCAGCAGCGCGCAGCACAGCGCGACCAACAGGAATGCGCGCGGCACCCGGCGAACGGCAGGACTGGTGGTCGGCCATATCTGAACTGACATCGACGCTCCCCCGACTAGGGCGTGTCTCCCAATTTGAGAGTTCCCACGCGGGAGTGGATGACGGCGCAGGCCAACAAGACACCGCCGAGGTAGGTCAGGGCATATTTGTCGTAGCGGGTCGCAACACCGCGCCACTG
>NZ_JXST01000021.1 GCF_000878195.1 Mycolicibacterium llatzerense | reverse complement strand
GTCACCACCCCGCGCCTGGAATGCGGAGACCCCAAGTACGCCTGGGTAAACCAGACGATCTTCGTCGGACAGGGACGGATCCAACCCGGACCTGTCGTCGAATTCCAGGTCTTCCGAGTCACGCTGTAACAGAGCGGGTTTCATCAACGTGGTAACGGCGGTTGCGCCAGCTTCGCAACATTTGTTGCCGAGGCTGGAACCCAATCGGCGGATTCCTACGCTGATGCGTGCACGCCGACCGGGCGCACATTACTGCGCGGACGACCGCGTCCAGCTCGGCGCTGCCCTCGGTCTCGTCGGTTCCGGGTCCGGGCCGAGCGCACGATCAACGCCGACGCAATGTCGGAGCCTGGTGAAGTGCGCACAGGTGCCGGACTATCAAATTTATTGTCCTGCAGTTGATTACGATCTTGCTGCACGAGCCGAGATGATGACTGTCTGTATGTTGTTGTTCAGCAGTAACTTCCGTCCGCCATCCAGCAAGTCCGGCTCGGTACCGACGAGATCCAATCGCGTCGACGTGGGTGCTATGCCTACCGGCGCAAGCGAAGGCCCTTACCATCATTCCGTCCTAGCCGCGCAGAGGGGCGAATCATGCCGCAAGTAGACACTCCCCGAACGCTTGCCGCGGAAACCGCCGCCGTCATCATGGAGCGGTTGAGCCAGAAACTCCCAGCTACGTCGCTGTCCATTCAGCAGATGCTGTACCGGGAAAAGCCGGAAATAGCAGGCGACGGCGAATTGCTGGCATTGCTTTACGACACGGTCCAGAGCAACCTTGAAACGTTCTTCCCCGCCATCCGCCACGGGATCCCCCGTGACCGCATAGTGGCGCCTACTGCAGCCCTTGAGCATGCGCGTCGGATGGCGCAACGCGGTACCCATGTCGAAGAATTGGTCCGCGCCTATTGGCTCGGCTACCAAGATTTCCTCGCGGTCATCCTCGATGAAATTCGGACCGCGCAGCTTGAGGCTCATCTGGGATTGTTGGTATTCGCGCAGTTATCGGCGAGCTCATTCGCTTATCTCGATTGCGTGTCGCATCAAGTGGTCGACGCCTATCAGGAGGAACGCGATCGGTGGCTGGCCAATCAAAACCAGGCGCGGTCACTGCGCGTACGCGAGGTGCTCGATGGCGACGACGATCTCGATATCGACGAAACCTCAGTTCTCATCTGCTATCCCATGCGCCGGGTTCATCTCGCACTCATTCTCTGGTGCCCTGAACAGGAAGATGGCGAGGAACTGGACACCATGGAACGGTTTGTCGCAGAGCTGTCCATAGCATTGGGCGCTCGGGAGCGCCCGTTGTTTGTCGCCTCCGATCGCATCACCGGCTGGGCGTGGATTCCGCTCACCGCCGACGCCGCGGCCTGCGACGTGATGGGCCGGCTCCAGGACTTCGTCCGCTTGCATTCGAACTCGCCGTGGCTCGCCGCCGGCACTGTGTTGCCTGGTGTCGCCGGGTTTCGGCGGTCACATCGACAGGCCTGCGCGGCCCGCACCGTGGCGCTCGCGCCGAAGGCACCGCCACGGCGGGTGACCGCTGCCAACGAACCCGGTCTCGTCGTCGCAGCACAGTTCAGCTCCGATCTGGAAAGCGCCCGTTCATGGGTGGGGCAGGTCCTGGGCCCACTTGCTTCGGACAATGACAGCGACGAGCGGCTGCGGGAGACGTTGTCTGAATTCCTGCGCAATAGATCGAGCTTCAAAGCCAGCGCGTACGAGCTGCACATTCATGTCAATTCGGTGAAGTATCGCGTACAACGCGCCCTCGAACGTCGGGGTAGACCGATCGGCAATGATCACCTTGATGTGGAAGTCGCCCTGTTGCTATGCCATTGGTACGGCAGGGCAGTTCTGAGTCCGGCCAAGCCCGTGAATAGTGGCGGTCGTTCAGCTACCGCAACCACGACATGGCGCACCTCGACCGCATAAAGGGCAGCGACCTGCCTTAAGGCAGTCGCTGATGCCCTTCACGACGCGGGCCGGTGAGAGCCAGCAAGAGCCGCGCCACGACTAGCTTTGAGCTGGCTCTTGATCCGTGCGTTATGGATCAGTTGAGGCCGAGCGGTCCGGCCAATTTGGTAAGCGAGGGAATCAGTTGGCCAGGTCCGGTCAGAACCTGCACGGGCACGTGGGTCGCGCCGGCGGCGAGATGCTCTTTCAGTCTGCGTGCGATGGTGTCAGTGCTGCCGTACGCTACGAGCGCGTCGATCAGGGCGCCACTACCGGGTGCGGCGACATCGGAGTCGTTGAACCCCAATCGCTTCCAGTTGTTCACGTAGTTGGTCCCTTTGAGGTAGACGGCGAGAGCCTCGCGTCCGATGGCTCTCGCTTCGACGGCGTCCATGGTCAGCACCACCTTGTGCCCTGGGGCGATGAACGCATCCGGTCCGACCAGAGCACGCGCCCGGGCTGTGTGCTCCGGAGTGGTCAGGTAGGGATGGGCTCCCGCGCTGCGGCGTGCGGCCAGCTTGAGCACCTGTGGGCCTAGCGCGGCGACGACGCGCCTGTCCTGGGGCACGCCGTATTCATCTAGCTTGTCGAGGTACTCCGTGAGCGCGGCGTAGGGTTTCTTGTATTCAGCGATCAGTTCGGGATGTCCGGCCCCGATACCGAGTAGAAGCCGTCCGGGATGGGCCGCCTCGATGCGGTGAAACGACTCGGAGACCGGCCCCGCGGACGCCGACCAGATGTTGACGATGCCCGTTGCCACCTTCAGATTGTTGGTCGCCTCCAGGACCGACTCAACCCAGTCGAGTTCGGCCGGCGGCGAGCCGCCTCCCCAGATTGCTCCGTAGCCGAGCGCCTCGATATCCCTCAATTGGGCGGTGGTCAGTTGTTTCCACTGTTCGAAAAGACCGAAAACGCCGAAGGTGCCCATAGTCGGATTAGTCATGGCCTAGTCAACCTGCTGTGCGCTCAAGAGTATTCCGCTATATTCGGCGGAATCCGTTGCATCACAACCTTATTTCGGATAACAGTGCGGTGGTGCGCTTGACGGTGTCGGAGCCTCCGTACGGCATGGCGGCGAACTCCGTCACGCCGGCTTCGGCGAACCGCCGCAATTGCGCGGCAACGTGTTCCTCGTCGCCCACGATGCTGACGTCGGCGACACTGGTGACACCCTCGGCGGCCAGCACCGTCCGGTAGGCAGGCTCTTGCCCGGCGAGGGCGAAGGCGGCCGCGATGGATTCTCGGCCGGCATCCGGATCGGAGGTCACCATCACCGGCAGGCCTGCGACCACCTGTGGCGCCGGACGTCCAGCTGCCGTAGCCGCCGCGGTGACGCGGGGAACGATGCTGTGTTCCAACGTTTTAGGGCCGGTCCAGGTGGTGATTGTGCCATCACTCATCGAGCCCGCGAAGCCGAGCATCCGTGGTCCGAGCGCCGCGAGCACGACGGCGGGTGCTGGCGCTGTGGGCAGGTCCACCTGGCCCACGGCTGTGAGCTGGTTGCCGTGGTAGTCGACGGGTTCTCCGGCCAGCGCAGGGATCAAAATCTCCAGGTACTCGCGCAGATATTGCGCAGGACGCTCATAGGAATAGCCGAGGGCCTCGATCATCGAGGGATGGCTCACGCCGACGCCGAGCGTCAATCGGCCGTCGACAGCGGCGTTGGTCGCGAAGGAATCCCATCGGTTGTACGAAAGATCCGGCACACTGCTCCACGATGCGCTGCGAATCGTGGAGGGCAGATCGGTCGTAGCGCAGTTGGCATAGGTTCCGACAACGTTGAGTTCGGGAGCGTACGAGCCGGCCGCCATGGCTGCTGCCAAAGCGGCATGGCCGCCGCCAGCCAGGCAACCCCGAAGGCAACGGGCCCAAGCGGGCTGGTGGTCACGTGCACTGACGATCGGCGATCTCATTACTCGAAATGCTGTACCGCAATCTCGTCGCCGCGATAGCCGTCCCAGCCAGGAGAACCGTTGCGGGCGAACGCCACCCACGAGCCGTGCATCCGCCGGGCCAGACTTTCGGGAGCGGGATCGGGCCCCAGCAAGCCCGTCTTCCCGTGCAGCCACGGCGAATCGGCGATGTCGAAGACAAAGGGAAGCTCGACGGTGTGTGCAGCGCCGAGGTTGCCGTCGACCGCCGTCGAGCGGAAGCCGAAGCGGTAGACATAGGTGCCGCGTTGAGAGATCGACGTGTGGGCTTGCGCCATTCGGGCCGAGCCGACACCGAAGAGCGCATCGCCGAGCAGAGCCGAGCGTACTTCGCCGTGAGTGGCATGTGGACGGGCGGCGGCCACGGCCGCCGCCACGGCTGAATCCGAATGTGTTTGTGCCGCAACGGCCAAGACATCAGCGTGCTGTGACGTATCGAAGGTGCCCTGGGGGACGAGATAGAGGTTGCCCTCTTCGGTGTTGGTGCCGATGAGCAGAGTGACGTCGGCCGCCGGGCCATTGGTCAGCGCATCGGCGGGCTGCCGGTCCAGGACGAGGCTGAACGGGCTCAGGCCTACCAGCGGGTCTGTGGCGGTGGCGGTGCGCAGGTCAAGACCAGCCAGCGCCGGGAGCACGGCGACGAATAGTTCATCGGAGACGTCTGCGAACCCGTCCGCGGTGGGTTCCACGCCAAGCTCAGCGGCTACAGCGCGGGTGACTCGTGCAGCCTGCTCCGGCGTGAAAGCGCCTGTGCCGCTGCCACTCTGCATGATGGCCCGCTTGAACAACCCGCTGGCCTCCGGTGTGGCGAGCAGGGCTCCCACCAAAGTGGCACCCGCGGACTGGCCGAAGAGGGTGACATTTCCGGGGTCACCGCCGAAGGCGCTGATCGTATCGCGGACCCATCTCAGCGCGGCGAGCACGTCGAGCAGCCCGCGGTTGCGTGGCGCCCCAGGGGCATCGAGAAAGCCGGGGATCCCCAAACGGTAGTTGACAGTAACGAGCACGACGCCGTCACGAGTGAATGCCCGGCCGTCGTACAGCGCGGCCTGAGACGACCCGGTGACGAATCCGCCGCCGTGGACGAACACCATCACCGGTCGCGCCGCGTCGTCGGCTGCGGGGGTGTGCACGTCGAGCGTCAGATAGTCCGCACCGGTGACCCACCCGGGACCGAAGTACGGCCGCATGTCGAGTGCACCGAAGTCCCGAACAGGCTGTGGCGCAGTCGCCCCGGGACCCGTCATGTCGCGGACGCCGCCCCAACCCGGGTGAGGTGTCGGTGGAGCGAAGCGGGCCGCCCCCGTCGGGGTGGCGGCGTAGGGGAGCCCGCGGTAGCGCTCGCCGCCGTGGTCGCGGACGCCGCTTACCGCGCCCGAAGGGGTTCGAACGACGGGAGTGTTGTTCTGAGACAAGGGTTCTCCTCTGGTGGTTGGTGTCAGCTGATACGGGCGAAACCGGCCCAGCTCTTGATGGCGAAGCTGGAGCCGTCCCGGCCCACCTCGACAGCGCCGTGTCCGCCGAGGTGGGCCGGAAACAGGAGCGCGTTGTCGTCGCTGGCACGGCCCAGCAGCTTGTGCCTGGTGTTGCGTGATTTTGCGGGGTCTTCGCAGAAGCAGCTGTTGGTATGCGGTGTGACAATCTGCAGCGGGGTATGGATGAGATCACCGACGAACACCGCTCGGTCTCCGCCGGATTCCAGTGTCAGGACCGACGAACCGGGGGTGTGTCCGGGTGCAAGGTCCAGCCGCAGATTCTTGTCGATCTGGTAGGTCTCGTCCCAGAGCTGGGTCAACCCTGCGTCATCGATCGGGGCGACGCTGTCTTCGAACACATTCAGACTCCCGCGGCTGGCGGCGGATTTGTGGGCATTGGCAGGGTTCCAGAAGTCGAAATCGCGTTGTGGCATCAGGTAGGTCGCGTTCGGGAAGGTGGGCACCCACGTCGAATCGTCCAGACGGGTGTTCCAGCCCACGTGGTCGATGTGCAGATGGGTGTTGATCACCAGGTCGACGTCCTCGGGCGTAACACCTGCGGCGGCCAAATTGTGGAGGAACGCGGTGTCGAGGTGGTTCCACACCGGGACATGCGGCCGTTCCTTGTGATTGCCGACACCGGTATCGACCAGGATGGTGCGTCCAGCGCTGCGCAGCACCCAGGTCTGGATCGCCGAGATGCATTGATCTGTGGCGGGATCCCAGAAGTCGGGAGCCAACCAGTGCTTGTTTGCTTCCCAGTCGTGGTGGGTGCTGTCTGGAAAGAATTCTGCGGGACGCATCTGCACGGAGCCGTAGTACTCCTTGACCCGGGTGATGGTGACGTCGCCTAGTTCGATCTGTTCCATGTGACTCCCTCGATCATCGGTGGTGCTCACACGAGTTTGTGGACGGGCGCGGTGGGTAGCCACACCTCGTCGGTCCTACCCCTGGCAGGGTGTGGCTGGGATCTGACACCACACGGATACTGAGGAGATGGACGGACCTGGGCCGCTCGGAGAATTTCTGCAGGCGCGGCGCGCGCGCACCCGCCCCGAGGACATCGGTTTGCCGGACTTCGGTGCGCGACGACGGGTGCAGGGTCTGCGCCGCGACGAGGTGGCGCACCTGGCGGGAGTCAGCGTGCCCTATTACACGCGGCTCGAGCAGGGGATCTCCCGCGGCGCGTCACCCGAGGTTCTGGAAGCGATTGCCGTTGCGCTGCAACTCGATACGCACGAACGTGAGCACCTCGAACGGTTGGCGGGGGCTGCGCGGCGGGCATCTCGGCCGCGGCGCCCGCGGCCAGAGAAGGTGAGTGACGAGACGCGGGATCTGCTTCGCGCCCTCGACGGTGTTCCGGCGCTCGTTCTGGGCCGGCGCACCGATGTGCTGGCCTGGAATCAGCTGGGGCACGCGCTGCTGGCGGGACACGTCGACCGGACCGCCGTTGACGATGTGGTGAACCGACCCAACATGAGCCGAATGGTGTTCTTGGACGGACACAAGCGCGAGCTCTACACGGACTGGCGGCGCAAGGCCAGGGCAGTGGTCGGCAATCTGCGTATCGCCGTGGGCCGGTATCCCGACGATCGTGACCTCGCCGCTCTCATCGGTGAGCTGACGATGAAGAGCTCGGAGTTCGTCGCGATGTGGGGCGATCATCGGATCACGCCCTGTGATGCCGCGTCCTATGACCTACACCATCCGGTGGTAGGCGCCCTGACTGTCACCCAGCAGACGTTGGCCATCGCGCGCTCGCCTGGTCAGAGCCTGATCGTGGTCACCACCGTTGCGGGGTCCCCCTCGGAGCGGGCGCTGGCGCTGCTGCGAACGCTGGGCACATCCGTGCATGACCGTGAGCTGCCGGAGAAGTTACGCCCCTGAGTCTCATGGGAAGAAGTCCGAAAGCGCCAACGCCTCTGGGGCGAACTCCGTCGTCAGTTGCGCCTAGGTACTTCGATCAACTGCACCGGGACCGCGGGCCAACATGAATTCATGGCTCGTCGTCAATGTTAGCTGAGGCGCCAGGCTTTGACGGCAGCGCTTTGCATGTGCAGTTGGCTGAGGTATTTCGTCGGCTCCGGGCACCTCTCGTGTGGAGCGTCGTTAACGGACATTTCGCGTGAAACCTGTTGTAGCTCAGCAGCCTCCGAAGATTCGGACTCTCAAGTGCTCTCAATGTGACCGCACGTGGGAGCGGCCACGGAGTCGAGGTCGCCGGCTACTTCGGTGCCCGAACTGTGCAGCGACGGAGCCCGCGCCTGTCCGCGAGGGTTGACCCATTTGGGTACGACCGTACCGTTCTAGGATTCGTCATCTACGATGCAAAACCCGCCCGCCAAACCTGATGCAATCCTGCGAAGTCGCAGGTCAGAGGAGTGGGATATGACACGGAGAAATGCAACCTAAAATTCCTTTCCGGCGCCGAGGAGTTCGGGCGTCAGGTCGGAGGCGACGACGTCGGCGCCCGCGCGGGCAGCGGGAATGGCAGCGTTGCCGGATCCCGCGGCGACGTCCAGCACTCGCTGGCCCGGCCGGGATCTCGCAGGCAGTGACGAGCACTGGGCCGAGCCCGGCGATGATGTCGTTCGCCAACGTCGGGTAGTCGCCCAGCGCCCACATTGCGCGGTGCGCTCCTTGAGCGCGCGGTCCTCGTCGGCCAATGAGGCTGTGGTGGTCATGTCGGCTCCCTTCTCTCTGGTGCTGACGCTACGAGCCCCTCGTCGCGGCAACTGGTACAAGATCTGGACCGCCCACAGCGATGGTCATACGCTGAGCCGATGGGCGCTTCGTACCACCAGTTCTGCCCCGTGGCGAAAGCGATGGAGTTGCTCGACGAGCGATGGACCATGCTGATCATCCGCGAACTCGACTGTGGCAGTGAAGGTTTCAATGACCTCCGTCGCGGCGTCCCGCAGATGTCGCCGACGCTGCTGTCCAAGCGGCTGCAGCAGCTCACCCGCGCGGGGATCGTGGAGCGACGAGCGGACGGCACCGATGTCCGCTATGTGCTGACCGAGGCCGGCCGTGAACTCTGGCCCATCGTCGAGGCCGTCGGGACGTGGGGCATCCGGTGGATCGGTGAACTCGGCGACGAGGACCTCGACCCGAAACTGCTCCTATGGGACATGCACCGCAACATCAACCACGGAGCGGTCCCCGACGGGAACGCCGTCGTCCACTTCCGCTTCCCCGATGTCGAGCCGCGCGGCAGCCACTGGTGGCTGGTGATCACACCCGACGACGCGTACGTCTGCGACACCGACCCGGGCCAACCGGCCACCGCGACCGTCACCACAAACCTGCGCACCATGACCGGCATCTGGCGGGGCGACCTGTCGTGGACCGATGCCCTCCGCGGTGATGCGCTCGCGATCGAGGCGCCCAGCTCAGTGCGGCGGGCCGTGCCGACGTGGTTTGCGCTGTCGGGGTTCGCGGGAGTTGAGCGGCCGGGGTAAATGCACCCGCGTGCGGGCCGAGCAAGCCCCTACGGGAGCTGGCGCGTACTGCCCGACCACGCCGGGTCCCGACCGATGAACCCCATCAGCCGGGTAACCGGGTCCGCATCGTCCGCCACTGCGACGGGTGGCCCGTATTGCCCCGATGAGCGCAGCAGGTCCTCGATTTCGGTCATCCCGGCGAGCATCTGCGCGGCGAATTCGGGGTCCAGTCCCGATTTTCGGCGGCCGGCAGCGGCGAGATCCCAGGTGTGCATGTACACATCGGCGGTATAGAACCGGTCGATGGCGTCGGCAAGCAGGTGAGAACCGGCCATCGGATGGCTGAAGTCGCCGTCGGCTGCGTCACTGTCGAGCACGCTCTGCACCGCCGCGGCGTGTGCGATCCACGCCGCGAGCGGGTCGTCGGCAACGGGCGGACCGACCGGCAACGTCACACCGCCCGCACCGAGGAACTCGGTGAACCAACCGACCAGGTGCGCGACGATGTCGCCCGTGGTCCAGTCGGTCACCGGCGTTGGAGCTGACCAATCCCGCACCGCCGCAGCATGTTCGGTGAACCCAGCGGCGACGGCGCGGTGCCGGTCGGCGAGCGTGAGTGCGTTGAGAACAACCATCGCGCTCAGAGACCGCCGACCAGTGCGTCGAGTTTCGCGTAGCCCTGATCGACGCCCGTCTCCATCCCGGACGCCAGCCAGGCGTCGCGTCCTTCGAAGCTGTCCACCAACGACTGCGCATGCAGCCTGGTGCGGCCGTCACCGAGATCTTCGAACCACAATGTCTCGAGGGAAACGTCGTCGGGCATGCCCTCGAAGGTGAAGGTCTGCACGATCTTGTCTTCGCCAACGGTGTGGAAGCAGCCGCGGAAGCCGAACTCCTGGCCGTCGCGGGTCGCGACATAACGCCAACTGCCGCCGTCTCGGGCGTCCCACTCCAGGATCCGGGTGTCCATACCGTCGGGTCCGACCCAGCGGGCGAACACCTCCGGATCAGTATGTGCCTTCAGCAATTGTGCTGGGGTGGCATGGAAATCGCGGGTGATGCGGATGAGTGGCACATCCTTGTCGGCTTCGATCACGGCCTGTGCAGTGTTCATGATGCTTTGCCCTTTCGTCGCGGTTTCGCTTCGGTGTCATTCATCTCTGCCAGCACCGCATCCAGGCGCTGGTAACGCTGTTCGGCCTGCTGTTGGTAGCGCTCGATCCACTTGGTCATCAGGTCGAACACCTGCGCTTCCAAGTGCACCGGGCGGGTCTGTGCCGCGCGGCCCCGGCTGACCAGTCCCGCGTCCTCGAGCACTTTGAGGTGCTTGGAGACCGCCTGCAGGCTGACGTCGTACGGTTCGGCGAGTTCGCTGACCGTGGCGTCGGCCGTCGTCAGCCGGGCGACGATGTCCCGACGGAGCGGATCACTCAGCGCCGCAAATACTTTCGACAACTGGTCCGTCATTCTGTTCCTCAACTATTTGGTTGAGTACGAGTGTGCGCGCCAGCACCGAGCTTTGTCAACCTTTTGGTTGAGTACGAGTCCGCGCGGCGGTCACGGTAAGTGTGTCCACTCCGACTGATACCGGGCTGAGGCGAAAGCGTGGCTCAGTACAGCAACCTGACGCGGCACCAACCGATAATGTGCACTCGCACAGGCGGCAAAGCCACGCATGGTCGCGGATCAACGTGCTCGACGAAAGGCGGTGAGGACTACGTTCGGCGAATTCTGGAGTTGGTTTGTCAATCGCGACTGGACGTTGAGCCAGATCCACACCCCGATGGAGTGGTTCGCGTTCCTCAGCATCCCGTTGTTCACTGCGGTGATCGGCTGGCTCATCAACTGGACCGGCCTGATCATGCTGTTCTACCCGGTCAACTTCCACGGGTTCAGAATCCCGGGGATGCGGGAGCTGGCACGGCTGCTGCCGCACAAACTGCAGGAAATCCCCGGCATCCTGCAAGGCGGTGTCGGCTGGCAGGGCATCGTGCCGGCGCGCGCGGCCAAGATGGGCTCGATCGCGTCAGACAAGGCCATTGCCAAGCTCGGTACGCCTGCGGAGTTCTATCAGCAGCTCGAGCCGGACAAGATCGCCGAGCACATCGTCCGGCTTTTCCAGCCCGAGATCCCGCAGCTCGTCGATGAGGTGATGGTCGCCAACGACCCGCAGTTCTGGCGCGACCTGCCTACCGTCGGCAAACGCGCGATCGTCGCCCGGGTCCAGTCGCAATTGCCGGAAGTGGTGCAGTCGATCACCACCGAGATCGGCATCCACATCGACCAGTTGCTCGACCCCAAGATCATGGTCATCGAGCACTTCCGCAAGAACCCTGACCTCGTCATCCGCGTCTTCAAGGACATCGGCCAGCGCGAGCTCAACCTGATGGTCAACTTCGGCTTCATCTTCGGGTTCGTGTTGGGCATACCCGTCGCGTTCATCGATCACTGGTTCCATACGTGGTGGATGCTGCCGACGCTGGGCGTCTTCGTCGGCTGGATCACCAACGCGCTCGGTATGTGGCTCATCTTCGAGCCGACCGAACCGACCCGCTACTTCGGCATCAAGGTCCAGGGGTTGTTCCTGCGCCGGCAAGAGCAGGCCGCCGAGGTGTACGCCGGGATCATTGCCGACGACGTCATCACGCTGGAACGCATCGGCGACTTCCTGATCGACGGCCCGAGCGGCGACCGCACCCGCCAGCTGATGGGCGCCGCGCTGGGCCCGGCGATCGACCGGGCAGCCGGGCCGATCCGGGGCGCCGCGCGGGTAGCACTCGGAGCCCAGGCTTACGACTCGATCAAGGCAGGCTTTGCTGCCGAGGCCGTCGGCCGGACGCTGACACCCTTCAAGGACGAAGAGTTCTCGAAGGCGCAGTCGGGGAAAATTCGCACGCTGATTGCCCAACGCACCAAAGAACTTCCGCCCACCGACTTCGTAGAGATGCTGCGGTCGGCTATCAAGGAAGATGAGTGGATGCTCTACGCTCACGGCGCGATCATGGGCGCGGCAGGTGGCTTCCTTCACTACGGCATTTTCTTGGGACTTGGTGTGGCATGAGTGACGACCGACGTCAGGGTTCCGGACGGCGCCACGCCCAGTGGGGACCCTTCAGCGCCACGTTCTCTCCCCCACCGGAGCAGTCCTCGTCGCTCATCCCGACGGGCGTCGGCGAAGCACTGCCCGGCCTGGTCCGCCTGGCCGCGACAGCCTGGGTACGTACCGCCGAGTGGACGCTGGTTGCGGGGCTCAAAACTGGTCGTCGCGCACTCGAGATAGCCGCTGACCCGGCATCCGCGGCCGACTCCGCCCGCGAGCTGATCGCCGGTGTCGCCCAGGCCGGCGCTGTTTTCGGTGAGGTGGCCAAAGCAGTCTCGAACGGCGTCTCGGTGTCACAGGCCGTCGTCCAGGTCAGCGCCTCGCTCACCGAGACGGTGACGACGACGCACGACGTGTCGCATCAGCAGGAAGAGCAAGAGCGCCAACTCAAGATGGAGCAGTCGTTGCGCGCTCAGGGGCAGGCGCTGCTGACCCGCTCGCGCGACGTGTGGAACACCGAGCGCGGCCACCCCGCATACGCCCGCATTCTCGAGGAGATGGCTCCCGACGAGGCCCGCATCCTGCTGTTACTCCTGCGCGGCGGGCCGCAGCCAGCGGTCGACGTCCGCACGGGTGGCCCCATCGGCATGGTGTCCTCGAGGTTGGTGGCTCCGGGCCTCAACATGATCGGCCCGCGGGCCGGGCTGCGCTATCTGGACAACGTTCCCGCCTACCTCAACAATCTGTTCCGGCTGGGACTGATCTGGTTCTCGCAGGAGCAACTGCGCGACCCGCTCGAGTACCAGGTTGTCGAGGCGCAACCGGACGTCCTGGCCGCGATGCACTCGGTGCGCGCGCACAAGGTCGTCCGTCGCTCGATCCATCTCACGCCGTTCGGCGTCGACTTCTGCCGCGCCTGTCTGGTGGACGAGGGCGAAGACGTCGCGGCCCTGCCCGAGCATCAGGCGCCGCACGACATCGACTGACCGTCGCCTTACGCCGTGACGCGCATTTCAGCGCCCGGGTGCGAACTCAGCGTGATGACCACGGTGCCGCTGCCCGTCGCGAACGAGGTGCTCGCGTAGCCGATGAATCCGTAATGGCCGTCGATCGTCGACACCGAGGTGAT
This sequence comes from Mycolicibacterium llatzerense, assembly GCF_000878195.1. Classification (GTDB taxonomy): domain Bacteria; phylum Actinomycetota; class Actinomycetes; order Mycobacteriales; family Mycobacteriaceae; genus Mycobacterium; species Mycobacterium llatzerense. The sequence goes on along the minus strand of NZ_JXST01000021.1, from coordinate 99,368 downwards.
GTCTCCGCGTCCGGCGGCACCGGTGTCGAGATTTTTCCACGCGGCCGTCACGGTGAGGGTGCACGAACCGTCGTAGATGCCGGCGTCGTAGCGGATCGACACACCGACACCGTGCCCCACCTGGTCACCGATCTGCACCGGCGCCGCCTGCGCGTCGGCGCTGACGGTGCCGCCGCACGTCGGGGAGGCCACGACCGGAACCGCTGCGAGTTGCGCGAAGGCGTCGGCATTGGCCGTTGCGACCGACAGCGACGGCGCCAACAGCGCGGCGATAAGAGCTGCGGCAGGACGCGGTGAAATCATGCCTGTCCTATCGGCGATCACGCGGGCATTGTTAGCACGCCGGAATACGCCGTCAGCCGACGCGCGGAACGACCAGCTTCGCGAGTTCGACGTCGTCTGCGCGATCCTGATCTGACCAGTCACCCTTGATATTTGCGACCTTCACGGAAACCACCAGTCCGTCCTTGACTGCCACGAGGCTCTCACCGGGGCCGAACCAGTAGGCCTCGAAGCCGAGGGCGTCGACTCGGTTGTCCGGGCTGATGACGTGGAAATGGTTGATGGGGGCGGTCGGGTCAGTTGGCCTCGGCCGAATCGACACTTCGATTTCGCGGGTGGCGCCCGTGTAGTAGCAGGCGCCATCGCCGACCGGTACCGGCGGGTGACCGTCGTAGGAGAACTGCCTTTGGGCGTCGTCGCCCACGTATTTCCTGGCGACGTCTGGGGTGAGCAGGTCGCACGGATGCGTCGTCGGCGCCACGCTTGTTGGCGTAGCCGTGCGACTCTGCGCTGCGCTCGCAGTGGCGCTGGGTGTCGCACTCGCGGTGGTGGTAGATACAGACGCAGTGGTGGTGGCCGCTGGAGGCGCAGTGACCGTCGTCGTCACTGACGGAGAGCTCGGCGCTTGGCACGCCGTAGCCGCGGCAATCACGGCCGCACCCATCAACGCAGTCAACCGAATTGCTGCAGACATCAGACTCCCTCGAGTTTGAATCAGCCGGCGCATCAGCCCGCCGTCGACTTCACGACGCATCCGCTGTTGTCGCTCCACCATGTCGGCATCAAGGTTGCCGTGACCGCCTTGGGAAATTCTTGGGACGCCGTTCCGACGCTTACTGGCGGGCGTGGTGCGCGAGCTGCGAGGCGATGGACTCGATTGCCTGCGCCAGGTCCAAGTACGGGATGTTGGGGTCGCGTTCGTGGTAGATCGCGGTGACGATGACCGGCAGTGTCGCAACGGCTTCCGGATAACTTTCGATGTTCATTCGCGCCACTGCCTCAGCCACTGGCACACCCTGGTCGAAGAGACGCGTCGCGTCGGTATGCAGGCTCGACCAGAATCTGATTCCGCGATCGATGGCCGCGGTGATCTCGCCGCCGATAAGTACGGGACCGTGGCCGGCCACGACCTTCCGGGCACCGAAGGCCCGAATGCGCTCCAGTGCTTTGATCCAATTCGGGATCGAACCCGACCAGATGACCGCAACGGGGTTGTGGGTCAACAGATCTCCCGCGTATAACACGCCCAGCTCGGGGAGGTAGGCGACGGCGTCACCTACCGTGTGCGCGGGTCCGAGTTCGTGGAGCTCGATATCCAGTTTGCCCACTCTGAGCGCCTTTTCGCCGTTGAACGTGGTGTCAGCGGCCCGGACCTGCACCTCGGAGAAGTTGAATGGCCGCCCGAGCGGTGCGAGGGCCTGCAGGGCGCCGCCCGGTTGGGTGTCCGTGTTCAGTAGTTTTGCGGTGAGGTCGGCATGTTCCTGCGTCATCAACGCACTGGCAGCTTCGGTGGTGATGATCTCGGTATCGGCGGAGAACACCTGGTTACCGAAAAAGTGGTCGCCATCGGTATGGGTGTTGAAGACGTACCGGACCGGCGCTGACTTGGTCAGTTCGTCCATGGACGCGCACATTGCCCGCGCATGTTGCACGTCGTAAAGCGTGTCGATGACCAGCGCTTCGCCGGCGCTCACCACCAGGCCCGCGTTGGCCAATCCCAGAGCTTCATTGCCGGAGAGAAAGACGTGGGCTCCCCCACCGAGGTCGAATAGGCCTTCCTCAAAAGGGATTTCGTCGGTCATTGTCCGTCCTTTGCTCGTTCGTCGTGCAGCTTGGCGGTGGCGTCGGCCAGAATGTTCGCGACGTCAGCGGCACCTTCTTCGGGGACGATGCCGAGGGTTTTGATGAACATCGCGGTCATCACGTAGTGGCCGACCAGCAGGGTCACCTCGGCAATTTCGTTGTCGGAGTAGAACTCCTGCATGGCAGTCGGGTCGGCTCCGTCGCCCTTGATCCGCGCCAGCAGGTCGTCGACGAACCCGATGAGCACGTCGACGGACCGGTCCCCGACCGACGTGGTCCCCGACAGCACGCCGTCGATCATCGATTCCGAAACCCCAGCGGCCCGCGCTTCGGGCACGTGGTGATGGATCTCGTACGGCGCGTTGGTCACTGCACCGACACGCAAGATCACCAACTCCCGCACCTGCGGCGACAACGCACCAGTGCGAAATGAAAGGCCAAGTGCCAGATAGGGCTTCGCGCTGGACCTGGTCATGACCAAACCCCTCGACAGGTTCGCCGGAAAGAGTTCGTAGGCCTCGCGTTGCGCCGAGTCCAGGTCCTCCACATTTGGCAGTTGAACAGCCACGAGTCCTCACCTTCGCTTCAAAGGAGTCGATGTCCGCGCCGCCCATAAGAAACGGTGCGTTCCCTATGGGCGAGGGTAGCGCGGCCCGATAAGATACGCAACGTGTCTAATCGAGAAGCGGCCGTGCCGCCCGAGCCTGGTTCACGGCGCCGGGACGACGCGCTGATGTCCGCCATCCGCGACGCCACCTGGGCCGAGCTGACGGATCACGGATACTCCGGTGTCACCTTCGAAGGTGTCGCCCGCCGCGCTAAGACCGGAAAACCAGTCCTCTACCGCCGCTATAGTTCTCGGGCGCAAATGGTCACCGACGCCCTGCCGACGCTTCGCACCCCACCCGCCGAGGTGCCTTCGTCTCAGAACCTTCGCGAGGACATCCTCACGATGGTCAATTCCCTGGTCAATGAGTGGCGAGAGATCGGACTCGACACCTTCCGCAGTCTCATCGCCGAAGCCGACGACGCCACCCTGGACACTTTCCAGACGAAGGTGGCCGCACACACGGATCACACGATTCGCCGCACGCTGGACGCCGCGCGAGATCGAGGCGAGATAGGACCTGCCAGAATTCCCGACCGCGTGGCAACAAGCATTCTGGCACTCGTGCGTAACGAATTATTGTTTGGGCGCAACACAATTCAATCCAGTAGCCTGGCCGAGCTGGTCGACCTCATCTACCTGCCGGCAGTTGACTCAGCGTCACGCAAACAGGCATAGGGCCAGCCCATCTATCGTGGGGCTGTGACCACTTGGCATGGCGACGAACTCGACCTTGATGCTTACCTGACGCGCATCGGTTTCGATGGCGAGCGACACCCGACGGCCCAGACCTTGGCGGCACTGCACCGCGCTCACACCACGTCGATCCCGTTCGAGAATCTCGAGATCATGCTCGGCCGGCCGATCGTCCTCGATCTGGATTCCCTGCAGAACAAGCTGATTCGGCACAACCGCGGCGGCTACTGCTACGAGCATGTGACGGTGTTCGCGGCGGCGCTGGAGCGGCTCGGTTTCCGGTTCACCGCGCTCGCCGGGCGCGTCACCCTGGGCGCGGACGCGCAGCGCCCTCGGACGCACGCGCTGATCGTCGTCGAGTTCGACGACGAACGACGCTGGCTGTGTGATGTCGGATTCGGCCGGGGCCCACTCGAACCCATCGAGCTCGTCGCAGGCAACGAGGTCGATCAAGACGGCTGGCAGTTGCGGCTGTCCTCTGCACCTCTCGGCGCCGACACCGAGGTATTCCATCCAGACGAGTGGACGCTGTGGCAGCGGTCGAGCGTCGATGGCAAGGTCGCATGGCTCGACCGGCACGTCTTCACGCTCGACCCGCAGTATCCGATCGACTACGCCGTCGCCAACCACTTCGTGTCGACCTCGCCGCGATCACCGTTCACCGCCCGGCCGTTTGTTCAGCGATTCGCCGCCGACGTCCAGCATGTTCTCGACGGAACCACCTGGACCACAACGAATCCCGACGGCTCGTGCAGCACACGGCACGTCGAGATCTCTGACGTACCTACCTTGTTGGCCGACACCTTTGGCGTCGCGCTGTCCAGCGACGACGCCGCGGGCCTCGTCGACTGGATGCGGGCACGCCTCTGAGCCGGCCGAGCGTTGCCATCATTCCGGCAGCGGGGTGGTGCTGAAGATCGGCCAACAGATTTCTGTAGCGGTGAACGCTGTCGGATCAGAGGGCGTGCTGCCGAGGTAGTGTTCACGGATCGGCCCCTGGCCGCTGATGAGATGCTCGTTGGCGTATACGCCCAGTGCCCCGTAGCTGCGGTCGATGCTTTCGTCGTGACCACCGGAGTGGGTGAGCACCGCGTACTCGGCCTTGGGTAACACCTCGGCACGGACACCCTCCGGTGGATCCTTGGTTTGTGGCGCGGGCACGAATAGAGTTGCGTGGCCGCGTGATTCGAGGAACAGTGCGCGGTCGTAGAGGCCGCCCGGCACGACCGCGGATGGTTCGCCCGCCGCCGCGGCAACTGCGTCTCGCAGTCTCGCCAGTGTCGCCGCGAACCAGCTGTCGATCTCGGATACCTCGATGGTGGCGCCAATGGACCAGACGGCGAGTGCCGGCTCTTGGCGCACCTGCACGAAGGCGGGGGTCTGCACGGGAGAAAGCAACTCGCGCAGCGCGCCGACGGTGTCACGAGTCTGCTGCAGCTGCTCTTCCATCTGTTCGAGATGAGTCGTGATGATCTCGGTGCGCGTCGCGGCGTCGTCTGTGCTCAGCAGCGCCTTGATGTCGGGAATGGACATGCCGAGAGTGCGGAACCGGCGGATGATGTGCGCATGATCGACCTGGCTGGTGTCGTAGAAGCGGTAGCCGGTGTGCGCATCGATGTGAGCTGGTTCGAGAATCCCGATGTCGTGATAGTGCCGTAGCGCTTTCCTACTCAGGCTGGTCATCACGGCGAAGTCACCGATCGAAACCTGTGCGCCCACGACGTCCTCCTCATGCGATCGGCCGCCTGCGTTATCGGCTGAGGCCATCCTGCAGTCTCCCCCTGGGGCAAGGTCAACATCGCGGCCCAGGCTTGACCCTCCCCCTACGGGAAGCTCCACCGTGGGGTCATGACCACAGATTGGGATGCCCTCCCGGGCAACATAAAGACGTTCATGACCGCACTCAGCACCCCGCACGACGGCTGCGCGGTTGCCACCTTCACCGCCGATGCCGTCGTGACCGATGAGGGGCGCGACTACACAGGCCGTGACGAGATCGGGGCCTGGCTGACCGCCTCGGCCGGCGAGTACACCTATACCTCCGAGTTCACCGGCGCGACCACCACCGACACGACCATCGACGTCGGGCAGCATCTGGAGGGCAACTTCCCCGGCGGGGTCGTCGACCTGCACTACCGCTTCACATTGGACGGCGCGTCGATCAGCCGGCTGGTGATCGAGCCATGAGCAGGAGATGGTTCATCACAGGGGGCACGCCCGGCGGCTTCGGGGTGGCCTTCGCCGAGGCGGCGCTCGAGACGGGAGACCGCGTGGTGCTCACGTCCCGGCGTCCACAAGAGCTGGCGACCTGGGCCGAACAGTACGGTGATGCCGTTCTCGTCGTGCCGCTGGAACTCACCGATGCGGCGCAGGTGCAGCGCGCGGTGCGCGCCGCCGAGGAGCACTTCGGCGGCATCGACGTGCTGGTCAACAACGCCGGTCGCGGTTGGTACGGCTCAATCGAAGGGATGGACGAGACCTCGTTGCGGGCAATGTTCGATCTGAACTTCTTCGCGGTGCTGTCCGTGACGCGTGCCGTGCTGCCAGGCATGCGCGCCCGCGGAAGCGGGTGCATCGTCAACGTGTCCTCGGTGGCCGGACTGGTGTCGGCGGTCGGATTCGGCTACTACAGCGCGACGAAGTTCGCCATCGAAGCCATCACCGATGCGCTGCGCGACGAGGTTGCCGCACAGGGAATCTCCGTGTTGGCGGTCGAACCGGGGGCGTTCCGCACGAACGCCTACGCCGGCTTCACCAACGAGCCTGTCGCTAAGTCGATTCCGGAGTATCACGACATGCTGGAGCAGGTCCGCGCCGCTTTCGTCGGGATGGACGGAGTGCAGCCTGGCGATCCGCGCCGCGGAGCACGTGCGGTGCTCGCGGCGATGGCCCAGGACCCGCCGCCGCGCCGACTGGTCCTGGGCAACAGCGGATACGACGCCGTGATCGATGCTCTGGAGCAGAACCTGGCCGACATCCGGGCCAGCGAAACACTCTCTCGCAGCGCGGATTTCCCCGCCTAGCCGGACGGCTTGCGTCCTTCCGCCGGCCTCACCGCGGGGTGGTGATCACCACTACCGCTTCGGCAGCACCATCGACGGCGGCGAACCGGTGGCGGCGATCGCTCAGCCAACTCAGCGTCGCCCCCTCCTCGACCAGGCTCTCCTCACCGACCGGCCCGGCCAGCACCTTGCCGTCGACGACCGTGAGGTGCTCGCGAACGCCCACCCCGTGCGACGGCGAGATGTGCTCGGCGCCGTCGGGGAACTCCAGGCGGAACACCTCGACGGTCACCCGGGGCAGGTGCCGCACCGAGAGCAGCACCGTGCGCATCCCGCCGCCGGCGGCAGAGTGCACGCCCGGAGACTCCCCGACCAGCGCGGTCAGCGGCACATCCAGGGGTCCACACAGGGCGTAGAGGGTCTCGACCGTGGGATTGCGACCGCCCGACTCGATCTCGGACAACGACCCCTTGCCCACCCCCGCTCTGCGGGCGAGCTCGGACAGGCTCAGACCCCGCTCGACCCGTAGCTCTCGCAATCGGCGACCGACCTCTCCCGCGTACATCGCCCCATGATACGTTCTGTTTACAGAACGTTCCGTATTCAGAACGGAGAGTGCGGATGGAACAGGACGTCTCGAAGGCAGTCCCGATCAGTGCCGGCGTGGTGTGCGCGCTGGTCGGCTTCACGTCGTCGTTCGCGGTGGTTCTCGCGGGATTGCGGGCAGCGGGCGCAAATCCGCAACAGGCGGCCTCGGGTTTGGTGGCGGTGAGTTTGGCGATGGGCGCGTCATCGATGCTGTTGTCGCGGCGGTTCCGGATGCCGATCACCAGTGCATGGTCGACGCCCGGCGCGGCGCTGCTGGTCACGACCGGTGCGGTGGCCGGCGGATGGTCCGCGGCCGTCGGTGCGTTCGCGCTCACGGCGGTGCTGCTGCTGGCGACCGGCCTCTGGCCGGCGCTCGCACGCCTGGTCACCCGCATCCCCAATCCCGTCGCTCAGGCGATGCTCGCGGGGGTCCTCCTCCCGCTCTGCGTTGCTCCGGTAACCGCCTTGGCCCACGATCCGGGCGCGATCGCACCGGTGCTGGTGGTGTGGCTCATCATGGTGGCGCTGCGACCCCGCTGGGCGGTACCGGCCGCGTTCGGCGCCGCCCTGGTGGTGATCGCGGTGACGCTGGTCCGAAACCACGCCCTGCCCGCAGCCAGTGCATGGATCCCCCACCTGCAGTTCACGGCTCCCAGCTTCACGTTGCAAGCCCTCACCGGCATCGCTGTGCCGCTGTACATCGTGACAATGGCAGCGCAGAACATCCCCGGCGTCGCAGTCATGTCGGGTTTCGGCTACCGCGTTCCCTGGCGTCCGGCGCTGACGGTGACCGGGATCGGTTCCTTGCTGGCGACTCCGTTCGGCGGACACGCCGTCAACCTGGCCGCGATCAGCGCCGCGTTGGCAGCCGCACCGGACGCCGACCCGAACCCCCGCCGCCGCTGGATCGCCGGGTTCACGACCGGCGCGGTGTACTGCGGGCTCGGCCTGGTCTCCACCGGACTGACAGCGGCTGTTCTCTCCGCCCCGGCCGGTGTCGTGCAGGCCGTTGCCGGTGTGGCGCTGCTCAGTGCTTTTGCCGGCGCCTGCGCGGGAGCAATGGCCGACGAATCGGCGCGACTCCCTGCAGTGGTGACGCTTGTCGTTGCAGCTTCGGGGACGACGGTGGCCGGTGTCGGTGCGGCGTTCTGGGCGCTGGTGATCGGCGTGATCGCACACCGACTGCTCAGGCCAGCGCCCGACCCCGCTCCAGAACCGTCGACACCGGGACGGTAGGTCCCTGCGAGGATCGACGCCGCGTCACCGTCATCGACATTGCGCAGGCGTGCGATCGGGACACTGCCAGTCGACCGGGTCCGTCCGTCCTGCGGCAATGCGGCCCACCTCAGCTCCGGCCGTGATGTGGTTGCAGCCCTTGCGTTTTCGCCGTTCACCAAGCTTCTCGGGTACGTCGTGGATGTACCTGGGAATCGATAGCGGACCCACCATTCCCGCGTCGGCAAGCCCACCCCGACAACACTGAGGTCAGCGTCCACGGGAGCGTGAAGGTGACGTACACCCGTACCAGAGCACCCCAACTGTGCCGCCGGGCGACACTCGGGTCATGGGTTGATGGTGTAGTCCCCGTCTTGACGGCCCCAGACGTATTCGGACGCGAAAGGCGAACCCAGGCCAAGGTGGTTGTACGGCGCGATCGACGCGCCAGTGTCCATCACCATGTACGGCATCGGCCAGATGTCCTTGCTGACCGTCCAGCAGCCCGGTCGACCCATCGGACCGCCGGAGGCGTTGATCCGGGGCAGGTTGTCCGGATAGACATACGCGTTGGCGGCACCGACCAGTTCTTGATTCATCGCCAGCGAGTAGCCGTTACCGCCCACGCCCTTGGCCGCGGCCGGCGCACCGGTGGCGAAACCGCGGAACATACAGTCGAGCTCAGGGCTGTACTTGTCCAGCAACCGGGCGGTCGGCAACAGGTCCTCGGCGCCCCGGGTCAGGTACGGGCCGCCCCGTTCGAAGATGTCACCACCGGTGTTGCCAAAACCGACTGCGGCCATCAGCGCCTGGTCGATGTTGCCGCGCTGATCGTTCAAAGTGCGCTCGGTGGTCACGGCACTCTTGAGGCCGTCCCACAGATCCGGGGATGCGTTGGCGTACACGTCGGATAGGTCGGCGAGGGCCGTGATGTCGTGCCGGAAGGTCGGCATCCGCTGGTTCAGGTCGGCCAGGATCGTGTTGCCGTTGACCAGCGACTGACCGAACTTTTCACCCAGCCCGTCGAGCGCCTGGGCGGCCGCGGTCAGCGTCGCGTTCAGCTTGACCGGGTCGACCTGGTCGGAGATCGCGGTGATGGTCTCGAACAGCGTGTTGAACTCGGTGGTGACGCCACTGGCGTTGATCACGTCACCACTGTTGACGCGCTGCGGCGACGGGTTCGCCGGCGAGGTGAACGAGATGTACTTGTTGCCAAAGGCGGTGGTGGCCAACAGTTTGACGTCCACATTGGCGGGCAGCAGGCCCACATACTGCGGATCAACGCTGAGGACGAGTTTGGCTTGAGTCCGGCCGTCGCTACCGCTTTGGGCCTCAGCGGCCTGCAGCCGGCCGATCGGCACCCCGTTGTAGGTGACCTTAGAACCGGGATCCATCGACAATCCGGACCGGTTGTACATCACATACAACACTGCCTTCGTGTCGAAATAGCCTCGGAACTGGAACCAAGTCAGCGCCAGCACCAGCACCGCGAACAGCACCAGCCCCACCGCTGCCGCGCGGTAGGGCGGTGACCGGTCAGGGTTCAACGGGGCGTGGACCTGCCCCTCGGCGATCGGCGGCGGTGGCAGCGCGTCGCTGTCTTCCGTCGAGTCGAGACCGGCCATTGCGCCTCCTTGCTGATTCGCTAGCGCCGAGCGCTCTGTCATTAAACGCTGAACCGGGGGCTTGCCGAAACTCTCGCGCCTGCATGGTGCTCGGGCTCACATGAGCCCCATCGACATATCACCCGTCACGCACATCGCGCCGGCGAAACCCATTGCGCGCTGATGACTTCGACATCCCAGGAGATACCGACAAGCTGCGCTCGGTTGCCGGCACTGTCGTTTGCTGTGCGCTAGGTCACCGTCGGGCGGCATTCGGTTTCGGGACGGACTCCCGACTACACCTTGCAAGAACGTGTCTGACATTGACGTCGGATATCAGACCGCGTGGATGCAGAGGGAACCGTCGTGGAGGACTTTTCGCCGGGCGACCGGTCGTGGTGGTGTCGCAGTCGTTGGTGGCGGGTGCCGGTGGTTCTAGTGGTCACGATCGTGATTACGACCTGTGGGATATTTTGGATAGCCGGCGTCGATCACCCGAGCACGGAACGAGACGCTGGCACATCATCTGCACAGCGTTTCGCCGATGCGGCGACGTCGGTAGTCAGCGGATCGACGCCCTAGAAGCGTTGTGCTGAAGCCTTTTTAGGCGACTTGGGCACTATTGGTTCTGTCCGCAGTAGCTTCTCACGACCGCCGTGTCCCCGCTAGGGCTGACGTGGCCGTTTGCAAACTGTCTCGCGCCAGCAGCGCACGCTAGCGGGTCGTCAGCGGCGGGCGCAGACGTGTCGGTGAGATGTCGGCATCTGCGGCAAGGTCGGTTATCAGCGCACCGGCCCAGGAGCCTAGGCCGTCGATGTCAACGCAGTGCGGCGGCGGCTGGCGCACCTCGCCCAGGTGACCAGACCCGCGCTGAAGCAGAGCGATCGCACCGTTGCGGTTGCCACGCTGGACGTGAGTGATGCCGACTGCGAGCTGGGCCAGGCCTTGCCAGAGCGGTCTCTCGTCGTCTGGGCCGTTCTTCCACGCGGCCTCGAGAACCTCATGCGCTGTGAACGCGAAACCCTCGTTCAATAGACCCTGGGCATAGGCGAGGGTTTCAGTCGGCGACAGCTCAAGGTCGTCTGGCACGCGGGGAATGCCCTCGCTGCCCGCCGGAAGGGGGCGGCCCCACGCGTCGCGGGGTCGATCGTTGCGAGGCCGCCCGGATTCATCGCGATCGCGTTCTGCCATGGGTTCATTAGACCGCTCTAGCCGTCAAGAAGACGACCGACGTGAGTCCGCGTGCCACACCCGCTGTTACAACAATGCAGGCTCTCGGTTGATCGGCCGGATCAACATCGGTGCCACGGCAGGGTCCTGGCCCACGTGGGCACGACGGTGACTCCACAGGACAATGGCGGCGATAAGCGCTGCAGCGCCACCGGCGCCGACCGGGAGCGTGGTTGATTGGCGATCAGACAGTATCGATTGGCACTGCTCGACATAGTTGCTCGTCACGAACATGGGCCCGCCGCTGGTGTGCTGATCGAAGTTGAGTTGGTCTTGTTCTCGGGCGACTTCGAGGCGTGGGTGAAAGCCGTTGCCGCAGGGAATTGGAGTTCCGGCCCGGTCCACAGAGCCCAGGTGCACAGGGATTGCGGTGGATAGCAACGCCCCGAGGACCGCTGCGGCGCCGGCGAGCGACAGTAGACGACTAAACATGCTGCTCCAGTTCCCCTTTCGAGAATGTCCCCGCCGAGGAGGGGTTCTCCCGGGCCATCTGGGTTGTGCGTAAGCGGTGGGTTCGCCGCGAAGGTTCCGGAACGCCTGAACCTTCGTGGAATTAGCCACCGCTATATGTGGTTAGTCGTGACCCGTGGCCGGAACCGAACGTCGGTATTACGTGATCCGAGGCACACAGGAGCGGCACGCAACTCAAGCTGGCCTGTTCAAGGCCATTCGGTCGCGGCTGTAGCTGTGGTTGGCCCGGCGAGGATGTTTCTGATCCTGGCGGGTTGGATTGAGCGGCAGCAGATTTAGCCGATCGGCTTAGCTCGTTCCCAGCACGGTCTGGACGATGTCACTGATGCTGGGAATATCACTGATGCCGAGAATGTCGGGGGTGTCAGAATGACCGGTGCTGTTGAAGGCTGCAGCGATGTCTTCCCACGTGTGGCCGGCCTTGCGGGCATCTTCGACAGTGTTGCGCAGGGCGGTCTGCGCCTCCCTGACGGCCGCGTTTGCTTTGCGCACGCGCTGAAGATGTATTGAGTGTGCATGCTGCGCGGTCCGCTCGTCCGTGACATCGGTTTGTTCGGGCTCGGCAGTCATGGGTGGTTCTCCTGGGCTGGGGCGTGATTCGCGGTTGTGACCGTCCACGTGATCGGTGTCGGCAGCGGCCGGGGCCACCCGCCATGGGGGAAGTGTTGCCTCGGTTGGGCTTTGGCGTGTCCGAACGTACCCGGCGTGGGTGGGGACGACGCCCAGGATGTGGCCCGGGGGGTGGGCCGGCCCGGCCGCTGTCGCGGTGATGCCATCACCTCGCTTTCACGGAACTGGTCGCAGAGTCGTCGGATTGCGTTGTGGGGCCGGTGATCTGCGCATCGGAGGGCTGCGCTGCATCGGATCGATACGCTGGACCGGCTCACTGTGCGGTCGCGGCGCCGAGTGATTGGAAGACCGACCAGCGCGCCGGGGCCCGCGAAGGGCGCACCCGACCGCTGGTGGTGCCGGCCGCCGACACCGGGGAGCTTCCACAGGCGCGCGGAAGATGGCGTCGACTTCGGCGATCAGCGCCATCACCCCCGTGGGGTCATCGACGCCCAGGGACATGGCCAGCAGCTCTGGCTCGGTGGGGCTTGGCGCTGCCGGCGCCGCCATCGTTGTGCTCTGCATCAGTGCTCACCTCCTCTTCCTGTTGTCAGCAGGTCGGCCATTCAAGATTGTGGGATGCGACCGCGCGAGACCCCGAATGTCGCTGCGGCAGCAGTAAACCGGTCATTGACGGCGACGGGGAACCGGGGAACCGGGCGGGGCGAGGGAGCAGCAGCCCGGTTCCCCGGAGGGGACAAACCTGGGTCAGGCGCCGACCGGCTCCCTGACCGCACTACCGCCGCGCACCTGCTCGCCGTCCTCGTTGATCACTGTGGTCTCATCGATCGATTTGGTCGCATCGGGGCGGCCCACGGTGATCTTGCGGGGCTTGGCTTTCTCGGCCACTGGGATCACCAGGCGCAGCACCCCGTCGTGGTAGTCCGCGGTGATCCGGCCGGTATCGAGGTTGTTGCCCAGCACCAGCTGGCGAGAGAACACCCCGCGGGGGCGCTCGGCGGCCAACATCTCCCGGGCCGGATCCACCGGGGCGCGCTCGGCGCGCACAGTCACCACATTGTTCTCGATATCCAGATCCAGCGAATCTGCGGAGATACCCGGCAGATCGAACTCCACATGGAACTCATCTCCGTCGCGCCAGGCATCCATCAGCATGCCCGCCGGGCGTGCTGCCGTGCCCAGCACCTGCTGGGTGAATCGGTCCAACTCCCGGAACGGGTCGGTACGCATCAGCATCGTGGCCACCTCCATCTGTCCTTTCCCTTGTGCCATCTGTTGCGTCAACCAGACTGGCTTATCTGTGCCATCTGGTATAGATTTTTATATAGCACTGGCAGATATCAGATGCAAGTAGGGAACGAGAAAAAGATTGTGGATCTGACCAACGACGGCGCCGCCCTGCCAAACCGGGCACCCGGACAGCGCATCCCCGCACCCGGCCACGGGGTGTACGGGATTACCGTGGCCGCTGAACTATCCGGCGCCCCAACACAATCACTCCGATTGTGGGAACGTCACGGTCTCCTGTCCCCGGCCCGCTCCGAGGGGGGCACCCGCCGCTACAGCGCCGATGATCTGGCCCGCATCGAACGGATCGTCACCCTGGTCGCCGCCGGCGTCAACATCGCCGGCATCGGCCGCATCCTGGACCTACAAGACCAAAACGGCGACCTTCAAGATCAGAACAGCCAACTCGCATCGGACAACAGCGCACTGGAACTGCGCAACGCCGCACTACAGGCCGGCCAACAGACCCCGCTACCCACACGCACGCCCAGATCATCCAGACGCAGTGGCGCACGAAACACCGACAGGCACACGTAGCAGGAGGTGAGATGCATGGTGCGCCAACACCAGCGCTGACAAACCGAAGGAGGATCGGCGAAGCTCGTGGACGCGCGCACCTACCCGCTCACCGGAAAGCGCTGCGTTCGAAGGATTTACAGTGACATAGCGATCATCGACCTGTCCGCTACGCGCGGTGTGACGGTGATCGAGACCTTCGGCGTGTCCGTCGCCGACCTGCAACGGCGACTGGGCGTCGAGTTGCGCTTTCAGGGTATCGATACCGACCTCACCGCGACGGCACCATGACGGCCAGTCCGCTGAACGGTGGTGTCGAGAGCCGAGCTCGGAGCCGGCATCCGGACTCTGCGGCAGATTAGCTCGGCAGGCGTCAATGGGTGACCGAGGCCAACTCGGAGTGGCGTTGTCACGCAAAGGCAGGGGCTACGAAACGTTGGAGTACGGCTTGCTCGGCACGATGGTTGGGTGTCGGCCACAGGGCTAGCGAAACAACCACGCGCACAATCCATTGCGCAGCCTCGGGATCGTTGGTGATGCCCGTCAGCTCAGCGGCAAGGTGGCTGAGCATGGGTGAGGCGTGCAATTCGCCGGGCTGAGGTGAGTGGCCAGACTCAAGCATCACGCGCCGCAGGGGATCGGATCTGATTTGTTCCAGAGCCACGCTGATTGCCACGATGACCCGCTGCTGGCCGCTCATGCCGGCCACGGCGCTGCGGACGGTGTCGATAATGCTTGCCGCCAGGCGCAGTAACACCGCATCGCGTATCTGGGCTTTGCCACCGGCATATCGGTAGATCGTTGCGCGAGAACAATGCAATCGAGACGCGAGTGCATCAATGCCGAAGGCATCCAAGCCCTTGGCCAGGACCAGGTCGGTAGCTGCCGCGTAGATACGATCAGCCGCCGCCGCTTGTCGGTCACCGCCAACTACCCAGTCCTCGCGCACCATCAAATGCAGCGTCCCTCCGCGTGTCGATGCAGGCGTAGTTTCTCAAATCTGAGACGAATTGATCGTCATGTAACAGTATCGGCGCTGATCAACGCACGTGCAATGAGACACGAGCAAAAACAGCCGCATGCTGCACATTGCGACTTGCGCCAGCTCCATTGACCTACAGATGACTTCACGGTCAGCGTGAAGCGATGACTACGTCCGACGGCGCGCTCGGCCTCACACTGTTCGATGACCAGTACGTTCAGAACCCGCACCCGCTCTATGCGCAGATGCACCGGGCTGGACCGGTGCATCGAATAGGAGCATCCAGCTTCTACGCGGTCAGTGGCTGGGAAGCGGTCAACGAGGCTGTCACGCGCTGCAGGGACTTCTCCTCGAACCTGACGGCCACCATGATGTATCAGCCCGACGGAACTATCTCAGCATTTCACGTCGGCGAACTCGGTGGACAGACACAAATACTTGCTACCGCCGACGAGCCCGCTCACGCCATCCATCGCAAAGCACTCCTGCCGCAGCTCGCGGCCAAACGCATCCTGGCGTTCGAACCGTTCATCGCCGACACCATCGCTCGCCTCTGGGACACCCATCTCAACGACCGGCATATCGAATGGATGGGCAGCATCGCCAACAGGTTGCCGATGATGATCGTCGGCCGAATCATCGGCGTGCCCGACGACGCTACCGACAAACTCATCCAATGGGGCTACTCGGCCACACAAATAGTCGAAGGTCTTGTGACACAAGAACAAATGGATGCCGCAGGTGTCGCGGTCATGGAACTGGCCGCCTACATAATTGATCAGTTCGAGCACGCCGCAGCAAACCCCCAAGACAACCTGCTCGGCGACCTGGCTACCGGATGCGCCACCGGCGAACTCGACAACCTGGTCGCGTTGGCCATAATGATCACGCTGTTCAGCGCCGGCGGAGAATCGACCGCATCTCTCATCGGCTCAGCCGCCTCGATACTCACCACTCACCCACATATCCAGCGCCAACTGCGCGAGCAGCCGGAACAACTCGGCGTGTTCCTTGAAGAAGTCCTGCGCTACGAACCGCCGTTTCGCGGGCACTACCGCCACGTCGTCAACGACACCGAACTCGGTGGGATGCAGCTTCCAGCGGGATCACGGCTGCTCCTGTTATGGGGCGCCGCCAACCGCGACCCGGCACAGTTCATCGAACCCGACGAATTCCGGCTCGACCGGCCAGCAGGCAAGGGGCACATCACCTTTGGAAAGGGAGCGCACTTCTGCGTGGGAGCGGCACTCGCCCGATTGGAGGCAAGGATCGTGCTCAGTCACCTACTTGACCACACCTCGAACATCACCGCGTCATCGACTGGCCAATGGCTCCCAAGTCTGCTGGTCCGGCGCCTCAAACAGCTTGATCTACTCGCTAGTTGAGTCAATGATGTTGAACCACAACATATTTGATGTGCACTTCCCGTGCAAATCCTTCGGCGCTATAGCCGGCGTCCACACTGTGCACTGCGAGATGTCGCTGCCGCCATCGGGCCGCCGAATGGGCGTGGTCGACGGCCGACCGCGGGCTATCCGGACTTGAGCGCTCCCTTGACATCGGTCGACATTGACCAGGATGACGTCGTCCGTGCTCATGCCGTACCCGGCCGCCGCATCGGCCACCGTCGTCCACCCATATGAATGGCCGATCACCGTGGTGTGTGAGTGCTCGCCCACGTGTGTAACAGCTAGTGCATTGACGTCACGGGCCATGAACGGCTCGGCTACCCCGGTGCCCTTGAGGTCCAGGCCCGGAGCGTCGTACCGTCCGCTGCGAGTTGTGTGCCGCCAACCTGCAGCACCGCCTGCGCACGGCCGAGGGCATCGGAGATCTTCTGCATCCGTGCCATAGTCGGTTGCACTTTGGCCACCGCGGCATCAGAAGCGGTGCCCTGCCAGCTCCCCCGCAGCCCATCGATCGCAGCGCGCTGCGCGTCGATCTGGCCGCCAGCCGCGACGCCTTGCCACTCAGTTCAGCTGCCGACTCAGTCAACGACTCCGGCCGCGACGCCTCCACCTGCGGCACGGTCACCGTCATCAGCGTCCCCGGGCCTCAGCAGCAGCCGATTGAACAGCGGCACAGACGATCATCGGATAAGCTCCCCGGCCCGCTACCGCGCCATATTCGTAAACCGCGAGAAGTGGAGCTGGTGTGCCACAGTGATATTCGCGGTCGGGCCGTTGCGGTGCTTGCCCAGGATGATGTCGGCTTCACCACCGCGCGGGTCGTCACGGTCGATGGAGTCCGGGCGGTGCAGCAGCATGACCATGTCGGCGTCCTGCTCCAGCGATCCGGACTCACGAAGGTCCGACACCTGCGGGCGCTTGTCGGTGCGCTGTTCGGGACCACGGTTCAGCTGGCTGATCGCGACCACCGGAACCTCGAGTTCCTTGGCCATCAGCTTCAGCGACCGCGAGAACTCCGAGACTTCCTGCTGCCGGGACTCGAACTTCTTACCCGAGGTCATCAGCTGCATGTAGTCCACGACGATCAGCCGCAGCTGGGCCTTCTGGTGCAGACGACGGGCTTTGGCCCGGATCTCCATCATTGTCAGGTTCGGCGAGTCGTCGATGTACAGCGGCGCCTCGGAGATCTCGCTCATGCGGCGTGCCAGCTTGGTCCAGTCGTCGTCGCTCATGCGGCCCGAGCGCATGTCGCCCAGCTTGATCTTGGCTTCGGCCGAGAGCAATCGCATGACGATCTCGGTCTTGCTCATTTCCAGCGAGAAGATGACGCTGGCCTGCTGGTGCTTGATCGAGCAGGACCGCATGAAGTCCAGCCCGATCGTCGAATTGTGCGTGGGCACCATCGACCGCCCGGCCAGGTACAGGTGGGCCGGGTTGTCGACCTCGACGCAGCGCACCGGCACCGAATCCACCCGGCGCACATCGGCAATCGTCACGGGGCGGGTGAGCACGGCCAGCCCACCGGCGGTCAATGCCGGCTCGAGCCGGTCCGCGCCGGGCCGCAGGGTCGCGGTGGTGACGATGCCGCGGCCGGTCGGCCACTGGTGCGATGCGTCGGCCACGATGGTGGTGCCATCCGAGAGGTCGATCTCGTAGCACGGCCGCTCCTCCATCACCGGAGTCGCGGCGACCACGCGGGTGGGCCGTCCGCTGGCGTCGATCAGCTCGTCGCCCACCGAGACGTCACCCATGGTGGTCCAGCCGCCGGGAGTGGGCAGCGGGGTGTCGAGCGCCAGCGCCTTACCCACACCGGGGCGCGCGGCCACGATGATCATCTGGCCCGGGTGCAGACCGTTGGTGATCTCGTCGAGCTCGGTGAAGCCGGTCGGGATGCCGCGCGAGATACCGCCATTGGAGGCTATGGCGTCGATCTCGTCCATGGTGGGCTGCAGCAGCTCCTCCAGGACGGTGAAATCCTCGCTGCTGCGGGTCTGGGTGACGTCGTACATCTCGGCCTGCGCCCGGTCCACCAGATCGGCCACGTCAGCGCCTTCAGCGCCCGCGTAGCCGTACTGCACGACGCGCGTGCCGGCCTCGACGAGACGGCGCAGCGTGGCCTTCTCCGCGACGATGCCGGCGTAGAAGCCGGCGTTGGCGGCCGTGGGCACGGTGGAGATCAGGGTGTGCAGATACGGCGCGCCACCGATGCGCTTGAGCAGACCGCGACGGTCCAGCTCCGCGGCGACAGTGACGGCGTCAGCGGGCTCCCCGCGGCCGTACAGGTCGAGGATGGCGTCGTAGACGTTCTGGTGTGCCGGCCGGTAGAAATCGCCGGGGCGGAGACGCTCCAGGACGTCGGCGACCGCGTCCTTGGACAGCAGCATGCCGCCCAACACCGACTGCTCGGCAGCCATGTCCTGCGGCGGTTGCCGGCCGAAATCCTCGCTCGGCGGCTCCTCCATGTCGGACCGACCCAGGTCGTCAGCGACAGCCACGAAGCGCTCCTCTTCCCCCGAAAACCAACAGCAAACAAACGTTCGAACGAGCTACTCGTGACCGTACTTCACCCTGCCGACAGACCGGGCTCTCAAGCCGCTCACCTGCCGTGCGACGCACCACGTTAGGCGTTGCTGGAGCAGTCCGGAACCGCCCCTGTTAGCAACCCTGTGGATGAAATGTGGAAAGACGTGGACAACGATGTTGACCGCTTGGGGAGAACTTGTGGAATACCCGCGGGTAAATTCCCAAACATGCTGCTCAACGGCCTATATATCGGCTCTGAGCCTGTGCATGAGAATTGGTGCGGCGTGTCGTGCCGGGTAGCCATCTCGGGCGTGTTGTGTTGCGGGCGCGTAGCGGAAAAGGGCCGCGCAGGTTAACAGCCGGCGTAGATCACTGTTTGCAGATTGGCTGAAAATATTCGCCCGCTGTCAACAGAAAACGCCCGGGCGAAGTCAAAGATTGACTCCACCCGGGCGTTCTGCTGCTTGAGCTACTGCATGCCTATCCGGCGACGACAGCCAGCGACACCGGCACGTTGACCGACGGGTGCAGACGCACCGCGATCTTGTGGGTGCCGACCGACTTGATGTGCGCCTTGGGCAGCTCGACGGTGCGCTTGTCGAGGTTCGGGCCACCGGCCTTCTTGATCGCGGCGACGACGTCGCCCGCGGTCACCGAACCGAACAGCTTGCCGCTGTCGGCGCCGGCCTTGACAGCCAGCGACACGGGGCCGAGGGCCTCGATCGCCTGCTTCAGCTCGTTGGCGTGGTCCAGGTCGCGAACCGTCTTGGCGTCGCGCGCCCGACGGATCTCGTTGGCCTGGCGCTCGGCACCACGGCTGGCCAGGATGGCCAGACCGCGGGGCAGCAGGTAGTTACGGCCGTAGCCGTCACGAACCTCAACGGCGTCGCCGGCCGAACCCAGGTGGTCGACCTCGGTGGTCAGAATGAGCTTCATATTTCTCAGTCCTCCCTATCGCGTCGACGAGCTGAACGGAAGCAACGCAACCTCACGGGCGTTCTTCACGGCGATGGCGATGTCGCGCTGGTGCTGCACGCAGTTACCGGTGACGCGACGGGCACGGATCTTGCCGCGCTCACTGATGTAGGTCCGGAGCAGTCCGGTGTCCTTGTAGTCGATGATCTGCGCCTTCTTGGAGCAGAACACGCACTTGCGGGTCTTGACCGGCTTTTCCGGGGCCGGACGCCGCTTGGTGGCCTTAGCCATGTGTTTCTCTTTCTGGGTCTAGCTGGTTTCCCAGCCAATTACGTGGATCAGAAGGGCGGCTCGTCGTCGGCGCCGCCGAACGAACCCGATGCCGGGGCACTGCCCCACGGGTCGTCGGCCGGAGCGCCGCCGCCACCGGCGGGCTGGCGGGAACCGCCGCCGCCACCGAAGCCGCCACCACCGCCGCCACTGCGGTTGGCCTTGTTCACCTTCGCCGTCGCGTACCGCAGAGACGGGCCGATCTCGTCGACCTCGACCTCCATCACAGTGCGCTTCTCACCCTCACGGGTCTCGAACGAGCGCTGCTTCAGCCGGCCGGTCACGATGACACGCGACCCCCGGGTCAGGCTCTCGGCGACGTTCTCGGCCGCCTCCCGCCAGATGTTGCAGCGCAGGAACAGCGCCTCCCCGTCCTTCCACTCATTGCTCTGCCGGTCGAACATCCGCGGCGTCGAGGCCACGGTGAAGTTCGCAACGGCAGCACCGGACGGCGTGAAGCGCAGTTCCGGGTCAGCGGTCAGGTTTCCGATAACGGTGATGGTGGTGTCACCAGCCACGAGATCCTCCTGGGACGGATTGGGTGAATTAGGCGCGAGCCTACGCAAGGCTCGCGACAAATCCGCAGAGCTTCGGTGCTTCTAGTGCTTGTCGGTCCGCAGGACCTTGGTACGCAACACCGACTCGTTCAGGTTCAGCTGACGGTCGAGCTCGTTGACCGTGGCCGGTTCGGCCTTCACGTCGACAACCGCGTAGATGCCTTCACCGTGCTTGGCGATCTCGTAAGCCAGCCGGCGGCGGCCCCAGATGTCCACCTTTTCGACGCTGCCGCCGTCTTTGCGGACGACGTTCAAGAACGTCTCCAGCGACGGAGCTACGGTGCGCTCGTCAAGTGTGGGGTCGAGAATGACCATGATTTCGTATGGACGCATGTGGAACCCATCACCTCCTATGGTCGTGTCGGCCACGGCGTGTTCCGTGGCAGGAGGGTCGCCTGCGTCGGCAACCGGGCCAGGTTACCCGAAGAGCCCCTGAGCTGCGAAATCGGCACTCAGAAGTGCCGCCCTGACGGAGCCGTAAAGATCGATAGGCTGGGTGCACGATTGTTGTCGGCGAGGGGGACGCATGACCTATCCGCAGGGTCCTTACGGCCAGGGGTTCCCCGGGCAGCCCGGCTACCCGCAGCAGCCAGGGTATCCGCCCGGTTACCCCGCGCAACCCGCCTACCAGCAGGGATACCCGCAGCCGGGCGCATATCCCGGCGGCTATCCGGGCAGTTTTCCGCCCGCACCCCTGCCGCCCGCGTCGACTGGCGGGGTCGGTGGAGTCATCGCGGGCGTGCTGTCGATCATGGGCGGACTGCTGCATGGCTGCCTCGGTGCCATGGCCTTGGTAGAGTCCCTCACGAAAGAACCGGGCCCCTTCACCACCCGCTCTTCGTCGCACGTCGGCCACTTGTTCCTTGCGATGTCGGTCATCGGCGGCCTGCTGATCCTGGTCGGGGGCTTCATGCTGCTGTCGCGCAAGCCGGCCAGTCGGTGGCTCATCGGCATCGGATGCGTGCCCATCTTCGCGTTCGGGTTGGGAGCCTTCCTGGCGGCGAATGCGGACGGGGCCGGCCCCGTGGGGGTGATAGCCCTCCCGATCGCGATCTTTTCGGTGGCGACCGTCGTGCTGACCTTCCTACCCTCGACCACCCGATGGATGCACGCCAAGCGGAATCTCACTGCACCGCAGTACTTTCCGCAGTATCCGCCGTACCAGGGCTGAGTCGGATCCAGCCGTCCGCGCGGGGCGTTGACTGTGCGTCTACGCAGACACTCACTCGAACTTTTGCGGCGTCAGTTCACAATCAACGCAGGAGTCTTCCGTCACCCCGGCAGACGCGTCACGGCCGATAGGCTGCCGTACCAGGGCTAAATGGATCAACCTGGCGTCAGAGGGGAAAAATGACGTATCCGCAATACCCGCAGCCAGGCGCCTACCCCGCCCCGCCGGCGGCACCGACCCAGCCGAGCGGCGGCACCGCGATCACCGCCGGAGTGCTGGCGGCATTGGGCGGATTGCTCGGCCTCGGCCTCACCGCCGTGTCACTGTTCTTCCTGATCGCCATCGCATCGATCGGCAGCAACTTCGACCATTCTGATCTCGAACTCCTCGACAGCATCTTCGGCGTCCTTGCCATCGGAATGGTCGCCGTGGTGATCATCGGCTTCGTGCTCGGCACGCTGCTGAGCGTGTTGCTCATCGCCGGCGCAGTGCTGCTCTTTCGGCGCAAGATGCTCGGCCGGTGGCTCGTGGTCAGTGGATGTGCGGTGGCCATCGTGAGCAACCTGATGACCTCCGTCTTCACCACCGCCGTGACGTCGGATGGCTGGTACTCGCCCGAAAGTGTCGTCAGCGCCTTTGTCGGCCTGGCATTCCCGATCGTCACGATGGTCCTGGTGCTGCTGCCGTCAACCACCGCGTGGATCAGAGCGGGGCAGAGTCAGGCTGCGCCACAACAACTTCCGCAGTACGCGTATTACCCGCCGCATCAGGGCTGAGTCGGGGCCAGCCCTCCCCGGCATGTGCGATCCCGGGCCGTCAGCTTTCTTTCCTTGACGTCAGGGAAAGTTGACGGCTCCAGATCGAAGTTGCCAAGGGAGAGAGCGCGACCGGCGCCGCGAAGTGCGGCCAGCGCGCCGCAAAAGCGACATCCGCGCCGACTGCACACTCGCGGCAAGAAAAACCTAGGCCTCGGCGGTCTTCTTGATCGCGGCCAGCGTCACCGGGATGCCTTCCTTCGCGTACTTCGTGCGGAGTGCGATCTGATGCTCGGCGTCGTCGGGCCAGCGCCCGTGGAAGCCCTCGATCCCGGCCGGCAGGAACTCCCAGGACTGCGTCAGCCGGGTGCCGTCGTCGACGGGATCGACGGTGAAGCCCCAGCGCACCCAGCCGCCGTTGACCTCCCACACGAACTCGCGGCCGGGCTCGGCGACGACCACCTGGCTGCGGGTCTCCCAGGTCCGGTCGCCCTCCTCGTTGCGGCCCTTGAACCAGGCGCCGGCCACCGGGCCGCCGTCCTCGTCCTCCCACCAGCACTCTTTGCACTGCGGGCTCCACTGGCCCATGTTGGTCACGTCGGAGACCAGCGCATAGAGGGTCTCGGGATCGGTGTCGACGACGATGGAATCGGAGAAGGTCAAGTCAGTCACGCCTCGACCCTGCCACCGAGCGCGACAGAACGCAGCCCCTTTATGCCGTGGGCGCAAGCTCCGGTTCAGGCTCGGACGCGGGGTCGGGTTCTGCGACGGCCGCAGGGCGCGGACGCAGCCGGGCGGGCAACCAGCGCGGCGGATTGTCGTCGGCTTCGTCGAACACGCCGCCGGACGGATCGTCCACCCGGCCGCCCCAGCGGACCAGGTCCACCTCCGGCCGGTAGATGGCACGAATCACCAACGCGCACAAGCCGATCACCGCGATGTCCCGCAGCAGCACGGTCGTGGTGAAGAACTGTTCGGGCAGCCCGAGCTTCGGGTCGTCGTACAGATACAGCATCCGCGGAATCCAGATCAGTGCGTCAATGGTCATCCACGCCAACAGGATTCGACGATGCGGCAGCGCGAGCGCGGCCAGCGGCACCAGCCACAGCGAGTACTGCGGGCTCCACACCTTGTTGGTCAGCAGGAACGCCGCGACGACCAGGAACGCCAGCTGCGCCAGCCGCGGCCGCTGCGGCGCCGTCCACGCCACGTAAGCGATTGCCGCACAACATAGGACGAAGAGCACCGCGGTGACGGTGTTGAGCACCGTCGGCGGTTCCCAGAACCCGAGGTTGGTGTCGAAGCCGCTCCAGCCGGTGAAGGACTTCACCACGTTGTACAGCGAGTCCATGTCATCCCCGCGCCGGGTGTTGAGCCGGAAGAACTCCGACCAACCGCGCGGGTACATCAGCATGATCGGCAGGTTCACCGCAATCCACGTCACGAGCGCGGCGATCGCGGTCTTGACCACGGGCCGCCACTTGCCGGTCCGCACCGCCAGCATCGCCAGCGGGATCAGCAACAGCAGCGGGTAGAGCTTGAGGGCCACGCCGACCCCGATGAGCACCCCGGCCACCACTGGTTTCCGCCGCGACCAGGCCAGCATGGCGCCGGCCGCGCACCCCGTCGCGAGCGCGTCGAAGTTCGTGAACGCCTGGAAGATCAGGATCGGCGACCCGGCCACGATCGCGGCGTCCCAGACCCGTCGGCCGGACATTCGCATGGTCGCCCAGACGGTGGCCATCCACGCCAGGGCCAGCCCGAACGCCGAGATGTTGAAGAACATGATCACCTCGGCGACCACCGGTATCCGGACCAGTTTCGACAGCGCCGTGTAGGTCTTGGCCACCGACATGGACGCGTACTGGTACATGCCCGTCAGCACCGGGTATTCCATGTAGCGGATGGCCCGCGTGCCGTCGTACTGGACGCGCGGCTTGTGCGCGCTGTCGGTCTCGATCCAGCTGGACTTGTACGGGAACTTGCCCAGGTTCAGCAGCTCCGCGGTGTACAGCGGCACGGTGTCCGAATAGCAGAACTCGTAGTAGGCCCGCTGGTTCTGCCAGTTTGCGACCCGCTGATCGGCGGTGCCGGAGCCGGTCGTCACCAGGCATGGCGCCTTGGTGGTGTAGCCCAGCCCCAGGAAGACGAGCGCGATCAGCAGCATCACCCGGAACGGGGTCAGGAACGGCGCCCGGCCGATCATGGCGTGCCGGCCCACCGGCCCGCCCACGACACCGGACAGCGCGGCACCCAGGACGTCGGTGCGGCTGGGCAGGTCGCGGTCGTCGGCGCTGCGCAGGTCCCGGGCCAGCCGGGCCGGCGAGACCGTCGGGGCGCCGGGCTTGTCTGGTTCCTCGACCGTCACGGCGGCGGCGGGGGGCCAGGCTGGTTCGGGTCACCGCCGCCAGGAGGCGGCGCGTCCTGGTGCGGACCGACCTGCATGGTCGTCGGCGGACCGAACGGGATGGTGATACCCGGGGCGATGACGAGCGTCGGCTGGACCACCGTCTCCGTGGGCGCACCCGGCGGCGGCCCTTGCGGGTCATCAGGCGCCGGTGGCTTGATCACCGGGGCCTGCGGGACGCCGGCGTACCCGCCAATGGCAGTGGGCTTGGGGAACGACTCGTTGTCGGTGCCCTTCAGCGCGCCGTCCATCGTGGATTTCCAGATGTCCGACGGCAGCCCCGAGCCGTACACCGGTCCGCCGCCCTTGTTCACCAGGGGCTGCGTCCCGGCCGTTGTGCCGACCCACACCGCGGTGGACAGCGACGGCGTGTAGCCGACCATCCACGCATCGCGGTTGGCGCCGGTGTCACCGAGCTGCACGGTGCCCGTCTTGGACGCCGAGGCCCGGCCGCCGGCCAGGTTGTGGCCGCGGGAGTACCCGGCAATCGGCTGCATCGCCGAGGTCACGTTGTCGGCGACCGCCTTCGGAATCCGCTGCTCACCCGAGCCGTCCTGCGACGACGCGTCGAACAGCACCTGCCCGTCGCCGTTGACGACCTTCTGCACGAAGTGCGGCTTGTGGTACTGACCGGACGCGGCGAGCGTCGCGTACGCGGAGGCCATGTCCAGCGCGCGGCTCTGGTACTGGCCCAGCACCACACCGTTGTTGGGCGGGCCGCCCTTGCCGTCCTCGGACAGCGTGTGTTCGACGCCGGGGAAGCTGTCGGCGACGCCGGCCTTGTGCGCGGCGTCGGCGACATCCTGCGCGCCGTGCTTGAGCTTGAGCATCAACCGGTAGTAACTGGTGTTCAGCGACCGCTTCAATGCCTCGGCGATGCTGCAGGTGCCGCAGCCCTCGCCCTCGACGTTGGTGATGTTGATGCCGTTGACCGTCACCGGTGAGCTGTCCACCTGGTAACCCAGGCCGATGCCCTGCTCCAGGGCCGCCACCAACGCGAAGACCTTGAACGACGAACCCGTCGGCAGACCCGCCTGCGCGAAGTCGAAGCCGTTGGCGTCGGAGCCGCCGTAGTACGCCTTGATGCCGCCGGTGTGCGGATCGACCGACACCACGGCCGCCCGCATGTCGTCCGCCTGGCCGTCCAGGTACTTCGACACCGCATCCTGTGCGGCCTGCTGCGCCTTCGGGTCGATGGTCGTGGTGACCTGCAGCCCTTCGGTGTTCAGCGCCTGCTCGTTGATGTTGAAGATGCTCTGCAGCTCCTTCATCACCTGCCGCTGGATCAAGCCGTTGGGACCCTCGGTCTGGTTCGCCTGGCGCGCCTGCTCCGGCGGCACGGTGGCCGGGAACTTCTGCTGTGCGCGGTCCTCCTTGGACAGCGCGCCCATGGTCACCATGCCGTCGAGTACCCAGTTCCAGCGCTCGGCGGCGCCCTCGGGGTCGACGGCCGGGTCCAGGGTCGACGGCCGCTGGATCAGAGCGGCGAGCAGCGCGCCCTCGGCCACGTCGAGTTGCTCGACCGGTTTGCCGAAGTAGGCCTTCGACGCCGCGCCGATGCCGTAGGTGCCGCGGCCGAAATAGATGATGTTCAGATACGCCTGCAGCACTTCGTCTTTCGACCACTGCCGCGACATCTTGGTGGCGATCACCAGCTCCTTGGCCTTGCGGACCAAGCCGCCCATGCCGGAGCGGGCATCACCGACCAACGCGTTCTTCACGTACTGCTGCGTGATGGTCGACCCGCCCTGCAGGTCGCCGCCGAAGATGTTGTTCTTGAACGCGCGCGCGAAGCCGGAGAACGAGAAGCCCGGGTTGGTGTAGAAATCCCGGTCCTCGGCGGCCATCACCGCGTTGCGCACATGCACGGGAATCTGGTCGATATTGACGTCGACCCGGTTGCCTTCCGGCGGAACGAACTTCGCCAGCTCGGTGCCGTCGCTGGCCAGGATGGTCGACACCTGGTTGGTGCGGATGTCACCCGGCTTGGGGATGTCGACGATGAGGTACGCCATGCCGAACGTGACGATCGGCAGCACCAGCAACACGACGATGCCGGCGTAACAGAGCCGCCGGAACAGCTTCCAGTTCCACTTGAACTTCGGCAGCTGGGGTCCGCCGGACTTTCCACCGCCGGTCCGCGGAGGCGGTGCTGGCGGCGATTTCGGCGGCGGGTTCATGCCGCCGCCCGCGCTCATCGGGGGCTGACTCGGCCGTTTGGTGCCGTCCAGCGCCGCCTTCACGGCGTCGATCGGATCCCGCAGCCGCGGGTCGTCGGCCTTCCCGACCGACGGCAGGATCATGGTGCGCCGGTCATCCGGCGGCACGGGGCCAGGGCGACCTTGCTGCGCGCCGGCGGCCGGTCGTCTGGTCGCGTCGTCGCCTGACCGGCTGTGACGCCCAGCCCCACTCACTCCGTCACTCACTGGCGGTGCGCGCTTTCGAGCGCGCCGCGCGCGTGCCACGAGGCTTCGCCGACTTCGGGGGACTCGGCGTCCCTAATACATATGACTTGACCAAATGATTCCAACTGCAAGTGCGGCATACCTCCACCACGTGAACCGCGAATTCGTCGAACTTGGCGGCCAGCAGGACGAGCTCCTCGGTGGAACGGGCCGAACCCGACACCGCCCCGAGGTGATCGCCGAACACCCACGACACCAATGTCAGTGGTTCCTTCCGGCAGATGGGGCACATCACCGAACTGGACCGGCCATGAAATTTTGCAGCGCGCAGCAGGTAGGGGTTGGCGTCACACACCTCTGTGACGCCGGTACGGCCCGAGTAGACCTCGGCCAGCAGCGACCTGCGCCGGAGCGCATAGTCGACCACCTGCCGCTGCAATCGCACGTTGACCAGAGTACGTCGGGCAGCTGGACGCCGATGCGTGATGGCACGCATGTGGCCGGGTTGTAGCCAGCTTGAGAGGTGCAGTGGTAGATGGCTTGTGGCCGGGCTCACGCGGCCGTGCCACCTGACCTTTACTCTTTCCCGGTGGCCACCGCAGCGACCCGGGCGAAAGACAGCGACCGCAACGACACCTGCCAGATTCTGGACACGGCGCTGGCCGACGGCCAGCTGTCGGCCGAGGAGCACCGGCAGCGCGTCGCAACGGCCACCAAAGCCGTGACCCTCGGGGAGCTGCGCTCGCTGGTGACCGATCTGCAGACCGGGAACTCGTCGGTCAAGCTGCCCACGTTGAAGACGGGCGCGGGCCGCGCGGTGCCGTCCACCGGCTGGGGCGTGCTCGCCGCCGGCGCCGCGGTGATGCTCGTGGTCGGTCTCGCGATCGGCTGGGGTATCTACGCCGCGCCGGGCCAGTCGCCGCTGAGCGCAGCCGAAGACCCCGGCGCCAAGCCCGACGGGATCGCGCCGATCGTGCTGACCCCGCCGCGCCAGCTGCAGTCGCTCGGCGGGCTGACCGGGTTGCTGGCCCAGATGAAGAAAAAATTCGGCGACACCACCGGCTATGAGCTGAACATCTACGGGGACTACGCGATCCTCGAGCGCCCCGACCCGGGCGAACCGCGCCGAGTGCTGCGGTACGACTACCGCGGAGGCTGGGACGACCCCGACACCACCTCGGTGAGCAGCGACGAGCGCGTCGTCGACCTGGGCAAATTCAACGTCGAGAAGATCGCCGGAATCCTGCACGGCGCCCCCGAGACCCTGGGCATCAAGCGCAACGAGATCAACACCGTCTACATGTCGATCAAGGCCGGCAAGGACATCACGGCGCCGCAGGACACCGTCGAGATCTCGATCTACGTGTCCGGCAAGTTCAACAACAGCGGCTACATCAATCTCGACCCGGACGGCAACCAGAAGCAGATCAACTACCCCGGCTGATTCGCCCCATGTTCGGGCCGCGTTGACGCCCGCATCGAATGCCGTTCATCTCCATGTGAGCTCTCGATTGGCTCCGTATATATCGGCGCGATACTATTGTGCGAGGTGTTGAGGCGTCGTAGCGCCTGATAGGTGACGCCGTCAGTCAAATCGGGAGGTGACACTGTGCTGGAGCTGGCCATCCTGGGGCTTCTGCTGGAGTCCCCCATGCACGGCTACGAGCTGCGCAAGCGCCTGACCGGGCTATTGGGAGCCTTCCGGGCTTTCTCCTACGGCTCCCTCTACCCGGCGCTGCGTCGCATGCAGGCCGACGGCCTGATCGTCGAAGACGCCGCACCGCTCGGTTCGACGAAGGTGCGCCGGGCGCGCCGCGTCTACCAACTCACCGACACCGGCAAGCAACGGTTCACCGAACTCGTCGCAGACACCGGCCCCCAGAACTACACCGACGACGGATTCGGTGTGCACTTGGCGTTCTTCAATCGGACGCCCGCCGAAGCCAGGATGCGAATCCTGGAAGGGCGGCGCCGTCAGGTCGAGGAGCGTCGCGAAGGTCTGCGCGAGGCGATCGCAAGGGCCAGTAGTTCACTCGACCGCTACACCAGCCAGCTGCATCAGCTCGGTCTCGAGTCCAGTGAGCGCGAAGTGAAATGGCTCAACGAACTGATTGCAGCCGAGCGCGTGGCGCAGGGTCACGCCGACCAAACCTGAGCGCTCACGCCCCGGCGAACGCACTGAAAGAGTAGGAAAAGGAGACCGTCACATGTCTGAGTCGAACGAGGTTCGGGTCGCAATCGTCGGCGTAGGCAACTGCGCGGCATCGCTCGTCCAGGGCGTGCAGTACTACCAGAACGCTGACGAGAACACGATCGTGCCGGGACTGATGCACGTGAAGTTCGGCCAGTATCACGTGCGCGACGTGAAGTTCGTGGCCGCGTTCGATGTGGATGCCAAGAAGGTCGGCTTCGACCTGTCCGAGGCCATCTTCGCTTCCGAGAACAACACCATCAAGATCGCGGACGTGCCGCCCACCAATGTGACGGTGCAGCGCGGCCCGACCCTGGACGGCATCGGCAAGTACTACGCCGAGACCATCGAGGTGTCCGACGCCGAGGCCGTCGACGTGGTCAAGGCGCTCAAGGACGCCGAGGTCGACGTTCTGGTCTCCTACCTGCCCGTCGGCTCGGAAGAGGCCGACAAGTTCTACGCGCAGTGCGCCATCGACGCCAAGGTCGCGTTCGTCAACGCGCTGCCGGTGTTCATCGCCTCCGACCCGGTGTGGGCCAAGAAGTTCACCGACGCCGGTGTGGCGATCGTCGGCGACGACATCAAGAGCCAGGTCGGCGCCACCATCACCCACCGCGTGATGGCCAAGCTGTTCGAGGACCGCGGCGTCGCCCTGGACCGCACGTACCAGCTGAACGTCGGCGGCAACATGGACTTCAAGAACATGCTCGAGCGCGAGCGCCTGGAGTCCAAGAAGGTCTCCAAGACCCAGGCCGTCACCTCGAACCTGACCGGCTCGCTGGCCGACAAGGTCTACGACAAGAACGTCCACATCGGCCCGTCGGACTACGTCGCGTGGCTCGACGACCGCAAGTGGGCGTACGTCCGCCTCGAGGGCCGCGCCTTCGGTGACGTGCCGCTGAACCTGGAGTACAAGCTCGAGGTCTGGGACTCCCCCAACTCGGCCGGCATCATCATCGACGCCGTGCGCGCCGCCAAGATCGCCAAGGACCGCGGCATCGGTGGCCCCATCCTGCCGGCCTCGGCCTACCTGATGAAGAGCCCGCCGGAGCAGGTCGCCGACGACCTCGCCCGCACTCAGCTGGAAGCCTTCATCGCAGGGTAATTATCGACGTCAGAGTGGGCGGCCAGGTGAAACCTGGCCGCCCACTTTGCATTTGGGGCGCCGCGATGATCAGGTCCGGCGCTGTGAGACTGGCCACAACCACCCTCCTCAAACTGGAACTAGTCCAAAAAATGGGACTAAGCTACGGAGTCGTAACCAACATCCGATAGTGACCCGAAGTGAGGTTCCCGTGGCCCTGATCAACAAGCAGATCAAGCCGTTCTCCGCCACCGCGTACAAGAACGGCACCTTCATCCCCGTGTCCGACGCCGACATCGCGGGCAAGTGGGCGATCTTCTTCTTCTACCCGGCCGACTTCACGTTCGTCTGCCCGACCGAGCTCGGCGACCTCGCCGACCACTACGAGGAGCTGCAGCGCCTCGGCGTCGAGGTGTTCTCGGTGTCCACCGACACCCACTTCACCCACAAGGCGTGGCACGACTCGTCCGACACCATCGGCAAGATCCAGTACGCCATGATCGGCGACCCGACCCTGCAGATCAGCACCAACTTCGAGGTGCTCCGCGAAGACCAGGGCCTGGCCGACCGCGGCACCTTCCTGGTCGACCCCGACGGCGTCGTCCAGTTCACCGAGGTCACCGCCGAGGGCATCGGCCGCAACGCCGCCGAGCTGGTCCGCAAGGTCAAGGCCGCTCAGTACGTCCGCAACCACCCGGGCGAGGTCTGCCCGGCCAAGTGGGAAGAGGGCGAAGAGACCCTGGCCCCGTCGCTGGAACTCGTCGGCAAGATCTAGCTCTGCACTGTTGGTTGACGGTGCGGGTCTGGTTCATCCGGCCCGCACCGCCCATCAAAACTGTTTTTCACCAATATCTTTCGGGCCATAAATGGCCCAGCCAGTCCTCTCATCGATGGAGTTGATCCGCATGCTCGACACCTCACTCGCCGGCCAGTTGAAGTCCCTGTTGGAGCGCCTGACCGCGCCCATCGAGCTGGTGTCCTCCCTCGATGACAGCCCCAAGTCCACCGAACTCGCCGCACTGCTCACCGAGATCGCGGCGATGTCGGACAAGATCACCTACTCGCGTGCCGACGACGACGCCCGTCGGCCGTCGTTCGCGATCCGTCGCGCCGGCACCGACGTCGAGGTCCGGTTCGCAGGCATCCCCCTCGGCCACGAGTTCTCGTCGCTGGCCCTGGCCCTGCTGCAGGTCGGCGGATACCCGTCGAAGGAAGCCCCCGAACTGCTCGAGCAGGTGCGGGGCCTCGACGCCGACCTGCACTTCGAGACCTACTTCTCGCTGTCCTGCCAGAACTGCCCCGACGTGGTGCAGGCGCTGAACCTGATGGCGATCCTCAACCCGCGCATCACCCATGTCGCCATCGACGGCGCGCTGTTCAAAGACGAGGTCGAGCAGCGCAAGGTGCTGGCGGTGCCCACCGTCTTCCTCAACGGTGAGGTGTTCGACTCGGGCCGGATGACCCTCGAGCAGATCATCGGCAAGGTCGACGTCGGCGCCGCGCAGCGCACTGCCGAAGCGATCGCCGAGAAGGACCCCTTCGACGTGCTGGTGATCGGTGGCGGACCCGCAGGAGCGGCGGCCGCAATCTACGCTGCCCGCAAGGGAATTCGCACCGGCGTGGTCGCCGAGCGATTCGGT
The DNA here is from genome assembly GCF_000878195.1 of Mycolicibacterium llatzerense. Lineage (GTDB taxonomy): Bacteria > Actinomycetota > Actinomycetes > Mycobacteriales > Mycobacteriaceae > Mycobacterium > Mycobacterium llatzerense. The sequence goes on along the minus strand of NZ_JXST01000021.1, from coordinate 67,128 downwards.
GGTCAGGTGCTCGACACCATGGCGATCGAGAACTACATCTCCGTCCCGCACACCGAAGGACCGAAGTACGCCGCGGCGCTGGAAGCCCATGTCGGCGAGTACGACGTCGACGTGATGAACACCCAGCGCGGCGCGAAGCTGCTGCCCGCGATCGACGAGGGCGGGCTCATCGAGATCTCGCTGGAAAGCGGCGCCTCGCTGACCGCTCGCACCGTCATCCTGTCCACCGGCGCCCGCTGGCGCTCGATGGACGTGCCGGGCGAGGCCGAGTACCGCAACAAGGGCGTCACCTACTGCCCGCACTGCGACGGACCGCTGTTCAAGGGCAAGCGCGTCGCCGTCGTCGGCGGCGGCAACTCCGGCGTGGAGGCCGCGATCGACCTCGCCGGCGTCGTCTCCCACGTGACGCTCATCGAGTTCGATTCCGTGTTGCGCGCCGACGAGGTGCTGCAGCGCAAGCTGCGCAGCCTGCCCAACGTCGACATCCTGCTGAGCACGCTGACCACCGAGGTGCTCGGCGACGGCGATCAGGTCACCGGCCTGACCTACCAGGACCGCTCCACCGGCGAGGCGCACACCCTCGAGCTGCAGGGCGTCTTCGTCCAGATCGGCCTGCTGCCCAACACCGAGTGGCTCGAAGGCAGCGTCGAACTGTCCAAGCGCGGCGAGATCGTCATCGACGAACGCGGCCAGACGTCGGTCCCCGGCGTGTTCGCCGCCGGCGACTGCACGACGGTGCCGTTCAAGCAGATCGTCATCGCGGCGGGAGCTGGTGCGACAGCGGCGCTGTCGGCGTTCGATCACCTGATCCGAACCTCCGCCCCGGTCGGCAGCTGAGCGCTCCCCGGCGCCGGGGGTAATGTCCGAAACGTGGCCCTCGAGATTTCCGACGACGACCTGCTGGCGCTCGACGAGTTCGCGCTGCTGCCCGAGAACGCCGAGCAGATCGGCGCGACCGGTCCGCTGCCCGCGGTGTCCCGGATCGAGGACGGGCCGATCAGCCTGCTGAAGTGGGGCACCTCGGAACCCGAGGTGGTGTTCCTGCACGGCGGCGGACAGAACGCGCACACCTGGGACACGGTCATTCTCGGCCTCGGCGTGCCGGCGCTGGCGATCGACCTGCCCGGGCACGGGCGGTCGGCCTGGCGCGAGGACGGCGACTACGGGCCCAAGCTCAACGCGGAAACCCTGCGGCCGGTGCTGCGCGCGCACGCCCCGTCGGCCCGGCTGGTGGTCGGGATGTCATTGGGTGGGCTGACCGCGCTGCGCATCGCGGCGACCGACACGGCCCTGGTGCCCTCGCTGGTCCTGATCGACGTCACCCCGTCGGCGCCGGAGCGGCACGAGCAGATGACCCAGGCCCAGCTGGGCGCGGTCGCGCTGGTGAAGGGCGACCGCAGCTTCCCCAGTTTCGCCGCGATGCTGGACGTCACGATGGCCGCATCCCCGCACCGCAGCCGGGACTCGTTGCGCCGCGGCGTCTTTCACAACGCCAAGCAACTCGACGACGGCACCTGGACCTGGCGCTACGATTCGCTCCGCGTCGGTGACGGTTTCGCCGGACTGTGGGACGACGTCCCGTCCATCACCATGCCGACCACCCTGGTGCGGGGCGCCAAGTCGTACTTCGTCAACGACGACGATGCCGCCGCCTTCGCCGCAGGCGCGCCGGGTTTCCAGCGGACCCACATGGTCGCCGATTCCGGGCACTCGGTGCAGGGCGATCAGCCCGCGGCGCTCGTGGACATTCTGCGGGGCGTCCTCGGCCGCTAGCGTGGGGACATGACCTTTCCCATCCGCATCGGGGTTCAACTGCAGCCCCAGCACTCCCCCAACTACGGCCTGATGCGCGACGCGGTCCGTCGCAGCGAGGACCTCGGCGTCGACGTCGCCTTCAACTGGGACCACTTCTTCCCGCTGTACGGCGATCCCGACGGCGCGCACTACGAATGCTGGACGATGCTGGGCGCCTGGGCCGAGCAAACGTCGCGGATCGAGATCGGCGCCCTGGTCAGCTGTAACTCGTACCGCAACCCGGAACTGCTGGCGGACATGGCGCGGACGGTCGACAACATTTCCGACGGGCGGCTGATCCTGGGCATCGGATCGGGCTGGAAAGAGAAGGACTACGACGAGTACGGCTACGAATTCGGCACGGCCGGAAGCAGACTCGACGACCTGGCAGCGGCGATGCCGCGGATCATCTCGCGGTTGGGCAAGCTCAATCCGGCCCCGGTGCGCGAGATTCCGATCCTGATCGGCGGCCAGGGCGAACGCAAGACGCTCAAGCTCGTCGCGCAGTACGCCCAGATGTGGCACAGCTTCACCTCGGCGTCGACGTATCCGGAGAAGGCCGCCGTGCTGGACCGGCACTGTGCCGACGTCGGCCGCGACCCCAGCACCATCGTCCGCTCGGCCGGCGTGGACGACAGCGGCGACGGGTTGATCGCCAACGCCGAAGCCCTGACCGCGCTGGGTGTTTCGTTGCTGACGGTGGGCGTCAACGGGCCGGACTACGACCTGGGCCACGCCGAAACCCTGTGCCGGTGGCGCGACAGCCAGTAACCGACGTGGCCCGGCCGGATCAATTCCGGGCGAGCTGAAGCCGCTGAATTCGGCCGGGCACCCGCTAGGTTGACCTGCGTGACCTCTTTCCTGCGTGCGACGGTAGCGATACTGGTGGCACTCCTGGTCTGCTCGCTGTCCGTGGGCGCCCCGGCCCGCGCCACCACCGACCAGTGCGCTCCGCCGGGCGTGCAGAGCGCCAGCGCGCTGCCCACCAACCTGGCCACCGCCGCCCAGGGCGACGGCACCGACAAGTACACGACGCCTGGTACCCAACCGCTTTCGACAGTGCGGCCGGAGACCTTGGGGCTGAGCGCCCCCGGGGTGCTGACCGTCGGCACACTGTCCGATGCGCCGCCGAGCATCTGTATCAACTCGGGCGGCCAGTTCACCGGCTTCGACAACGAGCTGCTGCGGGCCATCGCCGAGAAGATCGGGCTGCGCGTCAACTTCGTCGGCACCGATTTCGCCGGGCTGCTCGCCCAGGTCGCCTCCCGCCGATTCGACGTCGGGTCGTCATCGATCACCACCACCGACGCCCGGCGCCGCACCGTCGGATTCACCAATGGCTATGACTTCGGCTACTTTTCGCTCGTCGTGCCGAGCGGATCGGCCATCAACGGGTTCGGTGCACTGAAGGCGGGCCAGCGCATCGGCGTCGTACAGGGCACCGTGCAGGAGGCCTACGTCGTCGACACCCTGCACCTGGAACCGGTGAAATTCCCGGACTACGCAACGGTTTACGCCAACATCAAGACCCGGCAGATCGACGCCTGGGTGGCGCCGTCGCAGCAGGCCTCCGGCACCGTGCAGCCGGGTGACCCGGCGCGGATCGTCGAAAACACCTTCAGCTTGGACAATTTCGTGGCCTACGCGGTCGCGAAGGAGAACAAGCCGCTGATCGACGCGCTCAACGCGGGCCTCGACGCGGTGATCGCCGACGGCACCTGGGCTCGGCTCTATTCGGACTGGGTACCGCGAGCCCTGCCGCCGGGCTGGAAGCCCGGATCGAAGGCCGCTCCGCTGCCGCAACTGCCCGACTTCAACGCCATCGCCGCGTCGCACGCGTCCGCGGCGCCGACGTCCGGTCCCGCGCCGAAATCCACTCTGTCCCAACTGAAAGACGCATTCCTGGACTGGCGGCTGTATCGGCAGGCCATCCCGGATCTGTTCAAGACGGGCCTGCCGAACACCCTCATCCTGACCGTCAGCGCCAGCATCATCGGCTTGATCATCGGCATGACGCTGGCCATCGCGGGCATCTCCCGGTCGCGCTGGCTGCGGTGGCCGGCGCGGGTGTACACCGACATCTTCCGCGGTCTGCCCGAAGTGGTGATCATCCTGGTGATCGGGCTGGGCATCGGTCCGGTGGTGGGCTCGCTGACCGGAAACAACCCGTACCCCTTGGGAATTGCCGCGCTGGGGCTGATGGCGGGCGCCTATATCGGGGAAATTCTGCGTTCGGGTATTCAGAGTGTCGACGCCGGCCAGCTCGAGGCTTCGCGCGCGCTCGGCTTCGGCTACCCGGCATCGATGCGCCTGGTGGTGGTGCCGCAGGGCGTCCGCCGCGTGCTGCCGGCGCTGATGAACCAGTTCATCTCGCTGCTGAAGGCGTCGTCGCTGGTGTACTTCCTCGGGTTGATCGCCAGTCAGCGCGAGCTGTTCCAGGTGGGCCGCGACCTCAACGCGCAGACCGGAAACCTTTCTCCCCTGGTTGCTTCCGGCTTGTTCTACCTGGCCCTGACCGTGCCCCTGACCCACCTGGTCAACTACATCGACCGGCGACTCAGTAAAGGTCGGCCCGCCGAACCCGAGCTCACCGCCGCGACCGAGGAGATCGCATGACCGCCCCGCAGCCGGTTTCCCTGGCCGCCAACGACATTCACCTGTCCTTCGGTGCCAGCACCGTCTTGCGGGGCGTCGACCTGGACGTGCCGGCCGGCACCACGACGGCCGTCATCGGCCCGTCGGGCTCGGGCAAATCGACGCTGCTGCGCACCCTGAACCGGTTGTACGAACCGGACCGCGGCGACATCCTGCTCGACGGTCGTTCGGTCCTGAAGGACAACCCCGATCAGCTGCGCCAGCGGATCGGGATGGTGTTCCAGCATTTCAACCTGTTCCCGCATCGGACGGTGCTGGAGAACGTCACGCTGGGGCCCCGCAAACTCAAGCGCCTGGACGCCGATGCCGCCCGCGAACTCGGCCTGAAACTGCTGGAGCGCGTCGGGCTGAAGCACAAGGCCGAGGTCCGCCCCGCGACCCTCTCCGGCGGACAACAGCAACGTGTCGCGATCGCCCGCGCCCTGGCCATGAATCCCCAGGTGATGTTCTTCGACGAGGCCACTTCGGCGCTGGATCCCGAACTGGTCAAGGGCATCCTGACGCTCATCAGCGAACTCGGGGCCGACGGCATGACCATGGTGGTCGTCACCCACGAGATGGGTTTCGCCCGGTCAGCGGCAGATTCGGTGGTGTTCATGGACGGCGGCCGCGTGATCGAGACCGGAACCCCCGAGCGGATCTTCGAATCCGCTGAAACTCAACGTTTACGTCAATTTCTGGCGCAGGTTGTCTAATACCGGCCAGTACCCGGCATACACGTTAGACTATCGAACTATGTCGTCGACGGAGCCGCAGGTCGCGGACCTTGCAGGAGACCTGCAGCAGGTCCTCTCCAAGCTGTTCAACGTGATGCGCCGACGCGTCGAGATCCCGAAGGACGCCGAGGCCGGCGCCGACCTGACCCTCGCGCAGTTGTCCATCCTGCTCACGCTGCTGGATCGCGGACCCATCCGGATGACCGAGCTGGCCGCGCATGAGCGGGTCCGCACCCCCACCACGACGGTGGCGATCCGGCGGTTGGAGAAGCTGGGTCTGGTCAAGCGGTCCCGTGACCCTTCTGACCTGCGCGCTGTCCTGGTGAACGTGACGCCGCGCGGACTCGTGCAGCACCGTGAGGCCCTCGAGGCCCGTCGCAAGGTCCTGATCGCAATGATGGCCAAGCTGACACCCGAGGACATCGACAACATCTCCAAGGCCCTTGCGCCACTGGAGAAGCTGGCCACCAGCAACGACGACTAGCCGCGCGAGGATCAAGCGGCGAGGAACGAGCCACGATGAGAAGCGCGGCAATACGGCCTAGCTCAACCCAGCCAGTCCAGTACGGCCGCGGCGGTCCACGACTGCTGCATGCTGCCGAGCGGTTCCCCGGTGAAGGGCTCGTAGTATTCGGCGAACGTGCCGTCACTGGCCTGCCGCAGGCCTTCCCGGCGCAGGATCGATGCCCGCTCCGACCACCCGCGGCGCGCGAAACACCACGAGAACAGCCACGTCATCACCGGCCACACCGGGCCGCGCCAGTACTCCCGCGGGCGGAAGTCGCGGGACACCGGTGACGTCGACGGGATCAGTGGGTACTTGAGGTCGGGGTGCGCGCAGAACCGCGGACCCTCCAGCAGCCGCAGCAGCGCGCGTTCGCGGTCATGCGGCAGACCGCCACAGAGCAACGGGGCGAACTGCGCCACGGTCTCACTCGGGATCCACTTGTCGGCCCGCAGATCGAAATCGCGGGCCGCGCCCGTGCGTTCGTCGGTGGTCGCCACCACACCCTGACGGAACCGCTCGGCCCACGAATACAGTTCGCGCACATCCGCATTCGGCCGCTTGTAGTCCTCGCCGATCTCCGCCAGAACCGTGCACGCCACCGACAGGATGGCCGAGACGAACACATCCTCGACCTGAAAGCTCATCACCTTCGGCAGCAGCGCGTCGTCGTACCGGACGGACTTCATCTCCTCCAGCAACCACAGGTACCGGTCGTACTCGACGTCGGACGGGCGCTGGCTGGTGTCGGTGATGATCGCGTTGTCCTCGCGCTGGTATTCGGGCACCGCGCCCGGAATCACGTTGGCGTAGGAGCTATCCCACCGTGGCGAGTTGTCCATGCCGGATTCCCAGCCGTGATACAGCGTCACCCGGCCGCGCTCCTGCGGATCACGCGCCTCGGCCAGCCAGCGGTGCCAGCGCACCAGGTCGTCCCACCTGCGGTCCAGGAACGACTCGGCCACCACCCGGGTGGACCGCCCGCGGGTGCGCGCGTGGTCCAGAATCCGTTGCACCGCAATGGCATGCACCGGAGGCTGCGTGATGCCGGACGTGTCCCGGTTGCGCGGCGCGTTGATGGCCAGCGTGGAGGTCTCCCATCGAGCCGGCCCGGGAAAGTAGCCGTCGACGCCGTTGGCGAACACGATGTGCGGGATCATGCCGTTGGCCCACTGCGCCGACAACAACGTGTCCAGTTCGACGACAGCGCGCTCGACGGTCAGCGACGCCAGCCCGATCGACACGAACGCGGCGTCCCAGCTCCACATGTGCGGGTACAGCAGCGGCGCCGCCGTCGTCATGACGCCCAGGTCATTACCGCGCAGCAGGTAGGCGGCGCGGGCGGAGAGCTGGGTGGGCGCGAAGCTGTGGTCGGGTGGCATCGCTGTCCATTGTGCGTCGCGGCTCCGGGATTCGCTGATCGGTAGGCTCACGCCATGCCGACCGCAATGATCACCGGCGCTTCCCGGGGCCTCGGACTGGCCATCGCCGAAGCCTTGGCCCCGACCCACACGCTGTTCCTGGCGGGCCGGCCGTCGGCCGAACTCGACGCCGTCGCCGAGCGGCTGGGCGCGACCACCTGGCCCATGGACCTCACCGACTACGAGGGCGTCGAGGCGACGGTCGAGCCGATCGTCGAGCTCGACGTGCTGGTGCACAACGCCGGCGTGGCGTACCCCGGCCGGGTCGGCGAATCGTCGGTCGAGGAGTGGCGGGCCACCATGGAAGTGAATGTGATTGGCGCCGTGGGACTTACGCTGCCCCTGCTACCGGCGTTGCGCGCGGCCCGGGGTCAGGTGATCTTCGTCAACTCCGGCGCGGGCCGCAGCCCGTCCCCCGGCCTGGCGTCGTACGCGGCCAGCAAGTTCGCGCTGCGGGCCTTCGCCGACGCCCTGCGCACCGACGAACCGTCACTGCGGGTGACGACGGTGTACCCGGGCCGGATCGACACCGACATGCAATGGAACCTGGTGGCCTACGAAGGCGGCGAGTACAAGCCCGAGCGGTTCCTGAAGCCCTCGACCGTCGCCCAGGTGATCGCCCAGGTGGTGGCCACCCCCGACGACGCCCACCAGCACGAGGTGATCATCCGCCCGCGCTGATCCGTGGGGTTTGTGCACGATTTTCCGCGCCGACCGCGGAAAATCGTGCACAAATCACGGGTCAGGCGACGATGTTGACCAGTCGGCCGGGCACCACGATGACCTTCTTGGGGGTCGCACCGGCCAGGAAGGCCTGCACCTTCTCGTCGGCGAGGGCGGCGGCTTCCAGCGTGGCCTTGTCGGCATCGGCGGCGACGACGATCTTGCCGCGCACCTTGCCGTTGACCTGCACCGGGTACTCGACGGTGTCGTCGACCAGGTAGCGCTCGTCGGCGACGGGGAACGGGCCGTGCGCCAGTGACGCGGCACCGCCCAGCCGGCGCCACAGTTCCTCGGCCAGGTGCGGGGCCAGCGGCGCGACCATCAGCACCAGCGGCTCGACCGCGGCGCGGGCGGTGACGCCCCCCTTGGTGAGGTGGTTCGTGTACTCGATGAGCTTGGCCGCTGCGGTGTTGTTGCGCAGCGCCGCGTAGTCCTCGTTCACCCCGGCGATGGTCTTGTGCAGCTGGCGCAGGGTGTCGTCGGACAGGGCGTCGTCGGAAACCCTTGGCTCACCGGTGGTTTCGTCGACGACGACGCGCCACACGCGCTGCAGGAACCGGTGCGCGCCGACGACGTCCTTGGTGGCCCACGGCCGCGACGCCTCCAGCGGACCCATCGACATCTCGTAGACGCGCAGGGTGTCGGCGCCGTATTCCTCGCAGATCTCGTCGGGCGAGACGGAGTTCTTCAGGCTCTTGCCGATCTTGCCGAACTCCTGGTTGACCTCGATCTCACCGTCCGGGCCGGTCCAGAAGAACTTGCCTTCGCGTTCAACGACTTCCGCGGCCGGCACATAGGCGCCGCGGGCATCGGTGTAGGCGAACGCCTGGATGTAGCCCTGGTTGACCAGGCGCCGGTACGGCTCGCGCGACGACACGTGGCCGAGGTCGAACAGCACCTTGTGCCAGAACCGCGAGTACAGCAGGTGCAGCACCGCGTGCTCGACACCGCCGACATATAGGTCGACACCACCCGGGTCAGCGGCACCGTGGATCTCGGGGCGCGGGCCCATCCAGTAGGCCTCGTTCTCCTTGGCGCAGAACGTTTCCGAGTTGTGCGGGTCGGCGTAGCGCAGCTCGTACCAGGAGCTGCCGGCCCACTGCGGCATGACGTTGGTGTCGCGCGTGTACGGCTGCAGGCCGTCACCCAGATCCAGGTCGACGTGCACCCATTCGGTGGCCTTGTTCAGCGGCGGCGACGGCTCGCTGTCGGCGTTGTCCGGGTCGAACAGCACCGGCGAGTAGTCCGGCACGTCCGGCAGTTCGACAGGCAGCGCCGAGTCCGGCAGCGGGTGGGCCCGGCCGTCTGCGTCGTAGACGATCGGGAAGGGTTCGCCCCAGTACCGCTGGCGGGCGAAAAGCCAGTCGCGGAGCTTGAATTCGACACGGGCCTGTCCCCGGCCGGCCGCCACCAGCTTCTCGGTGACGGCGGCCTTGGCGTCGGCGACCTGAAGGCCGTCGAGGTAGTCAGAGTTGACCAGTGCGCCGTCGCCCGTGTGCGCCGACTCCGAAAGATCGCCGCCGGCAATGACTTCCACGATGGGCAGGCCGAACGCCGTGGCGAACTCCCAGTCCCGCTGGTCGTGGCCGGGCACCGCCATGATGGCGCCGGTGCCGTAGCCGGCCAGCACGTAGTCGGCGATAAAGATCGGAACCTGGTGTCCGTTGACCGGATTGGTGGCGTAGGCGCCGGTGAAGACGCCGGTCTTGGTCTTGTTCTCCTGGCGCTCCAGGTCGGACTTGGCCGCGATGGCCGCGCGGTATGCCGCGACCGCCTCGGCCGGAGTGGCCGCGCCGGATGTCCAGCGCGCGTCGACATCGGCGGGCCAGGCATCGGCCACCAGCGAGTCGACCAGGTCGTGTTCGGGGGCCAGCACCAGGTAGGTCGCGCCGAACAGGGTGTCCGGGCGGGTGGTGAAGACCTCGATGTCGGCGTCACCGGCCGAGAAGAGCACCGCGGCACCGATGGAGCGGCCGATCCAGTTGCGCTGCATGGCCTTGACCTTGTCGGGCCAGTCCAGCACGTCCAGGTCCTCGAGCAGCCGGTCCGAGTACGCGGTGATGCGCATCATCCACTGCCGCAGGCGCTTCCGGAACACCGGGAAATTGCCGCGCTCGCTGCGGCCGTCGGAGGTCACCTCTTCGTTGGCCAGCACGGTGCCCAGGCCCGGGCACCAGTTGACCATCGAGTCGGAGCGGTAGACCAGGCGATACGAGTCGACGACCTCGGCGCGCTCAGCGGCGGACAGGGCCGACCAGTCCCGGCCGTCGTCGAGAGTCCTTGCACCGGAATCGAATTCGGCGATCAGCTCGGAGACCGGGCGGGCCTTCTGCGCCGACGCGTCGAACCAGGCGTTGTAGATCTGCAGGAAGATCCACTGCGTCCACTTGTAGAAGTCGGTGTCGGTGGTGGCGAAGCTGCGCCGGGCGTCGTGCCCCAGGCCGAGGCGCCCCAGCTGCCTGCGGAAGTTGACGATGTTGGCCTCGGTCCGCGTGCGCGGGTGCGTCCCCGTCTGCACCGCATACTGCTCGGCCGGCAGGCCGAAGGCGTCGAAACCCAAGGCGTGCAGGACGTTGCGGCCCGTCATCCGGAAGTAGCGGGCGTATACGTCGGTGGCGATGTAGCCCAGGGGATGCCCGACGTGCAGGCCGTCACCCGAGGGGTACGGGAACATGTCCTGCACGAACATCTTGTCCGCCGGCACCGGCGAACCATCGGTGGGCGCGAGCGAGCCGACGGGGTTGGGCACGTTGAAGGTGCCGCGGTCCGTCCACACCTGCTGCCAGTCGGCCTCGATCGTGCCGGCCAGTTCGGCGGTGTAACGGTGCTGCGGGCTGTCGGCGTCTACGGCCACAGCCGCCTCGGGACGCGCGTTGGCCTGCGCATTCGGGGATTCGCTCACGTGCACAGGGTAGTCAACACCCCCGGCGCGACCTGCATCACGCCAGCCGATCGCCGTTGGTCTCGGTTCCGTTGCAGTGCGGTCAGAGCACGGTTGCAGGTGCGCGCCGGACCTGGTGGGCAGGGCACCCACCTACATACAGTCGGCTCGAGTGCAACGCGTGATGCAGAAGTGAAGCGGAAGGACCGGCGCCACATGTTCGAGAACGCCCGCCACTGGCGACTTCTGGCAGGAGGTGTCGCCGCAGGTCTGGCGGGCGTCGTCGGCTTTGCCGGTAGCACCGCCTCCGCTGACCCGCTGCCACCCCAGCCCGTCCTCCCGGCACCCGCGACCGTGACCCAGACCGTCACCGTGCAGGCCGCGCCGGCGCCGGTGGCGGCCGCGCAGCCCGCCGGCCCCGCCTTCATTCCCGCCGGTCAGCCGGTCGGGGTCCCCCAGCCGGCCACGCTTCCCCAGCCTGCCGTGGCCCAACCCGTCATCGCGCCGGCCCCAGTGCCCACGCCGACCATCGCGCCGGCCGCCTCGGGCACCATTGCCGAATACCTCCGCGCCCACAACGTCGCCATGCAGCGGCAGACGCCCGCGGGCTTCACGGCGCTGAACATCGTCCTGCCGGTGCCTCCCGGCTGGGCCCCGGTGCCGGATCCGAACGTGCCCGACGCGTTCGCCGTGATCGCGGACCGCGTCGGCGGCGACGGCCTCTACACCTCGAACGCCGCTCTGCAGGTCTACAAGCTGGCGGGCGACTTCGATCCCAGGGAAGCCATCAGCCACGGCTTCATCGACAGCCAGCAGCAGGTCGCGTGGCGGTCCACCGACGGCTCGATGGCCGATTTCTACGGCATGCCGTCGGCGATCATCGAAGGCACGTTCCGCGAGAACAACATGACGCTGAACACCTCACGGCGACACCTCATCGCGACGTCCGGCGCGGACCGCTACCTGGTGACGCTGTCGGTGACGACCAGTGCGCAGGTGACCGTCGCCTCCGGCAACGCGACCGATGCCATCGTCAACGGGTTCAAGGTCAGCGTGCCGGGCGCACCGGCCGCTGTTCCTGCACCCGCCGCCGTACCCGCTCCGGCCGCCGTACCCGCGCCGGCCGCACCGGCTCCCGCCCCGGCCGCCCCGATGGTTCCGGCACCGGCCGCTGTCGTGCCGCACACCGCAGGCGCCGTGCCCCTCACCGCGTCGATCCCCGGCGTGGGCCGCTGACCGGTCGCCGGTTTGGAGCGGCCGCCCGGCCGCCCCTATTCTGAGACGCATGCTGATCGCCGCGGTGCTGTGCCTGTGCGCGGCCGTGGTGACCGCGGGCGTCGGCGCCTGGTCGCTGCGTCGCCCCGATTCCACCGACACCGTGCCGCGCGTGCTGCGCTCGGTGGCGCCGATCCAACTGGCGACGGCCGTGATGCTGGCCGCCGGCGGCGCCGTCGCTCTCGTCGCACCGCCGAGCACCGGTGTGATGGTGCTGACGGTGTGCGTCATCGGAGCCGTCGGCACCTTCGCCGCGGGCTGCTACCAGGGCGCAAAGGCCGGAGCCGCCATGATGGCCCGGGACAACGCCCCCGCCGCTGACAGTTGCGCCGGCAGCTGCGCCAGCTGCACGCTGTCCTGCAGCTGAATTTGCCGCTAGTTGCGGCTCACATCGATCGGGTGCGTCGCCAGCATCGCCATGGGCATCGGCTGACGCCGGAGCACCCGCGACCACAGATCCACGCGCGGTTCCACGAGGACGTCCGACGGCAGCGCCGACAGCACGATCCAGTCGTCCCGCTCGATCTCACCGTCGAGCTGGCCCACCGACCACCCGGAGTAGCCGGCGTAGATCCGGACGCCCTCGACGGCGTCTTCGATGTCCTCGGGTTCGGCGTCCAGATCGACCATCGCGATGCGGCCCTGCACATGCCGCAGCCCAGGCACCGATGATGCGTCGACGCCGACTTTCATGGTCGCCAGGCACAGCGCGGAATCACGCTTCACCGGACCGCCGATGAACATGGACTTGGGTTTGGTGGCGAGCTTCGCCCACTGCGGCAACACGTTGTAGACGGCCGTCTCGCTGGGCCGGTTCAGGACGACGCCGAGCGTGCCACCAGAGTTGTGCTCGACGATGTAGATGACGCTGCGCCGGAAGGTCGGCTCCAGCAAATCGGTGTTGGCGAGCAGCAGTGTCCCCGCCCGAATCCGGTGCGTGGCAGGGGCGATGAAATCCTCCGGTTCCTCTGACTGCGCCACGCCTCCATCATGGCATCCACAGGCGCTCGCCGTGACCAACGCACACGGCTTGCCAGGATATTTGTACTGTGGAGCAGGTCGCTTCAATCACGCCCGGCACTCACAAATCAGGACACGAATATTCCAGTGACCGACCGCCGCCCCCACCACGTCGTCCTGCATGCGGTGCAGGCGCTGCCGGACTTTCGCCGGCTGCTGGAACTGCGCGTGGTCAGCCAGTTCGGCGACGGACTTTTCCAGGCCGGTCTGGTCGGCGGCCTGCTGTTCAATCCCGAGCGCGAGGCCGACCCGTGGGCGATCGCCGGCGCCTTCGCGGCGCTGTATCTGCCGTATTCACTGCTGGGTCCGTTCGCCGGCGCGCTGCTGGACCGCTGGGATCGCCGGCAGGTGCTCATCGTCGCAAACCTGGCGCGACTGCTCCTGATGATCGGCGTCGGCGCGCTGCTGGCCACCGCCTCGGGCGACACGTCGATTCTATTCGGCGCGTTGATCATCAACGGCTTCACCCGCTTCGTCTCCTCGGGTATGTCGGCCGCCCTGCCGCACGTCGTACCCACCGAACAGGTGGTGTCGATGAACTCGGTGGTCACCGCGTGCGGGGCCGTCTCAGCGTTCGCCGGCGCCAACCTGATGCTGCTGCCACGGTGGCTGCTCGGCGCGGGCGACGCCAGCTCGGCCGTCGTGATCTGGCTGGCGGCGCTGCCGGTCGCTCTCGCGCTGTGGCTGGTGGTGCGCTTCCACCCCCATCTCCTGGGACCTGATGACAGCGCCCGCGCGGTCCACGGGTCGGCCATCTACGCCGTCATCACCGGCTGGGTCTACGGACTGCGGTCGGTGGCCAATGTGCCGACGGTGGCCGCGACGCTGACGGGCCTGGCCTCACACCGCATGGTGTTCGGGATCAACACCCTCATGGTGCTGGTGTTGGTCCGGCACGGCGGCGGCGAACACGTCGCGGGCTTCGCGGTGACCGTCGTGTTCGTGGCCGCCGCGGGCCTCGGGTCGTTTCTCGGCAACGTCGTCATGCCGGCCGCGGTACGACGCTGGGGGCGCTACGCCACCGCGAACGGGGCCCTCGCCATCGCCGCGGTGGTTCAGCTTTCCGGTGCGGGCCTGCAGATCCCGGTGCTGATCGCGTGCAGTCTGGTTCTGGGCACGGCTGGGCAGGTGGTCAAGTTGTGCGCGGATTCGGCGATGCAGCTCGACGTCGACGACGCCCTGCGCGGCCACGTGTTCGCGGTCCAGGACGCGCTGTTCTGGATGGCGTTCATCGCCGCGATCACCGTGTCCGCGGCCGTGATTCCGGCCGACGGCAAGTCCTCGGCGCTGATGGCCAGCGGTGCCGTCGTCTACCTGGTGGGCCTGGCCCTGCACGCGACGTTGGCCAAGCGCAGCAGGACCGCCGGTACCGTCTAGGGTGCTGCCATGGCCCCCAATGCTGCTGCCGGTGTGATCGCCGATCTGCGTGCCGAGAGTGACGACCTGGACCGCTTGGTGGCCGATCTGCCGCCCGCCGAGTGGGCCACTGCGACCCCGGCCGAAGGCTGGACCATCGCCCATCAGATCGCACATCTGTGGTGGACGGACCAGGTGTCCGTCTTGGCGGTGACCGACGAGGATGCCTTCGCCGCGACGCTCACCGAGGCGTGGCAGAACCCGCTCGGGTTCGTCGACGTGGCGGCCGAGGAACTCGCGCAGACTCCGCCGGCCGAGATGCTGGCACAGTGGCGCGCCACCCGGACCACGCTGCACGACGCGCTGGAAGGGGTGGCCGACGGCCGCAAGCTGCCCTGGTTCGGCCCGCCGATGAGCGCCGCGTCCATGGCCAGTGCCCGGTTGATGGAGACCTGGGCGCACGGCGCCGACGTCGCCGACACCCTCGGGGTCCGGCGCGAGCCGACGGCCCGGCTGCGGTCCATCGCGCACATCGGGGTTCGGACAAGGGATTTCGCCTTCACACTCCATGAGCTGACCCCGCCGGCCGACGTGTTTCACGTGGAACTTTCCGCACCGGACGGTGGCGTGTGGGCCTGGGGTCCGGACGACGCCGCGCAGCGGGTCACCGGCTCAGCCGAGGATTTCTGCCTGCTGGTGACCCAGCGCCGGCCGCTGCGCGAACTGGACGTGACGGCCGTCGGCGAAGACGCCCAGAAGTGGCTGACCATCGCCCAGGCGTTCGCCGGGCCGCCGGGAGCGGGCCGGGGCTGATCAGCCCCTAGTAGACGTCCCGCAGGTAGCGGTGATTCTTGATCAGATCGTTGACGTAGGCGTGCGCAGCCGCCGGATCCAGCCGGCCGCGGTCGGCCACGATCTGGTGCAGCATCGCGTCGACGTCCTTGGCCATTCGCTCGGCGTCACCGCAGACGTAGAGGTACGCGCCGGCTTCGAGCCAGTCGAATATCTCCGCCGCCTGCTCCCGCATCCGGTGCTGCACATAGTCCTTCGTCCCACCGTCGCGGGAGAACGCCAGATCGAGTCGGGTCAGGGTGCCGGACTCGAGGAAGCCCTCGAGCTCGTCGGCGTACAGAAAATCGGTGGCCCGGCGCCGGTCGCCGAAGAACAACCACGACCGGCCGGGCGCTGACGCGGCGGCCCGCTCCTGCAGGAAGGCCCGGAATGGCGCGATCCCCGTCCCCGGGCCGACCATGATGATCGGCACGTCGGCGGCAGGCAACCGGAAATGATGGTTCGGCCGCAGGTGCACTCGTGTCGTTTCGGCGCGGTCGCACAGGAACGTGGATGCCACACCACCGTGGCGGCGATCCGCCTCGGCGTACCGGACCGTCGCCACCGTCAGATGCACGGTGTCGGGGTGGCGCAGCGGGCTCGAGGCGATCGAATAGTCGCGGGCCTGCAACGGCCGCAGGGTGTCGAGCACCTCGTCGAGGGTCAGCTCGGCCAGCCGGATCAGGTCAAGCACATCCTTGCCGTACCACCACGTGCCCGGCCCGTCGCCAAGTTCATCGGCGTCGGGCGCCTCTGCCACCCGGCCGGCCACCAGTGATCGCAAGGCTCGCGATGGCAACCGGATCTCCAGTTGCTCGGTGAGCATGGCGCGCAGCGGGACGTCGTGGCCGTCGACGACCTCGCCGCCATCGACGCCCAGCGCGGTCAGCATCTCCTCGACCAGAATCGGGTCATTGATGGCATGCACCGCGATCGAATCACCTGCCGCATAGCTGATCCCGGCGCCGGCGAGATCCAGCTCGTAGTGCCTGACCTCCTTGTCCGACTCGGGCGCGGTCAGCAACCGATTGACCGCGATCCGCACGTCGACCGGCTGATTCGGGTCGGTCCGACCCGCACGTTCCGGGGTCGCCGGCGCAACGACTCGGTCGGTGGACGCGGTGGGCTGCGCCTCGATCAACAGCTTGACCACCTCGGTGGTCCAGGCCGCGGCCTCTTCCCGGTAGGGGCCGTCGATGTCGACGCGGCCCGCCAGCCGGGTCGCGCCGAGTGCCTCGAGTCGTTCGTCGAGCAGCCGACCCGCATGGCAGAACAGGTCGTAACCGCTGTCCCCCAGGGCCAGCACCGCGAAGCTCAACTGCTCGAGGCGGCCGGCCGTGTCAGCGCTGAGCGCTTCCCAGAAGAGCGTTGCCGTGTCGGGAAATTCGCCGTCGCCGAACGTCGACGTGATCGCCACGAAGTGGCTGACCGACGCCAGCGCGGCGACGTCGACCTGGTTCAGCTCGGTGGCCACGGTGGTGATCCCGGTGGCCTCTTGGAAAGCCTCGGCGAACGACATCGCGGCGTCCTCGGCGTTACCCATGTCGGTGCCGTAGCCAACGATCAGCGAGAAGCCGGGTCCGACAGTCACGATCACCCTCCCCGCGCCCACCTCAGGCGCAACTTAGGGTGACCTTAGTTCGGTGGAGGCCCGTTGTGGGCGCTCCCTGTTTCGGCCGGGCTCACCGCCGCGGCACCGTCCGCCGCCCCATCGCCGTCGGCGTCGGACAGCTGCACGTCCCACCGCCCGTCGCCGTCGGTGTCCGCGTAGGCGACGGGTCCGGCCAGCACCCGGTCCGCCAGCCCGTTGCCGTCGGCGTCGATCAGGCGGTCGTCGGCCGCACCGTCACCGTCGAAGTCGACGACCGCTCCCCCGCTCTGCTCGGTGCCGTCCAAGCCGAACCACCGCAGCCCCGAGCCGACGGCCCAGGTACCCGACCCGTCATCGGTGAACGCCACCCGCGCCCCATCGACGTCGACGACGGCGTGGTCGGCCCGGCCGTCACCGTCAAAGTCGGCCAATGCGTCGTCGAACAAGCCGTCGCCGTCCACATCCAGCCGCACGCCGTCGAGCGTGCCGTCACCGTCGGCGTCCACGGCCGGCTCCCCCGGCCACCACGACGCCGACCCATCCCCATCACTCAGGCAATAATCCATACCTGAATGGACGGCTGATCAGCCCCTGGCGTTCCACCATTTCTGCAATTCGGCGATGGCCTCGTCATGGTCCAGCGGGCCGCGGTCCAGCCGGAGCTCCTTGAGGAACCGCCAGGCCTCGCCGACCTGCGGCCCGGCCGGAATGCCCAGCAGCCTCATGATCTCGTTGCCATCCAGGTCCGGGCGCACCCGCGCCAGATCCTCCCGAGCGGCCAGCTCGTCGATGCGCCGCTCGAGACCGTCGTAATTGGCCTGCAGGCGCGCAGCGCGACGACGGTTGCGCGTCGTGCAGTCCGCACGCACCAGCTTGTGCAACCGGCTCAGCAGCGGGCCGGCGTCGGTGACGTAGCGCCGCACCGCGGAGTCCGTCCACTGGCCGGTGCCCTTGTCGTCGGCGTAGCCGTGGAACCGCAGATGCAGGTAAACCAGCTGCGAGACGTCGTCGACCATCTGCTTGGAGTACTTCAGCGCGCGCATGCGCTTGCGCGTCATCTTGGCGCCGACCACCTCGTGGTGGTGGAAGCTGACGCCGCCGTCGGCCTCGTGGCGACGCGTGTCGGGCTTGCCGATGTCGTGCAGCAGCGCGGCCCAGCGCAACACCAGGTCGGGTCCCTCATCCTCGAGGTCTATGGCCTGGCGCAACACGGTGAGCGAGTGGTGGTACACGTCCTTGTGCTGGTGGTGTTCATCGATCGCCATCCGCATGGCACCGACCTCGGGCAGCACGACGTCGCCCAGCCCGGTCTGCACCATGAGGTCCACACCGGCCATCGGGTCGGCGCCCAACATCAGCTTGTCCAGTTCGGCGGCCACCCGCTCGACCGTGATCCGGCCCAGCTGCGGCGCCATCTCGAGCAGCGCCTCCAGCACCCGCGGCGCCACCGAGAACCCCAGCTGTGAGACGAACCGGGCGGCCCGCAACATCCGCAACGGATCGTCACCGAACGACACCTGCGGCGCCGACGGGGTATCGAGCACCTTGCCGGCCAGCGCGGTCAGCCCGCCCAGCGGATCGTGGAACTCGCCGATGCCGCCGGGCAGATCCGGGTTGATCCGGACCGCCATCGCGTTGACGGTGAAGTCCCGGCGCACCAGGTCGTCCTCGAGCCGGTCGCCGAACACCACTTCGGGGTTGCGCGACACCTGGTCATAACTGTCGGCCCGGAACGTGGTGATCTCGATGCGTTCCCCGTACTTCGCCGCACCGATGGTGCCGAATTCGATCCCGGTGTCCCACAACGCTTCTGCCCAGCCGCGCAGCATCTTCTGCAGCTGCGCCGGGCGGGCGTCGGTGGTGAAATCCAGGTCGTTCAGCTCGCGGCCCAGCAGCGCGTCACGCACACTGCCGCCCACCAGATAGAGCTCATGACCCGCCGCGGCGAACACCCGGCCCAAGTCCACGAGCAAATCCGCATGCTTGTTCAGTGCGACCGCAGCAGCGGTCAGCAACCCGGCATCGGCACTTGCATCGTTCGGCACGTCCGATGAGCCTAATGCGCCCACCCCGCCGCCGGAGTACCGACCATCGCGGCACGGTCACAACTGGGCCACTGACCGGCGAGTGGGGATAGAGCGCCCAACCTGAGCAGCTACTATCGCTTGGGTGTCGGAAGGCGAGCGTGCCAAACCACGACGGCGCCGCGGGCGACGTCGCGGTCGACGCTCGGCAGGTCCGCCCAGCGACAGCGCCCAGCGCACCGACTCCGATTCGGCTGCTGCCCCCCGCAACAACAACGCACAACCGGTCCCTGCCGCCGCGGCTCCCGTGGCACCGGCCGCCCGCAAGGCCAACAACGATCGGCTGCGCACCGTCCACGAGACGTCGGCCGGCGGGCTGGTGATCGACGGCCTCGACGGCCCCAAAGATACCCAGATGGCCGCGCTCATCGGCCGCATCGACCGGCGTGGCCGGATGTTGTGGTCACTGCCCAAGGGGCACATCGAACTCGGCGAGACGGCCGAACAGACCGCCATCCGTGAGGTTGCCGAGGAGACCGGACTGCAGGGCAGCGTGCTGGCCGCACTCGGCAGCATCGACTACTGGTTCGTGACCGAGGGCCGGCGCGTGCACAAGACAGTGCACCATTACCTGATGCGATTCCTGGGCGGCGAACTCTCCGACGACGACGTCGAGGTCACCGAAGTGGCGTGGGTACCCCTGCGCGAACTGCCGTCCCGCCTGGCCTACGCCGACGAGCGCAAGCTCGCCGAAGTGGCCGGCGAACTGATCGACAAGCTGCACACCGATGGACCGGGCGCCCTGCCGCCGCTGCCGCGCACCGCGCCGCGCCGCCGCCCACAGACCCATTCCCGCACGCGGAACCATCGCACCGACGACTCCGCCCATACTCAGCCCGGCCGCCGCGCGAACGGCTGCGGACCCGGGTCGTGAGCGTCAGGTCGGTGCTGTCGGGGCTGACCTCGACAGCACTGCTGCGCGTGCTTGCGGTCACCGCCCTGCTGTTGTTGCTCACCGCTCCCGTCACGCCGCATTCGTCGGCCGGCGAGCCGGGCGGGACGACGTTCCTGCAGCTGCGCATCGACCACGTCACCCCTGATGTCGTCACCACCACCAGCGAGCCGGTGGTGACGGTCAGCGGCACCGTCACCAACGTCGGGGACCGTCCGGTGCACGACGTCATGGTGCGTCTCGAACACGCATCCGCGGTGACGTCGTCGTCCGGGCTGCGCACGACGCTGGCCGGGGAGCCGACCGACTTCTCGGCCGTCGGCGACTTCACCACGGTCTCGCAGGATCTCGCGCGCGGCCAGAGCGTGCCGTTCCGGCTGGCGTACCCGGTGCGGTCGGCTGAACATCCCGCCCTGGGCATCGACCGTCCCGGTGTCTATCCGCTGTTGGTCAACGTCAACGGCACACCCGACTACGGGTCGGCCGCCCGGCTCGACGACGCCCGCTTCCTGCTGCCGGTCCTGGGCGTGCCCGCCAC
This sequence comes from Mycolicibacterium llatzerense, assembly GCF_000878195.1. Lineage (GTDB taxonomy): Bacteria > Actinomycetota > Actinomycetes > Mycobacteriales > Mycobacteriaceae > Mycobacterium > Mycobacterium llatzerense. The sequence goes on along the minus strand of NZ_JXST01000021.1, from coordinate 46,846 downwards.
CCCGGCCACCCCGGGCGGCACCGGTGGCCAGCAGCCGATCGACGCCGTCGTGCCACCGGACACCGCGCACCCCGTCGCACTGACCCTGTTGTGGCCGCTGGCCGACCGCCCGCACCTGGCTGGCGGCGTCCCCGGACGCACCGAACCCGCCCGCCTCGCCGACGACGATCTCGCCACGTCGCTGGCCAACGGCGGCCGCCTCGACGCCCTGCTGGCCGCGGCGGACTTCGCCACCAACGACCAGGTGGATCCGGGCGGCCTGATGCGCGGCGCGATGTGCCTGGCCATCGACCCCGACCTGCTGATCACCGTCAACGCGATGAGCGGCGGCTACGTCGTATCCGACGACCCGGCGGCCGGCCTGAACTCACCCACCCACCCAGGCACCGGACAACAAGCCGCGACCGAGTGGCTGAACCGGCTGCGGCAACTCGCCCAGCGGGTGTGTGTCACCCCGACCGTGTACGCCCAGGCCGACCTGCGCGCGCTGCAACGCGTCGGCGACGCCGTCCTGAGCTCCACCGCCACCACGGACACCGGCCCGATCGTCAATCAGCTGCTCGGCATCCAGTCCCTGCGCGGCGCCACGGTCGTCGGCGACGGCCCGCTCACCGGCCCGGCTGTGCGGCTGCTGTCCGCGCAGCCCGAATCGACCGTCGCGATCGCCGCGGCCCCCGTCACCGCCGACGAGTCCGGCCAGCCCGCCGACACCGCACCACGCCGCTACAGCAGCAAGGTCACCGTCGCGCCGTTCGACCCGTGCGTGGCCGCGGCCCTGGCCGGCGCCGGGCGGACCCCGATCTCGCCGGGATACCTGGACACCTCGCTGCACGTGCCGCTCATCCATGACTCGCCGGTGGCGCGCCGCCAGGACGCCATCGCCTCCGTGCTGTGGCGTGGCCTGCAACCCGACGCCCAGCCCCGCAACCAGATCCTGATGCCGCCGCTGGCCTGGGACGTGACACCCGACGACGCCCAGGCGATCCTGACGTCGGTGGCCACCGCGATCCACTCCGGGCTGGCCGTCGCCCGCCCGATGCCCGCCGTGATCGCCGACGCCCAGGCCCTGCCGCCCACCTCGTCCGCCACCCCGCCGGACAACGGGACGGGCAACCCCAAGGCCCGCTACGGCGACGGCATCACCGGTCAGATCTCGACCACCATGGAACGGATCTGGGGCCTGACCGCCGCGTTGACCGTCAACACCCAGACCGGGCTGACCGGTGACCAGTACACGGCGCCGCTGCGGGAGGACATGCTGCGGGCACTGACCCAGTCCGTGCCGCCGAGCGTCCGCGAAGCCCTGGCCCAGCAGCGCATCACCACCACGCAGCACACCATCAACGACCTCTTCCACGCCGTCACCGTGGTCAACCCCGGCGGCTCGTACACGCTGGCCACCGAACGCAGTCCCCTCCCCCTGGCCCTGCGCAACGATCTGCCGCTGCCCATCCGGGTGCGGCTGGTCATCGACGCGCCGCCCGGCATGACCGTCACCGACATGGGCGAGATCGAACTGCCCCCGGGCTACCTGCCGCTGCGCGTGCCCATCGAGGTGCACTTCACCCAGCGCGTCGCCGTCGACGTCGCCCTGCGCACCGCCAACGGACTGACGCTCGGCGAACCGGTCCGGCTGTCGGTGCATTCCAACGCCTACGGCAAGGTGCTGTTCTTCATCACCCTGTCCGCCGGCGCGGTGCTGTTCCTGCTGGCCGGCCGACGGCTCTGGCACCGGTTCCGCGGTCAGCCCGACCGCGCCGACCTGGACCGCCCGCACCATGCCCGGCCGATCCGGCCCGATCCTCTCGACACCGCCATCGAGCACGCTCCGGAGGACTCATGAGCGCGCCGCGCAGTCCCCGTGCTGCCGCCGCTGCCGCAGGTCCGCCCCCGCGACGAGCCGAACTGTCCGACGCCGCCGTCGTCTCCCGGTCCTGGGGCATGGCGTTGGCCACCCTGGTCAGCCGCATCACCGGCTTCCTGCGGATCGTGCTGCTCGCCGCGATTCTCGGTGCGGCACTGTCCAGCTCGTTCACGGTGGCCAACCAGCTGCCGAACATGGTGGCCGCCCTGGTGCTCGAGGCCACCTTCACCGCGATCTTCGTGCCGGTGCTGGCGCGGGCCGAACGCGACGACCCTGACGGCGGCGCCGCGTTCGTCCGGCGCCTGGTCACGCTGGCCACGGCGCTGCTGCTGGTGACGACGGTGCTGTCGGTCGCGGCGGCACCGCTGCTGGTGCGACTGATGCTGGGCAGCGACCCGCAGGTGAATCAGCCGCTCACCACCGCGTTCGCGTATCTGCTGCTGCCCCAGATCATCTTCTACGGGTTGACCTCGGTCTATATGGCAATCCTGAACAACCGCAACGTCTTCGGGCCACCGGCCTGGGCGCCCGTGATCAACAACGTGGTGGCGATCATCACGCTGTGCGTGTATGTGCTTGTCCCAGGCGAACTCTCGATCGATCCCGTCGAGATGGGCAACGCCAAGCTGCTGGTGCTCGGCATCGGCACCACCCTCGGCGTCGTCGCCCAAGCCGCGGTGCTGCTGTATTCACTGCACCAGCACCGCGTCGACCTGCGGCCACTGTGGGGTATCGACGACCGGCTCAAGAAGTTCGGGACCATGGCCGTCGCCATGATGCTGTACGTCCTGATCAGCCAGATCGGTCTGATCGTCGGCAACGAAATCGCCAGCCACGCAGCCGCATCCGGCCCCGCCATCTACAACTACGCCTGGCTGCTGCTGCAGTTGCCGTTCGGCATGATCGGCGTGACGGTGCTGACCGTGGTGATGCCGCGGCTGTCCCGCAACGCCGCCGCGAACGACAACCCCGCCGTGCTCGCCGACTTCTCCCTGGCCACCCGGCTGACCATGGTGACGCTGATCCCGATCGTCGCTTTCATGACCGTCGGTGGCCCCGCGATCGGCAGCGCTCTGTTCGCGTACGGCAACTTCGGTGCCGCCGACGCCGGGTATCTCGGCATGGCCATCACCCTGTCGGCGTTCACCCTCATCCCGTATTCCATGGTGCTGCTGGAACTTCGGGTGTTCTACGCGCGCGAACAACCGTGGATCCCGATCGTCCTGATCGTCGTGATCACCATCGTGAAGATCGTCGGCTCGCTCATCGCTCCCCACCTGACCGATGACCGGGAACTGGTCGCCGGGTACCTGGGCCTGGCCAACGGGTTGGGCTTCCTGGCCGGCGCGACCGTCGGCTACGTGTTGTTGCGGTCCGCGCTGCGGCCACCGCGCGGCCGGATGATCGAGCTGACGGTGATCCGGACCATTCTCGTAACCATCTGCGCCTCCCTGGGTTCGGGGCTACTGGCCTATGTCGCCGACCGCTTGCTGGGGTTCGATGGGCTGACCGAGCACGGCGGCGCCGCCGGATCGTTGCTGCGGCTGTTTCTGCTCGGCCTGATCATGCTGCCGGTGATCGTGGCGGTACTGGTGGCGGCCAAGGTGCCCGATGCCCTGGCCGCATTGGCTTTCGTGCGACGCCGACTGGGCCGCGGCACGCCGGCACCGACTCCGGCAGTCCAGGTCAGCTCGGCTGTACCGGACTCGGGACGGACCGCGGTCCCGTACCCTGGACACGGCAATTCAGCTCCGGTACCACGGCGGCCCGGTGCGTCCGCCACAGGCGGGGCAAACCCGGAAGTTGGTACCACGGGCGGGCTTCGGAAAGGATTTGCGGTGACCGACGCACCCGCGGACCAGGGATCCGCCCACATCTCGGATACCTCAGGCAGCGGCGACGATGCCGCGTTGCGGGCCGGCGCGGTCGTCGCCGACGGCCGCTACCGCCTGCTCGTCTTCCACGGTGGTCCACCCGATCTGCAGTTCTGGCATGCGCTCGACATCCCGCTCGATCGCCAGGTGGCGCTGACCTTCGTCGACCACGACGGCGAGCTGCCCGCGTTGATGGTCCAGGAAATCCTCACCCGGACAAGCAAACTGAGCCATGTCGAGGGACCCGGGCTGGCCCGGATCCTGGACGTCACCCGGCTCGGCCACGGTGGCCTGGTGGTCAGCGAGTGGATCCGCGGCGGTTCCCTGGCCGAGGTGGCCGCGACGGAACCGTCCCCGATGGGCGGTGCCCGCGCCATCCAATCCCTGGCATCGACGGCGGAGTCCGCGCACCGCTCCGGCGTCGCGTTGTCGATCGATCATCCCGGCCGAATCCGCGTCAGCATCGAAGGCGACGTGGTCCTGGCCTTCCCCGGCACGCTGCCGTCGGCCACCCCTGAAGACGACATCCGTGGCGTCGGCGCCACGCTGTACGCGCTGCTGATCAACCGGTGGCCGCTGCCCGAAGCCGGTGCCCTCAGCGGCATGCTGCCCGCGACGCAGAACAACGCGGGCCAGCCCGTCGAACCCCGCTCGGTCGACGGGACCATCCCCTTCCAGATCTCTGCCGCCGCTGCCCGGGCCGTGCAGGAGGGTGGCGGGATCCGCTCGGCCCCAACGCTGTTGAATCTGCTGCAGCAGGCGACCACTGTCGCAGAGACCACGGAACTGCTGGAGCCCGTCGACGGCTCGCAGCGCCCGGAGCCCGCGGACGCGGCAGAACTCGAGGCGGCCGCCAAGCGGCGCAAGGCAGTGCTCATCGGTGTGGGTGTCGGCGGCGCGGTCCTGCTGGTGGCACTGCTGGTGCTGGCGTCAGTGCTCAGGGGCATCTTCGGCGACGTCGGCGGCGGCCTGGACAAGCAGCAGCTCGGCCTCAACAGCCAGCATCCGACCACGAGCGGCGCCCCGACGCCCGGCAATGTGGTGAAACCCGTTGGTGTGACGGTGTTTTCACCCGGCGGCGGCGCAGACTCCCCGGAGACCGCGGGCAAGGCCATCACCGGCGCGTCCGGTGATGCCTGGTCCACCGACGTCTACACCGATCCTGCCCCGTTCCCCGGTTTCAAGAACGGCGTCGGTCTCATGCTGAACCTGCCCCAGGCCACCACCGTGGCGTCGGTCAGCCTTAACCTGACAAGCACGGGCACCGCGATCCAGATCCGGTCCGCCCAGTCGGCCACCCCGGCCTCGCTGGACGCCACGACCGTCCTGACGCAGCCGGCCACGATGAAGACCGGCACCAACACCATCACGATCAGCAACGCACAGCCGACGTCGCACCTGCTGATCTGGATCTCCACGCTGGGGACGGTCGACGGCAAGAGCAAGACCGACATCTCCAACGTGGTGGTGAAGGCCGCCGGGTAGGTTATCCACAGGCCCACACACCGCATCTGCGCTGGTCAAAGGCGATGTCGACCAATTCGCGTCGGGCCCGTTCCAGAACCCGACTTATGGTTCGGAAGTGGGGAGTTTCGGGGCGCCACCGTCGGACGCATCAGACGCAGAATTGCTCGCGGCGCACATCGCCGGTGAGCGGTACGCGTTCGAGGAGCTGTTCTACCGGCACCGCCACCAGCTGTACCGGCTCGCCCGGTTGACCAGCCACGACCCGCAGGATGCCGCAGACGCCCTCCAGGACGCCCTGTTCAAAGCGCACCGCCACGCGCCGCGGTTCCGGCACGACAGTTCGGTTCGCAGCTGGCTGTGCCGCATCGTGGTGAATTCCTGTCTGGACCGGTTGCGCCACAACCGGTTTCACCGAACCGAAGAACTCAACGAGGCCGACTGCCGGATCGCCGACCCGGCGCGCCGCGTCGAGACGACCATCGTCATCGAGCGGGCGCTGCTGCGGCTACCCGTCGAGCAGCGGGCCGCGGTCGTCGCAGTCGACATGCAGGGCTACTCGGTGGCCGAGACCGCGGCGATGCTGGGCATCGCGGAGGGCACCGTGAAGAGCCGCTGCTCCCGGGCCCGCGCGAAACTCGCCCAGTCCCTGGCGCATCTGTCGCACTCGGCGGACTGACGAGCAAAGCAGCGCAGGGCCGACGCACCGCACCGGATTAGGCTTCGGCTCGTGGACGACGAACACACCGACGAGTCCGTCACCCACGAGCAGCTGGCCGACCTGCAGGCCGGACTGCTCGACGACGCCACGGCTGCCCGACTGCGCCAGCGGATCCGCGACGATCCGGCAGTCGCCCGGCGGTACGCGGAGCTCGAACAGGTCCGCCGCGATCTGCATGACCTGGCGGACGACGACGCCGAGAGCGACATTCCGGCCGAGGTCACCGCGCGCATCGGATCCGCCCTGCACGACGCCGGAACCCAACCGGCACGTCACACCGTCGTCCCCGGTCACTCCGCCGGCCACGGTGCGCGCCGATCCCGCCCCGCCGCCATCGCCGGGGCCGCTGCCGCACTGGTGGCGGTCGGCATCGGCGCCGTCGTCGTGATCAGCGGGCCCGACGAACCGACCCGCACCTCGGCGGGCCCCACCGCGGCGTCGCTGACCGTCCAGCGCCAGGCGGGGATGCCGTGGGCCGATCGCCAAATCCTGGGGCTGCGGGGCCGACCGCCCGAGCTGGGGCCGCTCGCCGGGCCGGACCGATTGCGGTCCTGCCTGCAGGGCCTCGGTTACGCCCCCACCACCCCGGTGCTGGGCGCCGCCACCGTGACCGCGCACGACCGCGCCCAGGTGCTCCTGCTGCTGCCGAGGACCGACCCCGGCTCGATGATGGCCTTGGTGGTGTCTCCCGGCTGCAGCTCGACCGATGCCGGCCTGATCGCCGATGCCGTCATCGTGGACGCCCCGGCAGAGCCGCGCCGCTGACCGCCCCGTGGCCCGCCAAACGGCCGGGAACACCGGCACTTACCCTGGTGTTATAGGCGTACCGACTCTGGCAGCAGGCCAACCAGGTATGAGCCTGACCAGAGCCAGATGAAAGGCGGCCATGACCACCCCAGACACCGTGCACGACGTGATCATCATCGGCTCCGGGCCGGCCGGCTACACCGCAGCGGTGTACGCGGCTCGCGCCCAGCTCAAGCCGGTGGTTTTCGAAGGTGTCCAATTCGGTGGTGCCTTGATGACCACCACTGAGGTGGAGAACTACCCCGGCTTCAAAGAGGGCATCACCGGCCCCGAACTCATGGACGAGATGCGCGAGCAGGCCCTGCGGTTCGGCGCCGATCTGCGCATGGAAGACGTCGACGCGGTGTCCCTCGACGGCCCCATCAAGACCGTCACCGTCGACGGCGAGACCCATCAGGCCCGCGCGGTCATCCTCGCGATGGGCGCGGCCGCCCGCCACCTCGGCGTGCCGGGTGAGCAGGAGCTGATCGGCCAGGGCGTGAGCACCTGTGCCACCTGTGACGGTTTCTTCTTCCGCGACCAGGACATCGCCGTGATCGGCGGCGGCGACTCCGCGATGGAGGAGGCGACGTTCCTGACGCGCTTCGCCCGTTCGGTGACGCTGATTCACCGCCGCGACGAGTTCCGCGCCTCGCGGATCATGCTCGAGCGCGCGCAGGCGAACGAGAAGATCACCTTCGTCACCAACACCGAAGTTGTTGCGGTGGAAGGTGATTCGAAGGTCAGTGGACTGCGCCTGCGCAACGCCGCCACCGGCGAGGAGAGCAAGCTGCCCGTCACCGGCGTGTTCGTCGCCATCGGCCACGACCCGCGCTCGGGTCTCGTGCGCGGCGTTGTCGAGCTCGATGACGAGGGCTACGTGCAGGTGCAGGGTCGCACCACCAACACGTCGCTGGACGGCGTCTTCGCCGCGGGCGATCTGGTCGACCACACCTACCGCCAGGCGATCACCGCGGCCGGCAGCGGCTGCGCGGCGGCCATCGACGCCGAGCGCTGGCTGGCCGAGCACCACGGCTGATCGTCCTTCCCCCACAGAGTTCACCCGAGAGGAGCAATACATGAGCGAGGGCAGCGCAACGCTGACCGTCACCGACGGTTCGTTCGACAGCGACGTGATCAAGAGCGGCACCCCGGTGCTGGTCGACTTCTGGGCGACCTGGTGCGGACCGTGCAAGATGATCGCCCCGGTGCTCGAGGAATTGGCCGGCGAAAAGGCCGGGGAGTTGACCGTCGCCAAGCTCGACGTCGACGCCAACCCCGAGACCGCCCGCAACTTCAACGTCGTCTCGATCCCGACCCTGATCCTGTTCAAGGACGGCGAGCCTGTGAAGCGCATCGTCGGCGCCAAGGGCAAGGCGGCACTGCTGCGCGAGATCGCCGACGAACTCTGACTGCATCAGCGGCTGCGCACCCGCCGGATTCGGCGGGGCGCACCGCTGCTGCCTGTGAAGTTGCGGATTCCTGAGGAGGGTCTGCGACAATGGGTGCAGGCGTCCCGCCAGTGCGCTAGCTGTCCGCCCGCCTGGCGTCCGTGATTGAAAGGCCAGGAATGTCGATACTGCGTCGCGGTGACCGGGGAGGTTCGGTCACCGAGATTCGGGCCGCACTGGCCGCCCTGGGACTGCTCGACAGTCCCGACGCGGATCTCACCACCGGCAAGCACGTCGCTCTCGATTATTTCGACGACGATCTCGATGAGGCCGTGCGCGCCTTCCAGCAGCAGCGTGGGCTCCTCGTCGACGGCATGGTCGGTGAGGCCACCTATCGCTCGCTGAAAGAAGCCTCGTACCGGCTGGGGGCGCGCACGCTGTCGCACCAGTTCGGTGCCCCCATGTACGGCGACGACGTCGCCACCCTGCAGGCGCGGCTGCAGGATCTCGGTTTCTACACCGGTCTCGTCGATGGTCATTTCGGCTTGCAGACCCACAACGGCCTGATGTCGTACCAGCGCGAGTACGGCATGTTCCCGGACGGCATCTGCGGTCCGGAGACGCTGCGCTCCCTGTACTTCCTCGGTTCCCGGGTCACCGGCGGTTCGCCGCACGCGATCCGCGAAGAGGAACTCGTCCGACGCAGCGGCCCCCGCCTGACCGGAAAGCGGATCATCATCGATCCGGGCCGCGGCGGCGACGACCGCGGGCTCATCATGACGAGCCGGTCCGGCCCCGTCAGCGAAGCCGACGTCCTCTGGGATCTCGCCAGCCGCTTGGAAGGCCGCATGACGGCCATCGGCATGGACACGTTCCTGTCGCGCCCGGTCGGCGGCAGCCCGGCCGACGCCGAGCGCGCCGCGACGGCCAACGCCGTCGGCGCCGACCTGATGATCAGCCTGCGCTGCGCCAGCCTACCCAGCCCGGCAGCCAACGGCGTCGCGTCGTTCTACTTCGGGAACTCGCACGGTTCGGTGTCCACCATCGGCCGCAACCTCGCCGACTTCATTCAGCGGGAAGTGGTGGCGCGCAGCGGTTTCCGCGACTGCCGGACCCACGGCCGGACCTGGGACCTGCTGCGGCTGACCAGGATGCCCACCGTGCAGGTCGACCTCGGCTACGTCAGCAGCCCGCACGACCGCGAGCTGCTGACCTCCCCCGGTGCCCGCGACTCCATTGCCGAAGGCATCCTGGCCGCCGTGAAGCGGCTGTACCTGCTGGGCAAGAACGACCGTCCCACAGGCACTTTCACCTTCGCCGAGCTGCTGGCTCACGAGATGTCGGTGGAACAGGCCGGCCAGGCCGGCGCTTAGTCCGTCGGTATGAGTCGCCACGCGGCGGTCCTCGTCACGGGGATGTCCGGGGTGGGCAAGTCGACTGCACTGGCCGAGCTTGCTCGGCGGGGTTACGCCACCGTCGACACCGACGACGGGCCGTGGATCGAAGTCATCGACGGCGAGCCACTCTGGCGAGAGCCTCTGATCGACGACCTACTGCATCAGCCGCGCGAGGCGTCCTTGTTCATTCAGGGCACCGTGGCCAACCAGTGGCGGTTCTACGACCGGTTCGACGCGGTCGTACTACTCACCGCCCCAACCGAAGTCATCTTGGACAGGCTGCAGCGCCGGACGAACAATCCGTTCGGCAAGACCGCTGACGAGCGCGCCCGGATCCTGGCTGACATCGCAGAGACCGAACCGCTGCTGAGGCAGTCCGCCACCCATGAGATCGAGACGACGCGGCCGCTATCCGAGGTCGTCGACATCCTGGCCGACATCGCGGACGGCGTCGAACCCGGGTTGTGAGGCCCCCAGGGCGCCGGTGGTGTCGGCCCAGCTGGCGAGGAAGCGCAGAGCCTGCTGGTTGGCGCTGTCGGGTTCGGCAGTGAAGACGCTCAGGCGTAGTCCTTGCTCTCCGGGCAATTCGAAGCTCTGGTAGTTCAATTCGATGTCGCCGACGATGTGGTGGCGCATGCGTTTGGTGCCAGTCGTGTGGCGGCGGACGTTGTGGGAGGCCCAGCGCACCCGGAATTCATCGCTGCGAGTGGACAATTCACCGACCAGGTCGGACAACGATTTGTCGTAGGGGTTACGTCCGGCAGCAGCTCGCAGCACCGCGACGATGTCGGTGGCGGCGCGGTCCCAGTCGACGAAGAAGTCCCGCGCGCTCGGGTTCAGAAAGGTGTAACGCGCGACGTTGGGCGGTTGCACGGTCTCGGCATGCGTTTCGCTGTACAGCGCGGCACCAAGTTTGTTGGCCGCGATGATGTCGCCACGTTCATTGCGGATGTCGGCAGCGGCGTCGGTGATCGCGTCGAGCACCTGCCGCACAACGGGTTTGATCCGCGTCGTCGACGTCGACGCGCGTTTCGTGGCGCGTGCGGCGTTGTCGATGCGCGCCAGATCGAATAGATGGTCGCGTTCGGCATCGTCGAGTTGCAGAGCCCGCGCCAGCGCGTCCAGGACGCTGTCGGAGGCGCCGACCAGATTGCCTCGCTCGAGCCGGATGTAGTAGTCCGCGGAGACTCCGGTGAGCATGGCGACTTCTTCGCGGCGCAGCCCTGGCACCTGTCTCTTTCTGCCGAACACCTCGAGGCCGGCCTGCTGCGGCGTGATGCGGGCGCGGCGCGAGGTCAGGAACTCGCGTATCTCGCGACGGTGGTCCACGGTTCCCACACTATGGCCGGTGCGCCGGGGTGCGGGGGTGTCTGGCAGTACCTGTCATCACAGGCCCTCCCCGGCCGGCCCATTACGCGGTTGACTCGTTGATGGAACTCAACTGGCCGGAGGCGCAATGAAGTACATCCAACTGCGGGACCTGACGGTGTCGAGGATCGGCCTCGGAGCGATGGGGATGTCGCACGGGTACACCGGTGCCGGCGCCGACGACGCCGAGTCGATCCGGACGATTCACCGTGCCCTCGATCTAGGGCTGACGTTCATCGACACCGCCGAAATCTACGGCCCGTACATCAATGAAGAACTCGTCGGCAAGGCGTTGCAGGGTCGTCGCGATCAGGTGGTGCTGGCCACCAAGTTCGGTCTGGTGTCCCACACCGGCGAGGGCGCCTGGAACCTCGACAGCAGCCCGGCCAACATCCGCACCGCCGTCGAAGGGTCGCTGCGTCGATTGGGTACCGACTACATCGATCTGTACTACCAACACCGCGTCGATCCGGCCACGCCGATCGAGGACACCGTCGGTGCGGTCGCTGAACTCGTCGGCGAAGGCAAGGTGCGCCACATCGGGTTGTCGGCGGCCGCCGCTACAACCATCCGCCGCGCCCACGCCACGCATCCGATCACCGCGCTGCAGTCCGAGTACTCGCTGTGGACCCGCGATCTGGAGGCCGAGATCATCCCGACCTTGCGTGAGCTGGGCATCGGACTGGTGCCGTTCTCCCCGCTGGGCCGCGGCTTTCTGACGGGCACCATCCGCTCCCCCGAACAGTTCGACGACACCGACTTCCGCAAGGACAACCCCCGTTTCACCGGAGAGAACTTCACCCGGAACCTGCGCATCGCCGACGAGGTCAAAGCCGTCGCCGATCAGGTGGGAGCGACCCCGGCCCAGGTGGCGTTGGCCTGGCTGCTGGCGCAAGGCGACGACATCGCTCCCATCCCGGGGACCAAGCGCGTCGCACGTGTGGAGGAGAACATCGCCGCCGACGCGGTGGAGCTGAGCGCCGCACAACTGCAGGCCCTGAACACCCTGCCCCCAGCAGTCGGGGAACGCTACAACCCCGAACAGATGGCGATGTACGAACGCTGAGCCTCCGCCCGTCACCATCGGTACACGAGGACACCCCGTGCAGACCATCACCTTGAACAACGGCGTCGAGATCCCGGTCCTGGGATTCGGCGTCTACCAGGTGCCCGATGACGAGACCGAACATGTCGTCGCGCAGGCGCTGGAAGCCGGGTACCGGCACATCGACACGGCGGCGTCGTATCAAAACGAGCGTTCCGTCGGGCGTGCCCTCGCCGCCAGCGGCATCCCGCGCGACGAACTGTTCGTCACCACCAAGTTGTGGATGGAGCATGCCGGTCAGGACGCCACCCCGGCCGCGTTCGAGCGGTCCCTGGACCGGCTCGGGTTGGACTACGTCGACCTCTACCTGATCCATCAACCCTTCAATGACTACTTCGGCGCCTGGCGGGCCATGGAGCAGTTGCTGGCCCAGGGCCGCGCCCGGGCGATAGGCGTGTCGAATTTTCTGCCGGACCGGCTGGTCGATCTGATCGTGCACAACGACGTGACCCCGGCCGTCAACCAGATCGAGACGCACGTCTTCTATCAGCGCGCCGAGGATCATCGGGTGATGAGGGCCTACGGTGTGCGCCACGAATCGTGGGGCCCGTTCGCCGAGGGTCGCAACAACATGTTCGCCGATCCGACGCTGACTGCGATCGCCGCGGCGCACGGCAGATCGGTCGGACAGGTCGTGCTGCGCTGGCTGATCCAGCGCGACGTGATCGTGATCCCCAAGTCCGTCCGCCCCGAGCGGATGCGGGAGAACCTCGCCGTTTTCGACTTCGAGCTCACCGCCGCCGAGATGGACCAGATCGCGGCGATGGACACCAACACAAGTCTGTTCTTCGACCACCGCGATCCCGCGATCGTCGACCAGTTCTCCAAGCGTCACATCGACGTCTGATTCACCAGACCCGGATGCCACGGCCGCGTTGTCACTCGTGGTGTGCGGCCTCCTGGATCAGCTGGATCCGGGAACTGAGAGCGAGCTTGGTGTAGACGTGGGTCAGGTGTGCCTGCACGGTCCGCGGGGAGACGAACAGCCGCGTCGCAATATCCTTGTTGCCCAGGCCTTCACACACCAGTTTCACGACCTCCCGTTCGGCCGGTGTCAGCGAGCCCCAGCCGCTCGCCGGACGCTTGCGCTCGCCATGGCCGCGTTGGGCGTACGCGATCGCCTCCTCGACCGACAGCCCGGCGCCCTCGACCCACGCGGCGTCGAAGTCCGTCTCCCCCATCGCCTCCCGCAGGGCCGCCACCGCCGCCGCGTAGCCCGCCTGGTGGACTTGGAAGCGGACGGCACCGACGTGTCCCCGCATCGACTCTGCTGCGCCGTAGAGCCGGGCTGCCTCCCGGTGATCGCCGGATAGCGCCGCTAGGCATTCGAAGATTTCCGGAACTCCGGCCGCGGCCCCAATTTCGACAGCAACAGCGAGCGCGGCGTGAGCGTCACGTGACGCTTGATCCGGTTGGTCCTGGGCCATCGCCACGCGTGCCCTGGTGATGTCTGCGAGCATCAGATGCCAGCCCACATTCACCCGCACCGCCTCGTCGGCCAGCCGGCGCGCGGCCACCAGATCACCGCCCGCCAGTTCTGCTTCGGCCGAGCGCGCGTACGTGGTGACCGCGGGCAGCCGGCTGGACGCTGAGATGACGTTCGGACGCCAGGCTGGCCGCCCGCGCTGTCGCGACATCGCCCTGGGCGAGGGCCGCCGACGCCAGCGCCGCCGTACCGACTCCGAGCATGAACTCACCGAGATCTGCCGCCAGCGCCACGGCAGTTTCTGCCGCGGCTCGAGCGGCGGCCGCTTCACCACGCCAAGCCAAGGCAATGCCGAGACCTTGAAGTGCACCCACTGTCCAGATCGAGTCGTGCGCCGCTTCGGCTTCGGCGACCGCTGCCCGGAAGTGCGCGACGGCGGCGTCCAACTCCCCCTGCATCAGTTGTGCCCACCCAAGGTTGGCACGCCATTCGCGCGAGTCGAATCGGGCGCCGGTTGCCTCGGCGAGATCCCGAACTTCTTCGGCGGCCGCACGGGCCGTCACGGGATCTCCGCCCACAGCGGCCGCCTGGGCTTGCCACAAGAGGATTGCGCTCAATCTCCAGACGTCGTTCGACGCTCGTGCAATCGGGATGCCCTCCGCGAAGTACTCGTGGGCCAGCCGCGGGTTGTCACTGTTGCCGGCGACGAAGCCGCACGCGGTCAAAGCCCGGGCCAACAGAACTGGATCGTCGACCTGTCGCGCAAGGTGCAGGGCCCGCTCTGCCATCCCCAGGCTCCCGGGCACACCCGCCCACACATCGAGTACCGCCTTGTCCGCCAGCACCCGTGCGTAGGCCACAGGCGCCGTCTGGAGGGTACGCAGGCACTCGTCGCTCAGCACGCTGCTGAACCACGCCAGCCCTTCCCGAATGCGGCCGCACTTGAGCCACAGCGGCTGCAACGACGACACCATCGTCGCCGCCGCGTCGATGTCCCCGCTGTCCCGGCTCCACTCGAACGCGGCGCGCAGGTTGTCGATCTCGAGTTCGACGTCGTCGAGACGCGGTTGGTTCTGCGCCGACCGACCGGACCCATCGAGCGCGGTCGCCAGCGCCGCATAGTGGTCGCGATGGCGCGCCCGCACGGCGTCGGCTTCGCCCGACTCACCCAGCTTCTCCAACCCGTACTGGCGCACCGTCTCCAGCAGTCTGTAGCGGGTACCGCCGGCCGTACTCTCGGCGACCACAAGAGACTTGTCCACGAGCAGGCTCAGCTGATCGAGAACCTGATACCGCTCGGCCACATCCGCCGCCGCTACCGCCCGGGCGGCCCCCAGATCGAAGCCACCGAGGAATACCGCCAGCCGGCGGAACTGGACGCGCTCGGGCTCACTCAAGAGGGCGTGCGACCAATCCACGGACGCGCGCAATGTCTGCTGCCGCCGCACCGCCGTCCGGGAACTTCCGGTGAGCAATCGGAACCGATCGTGGAGGCTGTCCAGGATCTCGGGCAGCGACAGCGCGCGCAGCCGGGCCGCCGCGAATTCGATCGCCAGCGGCATACCGTCGAGCCGCTGACAGATCTGGGAGACGGTGCTGGCGTTGTCCTCGGTGACGGCGAAGTCGGCGCGCGCGAGCCGAGCCCGGTCGGCGAACAGTTCGACGGCCTCGTCGGCGAGCGACAGGGACGGCACCTGCCACACCGCTTCCCCGGGGACACCGAGCGGCTCCCGGCTCGTGGCCAAAACCGTGACGCCCGGTGCCGCCCCGAGCAGAGACGCCACGAACGTGGCGCTCGCGTCGAGGACGTGCTCACAGTTGTCGAGCACCATGAGGAGTCGACGGTCGCGGACGAACCGCAGCAGGGTGTCGGTCGTGGAGCGGCCGGGTTGGTCGGGCAGCCCGAACACCCGGGCCGCGGTGACCGGCACGGCGTCGGGATTGGTGACCGAAGCCAGGTCGACGAACCAGACGCCGTCGTCGTAGTCGCCGACCGCGCGGGCAGCCACGTGGACCGCCAGCCGCGTCTTGCCCGCGCCGCCGGCTCCGCTGAGAGTGACGAGCCGGTGGGCCACCAGGGCGTCGCGCAGATTCGTCGTCTCGGTCTGGCGCCCGATGAAGGTCGTCAACTCGGCGGGCAGTCCGTGCGCGACGACGGAGCCCGGCGCCCGCAGCGGCGGGAAGTCGTTGCGCAGATCCGGGTGACACAACTGCCTGACGCGTTCCGGCCGCGGGAGATCGCGCATCACGTGCGTGCCGAGATCGCTCATTGACGCGCCGTCCGGGAGCTGACCCTCGGTCAGCGCCGCCGTCACTCCCGACAACAACGTCTGGCCGCCGTGCCCGAGATCCCGGAGTCGCGCGGTCCGATTGATGGTCGGGCCGATGTAGTTACCGGCGTCGCGCAGGCGGACCTCGCCGGTGTGGATTCCGATGCGCAGCCGGATCGGCGCGAGCGGCGCGCGTTGCAGATCCAGCGCGCACGCCACCGCGTCCGACGCACAACCGAAGGCGACGACGAAGCTGTCGCCCTCCCCCTGCTCGACCGGCCGGACCCCGGCGTGGGTGATGAGTGCGGCAGAGACGGTCTCATCGAGGCGCGCGATGGCGGCGGCCATCTGGTCGGGCTGGGTCTCCCAGAGCCCCGTCGAGCCTTCGACGTCAGCCAGTAGCAACGTCACCGTTCCGGTCGGCAGCTCGCTCACGCCCACGTCGCTCCAGTCCACCAATGGGGTACCCGCACGCAGTTCGCTCATGCTAATCAGCGTGCCGCCGGGGTGGGCCACAAACATCAGCGCAGACGCGTATCTCCCCCGGCGCGCTGTCCTACGACCCCCGTTGTTTCACGTGGAACCGTCGCGCCGTCAGCTCCGCGGAATGAACCGCGCGACCGCGTCAGTGATCGCCGCCGCCATCGCGGGGCTGCCCGTGTGGCCGGAGTCCTCGATGATCCGGAGCTCGGCGTCGGGCCATGCCTGCGCGAGTTCCCAAGCCGTCCGCACCGGCGCGGAGAGGTCGAGGCGGCCGTGGATCAGGACGCCGGGGATGCCGTTGAGTCGATGCGCATCGCGCAGCAGTTGACCGTCTTCGAGCCACGCGGTGTGGGCGAAGTAGTGCGTGCAGATCCGCACGAACGCCATGCGGTCCGCATCCATCTTCGCCGTGTACTGACCGGGCTTCCCCAGAGTCTCGTGGGCGATCGCGGCGTCTTCCCACGCGCACCAGTCCTGTGCGGCCCGCTCCCGCACCGCGGCGTCGGGATGCCCCAGCAGCTGCCGGTACGCCTCGACGAGATTCCCGTCCCGGTGCTCCGCCGGCACGCCGTCGCGGAACCGCTGCCACTCGACCGGCCGGACGATCCGCAGCCCGCGGTACAGCCAATCGACTTCCTGCGGCCGCGTCATCGTCACGCCGATCAGCACGATGCCGAGCACTCGCTCCGGATGCCGCTGCGCATAGGCGACGATCAATGTGGACGCCCAGGAGCCGCCGTAAAGCAGCCACTGTTCGATGCCGAGGTGATGCCGCAGCGCCTCTATGTCGGCGAGCAGATGCTCGGTGGTGTTGCACGACATGTCCGTCGTCGGATCGGCCGCGCTCGGCACGCTGTCGCCGCAGCCACGTTGATCGAAAGACACCACGCGGAAGAGGTCTGGGTCGAATTGTTTGTGGGCGGTGCGCGAGCGGCCCGAACCAGGACCGCCGTGGACGATCAGGACCGGGCGGCCGGCCGGATTGCCCCGCGTTTCCCAGTACATGCGATTGCCGTCGCCGACATCGAGCAGGCCCGAGGAATCCGGATTCATCGACGACGCCCCATGGCGGCGAGGGTACGGGAAGGTCGGTGTTTCACGTGGAACCACTCAGTTGAGACTGGCGTCCACGCGGACCGATCTCAGCGCCGCGGTGTCCACAGCACCGGGCTGGGCAGTGCGCCCACCGGCTGCTGCAACGCGTTGCTCTCCAGCAGTCGTTCCAGCGCAGCCTCGACGTCAGCCTTCCAGCCGAGTCCCTGCTCCAGCTCCAGCCGCAGTCGCGGGAAGTACGGGTGCGGCGCAACGATCTCGAACCCGTTGTCTTGGAGGAAGTCGGCCTCGATCACGCACTGCTCGACGGCGCACTCCCCGAACGCCTCGACGGTCGCCGCCAGCTCTGCCGGGCACGCGTGCGGGCTACCGAGTTGGGCGACCTCTGTCGTCCGGCCGAACGCTTCCAGCGCCCGCACACCACGACGAACCAGATCGGCGACGACGGCCGCGATGAGATGCCGCGACAGCGCCTCGCCGTCTTCACCGGAGTCGACGCCAATGGACGTCAGCAGCACCGCGTCGGGACTGACCGGTCCCGTGGGAAAGCGCCCCGCCCGGGGCACTGCGCGCGGCGGCGCATAGAACGCATAGCCCAGACAGGGCGCATCATCGTTGGGGTCCTCAGCGCGGTCCGGATCGCAGGCTACCGCCAGCTGTCCGCACGATCCCCACTCGAGCATGACCATCGACAGCCATGCTTCCTTCTCGAACTCGGGGTCACTGAGATGCTCACTGTCGCCGAGCGCCGACGGGTCGACTTCCCAGAAGACACAACGCCGCGCGTGCTTCGGCAGCCGCTCGAACGATTCGAGGCGCAGCGGCGTGATTCGTGAACTCACCAGACTCCCGTCGTCCGCCCGATCGGATCAGGCTGCCCTTCCAGGATAAGAGACGCCGGCGCCACCGACTCGATTTGTTCAGTCGCGATCGACGGCGGCCAGATGCGGAGCTGTTCCACGTGAAACATCGCGGTTCCCCTCCTTCGTTCCATCCATCCAAAAACCCCACCGTCACAGTGACGTAACGGGTCCTGGTGGCTGGTCGGGCAGTCGCAAAAACCAAAACCGGCCAGTTAGCCCTGTTCGGTCTTCATCAGCTCGACGATGCGCTGAAGGTCGTCCACCGAGCCGAACTCGACGACGATCTTGCCTTTGCGCTTACCCAGACTCACGGTCACCTTCGTGTCGAACGCAGTCGACAACTGCTCGGCCACATCCTGCAGCCCGGGCATCTGGATCGGCTTGCGCTTCGGTGCCGGCGCCGGCTTGTCACCGTCGCGGTTGGCCAGGGTGACGGCTTCTTCCGTCGCGCGCACCGACAGCCCCTCGGCCACGATCCGGGCGGCGAGCTCTTCCTGCTTCTCCGCTCCCCCTTCGAGCGCCAGCAGGGCACGGGCGTGGCCGGCCGACAGCACACCGGCGGCGACCCGACGCTGCACCGCGATGGGCAGCTTCAGCAGACGGATCATGTTGGTGATGACCGGACGCGACCGGCCGATGCGGGTCGCGAGTTCCTCGTGGGTGACGTCGAACTCCTCCAGCAGCTGCTGGTAGGCCGACGCCTCTTCGAGCGGATTCAGCTGGACCCGGTGAATGTTCTCGAGCAGCGCGTCGCGCAGCATGTTGTCGTCGGCGGTCTCGCGCACGATCGCCGGAATGGCGGTGAGGCCGGCCTCCTGCGAGGCGCGCCACCGCCGCTCGCCCATGATCAGCTGGTACTTGTGCGGGCCCGACGGCTCGCTCAGCTCGCGCACCACGATGGGCTGCATGAGGCCGAACTCGCGGATGGAGTGCACGAGCTCGGCGAGCGCGTCGCCGTCGAAGACAGTCCGCGGCTGGCGCGGGTTCGGCTGGATCTCCGCCGGCTCGATCTCGCGGTACACCGCACCGATGGCCTCGGCTTCCGCCTTGGCCGCTGCCGCGGCGGCGGTGCCGTTGGTCGGGATCGACGGTGCCCCACCGATCACCACGTCGGCTGCGGCGGACCCCATCCGCAGCGAGGTGTCCTGCTGCTCGTCTTCGGGTGCACCGGTCGGGATGAGCGCCGCCAGTCCCCGACCGAGTCCGCTGCGCTTACGTGGCTGCGACATCGTTACTTCCTCACTCCGTGCTCGCCACGCTGGGCGAGTTCACGACTGGCGTCCAAATAGCTCATTGCTCCACGTGATCCCGGGTCGTAATCCAGGATCGTCATGCCGTACCCCGGAGCCTCGGAAACCTTGACGCTGCGTGGGATGACGGTCCGCAAAACCTTATCGCCAAAGTGGTCGCGGACATCCATCGCGACCTGGTCGGCGAGTTTCGTGCGTCCGTCGTACATGGTGAGGACGACGGTCGTGACGTCGAGGTGGGGATTCAGGTGCGCCTTGACCATCTCGATGTTCCGGAGCAGCTGACCCACGCCCTCCAGGGCGTAGTACTCGCACTGGATCGGGATTAGCACTTCCGGCGCCGCGACAAGCGCGTTGATGGTCAGCAGACCCAACGACGGCGGGCAGTCGATGAAGACGTAGTCGAAATTGTGGTCTTTCAGCGTGGCGAGCGCGTTCCGCAGCCGCGTTTCACGTGCCACCATGCTCACCAACTCGATCTCGGCGCCGGCGAGGTCGATGGTCGCCGGGACGCAGTACAGGCGCTCGTTGTGCGGGCTGCGCTGCAGCGCGCTCTCCAGGGTGATCTCCCCGATCAGCACCTCGTACGACGACGCGGTACCCGGCCGGTGCTCGATGCCCAGCGCCGTGCTGGCGTTGCCCTGAGGGTCCAGATCGATGACCAGAACGTTGAGACCCTGCAGCGCCAGGGCCGCGGCCATGTTGACCGCGGTGGTGGTCTTACCGACGCCACCCTTCTGGTTGGCGATCGTGAACACCCGCTGGTGCTCCGGGCGCGGCAGCTGCTGTCCCTTGGCTCCGTGAATGATCTGGACCGCGCGTTCGGCTTCCGCCCCGATCGGCGTATCCATGGTCACGCTTGGAGTCCACGTTTCACGTGAAACATCGGCATCGTATGCTGCCTTTCCTGATGTGGCGACCGGGTCGGCCGCTTTTGAAACCTGGGACATGTTGCTCCCCCGGGCCGGCGATGTCATCGCCGGTTCTTCACCGCTCGGCCGGTCCCTGCGCGCTTGGCTCCGCGCTTCGCCACGACCACGGTTGCGGGCGGAGTCAAATAGTTCACGCCACATTTCACCACCCTTACGTCCACAGCACCGAGTGAGTTGAGTGCCCGACGGTGTTCGACGATTTCGTCGGCCGCCCGCTCCCCCTTGAGGGCCAGCATCCGGCCGTCGACTTTCAGCAGGGGCAGGCTCCACTTGGCCAGCTTGTCGAGGGCGGCCACAGCTCGGGAGGTGACGACGTCGAGCTCCCCTGCCTCGGCCCGCACCACCCGCTCCTCCGCGCGACCCCGAATCACGGTCACGTCGATACCGAGCTCGGCCACGACTTCCCGAAGGAAGTCGGCGCGGCGCAGCAGCGGCTCGATGAGAACCACGTGAACGTCGGGCCGAGCGAGCGCCAACGGGATCCCCGGCAGGCCGGCTCCACTGCCGATATCGCCGATTCGTTCGCCGCTGTCGACCAACTCACCTATAGCGGCGCAATTCATCACGTGACGGTCCCACAGTCGGCTGACTTCGGACGGTCCAATCAGTCCGCGTTCGATTCCGTCGCCCGCGAGGATCTCCGCATAGCGCTGTGCCAGCTCGGCACGGTCACCAAAAACGTCGACGGCGGCGGCCGGTGGGGATGGGGCGTCACCATGTTTCACGTGAAACAGCCTCCGCTTTCCCCGCCAGCTCGCCGCCGACGAACAACATCGATGTAATTAAGGTGCTCAATCAGGCAGGACAACCACCCGGCGAGACGGCTCCACGCCCTCGCTCTCGCTGTGCACACCATCCACGGCCGCCACGGCGTCGTGCACGATCTTGCGCTCGAACGGCGTCATCGGCGACAGCTCTTCGCGCTCGCCTGACGCCAGCACCCGGTCAGCCACCTTCTGACCCAACGCTGCCAGTTCATCACGCCGCTGCCGACGCCACCGGGCGATGTCCAGCATCAGCCGGCTGCGCTCGCCGGTCTTCTGGTGCACGGCCAACCGGGTCAGCTCCTGGAGTGCATCCAGCACCTCACCCTTGCGACCGACCAGCTTGGTCAGATCGTTGCCGCCGTCGATGCTGACGATCGCGCGGTCCCCTTCGACGTCCAGATCGATGTCACCATCGAAGTCCAGCAGATCGAGGAGTTCCTCGAGGTAATCCCCGGCGATCTCACCTTCGGCGACCAGGCGCTCTTCGAGATCCTCGCCCTTGCTTGCAGGAGCGGCCGCAGTCGTCGTCGGGGCCTCGGCCTCGATGCCGGCTTCCGCCTGCGTTTCTGTGTCTGTCATATCCCTGCCTTCTCCCTCTTGCACCGGCCGTCGCTCAGGGTCTTTACCCTCTGGCCGGTCAACGCTTCTTCTTGTTGGGCTTGGCACCCGGGGCCGGCTTCGACCCCGCAGCATCGGATTCCGCCGTACCGTCGAGCTCCGTACCGGTCTGTTCGACGTCGGTGCCGGTGCTTGCCGGGGCTGCCGGCGGATTGCCCTTCTTCGACCTGTTCGGCTTCACACCGGGTGCGGGGGCGTTGGCGGAGCGACGTGCGATCGCCTGCTCCTTCTCCTCCGCCTCACGCTTCTCGATCCGGTTGAACACCACATGCTGCTGACCGTAGGTCCAGATGTTGTTGGCCACCCAGTACATCAGGATGGCGATCGGCAGGAACGGCCCGGAGACCACCACACCCAAGGGGAACACGTACAGCGCCAGCTTGTTCATCAGCGCGGTCTGGGGGTTGCCGGCTGCTTCGGGGCTCTGCCGGGCCACCGACGCGCGGCTGTTCATGTGCGTGGCGATACCCGACACGATCATCAGCGGGATGCCGACCAGGATCACCGACATGCGGTCGAAGTGGGCGAACGCCTTGAGGCTCTCACCGGTCTGAATCATGGTGGCGCCCAACGGCGCACCGAAAAAGTCCGTGTTCAGGAAGTGACTGACGTCGGTCGCGCTGAAGAAATAGTTGCCCGTCGTGCGGTTCGCTTCCAGCGACAGCGCCTGCGCCCCGATACCCATCCCGGCGCCCTCAGTCCGGTTGAACGACCGCAGAACATGGAACAGGCCAAGGAACACCGGAATCTGCGCCAGCATCGGCAGACAGCCCAGGAGCGGGTTGAAACCGTGTTCGCTCTGCAGCTTCTGCATCTCGAGCGCGAGCCGCTGGCGGTCTTTGCCGTACTTCTTCTGCAGTTCCTTGATCTGGGGCTGCAGTTCCTGCATCTGACGGGTGGTCTCGATCTGGCGGACGAACGGCCGGTACAGGATGGCACGCAGGGTGAACACCAGGAACATCACCGACAGGCCCCAGGCGAAGAAGTTCTCCGCGCCGAGGATCGCGCCGAAGAGCTTGTACCAGAGCCACATGATCCCCGATACCGGGTAATAGATGTAGTCCAGGCTGAACCAGTTAAAAGACAAGCGAATCGCTCCTTGACTGCGCGGCGGTTGCCGCGGACCGTCTTTCGGGGATGGGGTCCCATCCCCCGTGATGCCACGGGCCACACTTGGCCAGCCGGACTGTCGTCAACCAACAACCGCGGAAGAGACCGTGTTCGGTGAGCGCCTCGACGGCGTATTCACTACAGGTGGGGCTGAACCGGCAGCTGGGCAGACGCATCGGCGACACCATGTTGCGGTACAGCTCGATGAGAAAGATCAGCCCGCGGGCCAGCCGCCCTGTCATTGCCGGGATCCGGACTTTGCGTGAGCGCGCTGCACAGCCGCTCGTAGTTCGTCCTGCAGCGTGGCGGTGGCCGCGTCGCGACTGCCGGGCAGGGCCCGGATCACCAGCAGCTCGCCGCTCCGCAGCTCGGGCAGCAGATCACGACTGGCATGACGGAGCTGACGGGACACCCGGTGCCGCTGGACGGCATTGCCGACCGATTTACCTACGACGAGACCGACTTTCGGCGCGTCCTCGGTGTTCGGCTCGGCGCCGTCGGGAGCTCCGGGTGCCAACGAATGCACCACGAGATCCCGCTGTGCCGCACGGACACCGCGGTTCACGGTGACTCGAAAGTCTGTCGAGCGCGTCATCCGGTTACGAGCCGGAAGCACGGTGCTTCGATCCTGCGTCAGGTCACGCAGTGAGAGAGCGACGGCCCTTGCCGCGGCGTGCCGACACGATGGCGCGGCCGGCGCGGGTCCGCATACGCAGACGGAAGCCGTGCACACGAGCCCGACGGCGGTTGTTCGGCTGGAAAGTCCGCTTGCCCTTGGCCACGGCTATATCTCCTCAACTATGTGACGCCCGCACTCGCCACCGACATGAACGAGTCATGCCGGTGGGCACGGTCGTCGCTGGTAAGCGCACGCATCTTGCTTGCTAGCCGGCGCGGTACCGATGAAGTTCGTGGCAGAACTTCCCCAGTCGCAGCCGTATCACCACTTGTGGGCGACTGTTCGAGGGTACTGATCTGGATTCGCCGGGTCAAACCTCGCCGTCCCACGTCAGGAACCGTTACCGCATCGAGAGGGAAGCGCAGCGGGAACGCGCTTGTGCTCGTCACAGTTGTAACACTCGCAACGTGGCAAGCCGACACGCCCAAGAACCTCGAACCAATGTTGCCGAACGGTTGGCGGACGAACAGAAAACTTGTTAGCTTCTGCCAATGCCGTTGCACGACGGCGCAAGACAACAAGCCAGAGAGGTCCCGACGCTACGAGCCCACAGACGTTCCTGTGACGAGCCTCAGCGCGCGGGCTTCCTGCATGCAAAACACGAGCACGACGGCATTCTTCTACTTTGTCCACAGTCTGTGGATAACTATGTGGACAGATTGTCGTCGTTTTATTGAGCCGCCGGTCAGGCGGCTCCGAGGGGGTAGTAGTCGTTGACCGCTAGCCCGGGTGCATCGTTCACCGACATCTGGAAAAGCGTGGTTGCCGAACTCAACGGTGACCTCGGCGGCACCACGACGCTGACCGCCCAACAGCGGGCCTGGTTGCGCATGGTTCAGCCGCTGGTGCTGACCGAAGGTTTCGCGTTGCTGTCGGTGCCGACCCAATTCGTCCAGAACGAGATCGAACGCCACCTGCGCGAACCGATCATCGCCGCGTTGAGCCGGCACCTCGGACAGCGCGTTGACCTGGGCGTTCGTATCGCGGTCCCGGACACCGACGACCGGTCGGTGCCCTCGGAGCCGGCTGAGGCCCCCGAACCCGAGCCCCTCACCGCGGCCGACGACCTCGACGACGACAGCGAAGAGCTCTCGAGCGCTGAGGAGAGCTGGCCCCGGTACTTCAACCGGCCGCCCGCCGACGAATCCGCTGATCTGAGCCTCAACCGGCGCTACACCTTCGACACCTTCGTCATCGGGGCGTCCAACCGGTTCGCGCACGCCGCGACATTGGCCATCGCCGAGGCGCCGGCCCGGGCCTACAACCCACTGTTCATCTGGGGTGAGTCGGGTCTGGGCAAGACGCACCTACTGCACGCGGCGGGCAATTACGCACAGAAGCTCTTCCCGGGCATGCGAGTCAAGTACGTCTCGACCGAGCAGTTCACCAACGACTTCATCAACTCGTTGCGTGACGACCGGACGGCGTCGTTCAAGCGCAGCTTCCGCGATATCGACGTGCTGCTGGTCGATGACATCCAGTTCATCGAAGGCAAGGAAAGCACTCAGGAAGAGTTCTTCCATACCTTCAATACGCTGCACAACGCGAACAAGCAGATCGTCATCTCGTCGGACCGGCCGCCGAAACAGCTTGCGACGCTGGAAGACCGGCTGCGCACCCGGTTCGAATGGGGTCTGATCACCGACGTTCAGCCGCCCGAGCTGGAGACCCGCATCGCGATCCTGCGCAAGAAGGCGCAGATGGATCGGCTGGATGTGCCGGACGACGTGCTGGAGCTGATTGCCAGTCGCATCGACCGCAATATCCGCGAGCTCGAGGGTGCGTTGATCCGCGTGACGGCGTTCGCGTCGCTCAACAAGACGATGATCGACAAGTCCCTGGCTGAGATTGTGCTGCGAGATCTCATCGCCGACGCCGGCACCACCCAGATCAGTATCGCCACGATCATGGCGGCCACGGCCGAGTACTTCGAGACCAGCGTCGAGGAGCTTCGCGGCCCCGGAAAGACCCGCGCCGTCGCGCTCTCCCGGCAGATCGCCATGTATCTGTGCCGGGAGCTCACGGACCTGTCATTGCCGCGGATCGGCCAGGCCTTCGGCCGCGACCACACCACGGTGATGTACGCCGAGCGCAAGATCAAGAAGGAAATGGCTTCGCGGCGTGAGGTTTTCGATCACGTCAAAGAGCTCACCACCCGGATCCGGCAGCGTTCCAAGCACTGAATCCGTCTCTTCCAACACCGGCCCCGGGCGATCACGCCTGCGGGCCGGTGTTGTTTTTCGGCACAAGCGTGCTCTTCCCATCGCCCGGATCCGACGAGATCCAGGCCGATTTTCGCGCCGTCGAGCCGGTTCGTCAGAAAAAACTTTGGCATCACAGGCATCTTTTGTCACACGATTCGGCTGTGCACAGCGCTGTGTACTACATGGGATAAACCCTGGGATTTTGCTCAGAACAATCCACACGGCCAGATCGCTCCACAAATACACGGATTGGATTAACGGCGCCTGCACAGTCTGCGCACAGGCCCGGATCCCGCCGGTGAGCCCCCCACCAGCAACTCCGTGGATCCATCCACAGCGTGCACAGCCCCTATTACTAATACCTTTAGATCTCTCTAGATCTTCTTCTAAAAGCAGTCCGGTGGGGAAACTCCCGGTGGACAACCGGATCCCGACAGGTTTCCGGGGGTCATCGCGCGCTCTCCGGCCTGATCGTTTAGCTTTCAACTTCACGCGGAACGCTCTACGGTGTTGTTCGATAGCCGGAACCAACGCCGATGCGTGGTGCCTTCGCCTCACGGCGGGATCCGGCAGGCAAGCGTGGTGGGGTTACAGCGAAGGGACGCTATGGACGTGGCGACGACAGCGGGTCTGACCGATTTGAAGTTCCGTCTGGTTCGGGAAGATTTCGCCGACGCCGTGGCCTGGGTGGCCCGGATCCTGCCGTCCCGGCCGCTGAACCCGGTCCTGGCCGGTGTGCTGCTGACCGGCTCCGACGACGGTCTGACCATCTCCGGATACGACTACGAGGTGTCTGCCGAAGTTCGCGTCGCAGCTGAAATCTCTTCTCCCGGAAGCGTTTTGGTGTCGGGCAAGCTGCTCTCGGACATCACTCGCGCCCTGCCGGCCAAGCCCGTCGAACTGAGCGTCGAAGGCACCCGGGTGGCGCTGAGCTGCGGTAGCGCCCGCTTCTCGCTGCCGACCATGGCGGTCGAGGACTACCCCGCGCTGCCGGCGCTGCCGGACGAGACCGGCGTCGTGCCCGCCAGCGTCTTCTCCGAGGCCATCGGACAGGTGGCGGTCGCCGCCGGCCGTGATGACACCCTGCCGATGCTGACCGGTGTCCGCGTCGAGATCTCGGGCGAGAAGGTCGTCCTGGCGGCCACCGACCGCTTCCGTCTCGCGGTCCGTGAGCTCACGTGGAATTCCGCGGTGCCGGATCTCGAGGCCGCCGTGCTGGTTCCGGCCAAGACCCTCGCGGAGTCGGCCAAGTCCGGATCCGACGGCAACGAGGTGCACCTGTCGCTGGGCGCCGGACAGGCTGTCGGCAAGGACGGGATGCTGGGTATCCGCAGCAACGGCAAGCGCACCACCACACGCCTGCTGGATGCCGAATTCCCGAAATTCCGCCAGCTGCTGCCGGCTGAGCACACCGCAGTGGCCACCATCGGTGTCGCCGAGCTCGCCGAGGCCATCAAGCGTGTCGCGCTGGTCGCCGACCGTGGTGCCCAGGTTCGGATGGAGTTCGCCGACGACATCTTGCGGCTGTCGGCCGGTGCCGACGACGTCGGTCGCGCCGAGGAAGACCTGCCGGTCGAGTTCTACGGTGAGCCGCTGACCATCGCGTTCAACCCCACCTATCTCACCGACGGGCTGGGTTCGCTGCACGCCGACCGCGTCACTTTCGGCTTCACCACCCCCAGCAAGCCTGCGGTGTTGCGTCCGGCCGGGGAGAATCAGTACTCGGGATCCGGACCGTTCCCCGCCGGGGACACCGACTACGTGTACTTGTTGATGCCAGTGCGCCTGCCGGGCTGACCGGAACCGAACAGCGGAGGACGCACACATGCAGCTGGGGTTGATCGGCCTCGGAAAAATGGGCTTCAACATGCGCGAGCGTCTGCGCGGTGGCGGCCACGAAGTCATCGGATACGACCCACGGCCCGAGGTCAGCGACGTGCCGTCACTCGCGGCCCTCGCCGAGCAGCTCGAAGCGCCGCGCGTGGTCTGGGTCATGGTGCCCTCGGGTGAGATCACCCGCGAGACCATCGAGGATCTCGCCGGGGTGCTGAGCTCCGGTGACCTGGTGATCGATGGCGGCAACTCGCGCTACACCGAAGACGGTATTCACGCAAAAATGTTGGTGGACAAGGGTATCGGCTTCATCGATGCCGGCGTTTCCGGTGGCGTCTGGGGATTGACCGAGGGCTACGGCCTGATGATCGGCGGCAGTGACGACGACGTCGCGCGCGTCATGCCGATCTTCGAGACGCTGCGGCCCGAGGGAGATCTCGCCGACGGCTTCGTCCACGCCGGCCCGGTCGGTGCCGGACATTTCGCCAAAATGGTGCACAACGGCGTCGAGTACGCGCTGATGACTGCCTACGGCGAGGGTTACGAGATGCTCGCCGCCGAGCCGTTGATCAAGAGTCCGCAGGCGGTCTACCAGGCCTGGTCCAACGGCACCGTCGTGCGCTCCTGGCTGCAGCAGCTGCTGGCCAAGGCGCTCAAGGAAGATCCCCAGTTGGCCGACATCAGCGGCTACACCGAGGACTCCGGTGAAGGCCGGTGGACGGTCGAGGAAGCCATTCGGTTGCGGGTCCCCGTGCCGGGCATCGCGGCGTCGCTGTTCGCGCGGTTCCTGTCTCGACAGGAGGACTCGCCGACCATGAAAGCCGTTGCAGCACTTCGTAATCAGTTCGGTGGCCACGCCGTGCAGAGGGTCAGTAAGTCCGGCTAGGTGTTCGTTCGACAGCTCACCCTGACCGACTTCCGATCATGGCCGCGGCTCGACCTGGAACTGGCTCCGGGTCGGACCGTGTTCGTCGGCCAGAACGGTTTCGGCAAGACCAATATCGTTGAGGCCCTGTGGTATACCGCCACGCTCGGGTCTCACCGGGTGGCGTCCGACGCACCCTTGATCCGGTCTGGCTGTGAGCGGGCGGTGGTGTCCACCATCGTGGTCAACGAGGGCCGGGAACTTGCGGTGGATCTCGACATCACCGCGGGCCGCGCGAACAAAGCCCGGCTGAACCGCTCCCCCGTCCGGTCGGCCCGCGAAATTCTCGGCGCCCTTCGGGCGGTGTTGTTCGCACCCGAAGATTTGTCGTTGGTTCGCGGCGATCCCGGCGAGCGCCGGCGCTATCTCGATGAACTGGCCAGCACCCGTCGGCCCCGGTTGGGTGGGGTGCGCGCGGATTACGAAAAAGTCGTCCGGCAGCGCACCGCGCTGCTGAAATCCGCGGGCGCCAGCCGTTTTCGCGGCAGTGATGCCGGCGCGCTGGAAACTCTCGATGTCTGGGACGGTCACCTGGCCAGTCACGGTGCCGAGCTCATCGCGGCCCGCGTCGACCTGATCAACGAGTTGCACCCGGAGATCACGAAGGCCTACCACCTGCTGGCGCCGTCGTCGCGGCCCGCATCGGTGCGCTACCGCAGTTCCGTGGCGGCCGTCGAGGAACAGGCCGGCACCGGGTCGACCGACATCGCGGCGTATCAGACCGCACTGCTCGACGAACTCACCCGGCGTCGAACCGCGGAACTCGAGCGCGGTGTGTGTCTGGTCGGTCCGCACCGCGATGATCTCGAGCTGCGCCTCGGCGACCAGCTCGCGAAAGGTTTTGCCAGCCACGGCGAATCGTGGTCCATGGCCCTGGCGCTGCGGCTGGGCGCGTACGAACTGCTGCGCACCGACGGCACCGACCCGGTCCTACTCCTTGATGATGTCTTCGCCGAACTCGATTCGGCACGCCGTCGGGCGCTCGCTGACGTGGCACAATCGGCGGAGCAGGTTTTGGTCACTGCCGCGGTGCCCGATGACATTCCCCAGGACTGGGACGGCACCCGGATCAATGTGGTGATGCGCGACGACGACGACGGCGGGCGGATTTCGGTGGTGGACGCATGAGCGAGGCTGACCGAGCGGATCAACCGGACGGGCCAGACGAGCCCGCGAAGCCCGACCTGCCGGAAAGTGCTTTCCCGCCACCGCATCTCGCCCATCTGAAGGGCATGGATCTGGTCCGCCGCACGCTAGAGGAAGCTCGCGGCGCGGCCCGGAGCCAAGGAAAAGATGTCGGCCGGGGCCGTAACGCGCCCGTCTCCAAGACTCGTCGCGGTGGCGGCCGGCGCACCTGGTCCGGACCCGGGCCCGATCGCCGGGACCCGCAGTTGCTGGGCTCGGCCACCATGGATATGGCCCGGAACCGGGGCTGGTCGGGCCGGATGGCCGAAGGATCGGTGTTCGGCCAGTGGTCGACGGTGGTCGGCGACCAGATCGCGGAGCACGCCTCCCCCACCTCCCTACGCGAGGGCATTCTGACGGTGACGGCGGAATCCACGGCCTGGGCGACCCAGTTGCGGATGGTGCAGTCCCAGATTTTGGCGAAAATCGCGGCCGCCGTCGGCGACGGGGTCGTCACGTCGCTGAAAATCCTGGGTCCGTCGGGGCCGACGTGGAAGCAGGGCCCACGTAACTACGGGGCCCGCGGTCCCCGCGACACCTTCGGCTGAGCCTGGTTCCGGGCGTCTCTGAGCGCGCCGATGCGTCCAAGATGACGCCCCTGGAGCG
The DNA here is from genome assembly GCF_000878195.1 of Mycolicibacterium llatzerense. Classification (GTDB taxonomy): domain Bacteria; phylum Actinomycetota; class Actinomycetes; order Mycobacteriales; family Mycobacteriaceae; genus Mycobacterium; species Mycobacterium llatzerense. The sequence goes on along the minus strand of NZ_JXST01000021.1, from coordinate 16,672 downwards.
TCCGGACGCGACGTCACCCGAGAAATTCCCCGCACGGCGCGAACAGACGTGTCAAAACGCTGTCAGAAAGTCAGTGCCGCCGACTGCTACCGGTAGACTGTCGACAGATCTGAGTGCGGTGTCCTCACCGCCCCGCGAACCCCAAGGAGACGCTTCCGACGTGGCTGCCCAAAAGAAGGATGCGCCGGCTGAGTACGGTGCCGATTCGATCAAGGTCCTCGAAGGTCTGGAAGCGGTCCGCAAGCGTCCCGGTATGTATATCGGGTCCACCGGCGAGCGCGGCCTGCACCACCTGGTCTGGGAAGTCGTGGACAACGCCGTCGATGAGGCGATGGCCGGTTTCGCGACCAAGGTCGATGTCCGCATCCTCGAAGATGGCGGAGTCCAGGTCACCGACGACGGCCGCGGCATCCCGGTCGCGATGCACGCCACCGGCATCCCCACCATTGACGTCGTCATGACCGTCCTGCATGCCGGCGGCAAGTTCGAAGAAGGCGCCTACCAGGTATCCGGTGGTCTGCACGGCGTCGGCGTTTCCGTGGTCAACGCCTTGTCGACGCGGCTCGAGGCGGACGTCCACAAGGACGGGTTCGAGTGGCACCAGACCTATGACAAGTCGGTCCCCGGGACCCTGCGCAAGGGTGAGCCGTCCAAGAAGACCGGCTCGACCATCCGGTTCTGGGCCGATCCCGACATCTTCGAGACCACGGTCTACGACTTCGAGACCATCGCCCGCCGCCTGCAGGAGATGGCCTTCCTCAACAAGGGCCTGACCATCGAGCTGACCGACGAACGGGTCGTCGCGGCTGCGGTTGTCGATGAGGTGGTCAGCGATCACGCCGAGGCACCCAAGACCGCTGAGGAAAAGGCAGCCGAAGCGTCGGGCCCGCACAAGGTCAAGCACCGGGTTTATCACTACCCCGACGGCCTGGTCGATTTCGTCAAGCACATCAACCGCACCAAGAGCCCCATCCAGCAGAGCATCATCGATTTCGGTGGCAAGGCCGAAGGCCACGAGGTCGAGATCGCGATGCAGTGGAACGCCGGATACTCCGAGTCGGTGCACACCTTCGCGAACACCATCAATACGCATGAGGGTGGCACCCACGAAGAGGGCTTCCGCGCCGCGCTGACCACCGTGGTCAACAAGTACGCGCGCGACAAGAAGTTGCTGAAGGAAAAAGAAGCCAATCTCACCGGTGACGACATCCGTGAAGGGCTGGCCGCCGTCGTCTCGGTGAAGGTCCGCCAACCGCAGTTCGAAGGCCAGACCAAGACCAAGCTCGGCAATACCGAGGTCAAGTCGTTCGTACAGAAGATTTGTAACGAGCAGCTGACCCACTGGTTCGAGGCCAACCCCGCCGAAGCCAAGACGGTGGTCAACAAAGCGGTTTCGTCGGCCCAGGCCCGGGTGGCCGCGCGCAAGGCGCGTGAGCTGGTGCGCCGCAAGAGCGCGACCGATCTCGGTGGCCTGCCCGGCAAGCTGGCGGACTGCCGTTCCACCGATCCGACGAAGTCGGAACTGTATGTGGTGGAGGGCGATTCGGCCGGCGGCTCGGCCAAGAGCGGCCGCGACTCGATGTTCCAGGCGATCCTGCCGCTGCGCGGAAAGATCATCAACGTCGAGAAGGCCCGCATCGACCGCGTGCTGAAGAACAACGAAGTCCAGGCCATCATCACGGCCCTGGGTACCGGTATCCACGACGAGTTCGACCTGTCGAAGCTGCGGTACCACAAGATCGTGCTGATGGCCGACGCCGACGTCGACGGCCAGCACATCTCGACCCTGCTGCTGACGCTGCTGTTCCGTTTCATGAAGCCGCTGGTGGAAAACGGCCACATCTTCTTGGCCCAGCCGCCGCTGTACAAGCTGAAATGGCAACGCAGCGAACCGGAATTCGCCTACTCGGACCGCGAGCGCGACGGTCTGCTCGAGGCCGGCAAGGCCGCCGGCAAGCGGATCAACACCGACGACGGCATCCAGCGCTACAAGGGTCTGGGTGAGATGGACGCCAAGGAGCTGTGGGAGACCACGATGGATCCGTCGGTCCGGGTCTTGCGTCAGGTGACCCTCGATGACGCCGCGGCTGCCGACGAACTGTTCTCGATCCTGATGGGCGAGGACGTCGAAGCACGCCGCAGCTTCATCACCCGGAACGCGAAAGACGTTCGATTCCTTGATGTCTAGCGATCAGAGACTGTGAGTCCGGCTCAGCCCGACCACCAAAAATCAATGTTTAACGTGAAACAATCCGGAGAAGGAATTCGATGACCGACACCATGCCGCCCGCGGGCGACCGCATCGAACCGGTTGACATCCAGCAGGAGATGCAGCGCAGCTACATCGATTACGCCATGAGCGTCATCGTCGGCCGTGCCCTCCCCGAGGTCCGAGACGGCCTCAAGCCGGTACACCGCCGCGTGCTCTACGCGATGTACGACTCGGGGTTCCGGCCGGATCGTTCGCATGCCAAGTCGGCACGCTCGGTCGCCGAGACCATGGGTAACTACCACCCGCACGGCGACTCGTCGATCTACGACACCCTCGTCCGCATGGCCCAGCCGTGGTCGCTGCGGTACCCGCTGGTCGACGGCCAGGGCAACTTCGGCTCGCCGGGCAACGACCCCGCCGCCGCCATGCGTTACACCGAGGCCCGCCTCACCCCGCTGGCCATGGAGATGCTGCGCGAAATCGACGAGGAGACAGTCGATTTCATCCCCAACTACGACGGCCGCGTGCAAGAGCCGACCGTCCTGCCCAGCCGGTTCCCGAACCTGCTGGCCAACGGCTCCGGCGGCATCGCCGTCGGTATGGCCACCAACATCCCGCCACACAACCTCCGCGAACTGGCAGAGGCCGTGTACTGGTGCCTGGAGAACCACGAAGCCGATGAGGAAGCCACCCTCGAAGCGTGCATGGAGCGGGTCAAGGGCCCGGACTTCCCCACCCACGGCCTGATCGTCGGGACGCAGGGCATCTCCGACACCTACCGCACCGGCCGCGGCTCGGTGCGCATGCGCGGTGTCGTCGAGATCGAGGAAGACGCCAAGGGCCGCACCTCGCTCGTCATCACCGAGCTGCCCTACCAGGTCAACCACGACAACTTCATCGGATCGGTGGCCGACCTGGTGCGCGACGGCCGGATCGCCGGTATCGCGAACATCGACAACGAGTCCAGCGACCGTGTCGGTCTGCGCATCGTCATCGACCTCAAGCGTGACGCGGTCGCCAAGGTGGTGCTGAACAACCTCTACAAGCACACTCAGCTGCAGACCAGCTTCGGTGCCAACATGCTGTCGATCGTCGACGGCGTGCCACGCACCCTGCGGCTCGATCAGATGATCCGGTACTACGTCACGCACCAGCTCGACGTGATCATCCGGCGCACCCGGTACCGGTTGCGGAAGGCCAACGAGCGCGCTCACATCTTGCGCGGCTTGGTGAAAGCCCTTGACGCCCTTGACGAAGTCATCGCGCTGATCCGGGCCTCCCCGAACGCCGACGCAGCCCGGGGCGGCTTGATGGAACTGCTCGAAGTCGACGAGATCCAGGCGCAGGCCATCCTCGACATGCAGCTGCGTCGCCTCGCCGCCCTGGAACGTCAGCGCATCGTCGACGACCTGGCCAAGATCGAGGCCGAGATCGCAGACCTCGAGGACATCCTGGCCAAGCCCGAGCGGCAGCGCGCCATCGTCCACGACGAGCTCAAGGAGATCGCCGACAAGTACGGCGACGACCGTCGTACCCGGATCATTGCGGGGGAGGGTGACGTCGCCGACGAGGACCTCATCCAGCGCGAGGACGTCGTCGTCACCATCACCGAGACCGGCTACGCCAAGCGGACCAAGACCGACCTGTACCGCAGCCAGAAGCGCGGCGGCAAGGGTGTGCAGGGTGCCGGGCTCAAGCAGGACGACATCGTCAACCACTTCTTCGTGTGCTCCACGCACGACTGGATCCTGTTCTTCACCACGCAGGGCCGGGTGTACCGGGCCAAGGCCTACGAACTGCCCGAGGCCTCGCGGATCGCGCGTGGTCAGCACGTGGCGAACCTGCTGGCCTTCCAGCCGGAAGAGCGCATCGCTCAGGTCATCCAGATCAAGAGCTACGAGGACGCGCCCTACCTGGTGCTCGCCACCCGCAACGGTCTGGTGAAGAAGTCCAAGCTGGCCGACTTCGACTCGAACCGTTCCGGCGGCATCGTCGCGATCAACCTGCGCGACGGTGACGAACTGGTCGGTGCGGTGCTGTGCTCCGCCGAAGAGGACCTGCTGCTGGTGTCCGCCAACGGCCAGTCCATCCGCTTCTCGGCGACCGACGAGGCGCTGCGGCCGATGGGCCGGGCCACCTCCGGTGTGCAGGGCATGCGGTTCAACGAGGACGACCGGCTGCTGTCGCTCAACGTCGTGATCCCGGACACCTACCTGTTGGTCGCGACCGCGGGCGGTTACGCCAAGCGGACGGCCATCGACGAGTACACCGCGCAGGGCCGCGGCGGCAAGGGCATCCTCACGATCCAGTACGACCCGAAGCGTGGCAGTCTGGTCGGAGCGTTGATCGTCGATGACGAGACCGAGCTGTACGCCATCACTTCCGGCGGTGGTGTCATCCGGACCGCGGCACGTCAGGTGCGCAAGGCTGGGCGGCAGACCAAGGGTGTGCGGTTGATGAACCTGGGTGAGGGCGACACACTGATTGCCGTCGCGCGCAACGCCGAAGAGGCCGAAGGTGACGACGATATCGACGTCGAGACCGAAACCGCGACCGAGACCGACGAAACGTAGTGCTGCGGCTGCCCGCAGCCGCACTGATTGAAGGAGCCGCCAGGTGAGTTCCCCGAACGAGCCGGGATACACCCGTACCGGTGACGGACCCGCGAGCAACAACGGGCCTGCCGGATCGGGTGGCGGCGCCCATGCGGCCGACCAGGGCGGCGAAGCGCCGCCCTGGCAGCGGGCCCGCACGGGAGCTCCGGCGGACGCGCCCGCGGCCGCCGGGCAGAGCCTGGATGACCGGCTCAACCGGTTCGTCAGCGGCAGCGGAGGTTCGGCCTCCGAAGCCGAGACGACCATCACGCCGGCCGTCACCCCCGACGTCCCGCCGGTGCCCCCGGTGCCGGCCGTGACTCCGACGGGCAACGTGCCGCCGAAGCCCGTCCGGACGGCCGAGACGGTTCGGACGGAGACGCGGCCCGAGGCGGCCTACGCCAGCGAGATCCCGGATCTGTCCCGCCAGCCGCAGCGTCGGGCGTCGGGCGAACCACGGGAGCCGCGCAGCACCGTCGCCACCGTCTCGCCGGCCCCGGCACGTTCGGCGGCACCACGGAGCCGCGTGGGTGCCCGGCAGGACGGCCCGGTGCGGGCCAGCATGCAGGTGCGCCACGTCGATCCGTGGAGCGTGTTGAAGGTCTCGTTGGTGCTGTCGGTGGCGCTGTTCTTCGTCTGGATGATCGCGGTGGCGTTCCTCTACCTGGTCCTCGGTGGCATGGGTGTGTGGAGCAAGCTCAACAGCAACGTCGGCGATCTGCTCACCAGTGGTGGCGGCAGTGGCGGTGAATTGGTTTCTGCCAGTACGATTTTCGGCGGCGCGACCCTCGTCGGGTTGGTCAACATCGTGCTGCTGACGGCCATGGCCACCGCCGCGGCGTTCGTCTACAACCTGACGACCGATCTGGTCGGCGGGGTTGAGGTGACGCTCGCCGATCGCGACTAGTCGGCAGGCCTGCGGGCGCGACTGACGTCGCGTTTTGGGCGCAGAGGTCCCCATACGGTAATCTCATCGCTCGGCCGCAAGGCCACTTTCGGGCCTATAGCTCAGGCGGTTAGAGCGCTTCGCTGATAACGAAGAGGTCGGAGGTTCGAGTCCTCCTAGGCCCACGGAAGTCGGTGTCACCGACTCCCCCACCGGAAGGGTGCACCGTGAGATTGGTTCTGCTGGTGCTCGGTGCCATGGTCGCAGTCGCCGCCGGCTTCGTATGGCGGACCCGGCATGGCGCAGAGGTCTGGCACTCAATTCCGGACACCGTCGAGGGGCCTTAGCTCAGTTGGTAGAGCGCTGCCTTTGCAAGGCAGATGTCAGGAGTTCGAATCTCCTAGGCTCCACAAATCCACAGCAGTTCACAAAGCGGTTCCGATAGCGACTATCGGGGCCGCTTTTCTCGTCTGACGCAAGCGGAGATTCCAACGGCGCTCCAACGTCACCGTCCTACTCTGCCCCCATGACGACAGAGATCAGCTACGCGAAGTGGATGCTTCCGTTGTCGGTGCCGTTCGGTCTCGGGCCGAAGCACAGCGGCGTGGAAGTGCGCGACGGAGCGCTGCACGTGACCATGGGGTGGGGTTTTGCCGCCGAGATCCCGCTGAGCTCCATCGCTGAGGCCAGCCGGTGGGAAGGACGCATCACGTCCTGGGGTGTACACGGCTTCCGCGGACGCTGGTTGGTGAACGGCTCGTCCGACGGCGTGGTGGCGCTGACCATCGACCCACCCGTCAAGGCCAAGGTTTGCGGTGTACCGGTGACGCTGCGGGAGCTGGGGGTCAGCGTGACCGACCCGGAGGCCCTCATCACGGCCTGCACCAAGGCGGGCTGACGAACATGAGCTTGTGTGTCAGATCCGGATCTGACACACAAGCTCAGTCTCGACGCGGAAACCTAGGGCTGGGGCGTCACGTCCACGCTCGGGGGCAGCGGAGAGGGCTCTGGCTGCATCGAGCGCCGCACGATCGAGAACGTGATGCCGCCGAGGGCCAGCACCGCGACCGTGGCACCGGCGATGAGCAACGGCCGGCGACGGTTGGCGCCGGACTGCACCACCACCGCGAGATCTCCCGCGGAATCCTCGCTGCGGTGGCACCGCCGGCCCACCCAGCGCGCGGTACCGAGGGTGGAGCCGACGCCGAGCCCGAGCACCCCGCGCAGGATCAGCAGCGGCCCGACGACGGTGTACTTCAGCCCACGACCCAGGCGGGCACCGGAGCTGGGGCGGCTGACCTCGGGGACGTTCTCGGTGACAGTGCTCATCAACCAACCTCTCTGCCGGACACGATTTCTGCAGACCTCCCAAGCGGGGGCTTGGCTCTACGCTAGGCCTTCCACGTTATTCGGTGGGGGCGACTTCGGGGTCTTAAATGTGAGTGGCAGACTGACTTTCCGTGACGAGCCCTATTCAGACCGCGACCGCGACGCTGCACACCAACCGCGGCGACATCAAGATTGCTTTGTTCGGTAACCACGCGCCCAAGACCGTCGCCAACTTCGTTGGTCTGGCCCAGGGCACCAAGGATTACTCCACCGAGAACGCCTCGGGCGGCACCTCCGGCCCGTTCTACGACGGCGTCGTCTTCCACCGCGTCATCGACGGCTTCATGATCCAGGGCGGCGACCCGACCGGCACCGGCCGCGGCGGCCCGGGCTACCAGTTCGCCGACGAGTTCCACCCGGAGCTGCAGTTCGACAAGCCGTACCTGCTGGCCATGGCCAACGCCGGCCCGGGCACCAACGGTTCGCAGTTCTTCATCACCGTCGGCCCCACCCCGCACCTGAACCGTCGCCACACCATCTTCGGTGAGGTCGTCGATGCGGAGTCTCAGAAGGTCGTGGACGCCATCGCCACCACGTCCGTCGACCGCGGCGACCGCCCGACCGAGGCAGTCGTCGTCGACTCGGTCACCATTTCCTGATCCCAGCCTGACGCGCGGCGCGGCAGTCCCCCACCGGGGCTGTCGCGCCGTTTGCGTTGGAACTAAGGAATCAGGCCGGCGTCGGTCAGGGCGTCGAGGACGTTGATGGGGTCGGTGCCGACATCCCATCGCGTGAAGACCAGGAGCCGGTCGTCGACGGTGTCGAGCTCCAAGAGCCGCACCTTGCGGGTCAGCCGGCGGAACTCGGTGATCCGCACACTCTTGAGGTCGGCCTGTGCATAAGTCTGGGTGCTGAACCACCCGCGCACCACCAGCCCCGCCGGGGTGATGGCGAGCTTCGGCCGCGCCCGCCAGGACATGACGGCGAACACCAGCAGACCGATGGCCGCGATGCCGCCAAGAAGGCGTCCGGGCAGGTCAGTGACCGATGTCAGGGCCACTGCCGTCAGTACGACGCCGAATGCTCCACAGGCCACGATGCCGGCAGTCGGGGGGCTCCATTGAGCTTGTTCCATGAGATGTCCACACCCTCAGGGGCAAGTTATCCACAGGCACTATCCCCAATGGGGATGAATCACATCGATGTGATTGCGTGACCGCTAGGTTGCCAGTTGGGTTACGTAACGAGACCGGTATGTAACGAACCGGGGCCGTTCACGCAGCTCAGCGCCACCGCATGGTCAGCAGCAGACCGGTGATCATGAATGCGAAGGCGATCGCGTAGTTCCACTGGGCGAGATCGGCCATCCACTGCAGCAGGTGGGGCGTACCGGCCGGGTTCAGCGCGGCGAGCTGGAAGACCGCCAGCCAGATCAGGCCGATCAGCATCAGCGAGCAGAAGAACACCACGAACCACACGCTCGACGGTCCGGCCTTGACCTTCACCGGCGTCCGACTCACCGGGTTGATGGTGAAGTCGTTCTTCTTGCGAACCTTGGACTTGGGCATTGGTACCTTCGCGGACAGTCGGTGCCGCACATCCGGGCCGGTGGAGAAAAACCGGCAATTCGGTGCGACGATGGAGCGGTATGCACTCAGAGCCTAACGCAGAAGACGTGTCGCCTCGCAGGCCCTGGTGGACGGCTGGGACCTCGGAACCTGCCCAGCCGGCCCGCCACTCCGCCTGGCGATTCGGTGTGCCGGTGGTCTGTGTGCTTGCCGGCCTCCTGCTGGCCACCACCCACAGCGTGTCCGGCGGCAGCGAGATCCGGCGCAGCGACGCGCCCCGCCTCGTCGACATGGTGAAAGAGGCGCAACGCACCGTCGCCACCCGGACCGCCGAGCGTGACAACCTGCAGCATCAGCTCGAGAATCACCACGGCGGTACGCCCGGCGCCGATGCCGCGCTCGGCGCCATCACGAGCCGCGCCAACGAGCTCGGCCTGGAGCTGGGCCTCGATCCCATGCGTGGACCGGGCCTGGTGATCACCCTCAACGACGCGCAGCGCAATGCGCAGGGTCAGTACCCGCGCGACGCCACCCCCGACGACCTGGTCGTGCATCAACAGGACGTCCAGGCGGTGCTCAACGCACTGTGGTTGGGCGGGGCCGAGGCCGTCCAGATGCAGGACCAGCGGATCCTGGCCACGTCGGCTCCACGCTGCGTCGGGAACACCCTGTTGCTCAACGGCCGGACCTACAGCCCGCCCTACGTCGTGACCGTGATCGGCAACGTCGAGGGCATGCGGGCCGCGCTGGCCGCCGCGCCGTTGGTGACCTTGTACAAGCAGTACGTGGTGCGGTTCGGGCTCGGCTACACCGAGGAGCCGCGGGCGTCGGTCGACGTCGTCGGCCACCGGATGCCGCTGAAGCTGCAGTACGCCAAACCGGCTGGACCGGTCACATATTGATTGATCGGGTCTGTCGGTGACCCAGTAGCCTGGCGGCATGCAGGTTCTCGTCCTCGACAACTACGACAGCTTCGTGTTCAACCTGGTCCAGTACCTGGGTCAGCTCGGGGTGCACGCGCAGGTCTGGCGTAGCGACGACGAGCGCGTCTCCACCCCCGAGGGCGTCGCCGCCGTGGCCGAGGAGTTCGACGGGATTCTGGTGAGCCCCGGTCCAGGTACGCCCGAGCGCGCCGGTGCGTCCATTCCGTTGGTGCGCGCCTGCGCCGAGACCCGCACTCCCCTACTCGGGGTGTGCCTGGGACACCAGGCCATCGGGGTGGCCTTCGGTGGCACGGTGGACCGCGCCCCGGAACTGCTGCACGGCAAGACCAGCCTGGTTCATCACGCGAATAGTGGTGTGCTGCAAGGACTTCCGGACCCGTTCACGGCCACCCGCTACCACTCGCTGACCATCCTGCCGGAGACCCTGCCGGATGAGCTGGAGGCCATCGGCCACACCGACAGCGGCGTCATCATGGCCGTCCGGCACCGCGAGCTGCCGATCCACGGGGTCCAGTTCCACCCGGAGAGCATCCTGACGCAGGGCGGTCACCGGATGCTGGCCAACTGGCTCGCCTTCTGCGGTCAGGCGCCCGACGAGGGACTGGTCAGTCGTCTCGAGCAGGAAGTCGCCGACGCCGTCTCGGCCGCGACCCGTACGGCCTAATTCCGCCGAGCTTCCATCCACGCAGTGCGAGTGGCGTGTGCCGTGGGTTCAGGGTGGACGCCGTTGTGGGCTGCCCGGGTCGTTGACTCTCACTTCATGGCGCGGAAGTGCGAGTAACCACGGCCCTGAGGTGAGAGTCAACGTCTGCTGGGGCCGGAATCCCGTTGACCCTGACCTGATGTCGCAAAAGACCGAGTGGCCGTGTCCCTGAGGTGAGAGTCAACGCGATGTTGGGCCGCTGGGTGACTGACTCTCACTTCATGGCGTAAAAGTGCGAGCAACGGCCTGCCAGAACGTCCCCCGCAAGACTACGAAGCGAAGCTCAGCGTGATCGACGCGCCGAAGTTGACGCCGCTACCGGCTGCCGGCATCTGGCTGACCACCGCATTGCTGCGCTGACCGCTGTTCTGCACGTCGGCGCCCTTGATCAGCACGCCGGTCCAGCCCAGGGCGCGCAGGTTCGGCTCGGCGTCGGTCCAGAACTGACCGGCCAGGTTCGGCATGACGAACTGGTTGCCCTGCGAGACCTTCAGCGTGATCGGTGCGTCCTTGGCCGTCGGCGTACCCGCCGGCGGATCGCTCGCGATGATCTCGCCGGCCGGCTTCGGGCTGTCGGTCGGCGCCGTCAAGATCGTGGCGAAGCCGACGGTATTGAGGTTCTTGGTCGCGACCTCGACGGTCTGTCCGCCGACATCGGGGATGGGCACCAGACCGGGCCCGGAGCCGACGATGATCGTGATCACGTTGGTGATGGCCGACGTCTGGTGGGCCGGCGGGTTGGTCGCGATGACCCGGTCCTTCTGGTCCGGCAGCGACTGCGACACCGTCTGCTGGATGTTCCGGAAACCCGCGGACTGCAGCTTGGCCATCGCGTCGGAAGGCGAGAGCTTCGAGACGTCGGGGACCTCGCGCTGCTCGGGACCGGTGGAGATGTTGATGGTCACCTCGTCGCCGGCGGCCACCGATGTGTTGGCCGACGGCTCGGTGCCGATGACGTGGTCCGGCGCCACGGTGGAGTCGGGCCGCTGCTGCGTGCGGGTCTTGAAGCCGCGGTTCTGCAGATTGGCGACGGCGTCCGCCTGAGCCAGCCCGCGCACGTCCGGAATCTGCTGGTCGTGCGGCTTGCCGTTGATCAGGTTGATGGCCACGGTGACGACGACCGTCAGCACGGCCAGGATGGCGGCGGCGATGAGCCAGCGACCGATCGGCGTGGCGGCCCGATCCGTCGAGCGGTACGGCTGCGGGGTGACGGTGATCTGCTCGGGCATCATGCTGCGCGGCCCACCGAAGCCGCCGGTGCCCATCATTGCGGTGCGCTCGGCGTCGGTGAGCACCTTGGGCGCGTCGGGAGCTTCGCCGGCGTGCACGCGGATCAGGTCGTTCCGCATGTCCGCGGCGCTCTGGTACCGGTTGTCCGGGTTCTTCGCCAGGGCCTTGAGCACGACGGCGTCCAGCTCGGGAGAGATCCCGGCGTGCCGCTGCGACGGCGGCACCGGGTCCTCGCGGACGTGCTGGTAGGCCACCGCGACCGGGGAGTCGCCGACGAACGGCGGCTCACCGGTGATCAGTTCGTAGAGCACGCAGCCCAGCGAATACACGTCCGAGCGGGCGTCGACGTTCTGCCCGCTGGCCTGCTCGGGTGACAGGTACTGGGCGGTGCCGATGACCGCCGCGGTCTGCGTCATCCGGTTGCTGCTGTCGGCGATGGCGCGGGCGATGCCGAAGTCCATGACCTTGACCGCATTGGCCTTGCTGATCATGATGTTCGCCGGCTTGATGTCCCGGTGCACGATGCCGTGCTGGTGGCTGAAGTTCAGGGCCTGGCAGGCGTCGGCGATGATCTCGATGGCGCGCTGCTGCGGCAGCGGCCCCTCCGTGTGCACGATGTCGCGCAGCGTCACGCCGTCGACGTACTCCATGACGATGTACGGCAGCGGGCCGTTGGGGGTCTCGGCCTCACCGGTGTCGTAGACCGCGACGATCGCCGGGTGGTTCAGCGCCGCGGCGTTCTGCGCTTCCCGGCGGAAACGCAGGTAGAAGCTCGGGTCCCGAGCCAGGTCGGCGCGCAGCACCTTGACCGCCACGTCGCGGTGCAGACGTAGATCGCGGCCGAGGTGAACCTCGGACATGCCGCCGAAACCGAGGATGTCCCCCAGTTCGTAGCGGTCGGAGAGGTGCTGGGGCGTGGTCATGAAATGGCCGGTCCTGACAATTCAGGGAGCGAAGCCGACTGACCCGCCGGTGCGCCGGGCGTCTTCGTGGTCTCGGTGATGGTGTTGGTGACAGTGGACTGCTGCTGGTTCTTCTGGTCCTGCCGGTCCTGCGCGTTGAGCACGATCAGGATCGCGATGACGATCGCCAGCGCACCCAGGACACCAGCCGCCCACAACAGGGCGCGCTGACCTGGCGAGAAAGTCCGCCGCGCGGGCGGGGCCGGCCGATGGCTACCGGCAGCGGGCCGGGGCCGCGGGGTTGCCGGTGCCGGACGCACAGCCAGTTCGTTGCTCGTGCGGGCCTGCGTGCTCGACGGAATCGCCGCCGGAGCAGCCCGGCCGATGGTCGGCGCCTGGTTGGGCCGCGGGGGGCGGCGTCCGGCCCGGACCGCGGCGACGGCGTCGGCGAACGGTCCGCCGCTGCGGTAGCGGTGGATGGCGTCCTTCGCGAGGCTGATCTCGATCAGCTCGCGGACGTTCGGGGGCAGGTCGGACGGCAGTGGTGGCGGCGCTTCCTTGATGTGCTTCATCGCGACAGTCAGGGCGCCGTCGCCGGTGAACGGCCGCCGGCCGGACACGGACTCGTAGCCGACGACGCCGAGCGAGTAGACGTCGCTGGCCGCGGTGGCGTCGTGGCCCAGGGCCTGCTCGGGCGCGATGTACTGGGCGGTGCCCATCACCATGCCCGTCTGGGTGACGGGAGCCGCGTCGACCGCCTTGGCGATGCCGAAGTCGGTGAGCTTCACCTGGCCGGTCGGGGTGATCATGATGTTGCCGGGCTTGACGTCGCGGTGCACCAGGCCTGCGCTGTGCGCGACCTGCAGGGCCCGCCCTGTCTGCTCCAGCATGTCCAGCGAGTGCCGCAGCGACAGCCGGCCGGTGCGCTTGATCACCGAGTTCAACGGCTCGCCGTTGACGAGCTCCATGACCAGGTAGGCGGTGCGGCCGGAATCGTCGAGCTCGGTCTCGCCGTAGTCGTAGACGCTGGCGATGCCGGGGTGATTCAGCATCGCCACCGTGCGCGCCTCGGCGCGGAACCGCTCGACGAACTCAGGGTCGGTCGAGTACTCGGCCTTTAGCACCTTGATGGCGACCTGTCGGCCGAGCCTGCTGTCGACGCCCTCCCAGACTTGACCCATGCCGCCAGTGGCGATGAGTCGCTGAAGTCGATAGCGGCCGGAAAGTGTGACTCCGACCCGCGCGCTCATGATCCCTCCCGTAGCGCCGCGGCGATGGTGGCCCGCCCGATGGGTGCGGCCAGCGCACCGCCGGTCGCGGACAAACGGTCTCCACCATTCTCCACTAGGACGGCGACGGCGACCTTCGGGGATTTCGCCGGGGCAAAAGCGATGTACCACGCGTGTGGTGGTGTGTGACGTGGATCGGTGCCGTGTTCGGCCGTGCCCGTCTTTGATGCGATCTGCACGCCGGCTATGGCTCCCTTCTGCTGCGTCACCTGCTCGGCGCCGACCATCAGATCCGTAAGTGTAGCCGCGACCTGGGATGAGATGGCCCGCCGCTGTTGGTGCGGTGAGGTAGCCGCGATGTTGGAAAGGTCAGGTCCCTTCAGGTCATCGACCAGGTACGGGGCCATGCTGACGCCGCCGTTGGCGATGGTCGCGGCAACCATCGCGTTCTGCAGCGGGGTCAGGGCGACGTCCTTCTGGCCGATGCTGGAGATACCCAGGGCCGGGGCGTCGGAGATCGGGCCGACGGTCGACTCCGCGACCTGCAGCGGAATCGACGGCGGCGGGGTGTCCAGGCCGAACTGCTTGGCCATGGTCCGCATCGCGTCGGCCCCGTTGTGCAGGCCCAGTTCGACGAAGGCGGTGTTGCAGGACTTGGCGAACGCCTCGCGCAAGGACACCGTCGGGCCCCCGCCGCACGCCGCGCCGCCGTAGTTCTCCAGCGTCGCGGTGCTGTCCGGCAACGTGATTCGGGCTGCGGAGGTCAGCTGGGTGTCCGGGGTGGCACCGGCCTGCAGCGCCGCGGCGGTGGTCAGCACCTTGAACGTCGACCCCGGCGGGAACGTCTCGGAGATCGCCCGGTTCTGCAGCGGTGAATCGGGGTTGTCGCGCAGCTCCTGCCAGGCGGCGGATTGCTGTTCGCTCTCGTGCGAGGCCAGCAGATTGGGGTCGTACGACGGAGACGACACCATGGCCAGAATCTTGCCGGTCGACGGATCGAGCGCCACCACCGAACCCTTGCATGGGTTGCCGCCGCAGCCCTGCTGCATGGCGTCCCACGCGGCCTGCTGGACCCGCGGCACGATCGTGGTGTCGACGTTGCCGCCGCGGGGATCGCGGCCCGTGAAGAAGTCGGCGATGCGGTTGCCGAACAGCCGCTCGTCGGAGCCGTTGAGGATGCTGTCCTCGGCGCGCTCGAGGCCGGTGCTCGAGTACTGCAGCGAGTAGAAGCCGGTGACGGGCGCGTACACCAGCGGGTTCGGGTAGATGCGGAGGTAGCGGAACCGGCCGTTGGTCGGCATCGAGTACGCCAGCAGCTGGCCGCCGGCGGTGATCTGGCCGCGCTGGCGCGAGTACTCGTCGAGCAGCACCCGCTGGTTGCGCGGGTCGGCGCGCAGGCTGTCGGCGGCGAACACCTGGGTGGTGGTGGCGTTCAGCAGCAGCATCACGACCAGTGCCATCACCAGTCCGGAGACGCGACGAAGCGAGGTGTTCATTGCTTCTCGATCACCTCGGTGTTGGCCGCCGCGATCGGTGCCGCGTTGGCGCCCCGGGTGGACAGCGGCCGGCGCGCGACGTGCGAGACCCGCAGCAGCAGGGCCAGCAGCACATAGTTGGACAGCAGGGACGAGCCGCCGTACGACATCCACGGTGTGGTCAGGCCGGTCTGCGGGATCAGTTTGGTGACGCCGCCGACGACGATGAACAGCTGCAGCGCCAGCGCGGCGGAGAGGCCGGCCGCGAGCAGCTTGCCGAAGCTGTCCCGCACCGCGATGGCGGTGCGCAGACCCCGGATCACGACGATCGTGTACAGCATCAGCACCGCGGCCAGGCCGACGAGCCCGAGCTCCTCACCCACCACCGCGATGATGAAGTCGGTGGAGGCGTCGGGCACGGTGCCGGGCTGACCGTTGCCCAGGCCGGTACCGAAGATGCCGCCGGTGGCGAAGCTGAACAGGGACTGCACCATCTGGTACCCGGCGCCGTCGGGGTCGGCGAACGGGTCCAGCCAGTTCTGCACGCGCACCCGCACGTGATCGAAAAGGTGGTACGCCACCAGGCTGCCCACGCAGAACAAGCTCAGCCCGATGATCACCCAGCTGAGCTTCTCGGTGGCGACGTACAGCAGCACCAGGAACGTCGCGTAGAGCAGCAGGGACGCCCCGAGGTCCTTCTCGAACACCATCACGCCGATGGACCCGATCCAGGCCACCAACAGCGGCGCCAGGTCGCGCGGTCGCGGCAGGTCCAGCCCGAACATGTGCTTGCCGGCACTGGTGAACAGGCTGCGCTTGGTGACCAGCACGCTGGCGAAGAAGATCAGCAGCAGGATCTTGGAGAACTCGGCGGGCTGAATGGAGAAGCCCGGCAACCGGATCCAGATCTTGGCGCCGTACTGCTCGGCCACCGAATCCGGCAGCACCGCGGGGATGGCCAGCAGCACCAAGCCGGACAGGCCGCAGATGTAGCCGTAGCGGGCCAGCATCCGGTGGTCGTGCACGAACATCAGCACCGCGGTGAACACCAGAATGCCCAGCAGCGTCCACAGCATCTGCTGGTTGGCGTTGCCGCCGGGCAGGATGCCCGCGGGCCGCGAGTGCGCCGACAGATCCAGCCGGTAGATCAGCACCAAGCCCAGGCCGTTCAGCAACGCGACCACGGGCAACAGCAGCGGGTCGGCGTACGGCGCGTAGCGGCGCACCGCCAGGTGGGCACCGCCGAACAGTACGACGAAGCCGACGGTGAACTGGATGAGGTCCAGTTGCAGGCCGGACTCCTGGTTGGCCTCGACGATCAGCAGCGCCACAGTCGTGATCACGGCCGCGAACCCCAGCAGCACCAATTCGGAATTACGCCGATTGGGCAGTGGAGGAGCGACCGCAACCGGAGACTGCGGCTGCGTCGTCATGCCTCGACTCCCGCTCGCTCTCGGGGCGTCATGACGCGTTCCGGCAGTTTGTGCCCGGCTCCTGAGGTGGCGGAGGGAGTGCCGTGGCCGTCGGGGACGGAGCCGCAGGCGAGGTTGGGGCAGGCGCGGGGCTGGACGGGTTGGGGGCCGGTGCCGGGCTCGGCGCC
>NZ_JXST01000020.1 GCF_000878195.1 Mycolicibacterium llatzerense | reverse complement strand
GGTGTCGTCGGCGGCGTCGTCTACCTCAACAAGGACTCCAAGTCCTCGTCGGCGACGGCCTCGGCATCGACCGAGAGCTCGACGGCCCCGGCGCAGAACCCGCCCGCCGACGGCAAGCTGCCGCCGTTCGTGGCGCCCGCCGGCCTCGGCGAGAACTGCCAGTACCCGGCATCGTCGGAGCAGGCCAGCAAGAAGGTCAACCCGCCGCGCACCGGCAAGATCCCGACCACCCCGGCCACGGTGACGGCCAGCATGAGCACCAGCCAGGGCAACCTCGGGCTGACGCTGGACAACGCCAAGGCCCCGTGCACGGTGAACAGCTTCGTCAGCCTCGCGCAGCAGGGCTACTTCAACGACACCCCGTGCCACCGACTGACCAAGGGCGGCCTCGACGTCCTGCAGTGCGGTGACCCGACCGGCTCCGGCATGGGCGGCCCGGGCTACCAGTTCGCCAACGAGTACCCGACCAACCAGTACCAGCCCGACAGCCCCGCGCTGAGCCAGCCGGTCGTCTACCCGCGCGGCACGCTGGCGATGGCCAACGCCGGCCCGAACACCAACGGCAGCCAGTTCTTCCTGGTGTACCAGGATTCGCAGCTGCCTCCGGGCTACACCGCGTTCGGCACCGTCGACGCCACCGGCCTGGCCACCCTGGACAAGGTCGCCCAGAACGGCATCGAGGGCGGCGCCGGCGACGGCAAGCCCGCGCAGCCGGTCAACGTGAAGTACATCCAGCTGGACTGACAGCTTCGCGTCGAGGCCCGGTCACCGATCACGGTGGCCGGGCCTTCTTCGTTGTAGGTCCTGCGCGGACCCCGTCGCGGTGGAATCATGCGCATCGTGGCGAACACCAAACCGCAGACCATCTCGTATCCAGCGCCCGGCTCACGGCCGAACCGTCATGAGGATGTCGCCGTCGATCCACACGTCATCGTGCTGTTCGGTGCGACCGGAGATCTCGCCAAACGCAAGCTGCTGCCCGGCCTGGCCTATCTGGACCAGTCCGAACTGGCACCTGACATCCAGATCGTCGGGACTTCGTTGGAGGACCTGACCGTCGACGAGTTCCGCGCGCTGGCGAAGGAGGCGATCGACGAGTTCGGCAGCCATCACTTGACCGACGAGCAATGGGAACGGTTCGCCGCGACGCTCACCTACGTCCCGCAGGGCGCCGGACCGTCTGGACTGGCGGCAGCGGTGGCCGCGGCGGAAAAGAGGCTGGGCCCGAATGTGCGCCGGCTGCACTATCTTTCGGTGCCGCCGAAGGCGGCGCGCGCGGTGATCGCGACGCTGGACGAGGCCGGCCTGGTCGAGCGCTCGCGCGTCGTGATGGAGAAACCGTTCGGTACGGACCTGGCCAGCGCGGTCGAACTGAACGACTTCGTCCACGAAACTTTCGACGAGGAACAGATTTTCCGCATCGACCACTTCCTGGGCAAGGAAGCCGCGCAGAACATCCTGGCGTTCCGGTTCGCCAACGGTCTGTTCGAGCCGATCTGGAACCGCAATTTCATCGACCACATCCAGATCGACATCCCCGAGATGCTCGGGCTGGACGCGCGCGCCAACTTCTATGAGAGCACCGGCGCCTACAAAGACATGGTGGTGACCCACCTGCTGCAAGTGATGGCCTTCGTGGTGATGGAGCCGCCGACGGCACTGGAGCCACGGGCCATCAGCGAGGAGAAGAACAAGGTATTCCGGTCGATGCTGCCGATCAAATGCTCCGACGTGGTCCGGGGCCAGTTCACTGGCTACCGCGAACTCGACGGCGTATCAAGGGATTCCGATACCGAGACGTTCATCGCGCTGAAGGTTCGCGTCGACAACTGGCGCTGGGCCGGAGTCCCCATCTACCTGCGCACCGGCAAGAAGATGGCCGAAGGCATGCGCATCATCTCGATCGCGTTCAAAGAGGCCCCGCGCACCATGTTCCCGTCGGGCTCGGGCGTCGGCTCCCAAGGACCCGACCACCTGACCTTCGACCTCGCCGACAACTCGAAGGTATCGCTGTCGTTCTACGGCAAGCGACCGGGTCCGGGCATGAAGCTGGAGAAGCTGTCGATGCAGTTCTCGGCCGGGGAGGCCGACGGCGCCGATCAGGTGCTGGAGGCGTATGAGCGGCTGATCCTGGACGCCATGCGCGGGGACCACACACTGTTCACCACCGCCGAGGGCATCGAGTCGCTGTGGGCGAATTCGGCCGCACTGCTTGAGGATCCGCCGCCGGTCAAGAACTACCAGCCCGGCACCTGGGGCCCCAACGCCATTCACCAACTGGTCGCACCCAACGCCTGGCGGCTGCCGTTCGAACGGGGTTGGCGGGAGGCCAAGAAGAAGTAGGCGGCGCTCAAGCCAGCGGAGTGGCAGCGGCCTGCTCGAGCTGCAGGATGGCCGCGTCGACCATTGTCTGGATGATTTCGCAGGTGCTGAAATCGCTCATCCACAGATGCGGGGTATCGGTGCGGTGCAGCATCGCCACGCCGTGCAGCGCCACCGATAGCGCCGCGGCCACGCGCTGCGCGTCGGGACCTGGCTCGGAGTCAGGGTCCATGCCACCGGCGGCCAGCAGCCCGCGGGTCACCACCTCGAGGGCCTGACGCGCCGACGGGGTGATCTCGTCGACCTTGACCATCAGGACGTACCGCAACGGAAAGCGTTGGGCGAAAGCGACATACGCTCGGCACCCGAGCAGCAGCCGCTCGCGTCGCGTCTTGCCACTGGGCACCTGCTCGGCGATGTCCCGGCGCACCTGGTCCCAGCTCAACTCCGCGACAGCGGCCAGCACGTCCTCGCGGCTGTCGAAGTGGGCGTACACCGACATGTTGGAGATGCCGGCTTCGCGCGCGATGCTGCGCAGCGAGACCTCGTTGGTGGACGCGGACGCGTCGACCACCCGGATCGCGGCTGCCAGGATTTCGTCGCGCAGCAGTGCGCCTTGTCCTCGCACATTCCGCTGCCGTGTCGACCCTGCCATGCCTTCACCCTAATCGCCGCTGCCTGGCGAGGTGTGATGGTCGCCACCGCACCGTAACTATACATGCGTATACATACGGTCGTATGGTGCTTTTCATGAACTGGTTGCTCAAGGCTGCGCGGCGCAGCTGGGTGCTGCTGACCGTTGTCGCGGTCGTCACGGTCGGGGGTTTCATCATCGACCGCTTCCACGGCGTGTTCGGCAGCCAGCAGTCCGCCGAATCCCGCACGGACAACATCGTTTCCACGATCCCGAAGTACGTGACGTACGAGGTGGACGGACCGTCGGGCACCTCCGGGATGATCAGCTACGTCGATGAGCGGGCCCAGCCGCAGCAGGAGCGCTTCACCTCACTGCCCTGGTCGAAGACGCTGACCACGACGGTGCCGAGTGTGTTCGCCAACCTCGTCGCACAGGGTGACAGCAACCGGCTGACCTGCCGGATCACGGTCAATGGCGAACTCCGCGACCACCAGGCCGCCGAGGGCGCATCGGCGACCACCTTTTGCCTGGTGAAAGCAGCATGAGCGGCCAGCACAGCACTCGCGGCGGCTATCCCCGACTGATCCGCATCCTGTCGGTGCCGATCATCCTGATCTGGCTGGCTGCCACCGCGGCCACCAATCTGCTGGTGCCCAAGCTCGAAGTCGTCGGCGCGAACAACGCCGTGTCCCTCTCCCCGCAGGATGCGCCGTCGGTTATCGCGACCAAGCACATCGGCACCAAGTTCGGCGAATTCGACTCGGACAGCGTGCTGATGATCATCATCGAGTCGGACCAGGCGCTCGGCGATACAGCACGGCAGTACTACGGCGATCTGGTCCAACAGCTGCAACGGGACACCACCCACATCGAGCATGTGCAGGACTTCTGGGGCGACCGCATCACCTCGGCGGGGTCCGAGAGCGAAGACCACAAGGCGGCATACGTCCAGGTCAACCTGCGCGGCGACCAGGGATCCACGCAGGGCGTCGAATCCGTCGACGCGGTACGGCACATCGTCGATCGCAGTCATCCACCGGTCGGTGTGAGAGCCTTCGTCACCGGTCAGGCGGCCCTGGTGGCCGACACCAATGAAGCCGGCGACAAGAGCATGGTCAAGATGACCGTGGTGACGCTCGTCGTCATCGCCGTGATGTTGTTGGTCGTATACCGCTCCCTCGCAACGACATTCATCGCCCTGCTGGTCGTGCTGACCGAGATGAGCATGGCCCGCGGGCTGGTCGCCGTGCTGGGTCACATCCACGCCATCAGCCTGTCCACCTTCGCGGTCAGCGTGCTGACCGCCCTGGCGATCGCCGCCGGCACCGACTACTGGATCTTCTTGGTCGGCCGGTATCACGAAGCCCGCAGTGCCGGCGAGGACCGGGTAACCGCTTACTATTCAACGTTTTCCAGCGTCTATCACGTCATCCTCGGCTCCGGGCTGACCATCGCCGGCGCCATGATGTGCCTGTTGTTCACCCGGCTGAACTACTTCAACACGCTGGCCCTGCCCTGCGCGACCGCAATGATCGTCATCCTGGTGATGGCGTTGACATTCGCACCCGCGGTGATGGTCGTCAGCACCCACTTCGGCTTGCTGGACCCCAAGCGCGCCAACAAGACCCGCGGCTGGCGCCGCGTCGGCACCGCCGTGGTCCGGTGGCCCGGGCCCATCCTGGTCGCGGCCACCGCTGCCGCGCTGGTCGGCGTGCTGGCCCTGCCCGGATACCGCACCAACTACGACAACCGCTTCTACGTGCCGAAAGACGTGCCGTCCAACATCGGCTATGCGGCCGCCGAAAAGCATTTCACCTCAGCGCGAATGAACCCCGACATGCTGATGGTCGAAGCCGACCACGACCTGCGGAACTCCCGGGACATGCTGGTGCTGGACCGGATCGCGAAGAACATTTTCCGGGTGCCGGGCATCGCGCGGGTGCAGAGCATCACCCGGCCCCTCGGACCGCCGATGGAACACGGCTCGGTGCCGTTCCAGATCAGTGCCCAGGCCGTCTCGATGAACGAGAACCTGCAGTTCATGAAGGCTCGGCTCGGCGACATCCAGACCATGACCGACCACCTCACTTCGATGATCGGCATCATGCGGCACATGCACGAACTCAGCGTGCAGCTGGCCGACGCCACGCATGCTGGAGATGTTGCCGCACAGGATATGTCGGCCACCACCGCCGAATTGCGCAACCAGATCGCCGATTTCGACGACTTCTTCCGGCCGCTGCGGAACTACTTCTACTGGGAGCCGCACTGCTTCGACATTCCGATCTGCCACGCGATGCGCTCGGTGTTCGACGCCACCGACGGCTTCGACCGGCTCGCCGACAACACCAAGGCGCTGTCCGACGCGATGGGCAAGCTCGACACGGTGACACCGCAGATCGCCGCTCAGCTGCCGCCGATGATCAGCCTGTCCTCCGACGTCCGCGATCTGATGCAGACGATGCGCAGCACCTTCGACGGCATGGTCACCCAGATGGAGCGGATGACCGACACCGCCGCGGCCATGGGCCAGACGTTCGACGACGCGAAGAACGACGACATGTTCTACCTGCCGCCAGAGGCGTTCAGCAGCCCCGATTTTCAGCGCGGAATGCAGCTGATGCTGTCCCCCGACGGCAAGGCGGCGCGCTTCATCGTCACCCATGATGTGGATCCGGCCACCCTGGAAGGCATTTCGCACGTCGACGCCGAGTTGCAGGCCGCCAAGGAAGCAGTCAAAGGCACGCCACTGGCCAGTGCGAAGTTCTACCTGGGCGGTACCGCCGCCACCTACAAGGACATCCAGCAGGGTGCGCACTACGACCTGCTGATCGCGGCGCTCGCGGCCATCATCCTGATCTTCGTGGTGATGCTGTTGATCACCCGGGCGCTGGTCGCGTCGATCGTGATCGTCGGCACCGTGGTGCTGTCCCTCGCCGCGTCCTTCGGCCTGTCCGTGTTGATCTGGCAGTACTTCCTGGGCATCGAGTTGCAATGGCTGGTGATCGCCATGTCGGTGATCGTGCTGCTGGCCGTCGGGTCCGACTACAACCTGCTGGTGGTGTCCCGCTTCAAGGAAGAGATCGGCGCGGGTCTGCGCACCGGACTGATTCGTGCCACCGGCGCCACCGGCGGCGTCGTCACCGCGGCCGGGCTGGTGTTCGCGTTCACCATGATCTCGATGATCGCGAGCGACCTGCGCTCGGTCGGCCAGATCGGCACCACGATCGGGCTCGGCCTGTTGTTCGACACCTTCGTGGTGCGCTCCCTGATCACCCCGTCGATCGCGGCGCTGCTCGGACGCTGGTTCTGGTGGCCCCTGAAGGTCCGGACCCGCCCTGCCCGCACCGCTCAAACCGCTACCACAACACCGGAATTGGAGATGGCATGACATCCCACCCCTTCACCGACCTGATCACTGTCACCGCCGTCGATGCCGGTACGTTCACCGCCAACATCGACACCAGATGGACCATCGGCCCCAAAGTGCACGGCGGCTGCATGATGGCGGTGTGCGCCGCAGCCGCGCGGCGCAGCGTCCCCGACGCCGCCGAACTGGCACCGATTGCGTTGAGCGCCAACTACCTCAGCGCACCTGACCCCGGCGAGGTCCAGCTCAGCACCACGATCCGCAAACGCGGCCGGCAGGTGAACCTGGTTGAGGTGGAGTTGTCCCAACGGGGCCGTGTCGCCGTCACCTGCACGGTGACGCTGGGGCCGCTCGATGCCAAGCCACCACGCCACCAAGTGCCGCTGGCTGTCTCCAACATGCCGGTCGAGCCGCCAGCTGACGCCGTATTAGTCACGCCCGACCATCCCCTTGGGCACGTCGTCCACGTGGCGCAGGGCTGCGACATGCGCCTGGACGCCGCGACGCCGTTCCTCACCGGGTCCGAAGGCGAACCCGTCACTCGGATATGGTTGCGTCCCTTTGCTTCCGACGAAGCCGACCCGGATGCGGCCATGCTCTTCGCTCTGATGGCCGGCGACATCACACCCCCGGTCACCATGAACCGCGGGCACTTCGGGTGGACGCCGACGGTCCAGCTGACCACCTACCTGCGCCGTCGGCCGACACCCGGTTGGCTGCGCGTCATGGCCAGTTCGACCGTCGTCGGCGACAGCTGGTTCGAAGAGGATCACGTCATCCTCGACGCCAACGGCCAGGTGGTCGTGCAGAGTCGACAAATGGCAATGCTGCCGTTGGGGTCGTGACCCCTACGGCAGCATTGACGTGATCAGTACGCAGAAACCGCGTTCTCTGCGACCCAACGCTTTTCAGCGTCGGAGCCCATGGGCGGCGGAATCAATCCGTTGATCATCCAGAGGTCCTCGCTGGTCTCGTCCACATGGAACTCCCAGTGCAGGTTGTCGCGACCGTCCAGGTATGGACTCAGGATCGCCTTGACCCAGTGCGCAATCCGGTTGCGGTGTTCTTTGTCTGCGGCGCGGCGGGCGATGTGGTCGATGACCACCCGCAGCGCGACATCTGTTTGTTCACCGCCGACATACATTTCGCCCGAACGGGTTTCGTTGAAGATGACGACGACGTAGAACCGCGGCAGCCCGGCCTTCTCGTAGTGATCAGTGATCCGGGACGCCAACTCCCGCTTATCCTCGGCGGTGAAAAAGTCCGGTGTGTGGTGAATGGTCCACAGCGGCATGGCTTTTCACACTGCCATCGCGAAGGTCAGGTTCTCGACCGGGCCCGACAATGCTGACTTGACGCCCACCGAGACGTCGTCGGCCAAGACCTCGACCGCGCCGGATTCCAGGCCGTCGAGGATGCGCGTCGCGATGTCGACGGCAGTGGTCTTGGGTCCAGGGATATCCGCGGCCATATCGGTCTCGATCAATCCAGCGTGAACGCCAACCACCTGCGTGCCTTGACCAGCGAGCTCGCCACGCAGCGAGTTGGTGACCGACCAGATCGCCGCTTTGGAGGCGCCGTATGCCGCGCTACCCGCAACCCACGACAGCACCGAGTGCATGTTGACCAGGGCGCCGCCGCCGTTGGCCGCCAGGATCGGCGCGAAGGCCCGAGCCACGCGCAGCGGCCCGAAGACATTGATGTCGAAGGTGGCCTCGATATCGTCGAAACCACCGGTCAGCAGAGAGCCAGGCAACAGGATGCCGGCGTTGTTGAACACGATCTCAGCGTCCAATGCGATGTCCGCGAACGCGGCGACCGACTCCGCCGAACGCACTTCGAGTTCGACGGGGACGACCTCCGGTCGTTCGTCAGTGAACGACGACCGACCCGTCGAGTAGACCTTGCGCGCCCCCCTGGCCAGCAGTTCGTCGACCAGCGCGGCGCCCAGACCCCGTCGACCACCGGTCACCACAACTACTTTGCCTGCCACTGCGACCATCTTGACCACTCTCCCTTGCTGAATAACGAAGTCGTTACTAAGATGGAAGCACGGATGTCTGAGTAACGCAAGCGTTATCCAAAAAGAGGGTGTGATGGAGTTCGAAGAACGACTGCGTGACCGGCAGTGGACGATCGGCGATGGCTGCTCGGTGGCCAAGCTGCTGGATCTGCTCAGCACCAAGACCGTTTTCCTCGCTGTCCGCGAAAGCCTTTTCGGCACAACACGATTCGAAGACTTCGTCGACCGGATCGGGACGTCGGCGCCCGCGGTGTCCCGCGCCCTCAAGCAGTTGGAAGCTGCGCAACTGATGGTCCGGGTGCCTTATCAGGAGCCCGGCAAGCGCGTCCGAGACGAGTACCGACTGACCGCGGCCGGAGAAGATCTGCTGCCGGTGTACCTCGCGATGAGTCAGTGGGGCGACAAACATCTGCAGAACGGCCGAGGCCCGCTCTGCTTCGTCGACCGCGAATCCGGAAACCAGGTTGGCGTGATCGTCACCGATGATCCAAATGCTGCCACCGTTTCCGCAGGTGACATCGAGATCCGGGCCAACCGGTAGCGATCTTTGCCTGTTCCGGAATCAGCAACCACCACGTCACCGTTGGAGATGAAATGACTGTGCGCCCGTTCACCGACCTCACCACCGTCACCGCGGTGGGCGATGACACCTTCACCGCCACCATCGACCCGGTGTGGACCATCGGCCCGAAGGTGCACGGGGGCTGCATGATGGCGGTGTGCGCCGCGGCCGCGCAGCAGGCCATCGGCTCCGAGTCCGAACTGGCTCCGGTAGCAGTGACCGCCAATTACCTGAATGCACCTGATCCCGGCGAGGTGCAGCTGACCACGACGGTCCGCAAGCACGGGCGCCAAGTCGCCCTGGTCGACGTCCAGCTGTCGCAGGATGGGCGCGCGGCGGTCAGCTGTGCGGTGACCCTCGGGCCGCTCGATGCCAAGCCGCCGCGCCTCCAGGAATCGCTGGCGGTGTCTTACCTACCGGTCGAACCGCCGGCGGATGCGGTGCGCGTCACCGCAGGCCAGGTGGTTGGCGAGCTGGTGCACGTGGCGCAGGGCTGCGAATTCTTCCTGGACGCAGCGACACCGTTCCTCTCCGGCGAAGAGGGCGACCCCATCAATCGAATGTGGCTGCGGCCCTTCGCCGATGACGAGGCCAATCCCGACACCGCTCTGCTGTTCGCGTTGATGGCGGGCGACATCACTCCCCCGGTCACCATGAACCAGGGCCATTTCGGCTGGACGCCGACCGTGCAGCTCACCACCTACGTGCGACGGCGGCCGGCGCCGGGCTGGCTGCGGGTGCAGGCCAGCTCGACGGTGGTCGGTGAGACCTGGTTCGAGGAAGACCACGTCATCCTCGACTCCACCGGTCAGGTCGTCGTGCAGAGCCGCCAGCTGGCGATGCTACCCAAGGGCATGTAGGCGCCTATGCGCCCAGTTCCACGAGCTGGGCGTCGCCCTGAATTGTCGAGAACTGTTGCCACCACACCCAATCGGTGATCGCTGCCCGCAGGTCGGCCGCGTGCGGCGCGGTGTACGCGCGGTACAGCGCCGCGGCCTCCTGCAGCCGACCGTAGGCGGCCAGCTTCTCCAGGTGTGCCGTCCGGTAGGTCTCGCCCGTCGTCTGCATCAACGGCCGGATCGATTCCATCCACGCCTTGCCGATGGCCGCCGGGTCCGGCGGTACCAGCTGAACAGGCTGCGGCGGCAGGGCTTCGTGCAGTTGCGCGTCCGGCCATTCGGCCAGCTTCGCCGCCGCCTCGGGCGCGATGATCTCCAGACGGGTGCGGCCCTTCATCAGTCCGTCGGTCGGAATATCCTCCGGCGGAATGACTTTCGTCTGCAAGCTGCCGGTGAACGGCTGCACTTCCTGCTCGGTGCCAATGACCACCTTCAGCGTCTTCTCGTAGAACGTGCACCACGCCTGGAGCGCGACGAACGGCTCACGAACCCAGCGGCCGCGCTGACCCGCCGGGACATTCTCGTCGGCGCTGACGAAAATGACCTGAGACGGTAGGCACATCCCGTCCGGAATGAACGACACCCCATAGGAATTCGCGGCGATGATCTCGCCGTTGGTGGTCACGCCGACCGCCCACACGAAGTTCCACGCCATCGGCGGGATCGACGGCGGAGCGTGCAGCGCCGCGGCGATCCGCTCGGCGAACTGCACATCCGCATCGCCCGCCGACTTGCGCACCAAACCGGCCCGCGCTGCAGCCGCCATCGCGTCGCGCTCGGCCCGCGCCGCCGTCACCGGGATCGGCGCTGCCGCAGCGGCGTTCTGCTGCTGGTTGGCCGACATCGGCGCGACACCTGGGCCGCCCGGACCGCCGGCACCCGCACCCGGCTGAGCGACGGGTGCGGCCGGGGACGGCGTCGGAGCCGGACCCAGCGGCGCTGCCGGCGCCGCGCCAGCCGGCGTGCCTGTCGGTGCGGCTGCGGTGCTAGCCGAAGCCTGCGACACGGGTGCCGAACCTGCGCCGCTGGTGCCGGTAGCTGCTCCAGCAGTAGCGGCCGGAGTGCCCGACCCCGCGCCTGTCTGGGTCGCTTGCTCGGGAGCCGCGATAGGAACGGCGTTCGCGGCAGCTGAAAGTGGTTGCGTCGGCAGCTGGCCGAACGGGTTCTTCGGCGTCTGCTGGCCCTGTCCCTGTTGACCGGTTTGCTGGCCTGTGATTTGCTGACCGGTGCCCTGCTGTCCCGACCCCGGGCCGCCCGGGGTGCCTGACGGGCTGCCAGATGGGGCGCCAGCGCCGGGTGCGCCTGAGACTCCGCCGGGCTGTGAAGTTCCTGAAGAAGACTGTTTGGTGCCTCCCATCGCCATCAATGGGCCGCCTGAGGCAGGCACCGTCGACGGAGTACTCGGTTCTCCGGCAGGGGTTGCGGGTTCCGCTCGGGGCGCTGGATTGACCGCCGCATCTACGCCCGTACCGCCCTTCTGGCTTGTCACGGGCTGCTTCGAACCCGGTTGATCGGCCCGCGTTCCAGAAACACCTTGGCTCAACCCGGTCCCGGAACCTTGGCCTTGCCCTGATGAATTCGAAGCTGGCGAACCAGACGGGCTTCCAGAGACACCTGCGTTCACGCCTGCCCCGGAACCTTGTCCAGCCGGTCCCTGCGCAGCGCCGGGCGGCCCCGGTGTCGGCGTTGGCATCGACTTGCCTGGATCGTTCACCGGTGGGGGCTGCGCAGGCGCAGGCATCTTGCCATCAGCACCGGGCGTACCGGCTGGAACGCCCAAATCCTGCGCCAAGCCTGTCGCGCATTTGGCGACCGCGGCGATATTCTCGGCGAGACCAACTGTCTTCGTCGTTTCGATCATTTTGGTGAATAAACCAGCCGAGCTGAAATACGCAGTGGCCTTATCATTATCACCCGACACAATGGCCGCTTGTCCCGCCGCCCTCATAATCGTGGCCGCCTGCTCGTACGCTTCACAAGCCTTCTGAATAGCGGCAGCTGTGTTATTAACGTCATTCTTTGTCTGCACTACCGCAGACTCGGCGCGAAACACCTTTCGCGCCGCCGCGTACACAGCTTTGCACGCATCCCCATACGAACCTAGAACGCCAGTAGCCGTAGCTTCCGCAAGACGACCTGCCTCGCCCTCCCAGTCGGATAGCTGCATCCGCTGGTGCGCGTGGTGCGGAATCACCTCACCATCAAGATGGTCTCCCAGCGCCATGAGCCCCTCGGCGATGTCGTTCAGCGCATTCTCATCGACTTCGGGAAATGCGGGAGGAACGACGGTGGCCTCGCCATACTTCCCGCCGCGGTAACGATCAATCGGTGCCATGATGAATCATCACTCGGTAGTCCAAAATGCGGATACTCCCATCGCATCTAGTCGTCGACCGCGGGATGCCGAAACAGCGAACACGATGCGGGTATCGAGACACCAAGGTCCTCCGTTCTCTATCTCTCTATCCGGAAACGGCTTTGCACGCACCGAGAACAACGCCCGGTGCCATCTGACCGGCGGAGTAAATGTCGTGATCATTCGCCTGATATGTCGGAAGCGCGCCAAGGTATGTACGACGGTACTGAACGCCCAGCATGAGAAAGTCCTGAACCAGAGGGTTTGAACTCTGCTGCGCCAACTTCTCTAGTGAGTCGGCAGTTGAACTCATCACCGCCATGACGATTGTCGTTAGTGCTTGCTGATCGGGTGACCAATCGCTGACAGCAATCTGTGGATCAGTATTTAGCCATTTCTTGAAGTCCGCATTCTGCAGCAGTTGGTCGATAGTAGGACTCAAGTCTTGACATACGACGTCGGGGCTTTCGAGCATCTTCTCGGGGTTCGACAAGTCTCCAACGGGGGCAATGGATGTTGGCGGTTTTGGCGCTGGAATCATCGATGCGCGGGCCGCCGCGGCGCCTGACGAAATAGCTGCACAGATGTTGGTAATTACATTTGCCGCCGTCGATCCAGTGGTAGCCAGATTGTCAGCGGCCGGCGTGTAACTGGACAGACTATTTGCGTATGCGCGCGAGTATGCAATGAATTGGGCATATAACTCACGCATTACGCGGTGTGTGGTCATTTTGGCTAGTGGCACGGCTTGATCAGCGGCTTTCCGCATCGCCTTTCCAGCCGCTTCATATTGCGCCCGAACCTCGGGAGTCCACGAACCCGAAGGGATCGATGGATCTCGTGTCAGCCAACCCTTGCCCTCAACGTCAGCCAGCGTGTTAATGATCGGCGTCCACGGCGCACACGACGGGTCCTCGGTGATGATCCCGACCGGACCCTTGTCATTGGCGCTCGCAACATCGGACGGCGCAGCCGACGTCTTGGTGCCATCTCCGCCACCACCATTGCTGTCACCGCTGTTCTTCGTGCATGACACCGCGACTGTGGCCGTTACAGCGATCACCGCGACCAATGACACCGCCCCGATGGCCCACTTGGCGGCGCCGCTCTTCTTCGGCGGAACCGGAGCCGGCCACGGCTGCTGCGGACCCCACTGCCCACCCGGACCAGGCTGACCTGGCACAGGCTGGCCCGGCCAGCCACCCGGCTGCTGCGGCGGGGGCGCACCCCACGTCGGCGGTTGCGTCACAGATCGCCCTCCCTCAGAAACTCACAACGCAAAACAGTCAAGACCGAAAATTACACATCAACCGCAGGATTTGCGGCGTGGCGCCCCGACCGCGGGGCAGGCGACGACGGCGGAACCGGCGCGGTGGGGCCGCTGGTCGGTCCGGCCGCGGCGTGCTTCTTGTCGGCCTCGCGATCCTTCTTTTCGTCGGCCGTCTCGTCCCGCTTTTCCTCGCCGGCCTTTTCCTCGCCCGGCTTGCGATCCTCGGGCTTGGCCTGCGGGCCACCGGCGCCGCCCGCCCCGGCTGCACCAGCTGCACCAGCGCCGGCCTCGCCCGGCTTGCCGCCGTATTTGCCGGCCTGGCCAGCCAACTGTTGGACCTGCTGCCCGATCTGCTGGGCAGCCTGCATCGCGGTCTGCGGCACCGAGCCCAGCGCCTGCATCGCCTGCGCGGGGGCCTGGAAGGCCTGCATCGCCATGCCCATCATCTGGCCGAACTGGCCCATGCCGCCGTCAGCGCCGCCGCCTGCCTTACCCGCACCGGATGCGGGATCCAGATTTGCACTGGCCTTCTGAATCGCCTGGCCGCCCGCTTCGTCCCCGCGCTGGTAGGCCCCTCGGGCAGATGACACTTTGTGCGCCAGCGACTGATCTTTGAGTTCCGCGGCAGCAACTTTGTCGTTGGCCCCGTCCACCAAACCTGGCACGTAAGACGACAGCATGAGACTGACCGGATCGCCCTTTGCGGGGATGTTCACAGCCTCAGCCGGCTGCACCGTGCCCGCCGACCACGACATGGTCTCCAGGTCGATTTTCAGTTCACCGCTCAACGCGTCCACCCCCACTTCTGGACAGTCCCGCATCTGAGATTACCCGCACCGCAGACCGCAGTCCTGCACCAATCTTGCGCAGCGCTGAGTACGGGTTTGCTCAAATCGCGAGTAACAGCGAAAAAGCCCGCTACGCGGCCGAAGTCACACGGTAGACGTCGTATACGCCCTCGACGTTGCGCACCACGTTCAGCACATGACCGAGGTGCTTCGGATCGCCCATTTCAAAAGTGAAGCGGCTGATCGCAACTCGGTCGTTGGACGTGGTGACTGATGCCGACAGGATGTTGACCTTCTCGTCGGCCAGCACCCGCGTGACGTCGGACAACAGGCGGTGGCGGTCCAACGCCTCGACCTGGATGGCTACCAGGAACACCGACGACGGCGACGGTGCCCACTTCACGTCGATGATGCGCTCGGCCTGCTCCTGCAGCGACGTGGCGTTGGTGCAGTCGGTCCGGTGCACGCTGACGCCACCGCCACGGGTCACGAAACCCATAATGTTGTCGCCGGGCACCGGCGTGCAGCACTTTGCCAGTTTGCACAACACCCCGGGTGCGCCCGGAACCGCCACGCCCACATCGTCATTCGTGCGGCGGCGCACCGGCATGGTGGCCGGCGTCGACCGTTCGGCGATCTCGTCGGCGGCTTCGTCGTCACCACCGAGCGTGGCCACCAGCCTCTGCACCACGTGCCGGGCCGAGACATGTCCTTCACCGACTGCGGTGTACAGCGCCGAGACATCTGCGTAGCGCAGCTCGCGGGCCAGTGTGGCCATCAGTTCGGCGTTCATCAACCGCTGCAACGGCATTCCGCTGCGGCGCACTTCACGGGCAATGGCGTCCTTGCCGGTCTCCAGCGCCTCTTCGCGACGTTCCTTGGCGAACCACTGCCGGATCTTGGCCTTCGCCCGCGGTGACACCACGAACGTCTGCCAGTCGCGCGACGGTCCGGCGTTCTGCGCCTTGGAGGTGAAAACCTCCACCACCTCACCGTTTTCGAGCTTGCGCTCCAGCGCCACCAGTCGCCCGTTGACCCGGGCGCCGATGCAGCGGTGCCCGACCTCGGTGTGCACCGCGTACGCGAAGTCGACGGGCGTGGAACCGGCCGGCAGCGTGATCACGTCACCCTTGGGGGTGAACACGAAAATCTCTTGCACGGCAAGGTCGTAACGCAGCGACTCCAGGAACTCGCCCGGGTCCGCTGCTTCTCGCTGCCAGTCGAGCAGTTGGCGCATCCACGCCATGTCGTCGATCTCGGTGGCATGGCCGCCCGCCGGTAACCCGTTGCGGCCCTTGGCTTCCTTGTACCGCCAGTGCGCCGCGATGCCGTACTCCGCGGTGCGGTGCATGTCAGTGGTGCGGATCTGCACCTCCAGCGGCTTGCCCTCCGGGCCGACGACCGTCGTGTGCAACGACTGATAGACGCCGAACCGCGGCTGGGCGATGTAGTCCTTGAACCGACCGGCCATCGGCTGCCACAGCGAGTGCACGACACCGACGGCGGCGTAACAGTCCCGGATCTCGTCGCAAAGAATGCGCACACCGACCAGGTCGTGGATGTCGTCGAAGTCGCGGCCCTTGACGATCATCTTCTGATAGATGGACCAGTAGTGCTTGGGCCGGCCCTCGACCGTCGCGTTGATCTTCATCGACAGCAGCGAATTGGCGATCTCGGCGCGCACTTTGGCCAGATAGGTGTCACGCGACGGCGCCCGGTCGGCGACGAGCCGCACGATCTCCTCGTAGCGCTTGGGGTGCAGGATCGCGAAGGACAGATCCTCGAGCTCCCACTTGACGGTCGCCATACCGAGCCGATGAGCAAGCGGCGCAATGACTTCCAGCGTCTCGCGGGCCTTGCGGGCCTGCTTCTCCGGCGGCAGGAACCGCATGGTGCGCATGTTGTGCAGCCGGTCGGCGACCTTGATCACCAGCACGCGAGGATCGCGGGCCATGGCGATGATCATCTTGCGGATGGTCTCGGCCTCGGCCGCCGAACCGAGCACTACCTTGTCCAGCTTGGTGACGCCGTCGACCAGGTGGCCGACCTCGGTGCCGAACTCGGCGGTGAGCGCCTCCAGCGTGTAGCCGGTGTCCTCGACGGTGTCGTGCAGCAACGCGGCGACGAGCGTCGTGGTGTCCATGCCGAGTTCGGCCAGGATGTTGGCCACGGCCAGAGGATGGGTGATGTACGGGTCGCCGGACTTGCGCAGCTGCGGCGCGTGCCGCTCTTCGGCAATCTCGTAGGCACGCTGCAGGATCGCCAGGTCGGCCTTCGGGTAGAACTCCCGGTGCACCGCGACCAACGGCTCGAGGACCGGGTTGACCAGGCTGCGCTGAGCGGTCATCCGGCGGGCGAGCCGGGCACGGACGCGTCGGGACGCGCTGACGGTGCCCTTGGCCGTTTCCAGTGACATCCCCGGCGTCGACTCGGGCGGCGCCGATTGGACCTGCGTCACCTTGTCGTCAGCCAACGCCGCACACCTCCTACACCTGGTTTGTCGAGAATAGACCCTCAGACTACGTACAGGCTGGTGACCGGCAGCGGTTCCAATACAGCGCGTCCACCCAGGCCATTCAGCTCCAGCACGACCGCCGCGGCGGTCACCGTCGCACCTGCCGCCTGGAGCAGACGGACCGTCGCAGCAACCGTGCCACCGGTGGCGAGCACGTCGTCTATGACGACAACGCGCCGGCCGGTCAGATCGATCCCGTCGGCGGGAATCTCCAACGTGGCGGTGCCGTACTCCAGCGCATAGGCCTGGCTGTGCACCGGCGGCGGCAACTTCCCACCCTTGCGGACCGCAAGGACACCGGTACCCAATCGCGTCGCGACCGCCGCGCCCAGCAGGAAGCCGCGGGCGTCGATACCCGCGACCAGGTCCACGCCGCCAGCCACCTCGGCCAGCGCTGCCGTCACGGCCGCCAGTCCGCGACCGTCGGCCAGCAGCGGCGTCAGATCCTTGAACTGGATACCGGGCTCCGGGAAATCCGGCACCTCACGGACCAGTTCGGCGAAGAGGGTGTTCAGGTCACTCATTTGTTCCCCCATCGGTCCATGTTCCAGCCGGCACCCCACCGCGTGGGGTTGGCGCGCACCAACGTCATGTCGTTCGTCACCAGCAGGGTCCGCTGCTGGCGGTACAGCGGCAGGGTCGGCACGTCGCCCCACAGCACCGTCGCCCCTTCGCCGAGCAGCCGCGCCTGCTCCTTGGGGTCGGTGGTGATCGCCAGGGCCGCGATGACGCCGTCGACCCGCTCGTTGGCATATCCCGACAGGTTGTTGCCGTTGCCGCTGTGCAGGGCGTACGAATCCACCACCGACGAACCACTGGACCCGCTACCCGCGGCTCCCCCGCCACCGGACAGCAGCACGTCAATGTCGTTGGCGCGCAGGCTTTGTACGCCCACCGTCGGCGACGCCACCTCCTGCACCGTGATGCCGGCAGCGGCGCACGACTTGGTGATCGCGGCGACCACCGACGCCAGCCGGACGTCCGGGCCGCGATAGCCCATCCGCACCGTCAGCGGCTGGCCGTTGACGGCAGCGCGCGCGCCGTCCACGTCGGCGGCGGCGAATTGTCCACTCGCATCCACGTTTTCGGCCACCGCCAGGGAATCGTCAGACGCGGTGTTCAGCCGGGCGTTGCTGACCGGCACCCCGACCGCAGCGGCGATGGCATCCCGCGGCGTGCAGAGCGCGACGGCGCGGCGCGCACCGGGATCGGCCAGCGCACCTTGCGCGGCGAAGATCAACTGCTGAATGTCATCGGAGGCACTGTCCTTGCGGGTGTAACTCGCCGGCACATCGTCCTTGCCGATCACCCCGGCGGCGACGTCGACGATCTCGGCCTTGCCCGACTTGATCCGGCTCGCCAGGTCAGCCCCGCGCGGTGACACCGTGATCTTGCCGATCACCGGCTTGGCGCCCCACCATTTGTCGTTGGCCGCCAAGGTGATCGAGCCATCCTTGCCCACCGATGCCAGCTTGTAGGGGCCGGCCGACGGGAACCGTTTGAGGTCCGCATCGGGTTTCAGATCCCAGGTGGTGTTCCAGGCTTCGGCGATCTTGTCGATGGTCGGTCCGTCGCCCGTTTGCAGCGCCTTGGCCACCCCGCCGTCGCCGAGGCTCAGTGCGTCGTCCAGCACGTGCGCCGGCAGCATCGACGTCGCGGCGAACAACTGCCCGTAGTCGGTGACCGCGCGGTCACGGACGAAGACGACGCGGGCCCGCTTCTGGCCCGGGGTGCAGTCGACGGCGGCGAGATCGGCGTACCCGGCGCGACTGGCCGCGTCGAACGCCGGGAACTGCCCCGACTGCGCGGCCCAGGCCAGCACCATGTCGTCGCAGGTGACGGGTTTGCCGTCGGAATACACGGCGCTGTCGTTGATCTTGTAGTCGAGGGTCAGCGGGGCGCGGCCGACGACAGAGACGGTGCCGAAGTCACGGTCGGCGACCACCTGCCCGTCGGGCCCGCGAAAGTTGAAGCCTGTCTGCACCCGCGAAAAGGCCTGCGGCGCACCGGATGCCGCGCCGACGACCGACGCTGTGTTGTAGGTGGGCAGAGCGCCGTCGACGATGTAGTCGACGGCGTCAGCCGAACTGTCACAACCGGTTAGGCCGAAACCGGCCACCAACACCACCGCACCGGCCAATGCGCGGAACCGCACAGGCATGGTGGGCTAGCCCCGGCTGTTTCGCTTACCCGACGGCTTACCGGTGGGCCGCAAGGGCTTGGCCCCCGGCGCCGGCTTTGCCGGTGCGTCCACCACGCCGACCGTCACCTCGTTGCCACCGGAAGTGCCGCGCTCGGTCGACGACTTGCGGCGGTTGAGCACGCGGCGGGTGTGGTTCTTGACCAGGTCGGTGCGCTCGCGCATCGACACCAGCAGCGGGGTGGCGAAGAAGATCGACGAGTAGGTGCCGACGATGACACCGACCAGCTGAACGAGCGCCAGGTCCTTGAGCGTGCCCACGCCCAGCAGCCACACCGCGACCACCATCAGCGAGATGATCGGCAGCGCCGAGATGAGGCTGGTGTTGATGGACCGCATGAAGGTCTGGTTGACCGCCAGGTTGGCCTGCTCGGCGAAGGTCCGTCGAGTGGTGTGCTCAAAGCCGTGGGTGTTCTCCTCGACCTTGTCGAACACGATGACGGTGTCGTACAACGAGAAGCCCAGAATCGTCAACAGACCGATGACCGTGGCCGGCGTGACCTCGAACCCGACGAGCGAGTACACACCCGCCGTACTGACCAGGTCGAACGCCAGTGAGGCCAGTGCCGCCAGCGCCATGTACCGCTCATAGCGGATGGTGATGTAGATGGCGACGATGACGACGAACACCACCAGCGCGATCAGCGCCTTCTTGGTGATCTGATCACCCCAGGTCGACGAGACCGCGGAGTCGCTGATCACGTTCTTGGATGCCTTGCCGTCCTCGCCCTTCGGCTGGAACGCATCGAACAGCGCATTGCGCAGCTTCTCGGTGTCCGCGGTCGACAGCGTCGAGGTACGGATCTGCAGGGTGGCCGAGTCGCCGTTACCGACGCGCACCACCGACTCCGGCGCGTGGCCGAGGGTCTTGCTGAAGACGTCTTCGACGCCCTGCGGGGTGGCAGTGGTGCTGACACCCGCGACGGGCATGGCGACCTTGGTGCCGCCCTCGAAGTCGATACCGAAGTTGAAACCACGGATACCGATGCTGGCGATCGCAATGAGCATGATCAGCGCGCTGATCGCGTACCACATGCGGCGCTTGCCGATCACCTCGAAGGCGCCGGTGCCGGTGTAGAGCCGGACGAAGAAGCTGTGGTGCGGCAGGTTGCCGTCCGGATCCGAGGCAGTCGTCTCCGCGACCTCGGTGGCCGAATCCTCTTCGGCCGCAGCCGATTCGGTCAGCTCCAACTCGGTGTCATCTGCTGAATGCTTCGACATATCGGTGTTACCCCCGTCCCGTCAGGCTGGCCGCTCGCCGCTCGCGCGCAATCTGCTGCACGGCGCCGAGGCCGTTGTACGAAGGCTTGGCCAGGGTGGCCGACTTGGATGCCAGGAAGACCAGCGGCCAGGTCACCAGGAACACCACCACGACGTCGAGGATCGTGGTCAGGCCCAAGGTGAACGCGAAGCCCTTCACCTGGCCGACGGCCAGGACGTACAGCACCAGGGCGGCCAGGAAGGTCACCGCGTTGCCGGACAGAATCGTCTTGCGGGCCCGGGCCCAACCGCGCGGCACCGCAGAGCGGAAGCTGCGGCCTTCCCGGATCTCGTCCTTGATGCGTTCGAAGAACACCACGAACGAGTCGGCGGTCGTACCGATACCGATGATCAGACCGGCGATACCGGCCAGGTCCAGGGTGTAGTTGATGTACCTGCCCAGGAGCACCAGGATCGCGAACACCATGGCGCCCGACGCGACCAGCGACAGCGCGGTCAGGACCCCGAGGACCCGGTAGTAGGCCAGCGAGTAGAGCAGCACCAGACCGAGGCCGATCAGACCGGCCCAGAGCCCGGCCCGCAGCGACGTCAGACCCAGCGTGGCCGACACCGTCTCAGCTTCGGACGACTCGAACGACAGCGGCAGCGAACCGTACTTCAGCACGTTGGCCAGGTCCTTCGCCGTGGTGGCGTTGAAGTGGCCGGTGATCTGCGTGCGTCCACCCGGGATCGCTTCCTGGATGGCCGGGGCGCTGACCACCTGGGAGTCGAGAACGAAGGCGGTCTGGGTGCCGATGTTGGCGGCGGTGAAGGTGGCCCACACATCGGCGGCCTTCTCCTTGAACGTGACGTCGACGACGTACTCGCCCTGCTGCTGGTTCAGACCCGACGACGCGTCCTTGATCTCGTCACCGCTGATGATCGACTTGTCCAGCAGGTAGACCTCTTTGTGGTCCTTGGAGCAGGTCACGAGCGGCAGGTTCGGGTCGTCGTTGCCGGCCAGCACGTCCTGCTGGTCGCAGCGGGTGGCCTGGAACTGCAGCGCGAGCAGCTGGATCTGCGGCTGCGTGCTCTGACGCAGGGCCTTCTCATCGGCGATGCGCTGAGCCAGCTCGGCCTTGGGGCCGTGCCCATCGGGCGCGCCCGGTGCCGGAGCACCAGGGGCAGGAGCGGCGGGGGCACCAGGCGCGGGTGCGCCGGGCTCTACGGGCGCGGGCGCCGGAGCGGTCGGGCTGTCCGACGGTGCCGGGGTCGGCTCCTCGGGGAACGGCCGGGGCTGCGGGGCCGGCGCGGGCGCCGGAGCGGTCGATGCCGGGTGCGCGGGCATGCCCGGCGTCGGCTGGGTGACCGGGGCCTCGGGCTCGGCCGGGGCGATCAGCGGCGGCATACCGCCGGGACCACCGGGCATCGGCAGGATGCCCGGAGGCAGACCGGGAGCGCCGGGAGCGCCAGGAGCCGGCGCGGCGGGCTTCGCGGGCTGTGCGCCCTGAGCCGGGATGACGTGCACGACGGGCCGGATGTACAGCCGCGCGGTCTGGCCCAGGTTGCGGGCCTCGCTGCCGTCCTGGCCGGGCACGGTGATGATCAGGTTCGAACCGTCGATCACGACCTCAGAGCCGGAGACACCGAGACCGTTCACCCGGGAGCCGATGATCTCCTGGGCCTGGATCAGCGCCTCGCGGGTGGGCGTCGAGCCGTCAGGGGTACGTGCAGTCAGGGTGACCCGGGTACCGCCCTGCAGGTCGATGCCCAGCTTGGGCTTGGCCTGCTTGTCGCCGGTGAGAAACACCAGTAGATAGGCGCCGACGAGCAGCGCCAGGAAGAACGACAAATAGCGGTATGGGTGCACCGGCGCCGAAGACGATGCCACGGTTCTAGGGTCTCCTTGAGATCGGTACGGTCAGCCCCGCAAAGGGTACGTGCTGGTGCGGGAATGTCAGCCTTCGGTCTTCGGCGCGCCCTCTTCGGCCGACGCCGCAGTCAATTCTTCGGAGTCCGAAGCCGAGTCCTCAGTGGCCTCGATGCGGTCACGCACGGCCAGCTTCATCCAGGTGGTGATGACGCCGGGGGCGATCTCCAGATCCACGTTGTCGTCGTCGATCCGGGCGATGGTGCCCAGCAGACCGGAGGTGGTGTGCACGCGGTCGCCGACATTCAGCGAGTTGTGCAGGTCGATGGTGGCCTGCATCTGCTTCCGCTGACGCCGCGATGCGAAGAACATGAACGCACCCATGACCAGGAGCAGCGGCAGAAAGACAACCAAATCCATGACAGCGAAAATCTTTCGTTCTGTTGAGTCTGTGAACAGGCAGGCGAGCCGGACCAGCCGAGCGCCGTGCCGCGGTACTGACCAGTGTGCCATCACGGGCGTCAGTGCCCGCAACCGGCGCAATCGCTGACCCGCCGAAACGGCGGGCGCCTAGCGCGTGGCGGGGTATCCGACGGGCAGCAGCACGTCGCCCGACGTGGTGCGGAAGTAAACCTGCCATTGGTAGTAGCCGGCGAACGCGGCGGGATCGGCGGCCAGTACCGCCGCGTAATCGTTGACCGCGCGGACATAGGCGCCGGAATGGTTGTAGTTGTGCACGGCGCGATCGTGGTCGGCGGCGAAACCGTTTGCGGCCAGGTAGCGACCAGCCGCCAGGATCGAATCACGGGGAGCGCGGATGTCCCCGGAGCCGTACGCGGCGAACGTCGACGGCAGGAACTGCATGGGGCCCTGCGCCCCGGCCGTGCTGTCGCCGTTGATCCGGCCGAACCGCGACTCGATGAGGTTGATCGCCGCGAGGTAGGTCCAGTCGACCCCGGATGCCGCCTGAGCCTCCCGGTAGTAGCCGAGCAGTTCGTCGGCGGGCGCCGGCGGCTGGATGGTCCACGGCGGGATGGCGTCGCGCGGCGGCGTCATGCCGAACAGCTGGCGGCCGGCGTCGACGTTGCGGTCGTAGGCCGCGGCCAGCGCCGGCGGGATCCGCGGGGCGATGACCGCATCCCACTCCGGATGCCTGGCGATCTCGCGGTACGCCGTCTGTTGCCGGTGCGCAGCGTCGATCAGTGCAGGCTCCGGCGTCGCCGGATCGCGCACGGCCTGTTCGTCGGCGACCAGGCCGTCGGCGAGTTGCACCGGGTCAGGACCGGGATCCGCAGCAGACGCGCCGCCACCGGTGAACGCCAGCACAACAGCAACAACGACGGTCGCGCAGCGGCCGATCACCCCCGGTTATCCGATCAGCAACGCGGCGATGCCGAGCACCGGCAAGGTGCCCTGGGTGATAGCCGCCCGCGCCTTGTCCGGGGACGACAGCAGCAGCACCAGCGCCGCAGCGGCCATGGACCCGATGCCCGCGAAGATCAGCGCCAGGCCGATTCCCTTGCACCCCATGATGATTGCCGCGATACCGACGGCGGTGACGATGGCCAGGAACAGGTTGTAGAACCCCTGGTTGAAGGCCATCTCCTTGGTGTCCACCGCCTGCTGCTCAGTGAGGCCGAAGGTGGCCCTAGTTCGCGGCGAAGTCCAGGTGAGCGACTCCATCACGAAGATGTACACGTGCAACAGCGCGGCCAGGCCGGCAACGATCAACCCTGCAGTCAGCATGGGTCCTATTCAAACAGCCCGGACTGCCCAAATCCGTTTATCGGCGGTTGCAGGCCCAAATGCGTCCACGCCTGCGGGGTCGCCACGCGCCCCCGCGGAGTCCGCGCGATCATCCCCGCCCGCACCAGGAACGGCTCGCACACCTCCTCGACGGTGGTGGCCTCCTCCCCGACCGCGACCGCCAACGTCGAGACACCGACCGGCCCGCCCCCGAAACTCTTTGTCAGAGCGGTCAATACGGCCCGGTCCAGCCGATCCAGGCCGAGCTCGTCGACGTCATACACCGCCAGCGCCGCCTTGGCGACGTCGCGGGTGATGACGCCGTCAGCGCGGACCTCGGCGTAGTCACGGACCCGGCGCAGCAGCCGGTTGGCGATACGGGGCGTGCCGCGGGACCGCCGGGCCACCTCGGCGCCTGCTTCCACACCGAGCTCGATGCCGAGGATGCCGGCCGAACGGGCCAGCACGCGCTCGAGTTCGGGCGGTTCGTAGAAGTCCATGTGCGCGGTGAAACCGAACCGGTCGCGCAGCGGGCCAGTCAACGCGCCCGACCGGGTCGTCGCGCCGACCAGGGTGAACGGCGCGACCTCCAGCGGAATCGACGTCGCGCCCGGGCCCTTGCCGACCACCACGTCGACCCGGAAGTCCTCCATGGCGAGGTACAGCATCTCCTCGGCGGGCCGGGCGATGCGGTGAATCTCGTCGATGAACAGGACGTCGCCCTCGACCAGGTTGCTGAGCATGGCGGCCAGGTCGCCGGCACGTTCCAGAGCGGGGCCTGAGGTGACGCGCAGCGACGTACTCAGCTCGGCGGCGATGATCATGGCCAGCGACGTCTTGCCGAGACCGGGCGGGCCGGACAGCAGGATGTGGTCGGGTGTGCCGCCGCGGTTCTTGGCGCCTTCGAGCACCAGTTGCAGCTGTTCCCGGACCCGGGGCTGGCCGATGAACTCGCGCAGCGACTTGGGCCGCAGGCTGGCGTCGACGTCGCCTTCACCGACGGTCAGCGCGGGTGAGACGTCCCGCTCGTCGGGTTCGACGCCGTCGTCCTCGAACCGGCTCACTTCTTACCCAACATCGACAGGGCCGACCGCAACGCGGTCGCGGTGTTGGCCTCGGGATCGTTGGCCAACACCTTGTCGGTGGCCTCTTCGGCTTGTTTGGCCGGAAAGCCAAGTCCGATAAGGGCTTCCACGACGGGACCGCGAATCGAATGCCCGCCGGCAAAACCGACGCCGGCACCGGCCGTCGCGCCGATCTTGTCGCGCAGTTCCAGCACCATGCGCTCGGCACCGCGCTTGCCGATGCCCGGCACCCGGGTCAGCGCCGTGACGTCACCATCGGCCAGCGCCTGCCGCAACGTCGGGGCGTCATAGACCGCGAGCGTCGCCAGCGCGATCTTCGGACCGACGCCGGACACCCCGAGCAGGACGTTGAACAGGTCCCGGGCGTCGGAGTCGGCGAAGCCGTACAGCGTCTGGGAGTCCTCGCGCACGATCATCGCGGTGATCAGTCGGGACTCGGCGCCGCGGCGCAGGGTGGACAGGGTCGCCGGGGTGGCCATGATCTTGTAGCCGACGCCGGCTGCCTCGATCACCGCGTGATCGAGTGCGATGTCGATGACCTCGCCACGGACCGATGCGATCATGCGCGCGCCGCCTTCACCTTCGCTGCGTACTGCTTCTTGAATTCGGCGGCCTTGGCCTCCGCCTCGGCCATCCGGGCGATCATGGGCGCCCGCCAGCAGTGGCAAATGGCCAGGGCCAGGGCGTCGGCTGCGTCGGCCGGAGTTGGTTTCTGTTGCAGCCCAAGAATTTTGGTGACCATGGTGGTGACCTGAGCCTTGTCTGCGCGACCGTTGCCGGTGACCGCGGCCTTCACCTCACTGGGCGTGTGGAAATGCACGTCGATCCCCCGCCGCGCCGCCGCCAGCGCGATGACGCCGCCGGCCTGCGCGGTGCCCATGGCGGTATTTGCGTTCTGGTTGGCGAACACCCGCTCGATGGCGATCACGTCGGGACGGTGCGTGTCCATCCAGTGCTCGACGGTGTCGCTGATGGTCAGCAGCCGGCGGTGCAGCTCGACGTCGGACGGGGTACGCACCACGTCGACATCGAGCGCGGTGACTTTGCGCCCTGCGCCTCCCTCGACCATCGAGAGGCCACAGCGCGTCAGACCGGGGTCGACGCCCATCACCCGCACGCCTACTCCTCACTAGATCCCGAACAGCTGTTCGATAGCTTAGCGGGCGGCGGCGACAAGACGCGCCAGGGACACGCCCTCAGATGTCGGCCGGCGATCACCAGCCGGTGACCTGGCAGAGTGGAAGTATGCGGGTCGTCATCGCGGGTGGACACGGGAAAATCGCGCTACTCCTGGAACGACTGCTCAGCAGCCGCGGCGATACGGTCGCCGGGCTGATCCGCAATCCGAGCCAGGCGCCAGACCTGGCAGAGGCAGGCGCCACGGCAATCGTGCTCGATCTCGAGCAGGCGTCGGTTGCGGACGTCGCCGCGCAGCTGGAGGGTGCCGATGTTGTCGTGTTCGCGGCCGGCGCCGGCCCGGGCAGCGGCGCAGGCCGCAAACAGACGGTGGACCGGGACGCGGCGATTCTCTTGGCCGATGCCGCCGAAACCGCCGGCGTGCACCGCTACGTCATGGTGTCAGCGATCTCGGCCGACGACCGCAGCCTGGACGCCGGCTACGACCCGGTGTTCCTGGCGTACATCCGAGCGAAATCCGAAGCCGACGCGAACGTGCGTGCCCGCGCCCGGCTGCAGACGACGATCGTGCGGCCCGGACGGCTGACCGACGATCCCGGCACCGGGCTGGTGCAGGCCGCCGAATCCACCGGCCGCGGCAGCATTTCCCGGCAGGATGTCGCGACCGTTCTCCTGGCAGTCCTGGACGCACCGGGCACCGCAGGGCGGACGTTCGAAGTAATTTCCGGCAACACGCCGATCAGCTCGGCGCTCGACTAGGCGACGATCCGTCACCTGGCCACGAGCGGCCCACCCGCGGCCCGCCACTGGATCAGTCCGCCACTCATGTTGACGGCTTCAAAACCGTTCTCCACCAACAGATTCGCCGCACCAGCGGAGCGGATTCCGCCAGTACAGAAGGTAATGAGCAGACGTTCGTCCGGAAGGTCGAGA
The DNA here is from genome assembly GCF_000878195.1 of Mycolicibacterium llatzerense. Taxonomy (GTDB): domain Bacteria; phylum Actinomycetota; class Actinomycetes; order Mycobacteriales; family Mycobacteriaceae; genus Mycobacterium; species Mycobacterium llatzerense. The sequence goes on along the minus strand of NZ_JXST01000020.1, from coordinate 86,911 downwards.
CAGCCCTCGGACAAGGCCTCGAGCGGCAGGTGCACCGCATGCGGGATGCGCACCCGATCCCACTCGAAGGCGCGACGAACGTCGACGACCAGCGCACCCGCCTCGACCAGGCGCACCGCTTCGGCTGCACTGACCGCCGGCGGCCGCCGCAGATAGTGCCGCAGACTCATGCGTACCTCGCCCCTGGGTGCACGATCATCAATACGACGACGACCACCCACAGCAGGTTGAATACGCCGGTCACCATGCCCAGGGCGCGCAGCTGAGCGCCGCCGTCCGGTGCGGCGAGCGCCGCCCTCTGGCGCGGTGCGATCTGTACCGCGAGCAGGCCTCCCGCGATGGCCGTGAGCACCATCGCGGCGATGATCCACACCTCGGCCATGCGGCCTTGGACACCGGCAAGCGCAAGACCGATCATCGGGACCGCGAGCGCCAGCACCCCGTAGACGCGAGTGATCCGGTGCAGCAGGCGTGCGACGCCGACACTTCGCTCGCCCTCCGGAGCCGCGCCCGCCAGTGGCGCGTATCGGGGAAACAGACTGGTGGCCACAGCGATCGGCCCGACGAACAGAATGCCCGCCACCACATGGGCGGACAACAGCAGGGCTTGCATAACCTTCAGCCTAACTGAAGGTTAGCGAATGTCGGAAGTGATCCGCGTCATGTACGCGCGCAGCGCCTCGGTCAATTCGGGATGCTGCGCGCCGAACGCGGCATCGAGATCGCGCACCACATCAGCGGCCCGGTTCAACAGCGACTCGCCCGCGGCGGTCACCTGCAATGTGGAGGCCGCGCCGGCGTGTGCGGTGCCGTCGTCAACCAAGCCGGCATCGACGAATGCCGCAACTGCAACATGCGCGCTCTGCACCGTTATGCGGGACCGCCGGGCAAGTTCGCTGAACGAAATGCCCGCATTTCCCCGAATGTGCCCTAACAGCCCGTATTTGCGGGTGGTCAGCCCGAGCGGCTTCAGCGCGTCGGCGAACGCGGCGTCCCAGACCCGACTGACAGTCAGCAGCGCGACAGTCGGGCTGAACGGGGGCGGCTCAGGCATGGAGGCAGGCTACCCGCCTACCCGAGCCGACTACTCCTCGTCGAGCTGCGCGGCGACGTCGTCGGGGATGTCGACGTTGGTGTAGACGTTCTGCACGTCGTCACTGTCCTCGAGGGCGTCGACCAGCTTGAACACCTTGCGGGCGCCCTCGATGTCGACCGTGACCGACACCGACGGCTGGAAACCGGACTCGGCCGAGTCGTAGTCGATGCCGGCGTCCTGCAGTGCGGTGCGCACGGCAACCAGGTCGGTCGGCTCGCAGATCACTTCGAACGCCTCACCAAGGTCGTTGACCTCTTCAGCACCGGCGTCCAGGACGGCCATCAGCACGTCGTCCTCGGTCTGGCCGTTCTTCTCCAGGGTGATGATGCCCTTGCGGGAGAACAGGTAGGACACCGAACCGGGGTCGGCCATGTTGCCGCCGTTGCGGGTCATGGCGACGCGGACCTCACCGGCGGCGCGGTTGCGGTTGTCGCTCAGGCACTCGATGAGCACCGCGACACCGTTGGGGCCGTAGCCCTCGTACATGATGGTCTGCCAGTCGGCGCCACCGGCTTCTTCGCCGGCACCGCGCTTGCGCGCGCGCTCGATGTTGTCGTTCGGGACCGAGGTCTTCTTGGCCTTCTGGATGGCGTCGTACAGCGTCGGGTTGCCACCGGGGTCACCGCCGCCGGTGCGCGCCGCGACCTCGATGTTCTTGATCAGCTTGGCGAACTCTTTACCTCGGCGCGCGTCCTTTACGGCCTTCTGGTGCTTGGTTGTCGCCCACTTGGAATGGCCGCTCATGCGTGTCCGCCCTCTTTCTGATCAAACGTCAGCTGACCAGTTTACGTGGACGGGTGACGCGCCCTGACCGGCCTGGTCGATCGCAGAATCGGAGGCTATTTCTTGACCGGTTGCGTCAGGTTGTAGACGGTGTCGGAACCGACCTTCAGCGGCGCGAAGTTGGCGCTCACCCAGTCCGCGATGTCACTGTGCGCGTCGGCGCCCCAGTGCCCCTTGCTGTCGGACACGATGTAGTACGCCACTTCGTGATTGGCCACGTAGGACTGGAATTGCTGCAGCGTCGGCGCCGGGTCGCTGCCACCGAACCCGCCGATCGCGATGACGGGCGTGCGGGTGTCGAGCTCCAGACCGGCAGCCGGCGACGACCGGTCGATCGCGGCGGACCACTTCGTGGTGGTGGCCTTGAGCAGCGCGTTCAGTTGGGGGTTGTCGTCACGCTGACCGAAGCCGCCGTGTCCCTTGTCGTCCTTGTCCGCCGGGCCGACGGACGGGCCGCCACCGAGGTGCGGCTGACCGAAGGTCGCAAGCGAGTAGGCCACCGATCCCCCGGCCGCGCCGAACATCGCGAGACCCAGCGCCAGCGTCGCGATGCGCTTGCGGTTGTCCCCGGCACCGGCCCACACGAGTGCCGCGGCGCCGACAATGGCGGCGACCAGGAACACCCAGCGCAATGCGGGCAGCCAGTCGGCGTTACGGCCCAGGATCACGAAGCCCCACACCCCGCTGGCCAAAAGGACTGTCGTCAAACCGATCCGGTGGAACAGGGATTCCCGGCGGCGCCAGAACTCGATGACGAAGATCGCGAACATCGCGGCCATCGCCGGAGCCAGCGCGAGGCAGTAGTACGGGTGCACGTTGGTCTTCATGAAGCTCAGCACCAGGCCGACACTCACCAGCCAGCCGCCGAACAGGATCGCGCCGGCGCGGACCCGATCGGTGCGGGGCGCCCGCCCGCGCGAGATCAGCACCAGCACGGTGGCCAGTAGCGCAGCCGGCACCAGCCAGCCGATCTCGAAGCCGAACTCGCCGGTGAACAACCGCGGCAGGCCCTGGGTCTGATCGCCGAAGCCGCCGCCGTGATGCCCTGCCGTCTTCATCGCCTCGCCGGCGGCATGCCCGGCGTGCTCGCCGGTAAGCGTGTGCACGGTCGACGGCTTGTCGGGGTCGGTCTTGCCCATGTGGTTCTTGCCGAGCACACGACCAAAGCCGTTGTAGCCCAACACCAGATTCATGAAGCTGTTGTCGGTCGAGCCCGCCATGTACGGGCGCGACGACGCCGGCCACAGGATTGTCAGCACCACGAACCAGCCGGCGGAGACGAGCAGCGCACCCAACGCACCCAGCAGGTGCCACAGCCGGCTGCGCAGCGCGACCGGCGCGGCGATCAGGTAAGTCAGACCGAGGGCCGGCGCCACCATCACGCCTTCGAGCATCTTGGCCAGGAACGCGAACCCGAGTGCGACACCGGCCAGCGCCATCCATTTGGCGCCACCGCGGCGAGCCGCGCCGTCGACACTGTCTTTCAACGCCCGGACGGTGAAGTAGGCGGCCAGCGTCATCAGCAGCACCATGGCCGCGTCCGGATTGTTGAAGCGGAACATCATCGCGGAGACCGGGGTCAGCGCGAGAACCGCGCCGGCGAGCAGGCCGGCGGCCGGACCACTGATCCGTCGTACTGCGGCGTAGAGCAGCCAGACCGAGCCGACCGCCATCAGCGCCTCGGGGATCAGCATGCTCGCGCTGCTGAAGCCGAAGATCTGGCCGGACAGGGCCATCACCCATTGCGACAGCGGCGGCTTGTCGACGGTGATGACGTTGTTCGGGTCGATGGACCCGAACAGCAGCGCCTCCCAGTTCCGCGAACCGGCCCACACCGCGGCGGCGTAGAACTGGTTGCCCATGCCGTTGACGGTGATGTTCCACAGGTAGCCGATCGCGGTGACGATCAGGAGCAGGGCCAGCGCCGAGCGCTCACCGGTCTTGGTGGCGAGACTCCAGCGACGCGGCGCCGGGGTCTGCGGCTCGTCCGTCGGGGCGTCCAGAACGGCAGCGGATGTCGTACTCACCCGACCATTAAGGCAGCTCCAGCTATGGCCGAGCTGTGAAGCGGGCGAGCCATCGCTATGACTTCGGGATAGGCCCGCAATAGATGAATCTGCTCACAATCAGCAGATTCATCGCCAGCATATCCAGTGAACACTCGTACACTCACCGCATGGACGACCCCACTGCCAGCGAAGCCGGCGCCCTCGCCGAGCTCGGCCTCAATGAGCTGGGCACCGCCGTCGATGGCATCCACAAGATCCAGCGCGCCATTTCCGAGCGGGTGTTCCGGCTGGTGGGCTTCGGCGTCGGCCCGGCCGCCAAGCCCGTGAAGATCGTCTACGACGCCATCACGGACGGCGTCTACTCCACCATCAGTCACACGATGACGACCGCCGCGCCCATCGCCGGCAAGGCAGTCCACGGACAGGCCGCCGGAAAGCTGTCTGAACACGCCGGTGGCGCTCGGGTGCTCGGAGCGCTGCAAGGGTTGATCGGCGACAAGCTCCACGAGCAGGGCTCGGTCCTGGCGACCACGATGTCGGTGCGCGTCGAGGGCCGGCCGGTGGCTCTGGAACCCGACAGCCTGCGGGCTGCCTATCCCGCCGCGACGGGCGACATCGTGGTGTTTCTCCACGGTTTGATCGAGACCGAGGCGTTCTGGGCGCTCGGCAAGCGGCCGACGTACAGCCAGCGGCTCGGGGCCGACATCGGCATCACCGGCGTCGAAATCCGCTACAACACCGGGCTGCACATCTCCGACAACGGCAGGCTGCTCGCCGAACTGCTGGACCAACTGGTGGCCGCGTGGCCGGTCCCGGTGACGACGATCTCGCTGGTCGGCCACTCGATGGGCGGCCTGGTGATCCGGTCGGCCTGCGCGGTGCCCGACCGGTCGTGGGTGGACCGGGTGCGCACCGTCGTCACGCTCGGTACCCCGCATACCGGCGCCCCGCTGGAGAAGGTCGCGCACTTCGGGTCGGCGGCGCTCAGCGCACTGCCCGAGACCCGGCCGTTCGGCAGCCTGTTGCGGCGGCGCAGCACCGGGATCCGCGACCTGCGGTTCGGCTCCCTCGACGAACGCGATTGGCGCGACCGGGATGCCGATGCCCTGCGCGCCGAGGCGCAAACCGATGTCCCGCTGCTCGACGGGGTCGAGTACTACTGCGTGAGCGCGACCCTCGCCCGGACGCCGGCCAACCCGATCGGCTGGGTGCTCGGCGACGGGCTCGTGCAGGTGCGCAGCGCGCAAGGCCGAAGCAAGAAGCGCGACATGGGATTTGCGCGCGGCAACCGCCTGCACCTACCGGAAGCGAACCACTTCACCCTGCTCAACGACGAACGGATCTACGACCGGTTGCGCGTCTGGTTGGCGTGATTTGTGCACGAAAATCCGCGGTCAGCGCAGAAAATCGTGCACAAATCACTCGAGGGAGTCGACGAAGAGCTTGTGGATGCGGCGGTCGCCGGTGACCTCGGGATGGAACGACGTCGCCAGCATGCGGCCCTGACGGACCGCCACGGGATGGCCGGCCGCGCGGGCCAGCACCTCGACGTCGGGGCCGACGCGCTCGACCCACGGCGCCCGGATGAACACCGCGTGCACCGGCTCGTCCAGCCCGACGAAGTCGAGGTCGCCTTCGAAGGAATCGACCTGACGTCCGAAAGCGTTGCGCCGCACCGTCATATCGATCCCACGCAGCGGCAGGGCCTCACGCCCCGGCACGCCCGCGTCGTTGATCTCGGTGGCGAGCAGGATCATTCCGGCGCAGGACCCGTAGCAGGGCATGCCCGCCGCCAGCCGGGCGCGCAGCGGCTCCAGCAGTTCCAGCTCGCGCAACAGATGACTCATCGCGGTGGATTCGCCGCCCGGAATCACCAGGGCGTCAACGGTATTCAGCTCGGTGAGGCGCCGGACCGTGGACACCTCGGCACCTGCGTCACGCAGAGCAGCCAGATGCTCTCGGGTGTCCCCCTGCAAGGCCAGGACACCGACGTGCGGGCTCACTCGGCCGATGGGACGAAACCGCGCTGGTAGCGAGTCAGCCCCTCCTGCATCACAGCGGCCACCATCTCGCCGTACTGGTTGAAAATCTTGCCCTGGGTCAGCGCACGGCCGCCGCACGCCGACGGTGACGACTGGTCGTACAGCAGCCATTCGTCGGCCCGGAACGGCCGCATGAACCACATGGCGTGGTCCAGCGAGGCGATGTTCATATGTTTGCGTGCCTCAAGATGATTCACCTGCGCCGAACCCAGCAGGGTCAGGTCGCTCATGTAGGCCAGGGCACAGATGTGCAGGACGTGGTCGTCGGGCAGCGGGTCGCGGTGCCGGAACCAGACCTGCTGCTGCGACGCCTTGCCGGGCACCCGGGCCACCTGGTCGCGCGGCACGATGCGCACGTCCCACTCGGCGAACTGGGCGAACCCGGCGTCGTCGAACGCGCCGGCGGACCGGAAGCCCTTCGACAGGTCGGGCGGCGGCGGCACCGGCATGACGTCCTGGTGCTCGATGCCGGACTGATCGGTCTGGAAAGACGCCGACATCGAGAAAATGGTCTCGCCGTGCTGGATGGCACTCACGCGGCGGGTACAGAACGACCCACCGTCGCGAATGCGCTCCACCATGTACACCGTCGGTGCGCGGGCGTCACCGGGACGCAGGAAGTACCCGTGCAGCGAGTGCACCTGGTACTTCGGTTCCACGGTGCGCACCGCGGACACCAACGACTGACCGGCTACGTGGCCACCGAAAGTGCGCTGCAGGAAACCCGATTCCGGGCTGAAGACACTGCCGCGATAGATGTTGACCTCGAGTTGCTCGAGGTCGAGTATCTGCTCGATTGCCACGTGTTGGTTTTACCAGCCCCGCTCGGCGAGCCGATGCGGCTCCGGCACATCCTCCACGTTGATGCCGACCATGGCCTCGCCCAGACCGCGCGACACCTTGGCCAGCGTGTCGGGGTCGTCGTAGAACGTCGTCGCCTTGACGATGGCCGCGGCACGGGCCGCCGGATCGCCGGACTTGAAGATGCCCGAGCCGACGAACACGCCCTCGGCGCCCAGCTGCATCATCATCGCGGCGTCGGCCGGGGTGGCGATGCCACCGGCGGTGAACAGCGTCACGGGCAGCTTGCCGGCCCGCGCGACCTCGACCACCAGCTCGTACGGCGCCTGCAATTCCTTTGCGGCAACGTACAGTTCGTCCTCCGACAGCGACGACAGCCGACGGATTTCGCCGCCGATCTTGCGCATGTGCGTGGTGGCGTTCGAGACGTCACCGGTGCCGGCCTCACCCTTGGAACGGATCATGGCCGCGCCCTCATTGATGCGACGCAGCGCCTCACCCAGGTTGGTGGCGCCGCACACGAACGGCACGGTGAACTTCCACTTGTCGATGTGGTGGGTGTAGTCAGCCGGGGTCAGCACCTCGGACTCGTCGATGTAGTCCACACCGAAGCTCTGCAGAATCTGCGCCTCGACGAAGTGGCCGATGCGGGCCTTCGCCATCACCGGGATGGTGACGGCGTCGATGATGCCCTCGATCATGTCCGGATCGCTCATCCGCGAGACGCCGCCCTGCGCGCGGATATCGGCGGGTACGCGCTCGAGCGCCATGACGGCTACGGCGCCTGAGCCTTCGGCGATACGTGCCTGCTCGGGTGTGACGACGTCCATGATGACGCCGCCCTTCAGCATCTCGGCCATGCCGCGCTTGACCCGGGCTGTGCCCGTCTGACCGCTGTTATCCGCTGCGGTATCCACTGCAATCTCCCTCAAGAATTTGGTACACGCCAAGTCTAGTGGCCGGTCCAAATCGGTTATCCGCGCAGGTCACCCGACGTCATCGGATCGGCTGAGGCTCCGGGCCCGCCAGTCCCAGTTCGCGCTTGCCGTCCGCCAATTCGCCTGCGAGCGAAAGGTATTCACCGAGCTGCAATGGATAGACAATCTCACCATCTGCGGCCAGCCGAGCGATGACCGCCGCGTCGCACCAGCGGTGAGCGTGAATCGACTGCCGTTCCACCGTGGTGTGGCCACTGGTCACCGGTTCGAACCGTGAGGTGCGGTACACGAAGAAGAACTCCTCGCTGCGGATCACAGATCCGTTGAACTCGAACACCGCCTCGCGACGCCACACCGGGCCGGTCAGGTCGGCCGGGTCGACCTTCAGTCCAGTTTCCTCGGCGATCTCACGGGCGGCGGCGTCGGGCAGCGACTCGTCCGGTTCGACCGCTCCCCCGACGGTGAACCACCACCGCGGCGCCATCAGCGGGTCGGCGGCCGGGTCGCTGCCGCAGAACAGCAGCACCTGCCCGTCCTGGTCCAGCAGCACCACCCGGGCCGACGTGCGTCGGCCCGCGCCGGCCTCGTGCCGCGAGGCCCGCTCGACGATCTCGAAATACGTTGGCATGGCGGCGGTTCCACCCAGATGCAGCCAGCGCACCAGGGTTCGTTCGCGCAGTGCCAGGGTGTCCCGGACAGCGTCGTTGTGGAAGCGGCGGGCCAGCAGCACGCGGGCCTCGGCGTCGGCGAGCTCGGCCACCAACGACACCGGGATGGACGCCGGATCGACCTGCGCCAGGGCCGCCGACAGTTCGTTCTCGGCGGCCTCGCGGGCCGCCCGGGGTGCCAGTTCCGCGTCGGCCGCGAGCCCTGCCAGCCGGCGTCCCGCCGGGCGGGACCCGTACGCATCGACGGCGACAGCCCGGGCCACCACCGCCCGCCGCGCCAGCGCCCCGTCCAGGGCCTGCCACGACAGGTCATAGCGCACGTGCAGCCGGTCCAGCCGGTGCGCAGTCTGATACGCCCACACCACGGTGATCAGGACCGTCAGCGCCAGCCAGACCAGCGCGATCCAAAGGAACCAGTGCACGCCGGTCATTTCTTCTTCGCGCAAGCGCTCATCAGGCCTCCACCCGGACCTTCGTCCCCGACCCTGCCACCGTCTCGTAGACCAGCATGATCTGCTGCGCGACCACCGACCAGTCATAGCGGCGCACTGCCTGGGTGGCTGCCTCGGCGTACCGGCGGCGGGCCGCGTCGTTCGACAACATCTCGACCAGCGCATCGCCGAGCGCCTCGGCGTCGTCGACCGGCACCAGTCGGCCCGCCTCGCCCTGATCGAGCACGCGCCGGAAGGCATCGAGGTCGCTGGCCACCACAGGGGTGCCCGCGGCCATGGCCTCGACCAGCACGATGCCGAAACTCTCGCCGCCGGTGTTCGGGGCGCAGTAGACGTCGGCGCTGCGCATGGCCGACGCCTTCTCGGCGTCGTCGACCAGTCCGAGGAACCTCAGGTGCCCCGCATGCTCGCCGACAGTCTCCTTGAGCGCGTCCTCGTCGCCGCGGCCGACGATCAGCACCTCGACGTCCGGGCAGGCCGCCACCAGTTTGGGCAGCGCGCCGACGAGCACCTGCATGCCTTTGCGTGGCTCGTCGAACCGGCCGAGGAACAGCACGGTGCGGCCGGGCCGCGGATAGCCGGGCAGCAACGGGGCGTCGTCGAACGCCGACACGTCGACGCCGTTGGGAATCTCCACGGCGTCCGAGCCCAGGGCCTCCATCTGCCAGCGCCGTGCCAGATCGGACACCGCGATGCGGCCCATGATCTTCTCGTTCCAGGGCCGCAGAATCCCCTGAAAGACGTTGAGCGTCAACGATTTCGTGGTCGACGTGTGGAACGTCGCGACGATCGGTCCGCTGGCCACCATCAGCGCCAGCAGTGACAGGCTCGGTGCGTTGGGCTCGTGCAGGTGCAGCACGTCGAACTCGCCGTCGATGATCCAGCGCTTGACCATCCGGCGCGTCGCGGGGCCGAAGCGTAGCCGCGCCACGGACCCGTTGTACGGGATGGGCACGGCCTTGCCGCCGGAGACGACGTAGTCCGGCAGGTCGGCGTGCGTCTCCGCCGACGACGGTGCCAGCACGCTGACCTCGTGGCCGTAGCCGCGCATCACCTCGGCCAACTGCAGCACGTGTGCCTGAACGCCACCCGGTACGTCGAACGAGTACGGGCACACCATGCCGATGCGCATCAGTCGTTCCCGGCCAACCGGGCCCGACGTTCCTCGGACAAGTCGGCCAACCACTGCGGTTGCAGCATGTGCCAGTCGGTGGGGTGCGCGGCGATGCCTGCCTCAAAGCGCGTGGCCAGGTCCTGAGTGATGGCAGCGACGTCGCCGCTGGACGTGTCGAGCGGCGACGAGACGTCGAACTGCCAGTCGTTGGGTTTGTTCCAGCACTGCACCGTCAGCAGCGTCGCACCCGTCGTCACGGCGAGCTTGGCCGGACCCGCCGGCATCCGGGTCGGCTCGCCGAAGAGGTTGACCTGCACGCCATTTCGGGACAGGTCACGATCGGCCATGAGGCAGACGACGCGGCCCTCCTGCAGCCGTTCGGTGAGCACCTCGAACGGCGGACGCACGCCCCCGGTCAGCGGCAGAATCTCGAATCCCAGCGATTCGCGGTACTCGACGAAACGGTTGTACAGCGACTCGGGTTTCAGCCGTTCGGCAACCGTGGTGAACTTTCCGTACTGGTGCACCACCGAGACACCGGCCATGTCCCAGTTGCCACTGTGCGGCACCGCCAGGATGACGCCCTTACCGTTTTCGAGGCCCCGTGCAATGTGCTCGGTCCCGACCAGACAGTGCCGCAGCTTCTCACCTAGGGTGCGCTGATTCATCGACGGCAGCCGGAACGCCTCCCGCCAGTACCGGCCGTACGACGCCAGCGAGGCTCGGATCATGCGGCCGGGCACCTTGGCCGGCCGGACGCCCAGCACCCGGGCCAGATTCTTGCGCAGCTGCTCGGGACCGCCGCCGCGCGCCGCGTACAGCGCACCCGCGTCGAACATGTTGCGGGCGGCGAACTCCGGCATCGTCCGGATCAGGCCCCACCCGGCTGCGTAGCCGAGGTCCTTGATCTGCTCGCCCATCGGGACGTCGAAGCCCCCGAAGGACGGAACACCGCCGGTGGGAACGCTCATGGCTGCTCCTTGGTGGGCGAGCTCGACGGGAGTGGCGCATCGGCGCCCGGCGAGCGGCACACCGAGGCGACGCGCTGCCCCAGCGTGATGACGCTGGCGACGGCGAGCACCCACATCGCGATGGGCAGCGCCAGTGGCAGCGGATGGATCGGCAGGTCCGAGAACCCGGCGCCCACCAGCACGATGATCAGCCGCTCCGGGCGTTCGATGAAGCCGCCGTCGGCGTTCAGTCCGCTGGCCTCGGCGCGGGCCTTGATGTACGAGATGACCTGCGAGGTGACCAGGCAGATCAACGTGGCGATGACCAGCGGCTTGTCGTGCATCTCGAACGCGATCCACCACAGCAGGCCGCAGAACACCGCGCCGTCACCGATGCGGTCGCACGTCGCGTCGAGCACGGCGCCGAGGCGCGTGCCGTAGCCGCGTTCGCGGGCCATTGCGCCATCGAGCATGTCGGCCAGCACGAAGAACCAGACCGTCACGGCGCCGTACCAGAGGTGCCCGGTCGGGAACAGTGTCAGCGCGCCGACGACCGACGCGGTGGTACCGATGACGGTGACGGCATCCGGCGTCAGCCCGATGCGCAGCGCTCCCCGGGCCAGCGGGCGGCTCAGCTTGGTGTAGGCCGCGCGGGTCAGCAGGTAGAAGTCGCTCACGGCTGGGTGGCTTTCCCGTCGCTGCGCTCGCCCCGGGTGGCTTTCCCGTCCTGCGCCGCCCACTCGTCGGCCAGCAGCTTGCGGGTGTCACGCAGCAGCTGCGGGATCACCTTGGTGCCACCGATGACGGTGATGAAGTTGGCGTCGCCGCCCCAGCGCGGCACCACGTGCATGTGCAGGTGATCGGCGAGCGAGCCACCGGCGGAGGTGCCCAGGTTGAGGCCGACGTTGAACGCGTGCGGGTTGGAGATGGACTTCATCACCCGAATCGCCTTCTGCGTGAACGCCATCAGCTCGCTGCTCTCGGCCTCGGTGAGGTCTTCGAGCTCGGACACCTTCCGGTAGGGCACCACCATGAGGTGCCCCGGGTTGTACGGGTACAGGTTGAGCACCGCGTAGACCTGCTCGCCGCGCGCGACGATCAGGCCTTCCTCGTCGGACATGGTGGGGATGTCGATGAACGGCTGCTTCGAGCCGGCCGACGTGCCCTCACCGCCCTTCATCGGAGCATCGACGATGTAGCTCATCCGGTGCGGCGTCCACAGCCGCTGCAGATGGTCCACGTCACCGACCCCCCGGTCCACGATGCTCCGATCCTCGGTCACGCCTGCGCGCCCCGCGCTTCGTTCACCAATTCGGCTGTCGGGATGGCGTTTTCGCGGCGGCCGATCCACCCCGTGAGGATCTCGATGGCCTCGGCCACCGGGACGCCGTTGACCTGGGTGCGGTCACCGAAGCGGAACGACACCGCACCGGATTCGATGTCCTTGTCGCCCGCCAGCAACATGAACGGCACCTTCTGGTTGGTGTGGTTGACGATCTTCTTGGCCATCCGGTCGTCGCTGCCGTCGATCTCGACCCGCACACCGCGCGACTTCAGTTGCGCCGCAACGTCATACAGGTAGTCCAGGTGCGCGTCGGCAACCGGGATACCGACGACCTGCACGGGGGCCAGCCAGGCCGGGAACGCGCCGGCATAGTGCTCGGTGAGCACCCCGAAGAACCGCTCGATGGAGCCGAACAGGGCGCGGTGGATCAGCACCGGGCGCTGGCGGCTGCCGTCGGCCGCGGTGTACTCCAGCTCGAACCGGTCGGGCATGTTGAAGTCCAGCTGGATGGTCGACATCTGCCAGCTTCGGCCCAGCGCGTCCTTGACCTGGACGGAGATCTTCGGGCCGTAGAACGCGGCGCCGCCCGGGTCCGGCACCAGGTCCAGGCCGGAGGCCTCGGCGACCTCACGCAGGGTCTCGGTGGCCTCATCCCAGAGCTCGTCGGAGCCGACGTACTTGTCCGGGTCCTTGGTGGACAGCTCCAGGTAGTAGTCGTCGAGGCCGTAGTCGCGGAGGAGATCCAGCACGAACTGCAACAGCGTGGTCAGCTCGTCGCGCATCTGCTCGCGGGTGACATAGATGTGCGCGTCGTCCTGCGTCATACCGCGCACGCGGGTCAGGCCGTGGACGACGCCCGACTTCTCGTAGCGGTACACGCTGCCGAACTCGAACAGCCGCAGCGGCAGCTCACGGTACGACCGCCCCCGCGACCGGAAGATCAGGTGGTGCATGGGGCAGTTCATGGGCTTGAGGTAGTAGTTCTGCCCCGGCTTGCGCAGCGTGCCGTCCTCGTTGAACTCCGCGTCGATGTGCATCGGCGGGTACATGCCGTCGGCGTACCACTCCAGGTGCCCGGAGGTGATGTACAGCTGTTCCTTGGTGATGTGCGGGGTGTTGACGAACTCGTAGCCGGCCTCTTGGTGCTTGCGCCGCGAGTAGTCCTCCAGCTCACGCCGGATGATGCCGCCCTTGGGATGGAACACCGGCAGACCCGAGCCCAGCTCGTCGGGGAAGCTGAACAGGTCCAGCTCCACGCCCAGCTTGCGGTGGTCGCGGCGCAGCGCTTCCTCGATCAGTTCGAGGTGCTTGTCGAGCGCCTCCTGCGACTCCCAGGCGGTGCCGTAGACGCGCTGCAGGCTGGCGTTCTTCTGGTCACCGCGCCAATAGGCGGCGCTGCTGCGGGTGAGCTTGAACGCCGGAATGTGCTTCGTGGTCGGGATGTGCGGGCCGCGGCACAGGTCGCCCCAAACCCGTTCGCGGGTACGCGGATTGAGGTTGTCGTAGGCCGTCAGCTCGTCGCCGCCGACCTCCATGATGTCGGCGTCGCCGGACTTGTCGTCGACCAGTTCGAGCTTGTAGGGCTCCTTGGCCAGCTCTTCGCGGGCCTGGTCCTTGGACTCGTACACCCGCCGGTCGAACAGCTGACCGTCCTTGACGATCTTCTGCATGCGCTTCTCTAGCTTGGCCAGATCCTCCGGCGTGAACGGCTCGGCGACATCGAAGTCGTAGTAGAAGCCGTCGGTGATCGGCGGGCCGATGCCGAGCTTGGCGTCCGGGAACAGGTCCTGGACGGCCTGGGCCAGCACGTGGGCGCACGAGTGCCGGATGACGCTGCGGCCATCCTCGGTGTTGGCGGCCACCGGGATGACCTCGACGTCGACGTCCGGGGTCCAGGACAGGTCGCGCAGGCGGCCGTCGGCGTCCTTGACCACCACGATGGCGTCGACCTCGCCGCGCTGCGGGAGCCCGGCCTCGCGGACCGCGGCGCCGGCGGTAGTCCCGGCAGCGACCCGGATCGGGGCTGCTGGTGCGGGGCTGGCGACGGCGGTCATCGAGACACTCCTACGGGTTAGGTGACGATCGCGACCATGCTATCGGCACCGGTCATCGCTTCGCGGCCCAGCGCCACCTCAGGGCTGACCCGGCTTGAGCCTTACGAAGAGGGCCTCGGCGTCGGCGAGGACGGTGTCGCCGTCCAGCAGCGCGCCGGTGATGAAGATCTTGCGGCCTTCGACACGTTCCAGGGTCGCCGTCGCCTGCAGGTCCCGCTCGACCGGAACGATCTGCCGGTAGTTGATGTGCAGGTAGGCGGTGCGCTGGAACGGGCTGTCCGTGAGCCGGTAGGCGGCGTGCCCCAGCACCGAGTCGAACAGCAGCCCGATGGCCCCGCCGTGCGCGGCCCCGTTGCGGCCCAGGTGGAAGCGCCGGAACCGCACGGGACCGGCGATCCGGCCGTCGTCGGTGACCTTGAGGTTCGACGGCACGTTCAGGATGTTGCCGCGATTGGGCAGGTCGAGGCGACGGCCGGACGGTGAGTGCCATTCGTCGGCGCGGTAGGGCGCCAGCAGCGCGTTGGCCTGCTCGATGAGGTTCGCCGCCTGGGCGATGACGTCGTCGGGTGCGTCGGCGCCACGCGCATGGTCGCTGACCATGCGGACCGATTCGACGAACCGGCCGTAGTCCGGGCCGCCCTGGGTGGTGGGTTTGGGCGGGTTGAACCCACCACCGGCATGCTTATCCACCTGCTTCTCTTACCACGGTGGCAAGGTGGCCCCATGCGACTGAGCGACCTGGCCGGGCTGGCGTTCACCTACCCCGACGTCGGTGCGACGGCCGGAAAGCTGCCCGACGGCTACCACCACGTGCGTGCGGCGGCCCAGATCGGCACGGGCCGAGCACGATTCGACGCGGCGGCCGACGCGGTGCTGCGCTGGGGCATGCAGCGGGGCGTGGGCATGCGGGTAGAGGCGACGACGGTGACCGCAGCTCCCGGGACCGACGTGCTGGGCCGGCTCGGGCCGATGCGGGTCCCCTGCCGTGTGGTGTACGTCGTCGACGAACCAGACCGTCGCGGGTTCGCGTACGGGACATTGC
The DNA here is from genome assembly GCF_000878195.1 of Mycolicibacterium llatzerense. Taxonomy (GTDB): domain Bacteria; phylum Actinomycetota; class Actinomycetes; order Mycobacteriales; family Mycobacteriaceae; genus Mycobacterium; species Mycobacterium llatzerense. Next base: position 71,677 of record NZ_JXST01000020.1, on the reverse strand, counting down.
CCGGCCATCCGGAGTCCGGCGAGGAGCTGTTCTGCGTGCGCCACGACCCGGCGACGGACTGTGTATATGCCGAGATCAGCGCGTTCTCACGGCCCGCCACCTGGTGGAGCCGCCTCGGCTCGCCTGCCGCACGAGTGGCACAGCGGGTGATCACCCAGCGATATCTGCGCGCCGTCTGAACGATTTGCCGTTCGGCCTGACTGCTTCGAACTTTCCGGCAGGGACCGCGTGAGTGTCATTCGCTCAGACACCGCTGACCACGTGTTGTAGCTTTCACACGACACTGACACGGCCAAGGAGTGCTGCGTGGAGCCGACACGATTCGGGCAGTACGAGCTGCGCGAACTGATAGGCCGCGGCGGCATGGGCGAGGTGTACGTCGCCTACGACACCAACACCCAGCGCACCGTGGCACTCAAGGTGCTGCCGCCACACCTCGCCAAGGACCCCGTGTTCCAGGAACGGTTCAAGCGCGAGTCCCAGGCCGCTGCCGGCCTGAACGAGCCGCACGTCGTCCCCATTCACGGTTTCGGCGAGATCGACAATCAGCTCTACCTGGACATGCGGCTCATCGAAGGCCGCACCCTGGCCGAGATCCTGGCCGACACCGAACACCGTCCGAGCCCCGAGTTCTCCGTCGGGGTCATCGAGCAGATCGCCGCGGCCCTGGACGCGGCGCACGCGACGGGGCTGATCCACCGCGACATCAAGCCGTCCAACATCCTGGTGACCGACCATGACTTCGCCTACCTGATCGACTTCGGCCTCGCCCGCACCGCCGGCGAACACGGATTGACCACGGCCGGAAGCACTCTCGGCACGCTGGCCTACATGGCGCCCGAGCGGTTCGAGGGCGGCCAGGCGGACCCGCGCTCGGACATCTACGCGCTGACCTGCGTGCTGTACGAATGCCTGACCGGCAAGCGGCCGTATCCGGCGGACAGCCTCGAGCACCAGATCGCCGGGCACATCAGCGCTCCCGCGCCGAAGCCGTCCGACGTCGATCGCCGCCTCGCCGCGTTCGACGACGTGATCGCCGAAGGAATGGCCAAGAAGCCCGGCAAGCGCTATCAGCACGCCGGTGAACTCGCCGCGGACGCCCGCGCCGCGCTGAGCGCCCAAGGCCGTGTCTCGGGCCGAACGGGCCGGACGGGCCCGCGAACGGGATCGGGACGCCATGCGGTGCAGACCACCGAACCGAAGCGCCGTACCCGGCGGGTCGTCATCGCCGTCGGAGCGGTGATCGTGTTGGCCGCCGGCGCCGGAACAGCCTGGCTCTACTGGTCCCGGCAGTACGAGGTCGGACCGTCGGGCTCGGTCCCGTCGATCGCCGCCAAGGTGCCTGCCGATCTCAAGGATTCCGGACGGCTGGTGGTCGGGGTCAACATTCCTTATGCGCCAAACGAATTCAAAGGCCCGGACGGCAAATTCACCGGATTCGACGTCGACCTGATAACCGCGGTGAGTCGCGTGCTGGGGCTGGAGCCGGAGTTCCGGGAGATCGGCATCTCCAAGATCGTGGCCTCGGTCCGCGACGGCGTCATCTCGGTCGGGGCGTCGTCGACGACCGACACGAAACAACGGGAGAAGTCAGCCGATTTCGTGACGTACTTCAAAGCCGGTGTGCTGTGGGCGCGGCGGGCCGGATCGAGCGTGGACCCCAGTGCGGCGTGTGGACTTCGGGTGGGTGTGCACCTGGGCTCCGTCGAGGAGACCGACCATCTGCCGGCCCGCAGCGCAGCGTGTGTAGCGGCGGGGGTCGCGCCGATCGAGATCGTCCCCATCGCCGGCCAGGACGGCGTCACCGCGGCCCTGCTGGCCGGTACCGTCGACGCGATGGCCGCCGACTCGCCCGTCACCGGCTACGCGATCAAACTCAGCGGAGGCAAGCTCGAGGCGGCCGGCGGGATCGTCGACGCGCAGCCCTACGGGTGGCCCGTGCCCAAGGGCTCGTCTCTCGCCTCCGCACTGCAAGCGGCGCTGAAACATCTGATGCAGACCGGCGAGTACCGGCAGATCGCCACCAAATGGGGTGTGGAGATGGGCGTCGTCGACAAGCCCGTCATCAACGGCGCGCTGCGTTAGACCTTCACTTCGGCCCGATATCCGCGCCCAGCCACGTGCGGCTGACGGTTGCGTAGCTGCCATTGCCTTGAATGGCGCTGAGCCACTGGTTGATTCGCCGCTGCAGCGCCGTCGCATCCTTGGGCATCAGGTAGGCCTTCTGTGCGTCCGTGAATGGCCGGTCGGTCGACACCCCGCACAGTTGCGGATGTTGCGTGACCTGCCAACGGATTTCGCTGCCGTCGGTGATCATGACGTCGGCCTTGCCGTCGATGACCTGATCGAAAATGGTGTTGTTGTCGGGGTAGCCGACGATGGTCGCGTGGTGCAGGTTGGCCCGGTCGAATTGTTCGTTGGTGCCACCGGGATTGACGACCACTCGAACTCCCCCGCGGTCGATATCGGCCAGGGAACGGTAATTCGCGGCATCGGTGCACCGCACGACGGCGGCCTTGCCGTCGCGCAGATACGGGTCCGAGAACAGCGCCCTGGCAGCCCGCTCGGCGGTGACGGTGATGCCACCGACCGCCAGGTCGCATTTCTGGCCCAGGTCGGCCATGAGCGTCGGCCAGGTGGTCGGCACCAAATCCAGATCGGCGCCGGTACTCCGGGCGAAATCCCGGACCAGATCGATGTCCATGCCGCTCCACTGGCCGTCGGCGTCGCGGTAGGTGAACGGGCGGTAGTCACCGGTGCTGCACACCTTCAGCGTCTGACGCGACTCCCAGTCAGGCGATCCGCACGCCGCGGCTGCCGCGATGACCAGTGCCAACGCGCCGCGGATCACTGTGCGCCTCATTCAGCCAGGCTCTCACGCGACCACGAGGTCGCCTACGCTGGCTCTATGCGTCGAGTCGCGGCACTGGCAGTGGCAGGTGCGCTGCTCAGTGCCTGCACGCAGACCGTGTCGGGGCAGGCCGGCGCGCCGGCCGAGCTCACCTGGCAGCGCCCCATCACCAATGCGGTGTCCAGCCTGGGTGGCACGCTCGGCACCGTCGGCGAAGCGATGACCGCGCACGACTTCGTCGCCATGTCGCGGGACTGCACGAAGCTGCAACGGACTTTGGACGATCTCGGCAAGAACCTGCCGACCCCCGACCAGGGCGTCAATTCATCGTTGCAGGACAGCATCGACAACTTCCGCTCGTTCGCCCGCGTTTGCATGATGATGACGCCGGGCACCGCGGACGCGGCACTCGATCAACTGAGCGGCTACCTGGAACGCGGCGACAGCTCCATGCGAAAAGCCTTGCAGCAGATGGGAATCGAGCTACCAGCAGCAGGGCGCTGACGTCTGGACGTCAGTTGTCACCCGCGGCGGAGAGATTGCCAGTATGTTTGCCCTGTCGTTCGGTCCTCACGGTTGTGCCCCGAAGGAGCAACATGACCCTCGCGTCCCAGCGTCACCGCGTCGTCGTCATCGGATCGGGATTCGGTGGCCTACAGGCCGCCAAGGCCCTCAAGCGCGCCGACGTCGACATCACCTTGATCTCGCGCACAACCACCCACCTCTTCCAGCCGCTGCTTTACCAAGTCGCCACCGGCATCCTGTCCGAAGGCGAAATCGCGCCGACGACACGATTGGTGCTGCGCAAGCAGCAGAACGTCACCGTCCGCCTCGGCGAGGTCGAACACATCGACCTGCAGGCGCAGACCGTCACCTCCAAGCTCATGTCGCAGGAGACCGTCACCCCGTTCGACAGCCTGATCGTCGCCGCCGGCGCCCAGCAGTCCTACTTCGGCAACGACCATTTCGCGACGTTCGCACCGGGCATGAAGACCATCGACGACGCCCTCGAGCTGCGCGGCCGCATCCTGGGTGCGTTCGAGGCCGCCGAAGTGGTCACCGACCCGGCAGAGCGTGAACGCCGGCTCACCTTCGTCGTCGTCGGCGCCGGACCTACCGGCGTCGAGCTGGCCGGGCAGATCGCCGAGCTGGCCGAACGCACCCTGGCCGGGGCGTTCCGCAGCATCAAGCCACAGGACTGCCGGGTGATCCTGCTGGACGCCGCCCCTGCGGTGCTGCCGCCGATGGGCGCCAAGCTCGGCGCCAAGGCGCAGAAACGCCTGGAGAAGCTCGGCGTCGAGATTCAACTCAACGCGATGGTCAGTGACGTCGACTACAAGGGCATCACCGTCAAGGACAAGGACGGCACCGAGCGCCGTATCGACTGCGCCTGCAAGGTCTGGTCGGCCGGTGTGCAGGCGAGCCCACTGGGCAAGCTCATCGCCGAGCAGTCCGACGGCACCCAGACCGACCGTGCGGGCCGCGTCATGGTCGAACCCGACCTCACCGTCAAGGGACACCCGAACGTGTTCGTCGTCGGCGATCTGATGGCCGTCCAGGGCGTGCCAGGCATGGCGCAGGGCGCAATCCAGGGCGCCGCCTACGCCGCCGGCATCATCAAGCAGCACCTGGCAGGCCAGGACGACCCCGCCAACCGTGAGCCTTTCAAGTACTGGGACAAGGGCAGCATGGCGACCGTGTCGCGGTTCGATGCCGTCGCGCAGGTACCGATTCCGTTGACCAAGAAGAAGCTCGAATTCGCCGGCGTGCTCGCCTGGCTGTCGTGGCTGGTGCTGCACCTGGTCTATCTGGTCGGCTACAAGAACCGGGTGACGACGCTGTTCACCTGGTTCGTCACGTTCCTGGGCCGCGGGCGCGCCCAGATGGCGATCACCAGCCAGATGATCTACGCGCGGACCTCGATGCAGCTACTGCAGAACCAGCTCAACGCGTTGTCCGCGGCCGATACGGCCGAGAAGGACGAGTCCGCCTAGCGATTCGCTGCAGCGGCAGCATCGAAATCCGTTGGGACACAGGCCATACGGAACGGCTGCGCGGCGGCTGCCTGCCAGCCTGATCGTCAGTTTTCGGTGTCGGGGTTCCAGGTGGCCGGAAGCATGGGCGTACGCGCGCCGTCGCTGAATTGGTCAGGGGCCAACGCCGTCAATCCCGCGGGCGTCGCACCCGACCTGGACACGGCGCCGGTGAACCCCATCGGGCCCGCGCCGCGGTTCGAGGCCTGTGCGTCGTCGGGATCGGGGCCCGAGTCCCATTCGGGCGTGACGTCGAGGTCCATGAATTCGACTGCGCGGCCTTCTTGCTTGTTCCGACCGCGCCGGCGGCGTGCTTGCCGTGCCGCAGCCGCCGCGCTCGAGGCTGCCTGAGCGGTCGTGGACACTCGCGACGACGCGCCGGCGTCAGCGCGTGCCTGACGCTGAAGCCACGTGGTCGCGCCGACGCCGGCACCGTCACCGACCGCGTACGGGAAACCCGGGTCGCCGATGGGCGGCGGTGATGAGGGGGTAGGTGCGGGTGCCGACACGCTGCCGGCCGCCGTCGACGCGGGGGCACTTGCCGGAGCGGTGGCCGAGGCGGACGTCGACGACGGACTGGGCGCGGGGGCCGACGTGGCGACAGGCGTGGACGGTTCCTGCGAGGCAGGAGGCGGCTCCGCACCAACGGCCTCCGGGGACACCTGGATTCCGGCAAGCCCCGCGAACCCGGCCACCCAGCCGAGGTTGGCGATCGCCAGCCCCAATGCCGGCTGGATCAGGGCCGGCGCGAACTGACCGAGTACCGAAGCCAATTGGGAGGCGTGGAAGGTCACGTCCGCCAACACCAGCGGCAGGTTGGTCAGCAGCGCAGCCGGATCGGTCAGCAAGTTGTTCCAGAGGAGTTCGAGATGCTCGCCCATCTCGGCGCCCACGTCCAGCCACCACTCCCAGTGGGTCGGGTCCAGATCGCCGTGGCCATGGTCGTGATCATGGCCGTGATCGTGATCGTGATCATGGTCGTGGTCGTGGTCGTCGTGCTCCACGATCTGCGGCGCGGGTGTGGAGTGCGGCGTGGACGTCATCGCACCGTCCGACACGGCCTCGTAGGTCGCCATTGCGGTGGCGGCTTGCACCCACATGCGGACGTAGTCGGCCTCGGTCACCGCGATGGGAATTGTGTTGATACCAAAGAAGTTCGTGGCCACCAGCGCGGCCTGCGTGGCATGGTTGGCGGCCAATTCGACAAGGGTGGGCATCGTGGCCAGCGCGGCGCTGTATGCGCCGGCGATGGCCTCGTGTTGGACCGCGCGGGCATTGCTTTCGAGGCCGCTCTGAGTCAGCCACGCCAAGTACGGGACGTGTGCGGCCACGTACATCTCCGCACTCGGCCCCTGCCACGAGCCGGCGTTCGTTGCGGCGAGGACTGCTCGAAGTTCCTCGGCAACCGCCTCGTAGGTCGCGCCAAGCAAAGACCATGCGGCAGCGGCGGCGAGCAACGGACCTGGGCCTGGACCGCTACTGAGCAAGGCCGAATGCACCTCTGGCGGCGACGCCATCCACACCGGCATTGCCATCACGCATCCCCTCCGACCGCTAACGATAATGAAAACTATGTTCATTAAGGTAGCAGTCGGGTGGTACGGCTCGAGAAAATGCGTTGCCGATTGAGTGGGGCCGCAGGAAGATGCGACCTGCCCACCCCAATGCTTCCAGCGCCCCAGGAGTACTCCCGTGCCCGACTTCGCACCGGTCATCACCGACTACTGGGCCGCGGCGTTCAGCGGGAAGCCGTTGCACAACAACGAATATCTGACGATCACCGCCAACCCCGATCTCGACGACAACGAACGCGTCACCATCTTGCGGACTGCCGACGATGACCGCGTCTCGATTGCCGTCAGCCCCGCAGTCGCCGATGCACTGGCCAAAGACATTGCCGCGCTCGGCAATCCGACAGAGACCGACGTCCGGGCCGCGCTGGCCGCCCAAGGCGTCGTACTGAACGGCGCCGATAGTGTGTTTTATCTCACCGATTCCGCGGCCGACGACATCCTCGGCGACACCGAATCCATCAACGTCCGCCGCCTCACCGAAAGGGACGCCGACATGTTTGCGGCGTTCAAAGCGGCCGTTTCCGAAGAAGATTGGGACGGCGCATACGTCGAGCTTGATCACTGGGCCGTGTTCGGCGCATTCGACGACCGCCAGCACCTGGTCAGCATCGGCAGCATGTATCCGTGGGACGACGAGTATCCGTTGGCCGATCTCGGCGTGCTCACCACCAGCGCCGCGCGGGGCCGAGGGCACGCAAAGACCTTGGTGCGCGGTATGTTTCGCTACGCGCTCACTGAAGGATACGAGCCGCAGTACCGGTGCCAGCTGGACAATGCCGCCTCGAACAAGCTGGCCGCGAGCCTGGATTTGCAGATCTTCGGGCAGTGGGAAGTCGTCATTCCAGAGGAAGGGTGAAGCAACTCCGCTCGCAACCCACGTCAAGCATCGGATAGCAGCTGCGGCCGGTCCGTCACCAGAGCACGTGTCGGCCGAACGGGTGAATTTCGCGTCGAGTTTGGGCAGTTCGCCAACCCCTCGCCAGCAAGCCTTCGATGATCTCGAGGTGATCCAAAACCGAGGATTCAGAGGATTCACCAGCGCGCTCTACCGGCTTGTCACGTTCACGGCAGGCGTCCACAACGTTCCCTCCGCGACTTACTTGGCGTCAGCGCCACCCGACACGGTACGAGTCGCTTTCGACCAATACGGAATCATCTATCCCACATCAGTAGATGTTCCAGCCATACGCCAACCTCGCATAGGCAGCAACTACGCGTGGTCCCTCCGGCACGAGCTTGATCGCCTCGGCTATGAGTATGGCCCGTCGCAAATTGCTGCCGCCACTGCCCAAGTCGCGGAATCTTTGAAGACGAAAGCAAAGAGCGTCCCGGCAAATTGCATGGTCGTCTTGATTCACGGATACAACAACGCTCTCCCTGCTGCGGCCGAGAATTACTCTCGCATCAGGGCTCAGCTTCAGCATCACCCAATACTCAAACCGGTGTATTTGGAGGTGTTTTGGGACGGAATGCACCGCGGTCCGCTCACCTGGCGCGCGCCGTTGTTGTACTGGTTCGACGCCATGACGTACTCCAATATCGCCGGACAGATCGGCCTTCGATCGCTCATGAACAGGAGACCCCTTGACCTGCCAGTCCTGTTCATCACGCACAGCCGCGGCGCGGGCGTGGCGTTCAGCTGCATTTCCGACCCGGTCTATGACGACCACATCGAGGTCGGCGAATATGAAGCATCGACGCTGCAATCGGCTCCGTCAGTAGCTCTTGTATGCCTCGCGCCCGCTGTAGGTAATGGTCACTCGTTACCCAAAGTGCGAGCCGCGCTTCCAAAAAACTCATCGCTCGGAATCGGTTTCAACGAACGCGACCCCGCTCTGCAGAAGCCATTCGTCGGCGCACAGTCCCTGGGCGACACGTCCCTCGGGACCAACGATGATTATTTTCAAAATGCCGAAAGGTCGACAAACATGGGCAGCACCTGGCTCTATCGATCGGTGTATGCGGATCATCCGAAGCACGACCTGCAGGGTTACTTGGAGCATGAAGGCGGGAAGCCATTCAACGCACTCCTTGACGGCGCCGTGGCCACTCTTCGCATCGTCTAGCCGCACCACCGCGTCACGGAGAATCACAGAAACTTGGCCCAAATGGTGGCCCGCAGGATGCCTTTGAGCATCGCAGCGCTCAGGGCAATTCAACGAATACAAATCTCGGCGGCTACCTGAGTTTGTGTGGTGGTCCCGACTGGGATCGAACCAGTGACCTTCCGCGTGTGAGGCGGACGCTCTCCCCCTGAGCTACGAGACCGGGGAATCTCACCGACCGAATCGGTGCGACGACAGACACTAACACGTCCCGTGACCCGAACGGGAATCGCGCCCCGCGGCATCCGGCCGCACCCACCCGGGTCACCCGAACCCGCCACCGCACCGCCTCAGGAGTCACAGGACGCAACGCTTGAAACACCGGCCATGACTCGGTCAGCTCCCCGAACCGGCCTGTTTACCAGCGGTTTTCACGCGATTTGTGTCTGCTCGCATTCGTGCACTAATGTCTTGCATCGCAACGGACGAACAAAGTTCAACCGAAGCGAAACGCGGATGTAGCGCAGTTGGTAGCGCATCACCTTGCCAAGGTGAGGGTCGCGGGTTCGAATCCCGTCATCCGCTCGAAGGTGCGAAGGCATCAGCCCCAGTGGTGGAGTGGCCGAGTGGTGAGGCAACGGCCTGCAAAGCCGTGCACACGGGTTCGATTCCCGTCTCCACCTCCACAAGTTTCAACCCGGCGCGATTAGCTCAGCGGGAGAGCGCTTCCCTGACACGGAAGAGGTCACTGGTTCAATCCCAGTATCGCGCACCAGCGCTTCACGACAGGCCCGGTTTTCGAACCGGGCCTTTCTCTTGTTTCGCGGCGGCACAGGTGGACGGGTTACCGAATCCAGCAGTCCACAGTTTATTCGTACCAATGCGCTGATTTTTTCTCAATTCGCATACAGACCAGTAGCGACAGCAGTAGCGTCCACCTTGCAATATCGGCATATTGCCGATCCGAGCTAACTCTCCGAGGTCGAGTTGTTGCGTGCGTTGATCGTTGCTGCCCTGATCACGTCTGGCGGAGTCGCCATAGCCCCCGCCGCCCAGGCGTCCGGTTACAAGAACTGTTCGGCAGCTCATGCCGACGGCCGGTACAACATCCCTCAGGGAGATCCCGACTACAAGGCGTCCCAAGACCGTGATGGCGACGGCATCGCCTGCGAAGGCTGATCAGAGGCCGCAGGAACCCGCCTCAGACCGCAGCGGCTCGCAGGCCTTCATCGAGTTGCTCGCGGACGTGCCGCTCCACCAGGAGGGGCACGAAATCCCGCACCGCGCTCGACGCGAAACCCTCGTGCGCTTGCCGAACTGCGGCGGCGATCCAGTCAGGATCGAGCGCCGGGTATCGAGCCGCCAGGCGTGCCACGACTTGACCGATCGCTCGCTCTTCGCTGAACTCGCGCATCGGCCCATTCTCACGCAGTGCTCCCCCGCGCGTGGCCAAACGAGATAAGAGTCCGGTCACCGACCCGCGGTCACCTCGTCGTAGAAGATGCCGAGCCGGTCGATGCGCCACAGCTGCCCGTACACGACGAGCACGGCGCCGAACACCGTCGGCCAGATGAGCAGCGCGGCGAGTCCCCACACCAGCAGCGCCGCACCGACCAGAGCGCCGACGATCCAAACCCTTTGCACCACAGCGAACCCCGCTGGCATGCGCGAGCGATCCTGCAGCCACAGCCGCTCGCCGTAGATGCCACGGGACGACCAGGCAACGGGTTTGTCGACGGGGGCAAACGCGTGCGGATTCCACCACAGCCACAGGATGACGACGCCGATCGGCGCCAGCGCCCACCACCCGATCCAAACGCGGCTCCAGATGGCCAGCATCATCAGCGGGATGGCCGCGAATCGGGTCCATACACTCCACGGATTGGCGTGACGGCGCCAGACCTCCTCGCTCATGCCGGCGGCGCTGGCGTACTTGTCCAGCAGTTTCATCGGAGCATCCCCCTTGCCAGAGTCCGGATGGTCGCATCGAGCACGTCGTCGTATTCGGCTCCGAACCGGTCACGGCTCATCACCACCAGCCCGACGGACCGCATGACGCCCAGGAGGGCCGTCGGCGCGATGTCGTCGACCAGGACGCCGGCCCGCTGCCCGGCCACGAGGTAATCGAGCACCGGGCTGACGACCTGCGGCACCACCCGGGCGAGCTGTTCGGGCCCGACGCGACGGGTGACCGCCGTCAGCTCGTCGGCGCGCATCAGCAGCCGCCGATAGAACGGATCGTCGACAAGCACGTCGGTCATGGCACGCATGAGGCCGACCAGGTTCTCCTCGTCGACCGGACGGCTCAGCGCTTCGCTCAGCCCCGAGGCCACCAGAGGCGCACGCCGCAGCATCACTTCGAGATACAGCGACTCCTTCGAGTCGAAGAACACGTAGAAGCTGCCCTTACTGATTCCCGCCGCCTGCACGAGCTCGTCCAGCGACGTCTTCTTCAGGCCCTGGGTGGCGAACAACTGCTCCGCCGTCTCGACCAGGACACGCGCAATGCCGTCCTTCTCGTCCGGGGTAAACGCCACCGCCATAGCTATGACTCCCTTGGTCAATCAGTCATAGCCTACCCGTTTGAAAGCCCCTCCACCAGGGCATCCAAATACCACCGCGCAGCTGCGAGGGCTCGGACACAGTGAACACGCTCGGATAGCCATAGCCCAGCGTGTAACGCTTTACTGCTATTCGTCGATGAAGTAGACCGATGCGTCTCATTCAATAGCTACGCGACGAATTTGAGTCGCCACGCAGCTAATTTGGTTGACGTAATGTTCTCAGCCTCGTCCCCAGTGCGCGTGCGGCCCACTCAAAAGGTGCAACGAGACAGGCATCAGTACAGTTCAACGCCTTGCAGACGAGTTCTTTCAGTTCGACCCACGATCCAGCCCCGACACCACACCCGCCCCACCCGTCGATACGTCGACGATGACCCTCTTTGCCTACAGCAAATCCCAAATCGCAAAGTGAACATTTCCAAGAAGTTCGCTCATATGGTTGCGCGAGGCGCGAATCTGGACTACAAATGTTTGCTGTAAGCGACTTTCGCTCCAGGAGGGACCCTCATCATGGCTAACATCACCACTCGTCGTATCGCAGGATCGATCGCGCTCGCCGGAGGCGCCGCGATCGTCGCGCTCGCCGGTGCCGGCGCCGCCTCGGCCGCCCCGACCCCGCCGCCGAACCCGATCCAGCAGATCGGCCAGTTCGGCACCCAGCTCAACCAGGCCGTCGGCCAGTTCGGCACGGCGAACGAGCAGGCCCTGGGCCAGGCCGGCACCTACTACAACCAGGCCGCCGGCACCGCGGGCACCTACTACAACCACAACACCGGCGTGCTCGGCACCTACGCCACCAACCAGCTCGTCGGCCTCGTCGGCGGCATTTTCGCACCGCAGCACTGATCTCTCGCGCAAACAGCGAAGGGCGTGGGCCGCAACGGCCCACGCCCTTCGCTGTTTTCTTGGCCACTCATCGCCCCACGCACATAGCTAGAAGAGCTAAACTTTGACCCCATGAGCTCAAAGACGTCGATCGCCGCCGCCGCGGCACTGGCCGTGGTGAGCTGGGGCGCATCGACGGCCGTCGCCGTGGCCGACCCCACGCCGGCCCCTCCGGGCCCTGCCGCGCCGAACGCCGCAGGCCCGAAGACCAGCATCGACGGTGATGGACTGTTCATCGTCGGCAAGGACATCGCACCCGGCACCTACGCCACCGCCGGACCCGTCGGCGACAAACGCTGCTACTGGCGCCGGATGAACAATGCAGACCCGCACGCCAAGAACAACGTCATCGACAGCGCCATGACCGCCAAGCCGCAGGTCGTGCTCATCGATGAGACCGACAAGGCGTTCAAGACCAGCGGCTGCCAGCCGTGGCACGTCACCGATGCCGCACCAGACTCCCCCGGACCCGGTCCGAACATCTCTCCGCAGGCCCGCGCCGCGATCGCCATTCTCGGCACCCTCGGCGGAGGCGGCGGTGCCCCCGCCCCGGCGCCCGCACCGGCGCCGCCTGCGCCGACACCAACGCCGTAGTAGTGCATCCTTAGCGGCATGGACGTCGACGCGCTGCTGCAATCGATCCCACCGCTGGCGGTGTACCTCGTGGTCGGGCTCGTGATCGGGCTCGAAAGTCTGGGCATCCCGCTGCCGGGCGAGATCATTCTCGTCACGGCCGCGGTCATGTCATCGCGGCACACTCTCGACATCGACCCCGTGGGCGTCGGACTGTCTGCCGCCGCCGGCGCCATCATCGGCGACTCGATCGGATACAGCATCGGCCGACGCTTCGGCATGTCACTGTTCGAACGTCTCGGCCGCCGGTTCCCCAAACATTTCGGCCCGGGCCACGTGGCGCTCGCCCGCCGACTCTTCAGCCGCTGGGGCGTCTGGGCCGTGTTCTTCGGCCGCTTCGTCGCGCTGCTGCGCATCTTCGCCGGGCCGCTGGCAGGAGCCCTCAAGATGCACTACACGCGCTTCCTGGCCGCCAACGCGGCCGGCGGCATCGTGTGGGCGTGCGGCACCACGGCCGTCGTCTACTACTTGGGCGTGGCCGCCGAGAAGTGGTTGGCCCGGTTCTCTTGGGTCGCCTTGCTGGTCGGCGGCCTGCTCGCCTTGACCGTGACCCTGGTACTGAAAGAGCGCACTGCGAAGGCCATCGAGCAACTGGAAACCGAGCACGACTGGGACACCCTGCGGCATTCGTAATTTTCGTCAACTACCGGTTGACGATTCACAATCGTCAACCTACGGTTGACGCATGTCTGAATCCGCGCACACCTCGACCCCCAATCCCATCGCGGGCACCGTCCGCCTCGACGACCTGATCGTGGCGATCAAGAAGGTGCACACCGAACCACTCGATCAACTCACCGATGCGATGCTGGCCGCCGAACACCTCGGCGACATCGCCGACCACCTCATCGGCCATTTCGTCGACCAGGCCCGGCGCTCGGGCGCGTCGTGGACCGACATCGGCAGCAGCATGGGCGTCACCAAGCAGGCGGCGCAGAAGCGCTTCGTACCCAAGGAACCCCGGCTCGACACCATGGATCCCAAGGACGGGTTCAGCCGGTTCACCCCGCGCGCCCGCACGGTCGTCGTCGAGGCCCAGCAGGCCGCGCACACCTCGCGCAGCACCGAGATCACCCCAGACCACCTGCTGCTCGGACTGCTCACCGATCCGGGATCACTGGCCATGGTCCTGCTGGCCAACCAGGGCGTCACCGCCGACCAGATCCGCACGGCCGCCGCCGTTGCCGTCGGCACCGCCGAACCCAAGGCGCTGATCCCGTTCGACGGCGCCGCCAAGAAGGTGCTGGAACTGACCTTCCGCGAAGCACTTCGGTTGGGGCACAACTACATCGGCACCGAACACATCCTGCTGGCGCTGCTCGAATCCGAGGACGCCGACGGACCGCTGCACCGTCTCGGCGTCGACAAGGGCCACCTCGAAACCGAACTCGAGAAGATGCTCGCCGACTTCGTCGCCGCCGGGCAGGCAGCCGGAGAACAGTCCGGGCCGGCGTGAGTGTCCACTGACAGGGACAAATCGACCCACTGACCTCGACGAAGTGGCCAGATCTACTCCATTCGGACGAGGCCGTGATGGCGGTATGCCATCATGCGAGGCAGTCATTACGGAGAGGACGCGATGAGCACGGGCGTGAACGGCAACAGGACCTACCGATGGTTGGCGGGTTTGCTCGGTGCGTTGACCCTGCTGGCCGCCACGCTGGCGCCGTCGGCGGCGGCCGAGACGACCATCGGCAATGTCGGCGATACCTTGCGGGTGAACTACAAGGGCCTGGTCGCCGATGTGACCGTGCACAACGTGCTCCCGTCTGACGAACCGCCGGGCTGGACCTGGAACGGCACCCCACGGTGGCGTAACCAGGGTGGCCCGTGGAAGTCCGACGTCACGGTCCACGTCATCTCGACGCCGAACCCCTACTGGATGGCGTCCGGCGCCACCTTCACCGGCGTCACCCCTTTCGCCGACGCCTACGTGTCCAAGCACACCGACGACCCCAACGCGCTGGAGCTCAAGCTGCTGAGCGCGCCCGCCGGGTCCACCGTCGACGGCGTCGTCTACTGGGACGTCTACCGCGGTCTGGTCAGCAACGTGGTCATGCTCAACCCGGCCACCGGCGTGCACCTCGCGCAGTGGAATCTCTGGCAGCCAGGCACTCCGATCCCCTGAGCCGCCATCGAACCGACATAAACTGCCCCTGCCCCCTAGGACAGGGGCAGTTTTGTGTCTGCGGCAAGGAGATTCCGATGACGGTTCAGGTGCGGCCTGCGCAGGCCACGGATGTCCCCGAACTGGCTGACGTGGCTGCCGCCACGTTCCCCCTGGCCTGCCCGCCGTCGTCGGCGCCGGACGACATCGCCGCCTTCATCGCCGGCAACCTGTCCGCCGATCGCTTCGACCAATACCTGCGCGATCCCGAGCGCGCCGTGTTCGTCGCCCACGACGAAGCCCGAATCCTGGGCTACACCATGCTGATTCGTGGCGTGGCCGACGACGCCGAGGTGCAGCGCGCCGTGCCGGAACGGCCGGCCGTCGAACTGTCCAAGTGCTACGTGCTGCCCGACGTCCACGGCGGCAAGGTTGCCGCGACGCTCATGGATGCGTCTTTGCAGCACGCCGGTGACCTCGGCGCCCGCTGCGTGTGGCTCGGCGTCAATCAGGAAAACCAACGCGCCCAACGGTTTTACCGCAAGCACGGGTTCGAGATCAGCGGCACCAAGACCTTTCAGCTCGGCGCGCGGATCGAGAGCGACTACGTCCTGGTGCGCTCTCTGTAGCCACTAGGCGTGGAGCTGGGTCCCCTCGTGGGTCAGCGCGAGCAGGCGCGACGTGGCACGCAGGTACTTCTTGCGGAAGCCACCGGCCAGCATCTCTTCGCTGAAGACGGTGTTCATCTTCTCCCCCGACGCGACCACGGGGATGCCCGCGTCGTAGAGCCGGTCGATCAGCGACACCAGCCGCAGCGCGACGGCCTGGTCGTACACCATGTGCACGCCGGTGATGAAAACGCGTTGCACGCCTTCGATCAACGCGTGATAGCGCGACGGGTGCATGGTCGCCAGGTGCGCGCACAAGGCGTCGAACTCGTCGAGCGTGGCATCTTCGACGCCGAGTGCCCAGGACCGCACCTCGTCGTCGGACGGCGGCACCGGAGCCGACGGCAGGGCGCGCTGCCGGTAGTCGGGGCCCTCGACCCGGACCGTGGTGAAAATGCTTGACAGCGTGTTGATTTCCCGCAGGAAGTCCTGGGCGGCGAAACGGCCCTCACCGAGCTGTTCGGGCAGCGTGTTCGACGTCGCGGCGATCGACACACCGCGCTCCACCAGCGCCGAGAGCAGGCGGGAGATCAGCGTGGTGTTGCCGGGATCGTCGAGCTCGAACTCGTCGATGCAGACCACCACATATTCGGACAGCAGGTCGATGCACTCGGTGAAGCCGAAGACGCCGGCCAGCTGGGTCAGCTCACCGAACGTGGCGAACGCGGCTGGGCCCGCGTTGGCCCCGGCCAGCGTGTAGTACGTCGACGCCAGCAGGTGGGTCTTGCCCACACCGAAACCGCCGTCGAGGTACATCCCGACCCCGGGCAACGCCTCGCGCTTGCCGAACAGTTTCTTCTTGCCTGCGCGCTGACGCGTCGCGTCCTCACAGAATTTGCGCGCCGAAACCACCGCCGCGGTCTGCGACGGCTCATTCGGATCGGGCCGGTACGAGTCGTAGCTGACGTCGGCGAAGGTGGGTGGCGGAACCAGCTCTGCGATCAGTCTTTCCGGCGTCACGGTCGGATGGCGATCGGTCAGGTGCGCGACTTCGCTGGCCCCAGGCATGAAGGCACCTTAGCGGCGTGCTGGAATGATTCACGTGTCCGATCCCGACGCTGCGACGCAGCTCACAGAGCTCAGTGCGGTCGGCGCTGCCTTCCTGACCGACTCCGCCACCAACGACGAATCGCTGCTGACGCCGCTCTACTCGTACCCCGATCAGCTGGACCGGCCGTGGGTGCGCGCCAACATGATCACCAGCCTCGACGGCGGGGCCACCGACGACGGCAGTTCCGGTGGCCTGGCCGGTCCCGGTGACCGGGCGCTGTTCGGCCTCATGCGCCAGCACGCCGACGTCATTCTGGTCGGTGCGGCCACGGTCCGCATCGAGAACTACTCCGGGGCCCAGATGTCCGCGGCGCAGCGGCAGGCCCGCCAGCTGCGCGGCCAGGCCGAGGTGCCGCCGATCGCGGTGATCACCCACAGCGCCGACATTCCGCACGACGCCAAGCTGTTCACCCGCACCGAAGTGCCGCCGCTGCTGCTCACCAGCCGCGACAGCATCGACGACACCTACCACCGGTTCACGGGCCTCGCCGAGGTGATCGACGCCTCGGGCACCGCACCCGACCGCGTCGACCCGCACGCCGTCCTGCGCATCTTCGCCGAACGCGGGCTCATGCGAGTGCTGACCGAGGGCGGCCCGTCACTGCTGAACATGTTGATCGAGGACGACCTGATCGACGAGATGTGCGTGACCATCGCCCCGATCCTGGTCGGCGGGCAGGCTCGGCGGATCGCGTCCGGCCCCGGCGAGGCGCACACCCGGCTGCGCCGCAGCCACGTGCTCACCGACACGGCGGGCTACCTGTACACGCGCTACGTCCGCTGACGGGTTCGGCCTGCGGGCATCGCTACTGTGGTGGCCATGCGTCGCCCCCACCTGCTCCCGGCCCTGAGCCTGTCGACCGTGGTGCTGTCGACGGTCGTGGCGGGATGCGCTCCGCTGCTGGCCGCCAACCCCCGGTACGTCACCGACTCCGGTGCCCGCCCGCAGGGCGCCGCCACCACGTCCAAGGCACCTGACGGTCCACCCGCGATCTTGGTGCCGAAGAAGGACCTGACGTGGCACGAGTGCACATCACGGGTGTTCGGTGATGCGACCGTGCCCGCCGTGCCCGGCGTCGTCCTGGACTGCTCCGATTACGACGCCGACCTCGACTCCCTGGGCGGCTCCTCCGGGACCGTCAGCATCGGTGTGGTGCGCGCCCGCCTGGCCAGTACACCGGCCGACGCCGGACCGATCGTCATGACCACCGGCTCGGACATCCCGACCTCGCATCAGCTGCCGGTGTGGCTGCAGCGCGGCGGCGTCGACGTGCTCAAGACGCGTCCGGTCGTGGCCGTCGACCGCCGCGGCATGGGCATGTCCGGACCGCTGAGCTGTGTGTCCTCCAATGATCGCCAGGACCTGCTGGACCAGGCCCAGTTCCTGTCGGGTGACGACCAGGTCGCCAACCTGGCGAAGGTCGCCACCTCGGCCACCACCGACTGCACCGACAGCATCGCGCCGGGCGAGTCGGCCTACGACAACGCGCACTCGGCCGAGGACCTGGAGCGGCTGCGCAGCACCTGGGACGTGCCCGCGCTGGCCGTCCTCGGTATCGGCAACGGTGCCCAGGTCGCCCTCGCCTATGCGGCGTCGCACCCCACCAAGGTCGCCCGGCTCGTGCTGGACTCCCCCCTGCCGCTGGGCATCTCGGCGGAAGCCACCGCCGAACAGCGGATCAAGGGCCAGCAAGCGGCGCTCGACGCGTTCGCCGCACAGTGCGTGGCCAACAACTGCCCGCTGGGCCCGGATCCCAAGGGCGCCATCGACGGCATGCTGGCCGACGCACGCGCCGGACGCGGTGCCGGCGGCGCCTCGACGGCCGGGCTGGTCGAGTCCATCACCACCGCGCTGGGCTACCCGCGCGGCGACGGACTGGCCAATACGCTGTCCCTCGCCGGTGCACTGGCCGCGGCCCGCAGCGGCGACGCAACCGCACTCAACGCACTCAGCACGACGGCCGAGGCGACGCGCCAGTCCGACGGTCAGTTCGTCAACCGGTGCGACGACTCCATCAACCGGCCCACGCCGGACCGTGTCCGCGAGCTGCTGGTGGCCTGGCCCAAGAAATACCCGCAGTTCGGCGCTGTCGGAGCGCTCAGCCTGGCACCGTGCCTGAGCTGGCCCAGCAGCCCCGCGCCCGCGCCCCCCAAGGACCTGAAGGTGCCGATCCTGTTGCTGGGCACCCATAACGACGCGATCGTCGGTGGCGACGGCGTCGCGGCTGTCGCGGCCATGGCGATCAACGCGGGCAACAACAGCCGTCGCGTGATGTGGCAGGGCACCGGCCACGGCACCATCGTCTACACGGGATGCGCCCTGCCGCCGGTGCAGGCGTACCTGAACACCGGCAAGCTGCCGGAGACCGACACGTTCTGCCCGGCCTAACCAGGCGGTCCGACGCCCCGTTATAGGGTTCAGTGGTGACGCGCCCTCTCTCGCTCCTGAGCGTCTTCGGTCCCCGCACCGGCCCGCAGAGCACCGCGAATATCGTTCGCAATGCACTGTGGCCCATCGCGATCGTGTCGATCATCCACCGCAGCTACGTGCTGACGACCAACGGCTACATCACCGACGACTTCGGTCCGGTGTACCGCGCGGTGTCGAACTTCCGGCGGCACTGGGCCATCTACAACGAGCACTTCAACTACGTCGACCCGCACTACCTGTACCCGCCCGGCGGCACGCTGCTGCTGTCGCCGTTCGGCTTCCTGCCGGAGTTCGCGTCGCGGTTCTGGTTCGTCGCGATCAACTCCGTGGCGATCATCATCGCCGCCTGCCTTCTGGTACGGCTGTTCAAGTTCTCGCTGACATCGGTGGCGTTGCCCGCCCTGCTGCTGGCCATGTACTGCACCGAATCGGTCACCAACACTTTGGTTTTCACCAACGTGAACGGCTGCATCCTGCTGGCCGAGGTGTTGTTCTTCACCTGGCTGCTGGACGGCAAGAAGAACCACGAGTGGCTGGCCGGAGCCGCGATCGGCCTAACGCTGGTGCTCAAGCCACTGCTGGGCGTCCTGCTACTGCTGCCGCTGCTCAACCGGCAGTGGCGGGCGCTGGTCGCCGCGTTCGCGGTGCCCGTCGTCTTCAACGCGGTGGCGTGGCCGCTGTCGGCGGACCCCATGGGCTTCGTGCGTAACACCGTGCCGTACATCTTCCAGACCCGCGACTACTTCAACAGTTCGCTGCTGGGCAACGGCATCTACTACGGGCTGCCCATGTGGCTGATCATGGCGCTGCGCGTCGCCTTCGTGCTGCTGGCCGCGGCCAGCCTGTGGCTGCTGTACCGCTACTACCGCGAGCGCGACCAGCTGTTCTGGATGCTGACGTCGTCGGGCGTCCTGCTGATCGCCTCGTGGCTGGTGCTGTCGCTGGCGCAGGGCTACTACTCGATGATGCTGTTCCCGTTCCTGATGACCGTCGTGCTGCCACGCTCGACGATCCGCAGCTGGCCGGCTTGGCTCGCGGTGTACGGCTTCCTCACCATGGACCGCTGGCTCATGTGGCGCTGGCCGACCACCGGCCGGTTCCTCGAATACATCAAGATCACCTACGGCTGGTCGCTGATGCTGGTCGTGGTGTTCTGCGTGCTGTACTTCCGCTACCTCGACGCCAAGAAAGATGGCCGGCTGGACCAGGGCATCGACCCGTTGTGGTTGACGGAATCCGAGCGCAAGTCCGAGCCCGCAGCGCCGGCCACAGGTAGCGTGAGCGCATGAGCATCCCGCCGCCGAAGGTTGAACTCTCCGACTCCCAGTGGCGCCAGAAACTCTCGGCGGAAGAGTTCCACGTCCTGCGTGAAGCCGGGACGGAACGCCCGTTCGTCGGCGAATACACCGACACCAAGACCGAGGGCATCTACCAATGCCGGGCCTGCGGTGCCGAGCTGTTCCGCAGCACCGAGAAGTTCGAATCCCATTGCGGCTGGCCGTCGTTCTTCGACCCGGCCGACTCGGACGCGGTGATCCTGCGGGCCGACAACACCCTCGGCATGCGGCGCGTCGAGGTGCTGTGCGCCAACTGCCACAGCCACCTCGGGCACGTCTTCGAGGGCGAGGGCTACCCCACGCCGACCGACCAGCGCTACTGCATCAACTCGATCTCGCTTCGCCTGGTCCCGGCCGAGAGCTGACACGTGGTCCCGCAGCCCACCGACGCGCAGCTGCGTCGGTGGCGACAGCATCTGGCCAATGAGCGTGCCGAGGCCGCCGTCTACCGGGATCTGGCGCAGCGCCGTCAGGGCGCCGAACGCGACATCCTGCTGGAACTGGCCACCGCGGAAGGCCGGCACGAGAACCACTGGCTGACACTGCTCGGCGATCAAGTCGGTAAACCCCGCCGCGCGGACCTGCGCACCCGAGGCCTCGGATTCCTGGCCCGTCATCTCGGATCGGTGTTCACACTGGCCCTGGCGCAACGGGCCGAAGCGCGCTCGGAGTACGACACCGACGTCGACGCCACCGCCACCATGGCCGCCGACGAGCGCATCCACATGGAGGTCGTCCGCGCCCTTGCCAGCCGCGGCCGCGACCAGTTGTCCGGCAGCTTCCGCGCCGCCGTGTTCGGCGCCAACGACGGTCTGGTCAGCAATCTGGCACTGGTCCTGGGTGTCGGGGCCACCGGGGTGTCGAGCGCCACGATCCTGGCCACCGGGCTGGCCGGATTGATCGCGGGTGCGCTGTCGATGGGCGCCGGCGAGTATGTCTCCGTCAATTCCCAGCTCGAACTGCTGGAGGCCTCAACACCCAGCGCGACGGCCGGCACCGCCGTGCGGGCACTCGACGTCGACGCCAACGAACTGGAGCTGGTGTACCGCGCCCGCGGGATGAGCCCGGAAGCGGCCGCAGACCGCGCCTCCGACGTATTCGCGAGCCTGCGTGCGGGCGCACTGGCCGACTCGCCACTGGGCGAGGTGTCGACCGAGAAGCACGAAGCCGTCGGCACCGGGCTGCAGGCGGCCGCGTCCAGCTTCATGTTCTTCGCGTCCGGGGCGCTGATCCCCGTGCTGCCCTATCTGTTCGGGCTCACCGGCATCACCGCGATCGTCGTATCGGCGGTCCTGGTCGGGCTCGCGTTGCTCTCGACGGGAATGGTCGTCGGCCTGCTCTCCGGCGGACCGCCGCTACGACGGGCGTTGCGCCAGTTGATGATCGGCTACGGCGCCGCCGCGGTGACGTATCTGCTGGGGCTGTTGTTCGGCACCACAGTCGGCTGAGCCCTACGGCAGGTTGGCGACCAACTGCTCGATACCGACCCGCGGGCCGGTGAAGAACGGAGTCTCCTCGCGGACGTGGCGGCGCGCGTCGGTGTAGCGCAGCTTCCACATCAGCTCGACGATGCGGGCCAGGTCCGGCCCTTCAAAAGCGAGGATCCACTCATAGTCACCGAGCGCGAACGCCGGCACGGTGTTGGCGCGCACGTCGGGGTATTCGCGGCCGGCCATGCCGTGCTCGACGAGCATCCGGCGGCGGTCCTCGTCGGCCAGCAGGTACCAATCCAGCGACCGCACGAACGGGTAGACGCAGACGTAGTCGCCCGGGTCTTCGCCCGCGATGAACGCCGGCAGGTGGCTCTTGTTGAACTCGGCCGGACGGTGCAGCGCGACGACGCTCCACACCGGTTCGGTGGCGGCGCCGAGGGCGGTACGACGGAAGCCGGTGTAGGTGGCCTGCAGATCCTCGACACGCTCGGCGTGGGTCCACATCATGAAGTCGGCGTCGGCCCGGAAGCCGGCAACGTCGTACAGCCCGCGGACCACGACGCCCGCGTCCTCGCGCTTCTTGAGGTAGGCGGCGGCGTCCGCGGCGATGGCGGCCCGCGACTTCTCGTCCGCAGGCAGCTCATCCGGCTGCACGGCGAAGACCGAGATCATCATGTACCTGGTCACCGCGTTGAGGGCGTCGTAATCGAGCTTGGCCATGGCTCTATCGTGCCTTATCGCGGAAGGCTGCCGCCGACCACCTCATGGGCCGCCCGGGTTCCCGACGCGACGCACGCCGGGACCCCGATACCGTCCAGGTATCCACCCGCGACGGCCAGCCCCGCTGGCAGGCCGGCCCGCAACTCATCGACCAGCTCGAGGTGGCCCGGACCGTACTGCGGCATGGCGTCGATCCAGCGCTGCACCAGGTAATCCACCGGCTCGGCGGTGATGCCGAACAGCGTCCGCAGGTCCTCGAGCGACCACGCCAGCAGCCGGTCGTCGCCGACGTTGCGCGCGAGGTCGTCACCGAACCGGCCGAACGACAGCCGCAGCAACTCGACGTTGCCGCCGCGGCCCCACTTGCGCGACGTGAGGGTGATCGCCTTGGCGTGCAACGCTTCTCCCGCGGCCATCAGGACCCCCGACTGCTGCGGCAGCGGGGTGCCACCCGGCAGCGCCAGGGCGACGACCGCTGCCGAAGCGACCGGGATCAGCCGGGCCATCGCAGCGCTGCTCGGCGCGATGTCGGCGAGCAGCTTGGCCACTCGTGGTGCCGGCAGCGCCAGCACCACCGCGTCGGCCGACCAGTACTTGCCTTCGTCGTCGCGCAGTTGCCAGGCGCGGCCGACCGGGGTCAGCCCTTCGATGCCAACCTGCGCCCACTGGGCGCCGGTGCGCCGCACCAGTTCGTCGACCAGGACGGTGTAGCCGCCGTCGACGGCACCGAAGACCGAAGGGCTCGGCGTGCTTGTCTGTGGGGCCGCCGACAGCACCGAAGCGACGGCGGCGGTCAGGCTCGGGGCACCGCGATCCAGCGCGGCGGCCAGTGCCGGGATGGCTGAGCGAATGCCGATGGTCTTGGCCGAACCGGCGTAGACGCCGGCCAACAACGGGTCGACGGACCGGGTCACCACCTGAGTGCCGAACCGATCGCCGACCAGTTGCGCGACGTTCGGGTCGGCGTCGAGCTGCCAGTGCAGCGGCCGGGTCGGCTCGCTCGCGATCTGGGCCAGCGTCGCGTCGTCGACCAGCCCGCGCAGGTTGGCGCCCGGTCCGGGGATGCCCTGCATGGTGCCGTCGGGCATCGGGTGCAGGCGGCCGCCACTGCAGATCAGCGGACGGACACCCGTGGTGCCGATCTGCCGCAGGCCGAGTTCTTGCAGCAGTGACGTGACCTCGGGCCGACGGGCCACGAAGGCCTCGGCGCCGACGTCCATGGACTGGCCGGCGAGCCGTTCGGTGCGGAGCACACCACCCAGCCGGTCCGCCGGGTCGAAGACGGTGATGTGTGCCGCCGGGTTAGCCTGGCGCAGCCGGTATGCCGCGACGAGACCCGAAATGCCGCCGCCGACAACGTAATACGTCTTGCTCATCTACAGACTCACAGCGAGTGGGCCAGCGCCACCGCTTCGGTGACCACACCGGGATCGGTCGACGGCAGCACGCCGTGACCCAGGTTGAAGATGTGCCCGGCGGCACCAGCTGCGACGGCCCGGCGCCCGTCCGCGACGACCTGGCGGACGGCGTCGTCGACCACGCGCCAGCCGGCCAGCAGCACGACCGGATCGAGATTGCCCTGCAGCGCCTTGCCCGGGCCGACCCGGCCCGCGGCGTCGACGAGGTTGGTGCGCCAGTCGACGCCGACGACCGTCGCACCGGCCTCTCCCATGGCACCCAGCAGCTCGGCGGTGCCGACTCCGAAGTGCGTCATCGGGACGCCTTCGTCTTTCAGCGAGGCGAAGATGCGGGAGCTGTGCGGGAACACGTAGTCCCGGTAGTCGGCGAGCGACAGGGTGCCGGCCCAGGAGTCGAACAGCTGGATCGCGTCGACGCCGGCGGTCAGCTGGGCGCGCAGGAACTCGATGGTGAGGTCGGTCAGCTTTTCCATCAGGTCGTGCCAGGTCGCGGATTCGCCGAGCATCATGGCCTTGGTCTTCTCGTGGTTGCGGCTCGGGCCGCCCTCCACGAGGTACGAGGCCAGCGTGAACGGTGCGCCGGCGAAACCGATCAGCGGCACATCGCCCAGTTCCTTGGTCAGCAGGCCAATCGCCTCCGCGACCGGCGCCACCTGATGGGGTTCGAGCGGCTTGATGCCCTCGACGTCGTCCGGGGTGCGGATCGGGTTGGCGATCACCGGGCCGACGTCCGGCACGATGTCCAGATCGATCCCGGCGGCCTTGAGCGGCACCACGATGTCCGAGAACAAGATGGCGGCGTCGACGCCGTGACGGCGCACCGGCTGCATGGTGATCTCGCAGACCAGCTCGGGGTTGAAACACGCCGAGAGCATGGTGTGGGTGGCGCGCAGGGCGCGGTACTCGGGTAGGGACCGGCCGGCCTGCCGCATCATCCACACCGGGGTCCGGTCCGGGGTGCGGCCGTTGGCGGCAGCCAGATAGGGCGATTGCGGCAGTTCACGACGGGTGCTCATCACTGCTAATGCTGCCATGCCCGGATCGATCGCTTATACCCTGTCGTGCAGCCAAATGTTGGGCTATCGGCGCGCCTGCTTACGCGACCGGCCGGATCGGGCTAGCGTCCCAGAATGTGACCTCCGCCGAGCCGGCCCAGTTCCGCACTGCTGTTGCGGCAATGAACGCCGCCACCGTGCGCCAGGAGATCGAACTCGGCCCGATCCGTCCGCCGCAGCGGCTGGCTCCCTTCAGCTACGCGCTGGGCGCAGAGGTACGTCATCCTGACGCCTCCGTCGTCCCGGAGAGCTCGGAGGGCGATGCCTTCGGACGTCTGATCCTGCTGCACGATCCCGAAGGCGCTGAAGCATGGGACGGCACCATGCGTCTCGTTGCCTACATCCAGGCCGACCTGGATTCCACCGAAGCCGTCGACCCGCTGCTGCCCGAGGTGGCGTGGAGCTGGCTGGTCGATGCGCTCGAGTCGCACGCCGACGGCGTCACCGCATTGGGCGGCACCGTCACCGCGACGACGTCGGTGCGCTACGGCGACATCTCCGGCCCGCCGCGGGCCCACCAGCTCGAGCTGCGCGCGTCGTGGACCGCGACCTCACTGGAGCTGGGACCGCACGTGCAGGCTTTCTGCGAGGTGCTCGAACACGCCGCCGGCTTGCCGCCTGCCGGCGTGACCGATCTGGGTTCGCGCACGCGCGCGTGACCGCATGACTGAACCTGATCCTGACGGGACCGTCGCCGACGAAGTTGCCGACGATCCCGACGTCACTCCCCTGCTGGCGCCCGCCGACGGCGTGCCCGCTGTTGCCATCTATGCGAGCGACATCGCCCGCGCCGGTGAGCTTCTGGCGTCCGGGCACGGCGCGTTCGCCATCGACGCCGAGCGTGCTTCGGGCTTCCGGTATTCCAACCGGGCCTACCTGATCCAGATTCGCCGCGCCGGAGCGGGCACGGTCCTGATCGACCCCGTCAGCCACGGCATCGACCCGCTGAAGGCGCTGGCGCCGGTGGCCGAGGTCGTGAATTCCGACGAGTGGATTCTGCACGCGGCCGACCAGGATCTGCCGTGCCTGGCCGAGCTGGGCATGACGCCGCCGTCGCTGTACGACACCGAATTGGGCGGCCGGCTGGCCGGTTATGACCGGGTGAACCTGGCGGCCATGGTGCAGCGGCTTCTTGGCCTGGGCTTGAAGAAGGGCCACGGCGCCGCCGACTGGTCCAAGCGCCCGTTGCCCGCGGACTGGCTGAACTACGCGGCGCTGGACGTCGAGGTACTGCTGGAGTTGCGCGCCGCAGTGGCCACGGAGCTGGAGTCGCAGGGCAAGACCGGATGGGCCGCACAGGAATTCGAGCACATGCGGACCGTCGAACCCAGCCCGACCCGGCGCGACCGGTGGCGGCGGACGTCGGGCATCCACAAGGTTCGCAACGGCCAGGCGCTGGCCGCGGTGCGCGAGCTGTGGCAGACCCGCGATTTGATCGCGCAGCGGCGGGACATCGCGCCAGGGCGCATCCTGCCCGACTCGGCGATCATCTCGGCCGCCGTCGCCAATCCCGACACCATCGAAAAGCTCACGGCGCTACCGATTTTCGGCGGCTCGCGACAGAAGCGCAGTGCACAGGTGTGGCTCGACGCGCTGGCCCGGGCCCGCGAAGCCGATCCCCCCGCTTCGGAGCCGAACAACGGGCTGCCGCCACCAGCCAGGTGGTCGCGCCGCAAACCCGAGGCGTTCGAGCGGCTGGAAGCGTGCCGCGGCGGGCTTTCCGAACTGTCCGAAAAGGTTTCGGTGCCTTCCGAGAACTTGGTGACGCCGGAGACCGTGCGGCGGCTGTGCTGGGACTGGCAACCTGTCGCTTCTGTTGCCGAGGCCGTCGACGAGTTCCTGGCCGCCGCCGGCGCCCGCCCGTGGCAGCGCGAGCTCTGCGGTCCGGTCTTGGCTACCGCGTTGGGCTAGGTGTGCGTTGACCCTGTATCCAGGGCGCAAAAGTCCGAGTAGATTGCGCCGCTGGCTCAGGATGAACGCAGTCCCACGCCGCCCTGCGCGTTCACCCTGTACCTGGGGCGCAAGAGTTCAAGAAGGTCGCGCCCCTGGCGCAGGCTCAACTACTCACGGGGCACCGATCGCCGGGACGGTGTGCGTGTCGTCGCCCTGGACGCCGGGTCAACGGTGGTCGATCGGCCGCCACAGCATCGGGGTGACGAACGCCAGGAAGTGCTCGAGCACCGCCTCGGGCGCCTCGATCTGCGGCCAGTGCGCGATGTCGTCGGCCAGCATCACCACGTCAGGGTTCGGGATGACCTCGCGGTAGCGCTTGGCCATGTGGGCACCGGAGTTCGGGTCGGACGGGCCGTCGATCAGCCGCATCGGGATCGTCGTCTCACGCATGGCACGCACCCAGCGGTTGCGGTAGGTGTAGCGATCGTTGATGAAGCGGCCGACCTGGTGCATGACCTTCTTGCCGTCGTTGTAGTCGAGGATTTCGTGGAACTTGTCCATCAGTTCCTTCGACGGTTTCGTGTTGACGCCGAACATCTCGTTGATGGTCGGGTCGGCCAGCCGCCTCGACAACGGGGTGCCCTGCAACGGACTGATGATGTCGCCCAACGGAGTTCGCGACAACGCCTTCTGCAGCAGCCGCGGGGTGTACGACTCGACGAACAGTCCGCCGTTGAGCCAGGTGATCGATTCGATGTTCAGGCTGCCGTACGACTGATCGCCGAACCGATTGCGGGCCAGCAGCTCCTGGCACACCGAGTCCCCGATGTCATGGGCCAGGATATGGGCGGTCTGCACGCCGAGGTGAGCCAGCAGCGCCTCGTGCATATCGGCGTGGTCGTGCACCGAGTACTGGTACGCGGACGGCTTGGCAGAGAAGCCCATGCCGATCATGTCCGGCGCGATCACCGTGAACTTGTCGACCAGCGACGGCCAGATCAGCGACCAGTCCCAGGAATTGAACGGGTAGCCGTGGATGAGCAGGAGCACCGGACCAGTGCCGAGCTCCAAGCCGTCCTGGCGGTAGAAGATGTCGAATCCGAGGTAGTCGAAATACTGGCCGGCGGACTTCCAGGCTTCGAGTTCGGCGTGCATGGATTGAGCCTAGGCGCGCGGGGATGGTGACGCCCCTGCACCGCGTCAACGAGGCAAGTTGGCCTGCCGAACTACGATTGACAGCATCAATCAGAGAAGGACATCGGGATGATTCGGCTCCTCCTACCGCTCGTGGTCGTGACTGTCATCCTCGCCGTCGTCATGGTTGTCGGAGGCGCCGCATTCGGGGCGGCCTTCACGTCCGAACGGAAGACGCGCCGTCCCATGTCCGCCATGGCACGGGCTTGGCTGGTGGCATGCGTCGTGGTGATCGCGGTCGGCATCGCGACGGAGGGCATCGCCCTCGTGCCCGCCCTTGGCATCGCAGCCATCGGGTTGTTGATCACGCACATAGTGATCGGCGGTCGAGCCGGCTCTTCGCCCAGGCGCGAACTATCACCGCAGGAAACCGAACGCGCCCGGCTTGCCGAAGAGTTCGGAGTCGACGGTGTCGCGCTGCTCGACGGCGCGCAGGCAGCCATTGATCGAATCGAGCGTTCGGAAGCCGCGACGGGCGGCTGGCTCGGCGACGACCTCGACTTCACCAGCGACCTGACGGCGATCCGTGAAAATTGCCGAGCCACAATAGAACTCAATGGCCTGATCAAAGAGCTCAGCGACCTCGCCGACCCCGGCTCAGACGATCGGGCAATGCTGGACGACGCCCGGACGAAGGCGCGGCAACTGGAAGCCCGGTCCCGGCAGCGGGTCAACGACCTACGGATGTGTGCCGACAAGGCCGAGGAAATCGACCAGTCGCTGCGCGACGACCGCGCGCGGGCACAACTCGCCGAGAAGCGCGACGACGTCCGCGGCCGCATGGCCGCCAAGCTGTACGGCATCGACGCGGCGCCGTCGGAGACGCCGTCGTCGTCGGTGGACAAGATCACCGCTCTTGCCGAGGCCTACGCAGAGATCAGGGGCAAGGTCGATCGCGAGGACGGGGACTAGCGCCGTCGGCGCCTGATCCCGCGCCCGTGGTGAGCGGTGAGTTGAAGAGAAAGCACCATTTCGAATGACCAATGAGTCCGAACAGCCAGTCTGCGACACGCCAACTCGCCCAGGGCTTTCGCGGCAATGGGCCTGGTTCGGGGGAATCGTGGGCGTCCTAGGAGTTGTAGGTTTCGGCCTCGCATTCCTCCTGATGCTCCCGCTGGCGATGGCTACCGACGGCTGCCACGACGGCAGCACCGACTGGGTGTGCAAGCTGTCCGCGCGCGGTCAGAATTTCCTGATCGCGATTCCATGGATTTGTCTGATTGCGGGCCTCGTCGCCGCCGTGGTGACCGCAGCATTGGCGGCGCGTCGACGATGGACTCCATTGATCGGCATTCCCGCCGGCGCCGCTGTCGCCTGGGCATTGGTCCCGATCGGCAAAGCGATCGCCCTCCACATGTAGGCCGCGGTTGCCGCGAGCCTGACTGGGCGGCGGAAAATCGAGCCCAAGATCGCCGTGCAGTCGGGCTCGGTGAACCTACTGCGACGAAATGTCGACGGAGCTGCCGAGGGCGGCGACCCAGCCGGTGACCTGGCGGGCCACGTCCTGATCGGTCAGCCCGATCGACGCCAGAATCTCGTTGCGGGACGCGTGCTCCTGGAATTCCTGGGGCACACCGACGTCGCGGCACGGCACGTCGATCTCGGCGCGGCGCAACGATGCCGACACCGCGGAACCGATGCCGCCGGCGACGCCGTTGTCCTCGAGCGTGACGACGAGTTTGTGGGCCTTGGCCAGGTCGGCGATGGCCGCCGGGACCGGCAGCACCCAGCGGGGGTCGACGACCGTCACACCGATGCCCTGCTTGCGCAGCCGGTCGGCCACCACCAGCGCCATGCGCGCGAACGCGCCGACCGCGACCAGCAGCACGTCGTCGGACAGGCCGTCCGCAGGCTCGGTCAGGATGTCGACGCCATGCTGGCGGCGGACCGCCGGAATGTCGTCGCCGACAGCGCCTTTCGGGAACCGAACAGCGGTCGGGCCATCGTCGATGGCCAGGGCCTCGCCGAGTTCCTCACGCAACCGGGCGGCGTCGCGCGGTGCCGCGACCTGCATGCCGGGCACGATGCCGAGCATCGACATGTCCCACACGCCGTTGTGGCTGGCGCCGTCGTTGCCGGTGACGCCGGCGCGGTCGAGCACCATGGTGACGGGCAGCTTGTGCAGCGCCACGTCCATCATGATCTGGTCGAACGCCCGGTTCAGGAACGTCGAGTAGATGGCGACGACGGGGTGCATGCCGCCCATAGCCAGACCCGCGGCCGACGTCATCGCATGCTGCTCGGCGATACCGACGTCGAAGAACCGGTCCGGGAAACGCTGCCGGAATGCCGCCAGACCCGTGGGACCGGGCATCGCTGCGGTGATCGCGACGATGTCGCGCCGCTTGGTGGCCTGCTTGATCAGCTCCTCGGAGAACACCGACGTCCAGCCGAGCACCGACTCGGCCGTGGACCGCCCGGTGTGCGGGTCGATGATGCCGGTCGAGTGCATCTGCTCGGCTTCGTCGTTCTCCGCGTGCGCATAACCCATGCCCTTGCGGGTGACGACGTGCACGATCACCGGCGCGTTGAACCCGCGGGCGTGCCGCAACGCCGCCTCGACGGCGTGCTCGTCATGACCGTCGATGGGCCCGACGTACTTGAGCCCCAGATCGGTGAACAGCGCCTGCGGTGCCAGCGCGTCCTTGATACCGGCCTTGATGCTGTGCACGCACTGATAACAGAACTCGCCGAGGACGGGCATGCCGCGCAGCGCGTTCTTGCCCCGCTCCAGCGCCTTCTCGTAAGCGGGCTGCAGGCGCAGCGCCGCGAAGTGGTCGGCCAGGCCGCCGATGGTCGGCGCGTAGCTGCGCCCGTTGTCGTTGACGACGATGACGATGGGCCGATTCGCGGCGGCGATGTTGTTCAGCGCTTCCCAGCACATGCCGCCGGTGAGCGCACCGTCACCGACGACGGCGACGACGTGCCGGTTGCGGTAGCCGGACAGTTCGAACGCCTTGGCCAGCCCGTCGGCGTAGGACAGCGCGGTGCTGGCGTGGCTGGACTCGACCCAGTCGTGTTCGCTCTCGGCGCGCGACGGATAGCCGGACAGGCCGCCCTTCATGCGCAACGTCTCGAAGTCTGGGCACCGGCCGGTCAGCATCTTGTGCACGTAGGCCTGGTGGCCGGTGTCGAAGATGATCGGATCGTGCGGCGAATCGAAGACCCGGTGCAGCGCAAGCGTCAGCTCCACGACACCCAAGTTGGGGCCGAGATGCCCGCCGGTGGCGGCAACC
This sequence comes from Mycolicibacterium llatzerense, assembly GCF_000878195.1. GTDB lineage: Bacteria > Actinomycetota > Actinomycetes > Mycobacteriales > Mycobacteriaceae > Mycobacterium > Mycobacterium llatzerense. Next base: position 40,550 of record NZ_JXST01000020.1, on the reverse strand, counting down.
TTGTGGACCAGGAACTCCCGGATTTCGGCGGCGAGTTCGGTCAACTGTGGCTGCGATAGGTGCGCCAGATCAGCGGGGCCGCGGACCTGTTCAAGCATTCCGACAGTCTACGCACGCACCACGGGTAGAGCCGGTCAAGGCTGATAGATGTCCGGCACACCGTCGCCGTCGTCGTCGGCGGTCTCACGTTCGTGAATGCGGCGATAGGCGGCGTTGCGGGACAGCAGCACCAGTGCCGCCAGCATCCCGGCGATCACCGAACCCGCGAGCACGCCGATCTTGGCGTCAGCGCCGGCGGCGGTACCGGCGCCGAACGCCAGCTCGCCGATCAGCAACGAGACCGTGAAACCGATCCCGGCCAGCAGCGCCACCCCGGCGACGTCGAGCCAGCCGAGTCCCTCGTCGAGCTCGGCACCGGTGAACCGCGCCAGCAGGAATGTGGTGCTGAACACACCGATGGCTTTACCGAACACCAGACCCAGCAGTACGCCGGCGGTCACCGGATGGGTGATCGCGTCCACCAGACCCGGCCAGCCGCCGACGCTCACACCCGCGGCGAAGAACGCGAACACCGGCACCGCCACCCCGGCGGACAGCGGCCGCAGCGCGTGCTCGAACGCCTCGGCCGACGCGTGCTTGCCCAGCACCGGCACCCCGAACCCGAGCAGCACCCCGGCCACCGTGGCATGGATACCGCTCGCGTGCACCAGCGCCCAGGTCGCCGCGGCCAGCGGCAGCAGCAACCACCAGTGTCGGACGCCGCGCTGTACGGCCGCGACGAACAGCCCGCCGGGAATGACGGCCAGCGCCAACGCCGCCGGGTTGAGGTGGTCGGTGTAGAAGCAGGCGATGACGATGATGGCCAGCAGGTCGTCGACCACCGCGAGCGTCAGCAGGAAGGTGCGTAGCGCGGTGGGCAGATGCGTGGAGATCACTGCGAGGACGGCGAGGGCGAAAGCGATGTCGGTCGCGATCGGCACCGCCCAGCCGTCCAGATTCTCCGGGTGCCCCAGCCACAGGTTCAGGCCCACGAAGATTCCGGCGGGCGCCAGCATGCCGCCGACGGCCGCGGCGATGGGCAGCGCGGCACGTGCCGGGTCACGCAGGTCACCGGCGACGAACTCGCGCTTGAGTTCGACACCGACCACGAAGAAGAAGATCGCCAGCAGCCCGTCGGCCGCCCACGCCGACAGGCTGAGCCGCAGATGCCAGGACTGCGGACCGACCGCGAGCTCGGACAGTGCGTGATAGCTCTGCGCGGCAGGCGAATTCGCCCACACCAGGGCGACGCCGGCAGCGAGCAACAGCAGGATGCCGCCGACGGTCTCCTTGCGCAGAATCTCCGCAAACCGCTGCGTCTCGGGCCAGGTGGCGCGGGTCAGCAGACGCCGGCGCGGCCCCTCATTGCGGTTGATCATCACGAGTCTCCTGGGCAGCGTTGAACGGCGCCGACCAGGCTTCCCGGCACACCTGACCGCAAACCTACCGGGTCAAAAGCGCCACACACTCGACATGGTGCGTCAACGGGAACGAATCGAAGACGCGCAGGTTCGTCACCTGGTACCCGTGTCCGCGGTACAGGCCGATGTCGCGGGCGAAAGAGGCTGCCTCACAACCGATGTGGATCACCCGCGGCACCCCGGCCGCGGCCAGCTGATCGATCACCTCGTGCCCGGCGCCGGTGCGCGGCGGGTCCAGCACCGCGACGTCGGCGGCGACCCGCTGCGTGCCGAGCGCGCGGCGCACCGAATCGGTCACCACCTCGACGCAACCCAGATCCCCCAGCGCGGCCCGGGCCGCGCGCGCCGATCCGCGCGAGGTGTCCACCGTCAGCACCCGGCCCGACTCCCCCACCGAACCGGCCAGCGCCGCGGCGAAAACGCCTGCGCCACCGTACAAATCCCACGCCGTCTGCCCTTCGGACAGCTCGGCCCAGTCGGTCACCAGCGCGCTGTAGGTGGTGGCGGCGTCGCGGTGGGACTGCCAGAACGCCGTCACCGGAACAAGCCATTCCTGATCCCCGACGCGCTGCACTGCTTCGTACTCGCCCGAGACCACTTCGGTCATGCCGGCCTTGCTCTTCTTGCCGCCGCGCGGACCGGACCGCACGACGTGCCGCTGCCCGGCGTCGTCGAGCACCACGTGCAGGTGCGAACCGGGCGGCTGCAGCGGCAGCTCATCCAGCATCCCGGCCGGCACCTGAGCACACGACAGGTCGGTCACCAGCTCGTCGCTGTGGTACCGGTGGAATCCGGCCCGGCCGTCCGCGCCGACCTCCAGCCGCACCCGGGTGCGCCACCCGGTCGCGCCGACGGTGCCGACTTCCGCCGCCACGAGGTCACCGGCCTCGTGGCCGCCGAGCCGGGCCAGCTGATTGGCCACGACCTCGCCCTTGAGCCGCCGCGCCGCGGCCGGATCGACGAAAGCCAGGTCGCAGCAACCGGATCCCTGCGCCCCGGCGATCGCGCACAACGAATCCACCCGGTCGGGAGACGCCTCGAGTACCTCGAGAACGTCGGCGTGCCAGTACGACCCGCGTTCGGAGGTCACCTCGGCGCGCACCACCTCACCCGGCAGCGCGTGCCGGACGAAGATCACGCGGCCGTCGTGCCGCGCCACGCAGCTGCCACCGTTGGCCGGCGGGCCAACGGTCACTGTTACCTCAGTCATTCAATGATGCCGGTCATTCGATGATGCCCCGTCTCGTGTCGCCCGGCGCCGAACCCGGAGTCATGGTCACCTTCACGCGCTCCGACGAAGTCAGCTGCCACGGAACGGAAGTCACCATCACGTTGGGAATGAACAGCAGCCGGCCCTTGAGCCGCAGCGCGCTCTGATTGTGCAGGATGTGCTCCCACCAGTGGCCCACCACGTACTCCGGGATGAACACCGTCACGACGGTGCGCTTCGACTCGGCCGTGATGCGCTTGACGTAATCGAGGATGGGCCTGGTGATTTCGCGGTACGGCGAGGCGATGACCTTCAGCGGGACGGACACGTCGCTGTCCTCCCATTTGTGTACCAGCTCGCGTGTCTCGGCGTCGTCGACGCTGACGGTGATGGCCTCCAGCACATCCGGGCGGGTCGCTCTGGCGTAGGCCAGGGCCCGCAGCGTCGGCAGGTGCAGATTGGACACCAGCACCACGGCGTGGTTGCGGCTGGGCAGCACCACGTCCTCGTCCGGCCCCGACTGGGCACGCAGTTCCTTGGCGACGGTGTCGTAGTGCTTGTGGATCGCCTTCATCAAGACGAACAGCAGGCTCATGGCCAGGATCGCGATCCAGGCGCCGGCCATGAACTTCGTCACGATAACCACCAGCAGCACTGCGCCCGTGCAGAGGAAGCCGATGGTGTTGACGATCCGCGCGCGCTGCATGCGGCGCCGCTCGGAGCCGTCGGTCTCGGTGCTCAGCAGCCGGTTCCAGTGCCGCACCATGCCGATCTGGCTGAGGGTGAACGACACGAACACGCCGACGATGTACAGCTGGATCAGTGCGGTGACCTCGGCGTTGAACGCCACCACGAACGCGATGGCGGCGAACGCGAGGAACAGGATGCCGTTGGAGAAGGCCAGCCGGTCACCGCGGGTGTGCAGCTGCCGCGGCAGGTAGCGGTCCTGGGCCAGGATCGAACCCAGCACCGGGAAACCGTTGAAGGCGGTGTTGGCGGCCAGGACCAGGATCAGACCCGTCACACCCGCGATCAGGTAGAGGCCCACCGGGAAGCCCTGGAACACCGCCTCGGCCAGCTGGGTGATCACGGTCTTCTGGTGATAGCCCTCGGGCGCGCCCACCAACTGGTCGACGCTGTCGGCCATCTTCAGGCCGATCTGCTTCGCCAGCACGATGATGCCCATGAACAACGACACCGCAATGGCCCCGAGCAGCAGCAGGGTGGTTGCGGCGTTGCGCGACTTGGGCTTCTGGAAGGCAGGAACGCCATTGCTGATCGCTTCCACACCCGTCAGGGCGGCACAGCCCGACGAGAACGCGCGGGCCACCAGGAACACCATGGCGAAGCCCAGCACGTCGCCGTGCTCGGACTTGATGCTGAAGCCGGCCGACTCGGCCCGCAGCGGGTGGCCCAGCACGAAGATCTGGACGAACCCCCACGCCAGCATGAGGTACATGCCGATCATGAAGGCGTAGGTCGGAATCGCGAACGCGGTACCGGACTCCCGGATGCCGCGCAGGTTCAGCGACGCCAGGATCAGGATCGCCAGTACCGAGAACAACACCTTGTTCTGGGCGATGAACGGCACGGCCGACCCGATGTTGGACATCGCCGACGCCGTCGACACCGCGACCGTCAGGACGTAGTCGACCAACAGCGCGCTGGCCACCGTCAGTCCGGCGGTGTGCCCGAGGTTGGTCGTGACCACCTCATAGTCGCCGCCACCGGATGGATACGCGTGCACGTTCTGCCGATAACTGGCGATCACGATGAGCATGACCGCGGCGACCGCGAGACCGATCCACGGCGCCATCGAATAGGCCGATAGACCGGCAACCGACAGCACCAGGAAGATTTCCTCCGGCGCGTAGGCGACGGACGACAGCGCATCCGACGCGAACACCGGAAGAGCGATACGTTTGGGCAGCAACGTGTGGGCGAGCTTGTCGCTTCGGAAGGGTCGGCCGATCACCAACCGTCGCGTAGCGGTCGAAAGCTTGGACACGAGAGCCAAGGGTAAGCCCCCGGGGCTCGGGTTGTAGCGTTCGGACTGAGCTGAGGCATGAAATTCGCTTCGGGGCCGGTTCCTGGCCCAGAAAGGATCGGCTGGTGCGAGTAGTCGTGATGGGCTGCGGCCGGGTTGGCGCATCGCTGGCAGACGGGTTGGCCCGCATCGGCCACGAGGTCGCCGTGATCGACCGAGATAAGACGGCCTTCCACCGGCTGTCCCCGGAATTTCCGGGAGAACGCGTGCTGGGCATGGGTTTTGACCGCGACGTGCTGGAGCGGGCCGGTATCGAAGAGGCCGGCGCGTTCGCCGCCGTGTCGTCCGGCGACAACTCGAACATCATCTCGGCGCGGGTCGCGCGCGAGACCTTCGGAGTGCAGCGCGTCGTGGCGCGCATCTACGACGCCAAGCGCGCGGCGGTGTACGAGCGGCTCGGCATCCCGACCATCGCGACGGTGCCGTGGACCACCGACCGGTTGCTGAATCTGCTCACCCGCGAGACCGAGACCACCAAGTGGCGCGATCCGTCGGGCAACGTCGGCGTCACCGAACTGTCCCTGCACGAGGAGTGGGTCGGCTTCCGCGTCACCGCGCTGGAAGCCGCGACCGGCGGCCGTGTCGCATTCCTCATCCGGTTCGGCAGCGGCGTGCTGCCGGACGCCAAGACCGTCATCCAGGCCGGCGATCAGGTGTACATGGCCGCAGTGTCCGGCCGCGTCGCCGAAGCCATCGCCATCGCCTCACTGCCGCCCGGCGACGACGTCGAAAGCCACTAGGGAGCGCACATGAAGGTCGCAATCGCGGGCGCCGGCGCCGTCGGCCGCTCCATCGCGCGGGAACTGGTCGATCACCACGAGGTGACGCTGCTGGAGCGCAATCCGGATCACATCGACGTCGACGCCGTCCCCGCCGCGCAGTGGCGTCTGGGTGACGCGTGCGAGCTGTCGCTGCTCGAGTCCGTCAAACTTCACGAGTTCGACGTCGTCATCGCCGCCACCGGCGACGACAAGGCCAACGTCGTGGTCAGTCTGCTCGCCAAGACCGAGTTCGCGGTCCCCCGCGTCGTGGCCCGGGTCAACGACCCGCGCAACGAGTGGCTGTTCGACGACAGCTGGGGCGTCGACGTAGCGGTGTCCACGCCGCGCATGCTGGCGTCACTGGTCGAAGAAGCCGTGTCGGTGGGCGACCTGGTCCGCCTGATGAGTTTCCGCAAGGGCCAGGCCAACCTGGTCGAGATCACGCTGCCCGACGACACACCGTGGGGCGGCAAGGCGGTCAAGCGGCTGCAGCTGCCGCGCGACGCGACGTTGGTGACCATCCTGCGCGGCCCGCGCGTCATCGTGCCCGAATCCGACGAGCCGCTCGAGGGCGGCGACGAACTGCTGTTCGTCGCGGTCGCCGAGGTCGAGCAGGAGCTGCGCAACCAGGTGCTGAATCCGAGCTAGTCCTCGGTGACGTGGTGTTCGGCGTCCCGGAGGGCCTTCTGCGCCGTCCGGATGGCCAGGTAGGACGCCAGCGCGGCGACCGCGGTGAGCGGCCAGCCCATGGCGATCCGCGCCACGCCGAGCAGGCCGGTCTGGTCCTGCCCGTACAGGTGGTTCTGCACCAGGAACCGCGCCGCGAACACCAGCACCCACACTGCGGTCGCGATGTCGAACGCGAGCACCGCACGCCGGATGTCACGCCAGCTGCGGTCGTGCCCGGTGACCCAGCTCCAGCCGTACCCGACCAGTGGGCGGCGGATCACGATCGAGATGGTGAACACCCCGGCGTAGATCAGCGACGACCAGATGCCAAGTAGGAAATAGCCTTTCGAGGCGCCGATCAGGTAGGCGATCAGCGCGCTGATCCCCACGCCGATGAAGCCCGACACCGCGGGCTGCACCGATTCGCGGCGCGCCAGCCGCCACACCAGGACCAGCCCGGCCACACCGAGCGCTGAATAGATCGCGGCAGTCAGCCCGAAGAAGCTGGAGATCGGGACGAAGACGAGGACCGGCAGGGACGAATAGATCAGGCCGCTGACGCCGCCCATCTGCTCCAGCAGGACGTGCGCCGTCAGCTTCGCGTCGCGGTCGTCCTCCTGGGCCTCAGCGATGATTTCGACGTCGGCTTCGGCCTGCTCGCTGTCCGCGGTCCCCTTGTCGGGGAAAGTCACTTCTGAATCTCGTAATGCGGGTTGTAGATCGCCTTGGCCCCGCTGTCCAATTTGCCCAACCGTCCGTGCACCCGCAGGGTCCGCCCGGACTCGATGCCAGGGATGCGCCGCTGCCCCAACCAGACCAGCGTGACCGTGTCGGTGCCATCGAACAGCTCGGCCCGTACGCCACCAGAACAGCCCTTGCCGTTGGTCTCGACACACCGCAGCGTGCCGACCATCGTCACTTCTTGTCCGCGCGTACAGTCCACCGCCCGCATGGCGCCGGTATTGAGGGCCTCGTCGTTCAGCTCCTGGACATCACTCTGTTCGAGGTCCTCGGTAAGCCGCCGGGTGAGCCGGCGCAAATAGCCTTCCGCCGTAGCCATGGTCTCTCCTGAGACTTGCTGCGAATCCACCGTGGACCCGCTATCTAACCAACGTCACGCTAGACCTCTTGGTTCCGATTCGCCATTTCGGCGCGGGATATATCTTCGTTATCCCGCTCACTGGACCGCACTTCCGGCGCGACCCCCTTGCGAGCGCGATTTCCACCGCCGGGCACCATCGAGGGATGACGGCCAACTTGCAAGGGATGACCGCGGTACTCCTGCCCGGCACGGGATCTGACGACGACTACATCCGCCGGGCCTTCGGTGGCGCCCTGCTCGAAGCGGGAGCCGTGGTGGTCGCGCCGCGACCGCTGCCGAGCGGCCTGATCGCCGGCTATCTCGAAGCGCTCGACGCCGCCGCGCAGCAGGGCCCGATCATGGTCGGCGGGGTGTCACTGGGCGCTGCGGTGGCGACGAACTGGGCGCTGAACCACCCGGATCAATGCATTGCCGTCCTGGCCGCACTGCCCGCCTGGACCGGCGAATCCGACGGCGCGCCCGCCGCACAAGCCGCCCGCTACTCCGCGCAGCAGCTGCGCGAGATCGGGCTGGATGCGGCCGTCGCCGGCATGCGCGCGGGCAGCCCGGCCTGGCTCGCGGACGAACTGACGCGGTCATGGACAGCGCAGTGGCCGGGCCTGCCGGACGCGATGGAAGAGGCGGCGGGTTACGGCGGGCCGACGCGCGAACAACTCGCTGAGCTACAGGTGCCGATGGGCGTGGCCGGGGCCGTGGACGACGCCGTCCACCCCGTTGCGGTCGCCGCGGAATGGGCCGTGGCCGCCCCCAGGGCCGCGCTGCGGACCGTCACCCTCGAAGCGATGGGTGTAGAGCCGACGGTGCTGGGCGACGCCTGCGTGGCCGCGCTGCGGGAGGCCGTCAGCCTCCTGTGATGGTGCCCATCTGCTGGGTGCGCAGCTGCTGCATGGCCGAGCCCTGCTCGCTGCGGCGGGCGTCGGGCTCACCTTCGGGCTGCTGTTGCATGTGCTGCTGCAGCTGCTCGAGCGCCTGCTGAGCCTGCTCCATCTGCTGCTGCGCCATCTGAGCGGCCGCCGCGCGCAGCTGCTCCAGCAGCGGCTCGGACAGCTGCACCGGCAGCGGGCTGCGGACTGCCAGCGGGGTGTCACCGCGGCGAACTACGGTGTCCGCCAACGAGGTTCGGGCCTCGTCGGCGATGGCGTCGATGGTCTCCTCGGTGCCGACGACGACGCACCGCACCATCCACCGGTAGCCGTCGGCCCCGATGAAGCGCATCACGACCTGCCCCTGGCCGGGCTGCGGCACCGGCAGGCCGACGACCTCGCGACCCCAGGGCCCGTCTTCGATCCGCGCCTGCGCGTTGTCGGCCCGGAGCGACTCCGCCAGCTCGGCGGCGATCTCGCGCCACAGGCCACCGGTCTTCGGCGCCGCGTACGCCGCGACGGAGAACCGGCCGTTGGGCGTCATGATCCAGACGGCATTCGGCACGCCCTGCTCATTGACCTCGACGTTGAGCTGCGAACCGTCGGGCACCGGGACCAGCACGCCACCCAAATCCAGGCGGGCCGCCTCGGCGTCGGCCGGGTCGTCGAAGTCCTCGATGTCGAAGGGGCCGTCTTCTTCGGAGTTGAATTCGAATGCCATCACAAACTCGCATGTCCGCCGGAGGAACCGTGGCCGCCCGCGCCACGTGAGGTGTCAGCCAGTCCGGCCTCGTCGAACGACGTGACCTCGACCAGCTCGGGCAGCTCGACCCGCTGCACCAGCAGCTGAGCGATCCGGTCGCCGCGCTGGACGGTGATGGGCTCACTGAGGTCGAGGTTGATCAGCGCCACCTTGATCTCGCCGCGATACCCGGCATCGACGGTGCCAGGCGCGTTGACGATCGAAAGCCCAACGCGGATAGCCAATCCCGAGCGCGGGTGGACCAGGCCGACCATGCCGTGCGGAATGGCGACGGCGATCCCCGTCGGCACCAACTCGCGCTGGCCGGGGGCCAGTTCGAGGTCGATTGCGCTGAACAGATCGACGCCGGCATCGCCGTCGTGAGCCCGGGCCGGCATCGGCAGATCCCGGTCCAGACGAACTACCGCCAGAGAGGTGGGCACGGTGCCACAGACTACCCTTGGCCGCGTGTCAGACACGCGAGCAGCCACCCAAACGGTCCGCTACCGAGAGCGGTTGACGGTGCCTTTGTGGTGGTGGTTACCGGGTTTCGGGCTGGCGGCCCTGATCGCGCTGGAAGTGGTGCAAGGCGTGTCGGGGGTACCGACGTGGGCGCCCTTCGCCGTGCTGCTCCCGGTCGCCGCGGCGACGCTGGTGTGGATGGGGCGCATCGAGCTGCGCGTGGTGGGCACCGGAACCGGACCGGACGCCGAGACCGAGCTGTGGGTCGGGCCGGCACACATCCCCACGAACGTCATCTCCCGATCGGCCGAGGTGCCGCGTTCGGCGAAGTCGGCGGCCCTGGGCCGGCAGCTGGACCCCGCCGCGTACGTCGTACACCGCGCCTGGGTCGGGCCGCTGATCCTCGTCGTCCTCGACGATCCGGATGACCCCACGCCGTACTGGCTGGTGAGCACGCGGCATCCGGATCGGGTGCTGGCGGCACTGCAGGGCCGCTGACCGGCCCGCAAGACGGCGAATGGCCGGTCCACGCTCGCAACTGATTCAGCTGCGGGTGTGGACCGGCCATTCGCCGTCCTGAGTGTGAATCCCTAGGCGGCGCAGTCAGTGCAGATCATCACGCCGTTCTTCTCGCTGGCGAGACGGCTGCGGTGTTGCACCAGGAAGCAGCTCGAGCAGGTGAACTCATCGGCCTGCTTGGGCACCACTCGGACCGAGAGTTCCTCGCCCGACAGGTCAGCGCCGGGCAACTCGAAGTTTTCGGCCGAGTCGGTTTCGTCGACGTCAACGACGGCGGACTGGGCCTCATTGCGTCGTGCTTTGAGCTCCTCCAGAGAGTCCTCGGAAACCTCATCAGTCTCTGAACGCCGCGGGGCGTCGTAATCGGTAGCCATGGTCATCCCCTCCGTTACCTTGCAGCAGAGCTTTGTACCAGCGTCGAACGCTTCTACCAAATGATTCGTGCCCAGAAAGCGCGCCGATTATATGTGATTTGCATCACATGCGCCAGGGATGGTTCGTAATCACGCTGGCTGCGGGGCATCTACAGTGCACATGTGGTCGCTCAAATCACCGAGGGCACAGCCTTCGACAAGCACGGTCGGCCGTTCCGCCGCCGCAACTACGTGCCCGGCGCGGTGCTGTTCGCAGTGCTGGCCGTCGCGACGCTGATCGCCTGGCTCGTGGTCGCCAACCAGCCCGCCGAAATCCACCAGGCGATCACCTGCAATCCCCCACCGGCGCCGAGCGAGCCGAACCAGCTGAAGCTCGGCGACGAGGTCTCGCAGTCCTCGATGGTCAACGTGGTGCCGGCCAAGCTCGCCGACACCAAGATCAAGGTGCTCAATGCCAGCGGCCAGGGCGGCCAGGCCAGCGAGGTCGCCGGCGAGCTGCGCGACCTCGGGTTCGCCCAGCCGGCGGCGAGCAACGACCCCGTGTACGCCAGCACCCGCATGGAATGCCAGGGCCAGATCCGGTTCGGCCCGGCGGGCAAGTCCGCCGCCGCCGCGCTGTGGCTGGTCGCGCCCTGCACCCAGCTGTTCCAGGACCAGCGACCCGACGACTCCGTCGACCTGGCGATCGGCACCGAGTTCAACGAGCTCGCCCACAGCGACGACATCGAAGCCATGCTGGCCAGCCTGAAACCGGACGCGACCCAGCCCGCCGACACCTCGCTGCTACCGAAGATCCACAGCGGGACCTGCTAGCCGCGACCAGCTAGCGGTAGCCGACGCGCGCCAGCTGACCGGCCAGCGCCGCGGACACCCCGGGTGCCGCGGCGACGACGAGGTCGTCGTCGTCCGCACCGGGCGCGGGCAACCGCACCACCGCGCCCGCCTCCTCGGCGATCAGGGCTGCGGCAGCCCAATCCCACACGTGCACACCAGATTCGAAGTACGCGTCGAGCTGTCCGGCGGCGACCATGCACAGATCCAGGGCGCACGACCCGACGCGGCGGATGTCCCGCACCTCGGCCAGGAGCTCGGCCACCGCACCGGCCTGACGGCGCCGACGCTCGCGCTCGTAGGCGAACCCGGTCGCCACCAGCGCCATGGGCAGTTCGTCGATGACGTTGCAGCGCAGAGCGGTTGACACGCCGTCCCGGATCACCACGGACCCGTGACCGCGCGCGGCGGAGAACACCTCGCCGGTGGCCGCGTTGGCCACCGCACCGGCCACCGACACCCCGTCGATCTGCACGCCGACGGACACCGCGTAGGCGCCCAGCCCGTACATGAAGTTCACGGTGCCGTCGATGGGATCGAGCACCCACACCGGCGCGCCCGCCGGAGCCTGCGCCGCGCCGCCTTCCTCTTCGCCCAGGATCGCGTCGTCCGGCCGCAACGCCGCCAGGCGCTCCCGCAGCAGCCGCTCGGTCTCGGTGTCCACCACGGTCACCGGATCGGTCGGACTGCTCTTGGTGCGCACCGCGCCGTCGCCCTGCGGGGCACCGGCGAAAACCTCGGTGCGCCGCCTGCGGACGAAGCCGGCGGCCTCGGTCACCAACTGCTCGGCGAGCGCTCGCAGCGCAGTGGGTGCGGTGCCACTTTCGGGTTCGCGTGCGGTCATGACACCTATCGCAGCACACGCGGTTAGGGTGTGGGTCGCGCCCTCTTGCCCACCCCCTCCAAGGAGTGCAGATGACCGAGACGCCCACCGGACCGACTGACGGCTCGCAGCACCGAGCGCTGGGTATCGACGTCGGCGGCAGCGGCGTCAAGGGCGGCATCGTGGACCTCGACACCGGGCAGCTGATCGGCGAGCGCTTCCGGCTCCCCACCCCGCAGCCGGCCACTCCCGAAGCCGTCTCGGAAACCGTCGCCGCGGTCGTGGCCGAGTTCGGCTGGACCGGACCGCTGGGCGTGACCTACCCCGGCGTGGTGACCGAGGGCATCGTGCGCACCGCGGCCAACGTCGACAGCAGCTGGATCGGCACCAACGTGCGGGACATGTTCGCCTCGCGGCTGAACGGCCAGGACGTGACCGTGCTCAACGACGCGGACGCCGCCGGGCTGGCCGAGGAGAAGTTCGGCGCGGGACGCGACGTGAGCGGGCTGGTCGTGTTGCTGACGTTCGGCACCGGCATCGGCTCGGCGGTGATCTACGACGGTGTGCTGTTGCCCAACACCGAGTTCGGGCACATCGAGGTCGGCGGCAAGGAAGCCGAGCACCGGGCCGCGTCGTCGGTCAAGGAACGCAAGGACTGGTCGTACGAGCGCTGGACCGAGGAGGTCACGAAGGTGCTGGTGGCGGTCGAGAACGCGATCTGGCCGGACCTGTTCATCGTCGGCGGCGGGATCAGCAAGAAGGCCGACAAGTGGGTGCCGTTGCTGAAGAACCGCACGCCCGTGGTCGCCGCGACGCTGCAGAATTCGGCCGGCATCGTCGGCGCCGCGATGGCCGCCGACGGCGCTCTGCATCACCACTAGCGGCCCGCCAACGCTCCGAGCCTGCCGCTGATACGGCTTCTGGGCACTATGTCGTTACAATGGTCAACGGCGGCCGCCTGAACGGATAGCGGCGAACATCCGATCGAAGATCGACGCCAATATTCGACAGCCGACGCTTTTCGGTGGCGCACGCCCACGCCACCGATGTACGAAAGACCGAAAGGGTGGCCGTGGTAGCGACCAAAACCAGCGAGACAGCCGACGAGCCGGTGAAGCGCACCACCAAAGCCCCCGCTAAGAAGGCCGCCGCCAAGGCTGCGCCGGCCAAGCGTGCGGCGAAGGCTCCCGCGAAGAAGGCCGCCGCGAAGGCTCCCGCCAAGCGCGCGGCGAAGGCCGCAACCAAGCCGGAAGACGGCGGCGTCGCTGACGACGTGACCGACGTCGACGACCTCGCCGTCGAACCCGATGAGATCGACGTCGACGAGGCCGACCTGGAACTCGACGACGACCTCGAGGCCGACGAGGACGAAGCCGAAGACGGTGACACCGAGGGTGAAACCACCGCGGAGGGCGCCAAGGCCGCTCCCAAGGCCGCCGAAGGCGACGAGTCCGACGACACCGCGGAGCCGTCCGAGAAGGACAAGGCTTCCGGCGACTTCGTCTGGGACGAGGAAGAGTCCGAGGCGCTGCGGCAGGCCCGCAAGGACGCCGAGCTCACCGCCTCTGCCGACTCCGTGCGTGCGTACCTCAAGCAGATCGGCAAGGTCGCGCTCCTCAACGCCGAGGAGGAGGTCGAGCTCGCCAAGCGCATCGAAGCCGGCCTGTACGCCACTCAGCTGATGTCCGAGCTGCTGGAGAAGGGCGAGAAACTGCCCGCCGCGCAGCGCCGCGACATGCAGTGGATCTGCCGCGACGGCGACCGTGCCAAGAACCACCTGCTGGAAGCCAACCTGCGTCTGGTGGTGTCGCTGGCCAAGCGCTACACCGGCCGCGGCATGGCGTTCCTGGACCTGATCCAGGAAGGCAACCTGGGCCTGATCCGCGCGGTCGAGAAGTTCGACTACACCAAGGGCTACAAGTTCTCCACGTACGCCACCTGGTGGATCCGCCAGGCGATCACCCGTGCCATGGCCGACCAGGCCCGCACCATCCGTATCCCGGTGCACATGGTCGAGGTCATCAACAAGCTCGGCCGCATCCAGCGTGAGCTGCTGCAGGACCTGGGTCGCGAACCCACGCCCGAAGAGCTGGCCAAGGAAATGGACATCACGCCGGAGAAGGTGCTGGAAATCCAGCAGTACGCGCGTGAGCCCATCTCACTGGACCAGACCATCGGCGACGAGGGCGATAGCCAGCTCGGTGACTTCATCGAAGACAGCGAAGCCGTGGTGGCCGTGGACGCCGTGTCGTTCACGCTGCTGCAGGATCAGCTGCAGTCGGTGCTCGAGACCCTGTCCGAGCGCGAGGCCGGCGTCGTCCGGCTGCGCTTCGGCCTCACCGACGGCCAGCCGCGCACGCTGGACGAGATCGGCCAGGTCTACGGCGTGACCCGCGAGCGCATCCGCCAGATCGAGTCCAAGACCATGAGCAAGCTGCGCCACCCGTCGCGCTCGCAGGTCCTGCGCGACTACCTGGACTAATCCCCCAGATCGAACAACTGCCCCGAAACTTCTGGTTTCGGGGCAGTTTTCGTTTGTTGAGCGGAGGTCAGCAGGGGACGCAGCGGTACCCGTTCCAGATCCAGCCTGCGCCGCAGCCGTGGTCGCCCGTTTCACCGCGACAGTTCATCGGTTGCGCGACGACCGTCGGCTGTGGACTGAACGTCGTTGTATCGGTTGAGCTTTGCGCCGCTTGCGCGAGGGGCATCGGACCGACGGGCGCGACCAACAGCGCCGCAGCGGCAACGGCCAGGACAGTTTTGGTGTGCATGAAAGCCTCCGGCGTCGGGGTCGAATTGGATACGAACCGTCAAACTTTACGCTTGCGTCAGATTGCTGGCCAGAGGCCAGACTCCCCCACTGCCCAAAAAACCGGAGGCGGGGAAAGCTCTGCGTGTGAAAGGCTTTCGCGCATGCCAACCTCGGAGCATCCACTAGGCCAAGCGATGCTGGACGTCTCGTCCGAGTGCTTCGCAGCGATGGCTGACATCCTCACGGTGCTCGGCGACGACCTCGCCAACCGCCGGCCCGACCTACCCGGCGCGAACAGCTGCTATGCCATCGTCAACCACTGCATCGGGGTGGTCGACTACTGGGCGGGCTCTTTCATTGCCGGACAACGAATCCCGCGGGACCGCGACAGCGAGTTCACCGCCACCGGACGGGTCGACGAGCTGCTGGAACGGCTGACGGCGCTGCAGCAGCGCCTGCCCGGCTGGGTCGAGGTGGCGGTCACCGAAGGAATCCGGGACCGCTCGCTGGCCGACGGGATACGCGGCGGCACCACGCGCGCCGCGGTGCTGGCCACGGCCAGCCCGGAGTGGACGCTGCTGCACATCCTGCACGACATCGCGCAGCACGTCGGGCACCTGGAGATCACCCGAGACCTGCTGCTCTCCACGCGAACCGAGAGCTGACGCAAATCGGCCCCCTGCGCCGAGGAGCAGGGGGCCGACCGCGACCGCGAACCGTCAGTCGGTGCTGCCAGCGCCAGTGCCGGCGCCGGCCTTGGCAGATTCTGCCTTGGCCTTGGCCTTGGCTTCGGCCTTCTTGGCCTCAGCAGCAGCCTTCTTCTCCTCGGCCTTGGCCTTGGCGGCAGCTTTCTTCTCCTCAGCCGCAGCCTTCTTGGCGTCGGCCTTGGCCTTGGCAGCGGCCTTCTTCTCGTCAGCCGCAGCCTTCTTGGCGTCAGCCTTGGCCTTGGCAGCGTCAGCCTTGGCCTGACCATCGGACTTGGCGGCGTCGGCGTCAGCCTTGGCGTCATCAGCCTTGGCGGCGTCAGCGTCAGCCTTGGGCTCGTCGGCCTTGTTGGTCGACGCCGGAACGTCGGCAACCTTGGCCGGCGAGTCCCCGGCCGCGGCGGCCGCCGCGGTCTTGGCGGCAACCGGAGCCGGAGCCTTGAACGCGGCCGGCGAGACCGCCGCACCCGAAGTCGGGGCGACAGTCTGCGTGCCCGCGGCCGGAGCCGGCGGGGTCAGCTTCTTCTGCAGGTTGTCGATCGCCGTGGTGACGCCACCGATGACCTGCGAGTTGATCGCCCGAACAAACTTGGCGGTCGAGAAGAGCGCATCCGCTGCACCATGGTTGATGGCGGTCAGGATCTTGCCCACGTTTCCGGTCTGGAACGCCGCAGCGACGTCCTGAACCACCGAACCCAACTGCCGAGACAGCGTGCGGACCTGGGTCAACACGTTCTCGATCGGCCCCTTCTGCATCCCGGCAATCTTGACGCCGTTCCACTCGACCAGGTTCCAGCCATCAGTCGGGTTGCCCTCGACGACGACGTAATTGGTGTTGCTCAACGGATGCTGAGTGAAGAGCATGATCTTCTGCTCAGGGCTGAGGTTCTTGGCGTTCATCATCGTCCAGACCATGATGGTGCCGCCGTGCGAGAACACCGCCGCGTTGCGATCACCGTTGTCGTAGATCGTCTGCAACGCGCCGTTGACGCGGTCCTCGAACTGATGACCATTGAGACCGGTGGTACTACCGGGTGCGCTCGGGATGAACGCGTCCAGGTTCGGGGTGATCGGGTTGAAGCTGACGTTCGGCGGCGGCGTCACCGACAGACCCGCCCACGCCAGCGGAGCCGTCAGGTAACCGAAGATTCCCGCGCGCTCCGGGGTGCCTTCGTACATCCCGGTTTCGATCTCCTGCAGGCCCGGCAGCACCGTGATCGGCAGGCCCAGGTACTGCGACATCGGCGTAGCGGTCTGCTGCGTCCGAACCATCTGCGACGCGTAGATGCCGTCGTAGTTGTTGTCGCCGAGCTTGGCCGCGATGTCCTTGGCTTGCTGCTGCCCTGCATCGGTCAGGACCGGACCCGGAGTCTTGGTGTCGATGTTGCCCGATGTGTTGCCGAACGACTGACCATGCCGAATGAACGTGATGGTCATGTTCTCGGCCGCCCATGCCGGCAGCGCCGACATGACCAGAAGGGCACTGGCCGTCAGAGCGACGCCGAGTCCCTTCAGTCTCCGTGCGCGACGGCGCTTGCCGGTCGCGACTTCAGAATTTGTGTGGTTGATCATGCCCTCACCGTCTCGGGGATATTTACGCGCGAGATCGTGCCAATCCCGTGACCGTGATTCAGGCCACATTCCCGATCAGTGGACAGATTTCTCAAACTGTCATTCATTTGCCGTTAACCAAAACCATTGGTTGGAAAATTGGCCGGCAGGGCTGCGAAGACCCCGTCGCCGGCGGGCCGGTAGGGCACAGTGCGGGTCACCGCCGCAGCGGGGAGCGGTCCGTACAGGTGCGGGAAGAGCATCGACTCCGGATCCGTCGCCACCCCGGGCTCCCAGCGAACCGGCGACCCCAGCAGTCCGGGATCGCACACCAGCAGGATCAGGTCGGACTGGCCGCGGTAGAGCCGGTTGGCCGGCAGGTGCACCTGCTCGGGCGCCGACAGATGGACGAACCCGACCAGGTCGAGCGACGGCGGCCGCAGCTCGCCATCGAACTGAGCACCCGCCCAATCCGTTTCACTACATAGATGGACCAGGACGGTGGGCGACGGGATCATCCGGCCAGCCTGCCGCGCCTGCAACTCAGACGATAGGTGAGACACGACACACCCGTGAACACTCGGGGAACAACGCTGGAATCCAAATCGTCTGAGAGAGTAGAGATGTGTAACCGGCAAAGCGCCCAGGCGGCGACGAGCAGAAGGAGGAGCCATGAACGCAACTCTGACCGGCCCGACACTGACACGGGCCGACCGCTGTGACCGGTGCGGCGCTGCCGCCCGCGTTCGCGCTACCCTGCCGTCCGGCATGGAGCTTCTGTTCTGCCAACACCACGCGAACGAGCACGAATCCAAGCTGGTCGAGTTGGCCGCTGTGCTGGAGATCAGCAGCGAGGACTGAGTGTGACCCGCCGGTCACCTCAAATACGGTCCTGATGGGGTCTCTTCGGTAATGCTGGTCTGGTCATGAACGACCAGACGCCGACGATCAAGCCGACACGTCATCACGTGTTACGGGTTATCCGACGTGCGCTGGCGAAAAGCTGGGACGACTCGATCTTCTCGGAGTCGGCGCAGGCGGCGTTCTGGTCGGCGTTGTCCCTACCGCCCTTGCTGTTGGGCATGTTGGGCAGCTTGGCGTACGTGGCCCCGTTGTTCGGTCCCGAAACGCTGCCGATGATCCAGGAACAGCTGATCGGGACGGCGAAGAACTTCTTCTCGCCGAACGTGATCAACGAGATCATCCAGCCCACCGTCCGCGACATCGCGGTCGGTGCCCGCGGCGAGGTGGTGTCCCTAGGGTTCGTCATCTCGCTGTGGGCGGGCTCGTCGGCGATCTCGGCGTTCGTCGACGCGGTCGTCGAGGCCCACGACCAGACGGCGCTGCGCCATCCGGTGCGGCAGCGGTTCTACGCCCTCGGGCTGTATCTCGTGATGCTGCTGTTCGTCATCGCGACCGCCCCGGTGGTCGCCATCGGACCGATGAAAATTGCCCAGCACATCCCCGAGACCTGGTCCAACGCAATGAAGTACGGATACTGGCCGGTGCTGCTGCTCGGCATCGTGCTGGCCGTGACGGTGCTCTACCGGGTGTCGCTGCCCAAACCGCTGCCGACCCATCGGCTGCTGTTCGGCGCGGTGCTGGCCACCGTGGTCTTCGTGGTGGCGACGGTGGGACTGCGGTTCTATCTGACCTGGATCACCGAGACCGGCTACACCTACGGCGCGCTGGCGACGCCCATCGCGTTCCTGCTGTTCGCGTTCGCGCTGGGCTTCGCGATCATGCTGGGCGCCGAACTCAACGCCGCGATCGAAGAAGAGTGGCCGGCGCCGGACACCCATGCCCGGCGCCTGCGCGAATGGCTCGAGGAGAAGGCCGAGACCCTCACCAACGATCAGCCCGTAGAGCAGGTCGAGCCGCCGGCCTGACCGGCTACGGCTATTTCTTCATCTGTTCGTAGATGCGCTTGCAATCCGGGCACACCGGCGAACCCGGCTTGGGTGACTTGGTCACCGGGAACACCTCGCCGCACAGCGCGACGACGTGGGTGCCCATGACGGCGCTCTCGGCGATCTTGTCCTTCTTGACGTAGTGGAAGTGCTTAGGTCGGTCGTCGTCCGTACCGTCGTCGACCTGTTCATCGGAATCGGTACGTTCGAGGGTGTCGGTCTGCATGGATTCATTGTGCACCTGCGGAAACCGGCCGGTGTTATTGCGGCCTACCGGCCGGGGCGGCACTGAGCCAGATGTGGGACAGTAGAAGGATGAAACACGGCCCTGAGCTGAGTTTCGACGACGACGGTCGGCCGGTCCTCATCACTCGCGCAGCACCCGCCTACGAGGAGCAGCACCGCGCACGCGTCCGCCGCTATCTCACGATCATGTCGTTCCGCGTGCCGGCGCTGTTGCTGGCCGCCTGGGCCTACAGCATCTGGCACAACGGCCTGATCTCGCTGGCCATCCTCATCGCGTCCGTCCCCCTGCCCTGGATCGCGGTGCTCATCGCCAATGACCGGCCGCCGCGCAGTGCCCAGGAGCCGCGCCGCTACGACGCCGCCCGGCAGGCGCCCATGTTCCCGACCGCTGAGCGCCCCGCCATCGAGGACCGGCACCCGGTCATCGACGGCGATATCGAGCCCTGACGCGTACCTGAGTTTCCTTCTTTCTCCTTTCTAAGGACATTCTCAGGTCGAAGCGGAAAAACCGCAGGTCAGAGGCCATGAGCGGAGACGGCCTCGGGAACTTCTCCTACCGCTTCGGCGTTGAAGCAAGTGACAGTTCGAGAGCTGAGCACGAGCAGGAGGCCGCAAATGGCAAAAGCCACCACACGCCGTATCGATTCCGACCTTGACGCCCAGAGTCCCGCCGCGGACCTGGTGCGCGTCTACCTGAACGGCATCGGTAAGACCGCCCTGCTCAACGCCGAGGACGAGGTGGAACTGGCCAAGCGCATCGAGGCAGGCCTCTACGCAGCCCACCTGCTGGAGACCAAGAAGCGACTCGGCGACAACCGCAAGCGTGACCTGGCGGTCATCGTCCGCGACGGCGAGGCCGCGCGCCGGCACCTGCTCGAAGCCAACCTGCGCCTCGTGGTCTCGCTGGCCAAGCGCTACACCGGCCGCGGCATGCCGCTGCTGGACCTGATCCAGGAAGGCAACCTCGGCCTGATCCGGGCGATGGAGAAGTTCGACTACGCCAAGGGCTTCAAGTTCTCGACGTATGCCACCTGGTGGATTCGCCAGGCGATCACCCGAGGCATGGCCGACCAGAGCCGCACCATCCGGCTCCCCGTCCACCTGGTCGAGCAGGTCAACAAGCTCGCACGGATCAAGCGTGAGATGCACCAGAACCTGGGTCGCGAGGCCACCGACGAGGAACTGGCCGAAGAGTCCGGTATCCCCGTCGAGAAGATCAACGACCTCCTGGAGCACAGCCGCGATCCGGTGAGCCTGGACATGCCGGTCGGCACCGACGAGGAAGCGCCGCTCGGCGACTTCATCGAGGACTCGGAGGCGATGTCGGCCGAGAACGCCGTCATCTCCGAGCTGCTGCACACCGACATCCGGCACGTGCTCGCCACCTTGGACGAGCGCGAGCAGCAAGTGATCCGGCTGCGGTTCGGCCTGGACGACGGCCAGCCCCGGACCCTGGATCAGATCGGCAAGCTGTTCGGCCTGTCCCGTGAGCGGGTCCGGCAGATCGAGCGCGAAGTCATGTCGAAGCTCCGCAACGGCGAGCGCGCCGAGCGGCTGCGGGCCTACGCCAGCTGATCGGACCACCCCCACAACCGCACACCCCGTGGTGCCCGCCGGATAACCCGGCGGGCACCGTTTTTGGTGGCCGGTCCGCCCACTGCCGGTCGCCGCAGGAATCACACGGTCGGTCGGCCGTGGTGGATGCCTGTTGACCCGGCCAAACCGGTAAGCTGAGCACCGGCGGAGGCCCTGGAGGATTTGGCATGAACGATCTGATCGATACCACCGAGATGTACCTGCGGACGATCTACGACCTCGAAGAAGAGGGCGTGGTACCGCTGCGTGCGCGCATTGCCGAACGACTCGAGCAGAGCGGCCCCACCGTCAGCCAGACGGTGTCGCGGATGGAGCGCGACGGGCTGCTGCACGTCGCCGGTGATCGCCACCTGGAACTTACCGACAAGGGCCGCTCGCTGGCGGTGTCGGTGATGCGCAAGCACCGGCTTGCCGAGCGGCTGCTGGTCGACGTCATCGGCCTGCCGTGGGAGGAAGTCCACGCCGAGGCATGCCGCTGGGAGCACGTCATGAGCGAGGACGTCGAACGCCGGCTGGTCCAGGTGCTCGACAACCCCACCACGTCCCCGTTCGGCAACCCGATCCCGGGTCTCGCCGAACTCGGCGTCATCCCGACCGGCGACTCCGACGTCAGCCTGGTCCGGCTCACCGAGCTGCCCACCGGATTCCCGGTCGCGGTCCGGGTGCGCCAGCTGACCGAACACGTCCAGGGCGACATCGAGCTGATCGCCCGGCTCAAAGACGCCGGCGTCGTGCCGAACGCGCGTGTCACGGTGCAGGCCACCGAGCACGGCAGCGTCATGATCGTCATCCCCGGACACGAGCAGGTCGAGTTGCCGCACCACATGGCCCACGCGGTCCGGGTCGAGAAGGTCTGAGGACCGACTCCCCCGTCGCTTCGCCCGCCTCGAGCGGCTCATGCCGATCTGCCGAAGATGCTGCGCGGCGGCATCTGCACGCCGAGGCGCTCCGCCAGTTTGTACCCCGTGAGCGCGAGTTCACGGATGCGGTCCGGGCGCATGCCGGCCTGTAACGCCGAGTCGAGCATGCCTGCCATCCGGTGCGTGCTGTCGACCTCCAGCGCCGCCTGCAGTGCCACCCCGGCGAGCGGTCCGTCACCGCGGGCATAGGCACTGAACGCCAGCAACACCAGCGCCTCCACCCGCCACGGCGCCGGCAGGGTGCGGGTCAGCGACGCCCACACCGACTCGGCTGCGGCGGCGTGCTCGCCGACCGCCAGCGCGTACAGCGTGTCGCGCACCCGCGAGTCCGCCACCGCACAGGCCAGGCGCACCGCGTCGTCGTCTGGCAATGGCGCCCCCTCCGGCGAACCAGTGGCGCAGGCCACCGCATGCTCGACGTCGGCGCGCACCTCGGCATCGGGGCGGCCGCCGTAATCGACTGCGGCAGAACGCTTTTCGATCACCGGACGCAACGCCTCGGCACGCCGTTCATCCGTGACGGCGACGACCTCGACGAGGTCCGCGCGCCGGGCGTAGAGGCGCCGGCCGTCGAGCACCGCGGCCATGGTGACCGGAGACGACTCGGGATCCTCGACGACGCCTGCGTTCCCGCAACCGTCGGCGCAGTGCCAGCGGCCGCCGGCCGCCACGCGGTCGACCACGTGCACCGCGAACAGCTCGATACCGTGATCGGACAACGCCTCGCCGAGTTCGTGGCTCACGTCGCGGTACAGGTCCGCGCACATCGGGCAGTCGACGCTCTGGTCATCGACGATCACCGCGATGGCCGCGTCGGCGTCCGCCGCGGCGGCCATGTCGGACAGATGTCCGAGGGCGTCGGGCAGCGCGCTGAAGAATCCTTCGGACAGGTCCACGCGCAGGACCGCACCCATCTCACCGCCGATGATGGTGACGAGCACCAGCGACTTCTCCGGCGCAAACCCCAGGACGGCGGGCACCGCCGCGATCAGGGCGCCGGGCCGGTTCAGTTGGAAATCGAATGAGCTGAAAGTTGTCATGCCCCAGAAGGTGGCAGGGCGGGCCGTCAGGAATCGCCGGTCGATGCGGCCGGGCGGACGGGTCTGTGGATGAACTCGGATCTGTGGATAGCCGGCGCCGACCGAGGTGTTTCCGCAAAGTTCGCCGACGATCGGGCTGCATGATCGCCCGCACCGTGCCAACCTGGCTGTCATGGGTTCCACGCAGGAGTTCGACCTCGTCGTCATCGGATCCGGCCCGGGTGGGCAGAAGGCCGCCATCGCCGCCGCCAAGCTGGGAAAATCCGTCGCAGTGATCGAGCGCGGGCGCATGCTCGGCGGGGTCTGCGTGAATACCGGAACCATCCCGTCCAAGACGCTGCGCGAGGCAGTCGTCTATCTGACCGGGATGAGCCAGCGCGAACTGTACGGGTCCAGCTACCGCGTGAAGGAGCGGATCACCCCCGCCGATCTGCTGCGCCGGACCACCCACGTCATCGGCCGGGAACAAGACGTGGTCCGCAACCAGCTGCTGCGCAACGGGGTCGAGCTGTTCGAAGGGCACGGCCGATTCCTCGATGCGCACACCCTGGTCATCGAGGACCCCAGCCGCGACGAGAACGTCACCATCACTGCGCGATACGTCGTCATCGCGACCGGCACCAAGCCCGTACGCCCGGCCGGAGTGAAGTTCGACGAAGAACGTGTCCTGGACTCCGACGGAATCCTGGACCTCAAGAGCCTGCCGCAGTCGATGGTGGTGGTCGGCGCCGGAGTCATCGGCATCGAGTACGCGTCCATGTTCGCCGCGCTCGGCACCAAGGTCACCGTGATCGAGAAGCGTCCGACGATGCTGGACTTCTGCGATTCCGAGATCATCGAGTCCCTCAAGTTCCACCTGCGCGACCTTGCCGTGACGTTCCGGTTCGGCGAAGAGGTGACCGCGGTGGACGTGGGTCCCGCGGGTACCTTGACCACGCTCGCCAGCGGGAAGCAGATCCCCGCCGAGACAGTCATGTACTCGGCCGGCCGGCAAGGGCAGACCGAGCACCTCGACGTCGAACAGGCCGGCCTCGAGATCGACAGCCGCGGAAGGATTTTCGTCGACGACAACTACCAGACCAAGGTCGACCACATCTACGCCGTCGGTGACGTCATCGGCTTCCCCGCACTGGCCGCAACCTCGATGGACCAGGGCCGACTGGCGGCCTATCACGCCTTCGGCGAACCATGTAAGGGCATGACCGAGCTGCAGCCGATCGGCATCTACTCCATTCCCGAGGTGTCATACGTCGGCGCCACCGAGGTCGATCTGACCGACGGCTCGGTCCCCTACGAAGTCGGGGTGTCGCGCTACCGGGAACTGGCCCGCGGGCAGATCGCCGGCGACTCGTACGGGATGCTCAAACTGCTGGTGTCGACCGAGGACCTCACCCTGCTCGGCGTGCACATCTTCGGTTCCAACGCCACCGAACTGGTCCACATCGGCCAGGCCGTGATGGGCTGCGGCGGCACCGTGGAGTACCTGGTCGACGCCGTCTTCAACTACCCGACCTTCTCCGAGGCCTACAAGGTCGCCGCCCTCGACGTGATGAACAAGCTGCGGGCACTGAATCAGTTCAAGACTTAGGTGCTGCAGCCGTCGTCGGGGGCGCCGGTGGCCCGGTCTGCGGGGCCGCCCTCCTGGGCGCGCTGATACAGCACCTGGACCTGCACGTCGAACGGCGACGAGTACGACAGCTCGTTGCCGCTGCAGCCACCGCCCTGCAGTCCGCCGACCACTCCCCTGATCTCTGCCGCCGACACCCACGGCGAGCCGCTCGTGCCGTCGACCAACCCGGGGCAGCGCACCGCCGGGAAACCGCGGTCCGGACGCGACGTCGGCCCGCTGCAACTGACCTGCGCCCCGCCGTCTCCGAGCGGGTATCCCGTCACCGTGATCGGAACGTCCGGCCCCGGTGCCGCGCCGAGCACGAAGCCGCCGCCGGCGGCATGTTCCAACGTGTCGGTCGTGGCCGCGCCGCCGTGGCTGACCCGGGCGATCGCGAAGTCCGCGGCCGGGTCCTGGCGTCGGACCCAGCGCGGGTCGAGGTACACCGCGTCGATATGCCAGAAGTCCCCGGGGACGCCGCTGCGGTAACCGGGCGCGAACGTCGCGTCGAACGACGCATCCAGGCAGTGTGCTGCGGTGATGATCAGATTCCCGGCCAGCGAATCGAGCACCGCGCCGCTACAGGTGTGCACCGAATCGCTCCCCAGGAACACCGCACCGACGCGCGGGTCCGGGCGTGGCCCCGGGACAGCGGCCGAACCCGCGGTGACGGCACCGACGTCACCAGTACGGGGGTCGGCCTTGATCGTGGCTGGGCTGCACGCAGTGGCCAACAGCGCGACGAATGCGCTCACGGCCAGCCGGGTGCCCAACATCTGACCGATCTTGCCCGATACCAACTGTCAGAGCAGCACCTGGTGCACCATGGCGAACTGCGGGGCGGCACCGGGAACAACGCGAGAATGCGCGACACTTGTAAGGAGACACATCCAGCGCGGTGTGGCACGCAGTACGGCAAGGAGTGTGAAGGTGAGCGAGCACGACGGGAACCCGCCCGACGCGGGCGGCCAGCGGCCCGACGACCGCCAGGGCCAGCAGTACCAGCCCGAGCAGAGCGGCATGTACGAGCTGGAGTTTCCCGCACCCCAGTTGTCCGCCGCCGACGGCCGCGGACCGGTGATGGTGCACGCCCTCGAAGGTTTTTCCGACGCGGGCCACGCCATCCGGCTGGCCGCCGAGCACCTGAAGAACACGCTCGACACCGAGCTGGTCGCCTCGTTCGCCATCGACGAACTGCTGGACTACCGGTCGCGCC
Organism: Mycolicibacterium llatzerense; assembly: GCF_000878195.1. Taxonomy (GTDB): domain Bacteria; phylum Actinomycetota; class Actinomycetes; order Mycobacteriales; family Mycobacteriaceae; genus Mycobacterium; species Mycobacterium llatzerense. The sequence continues at coordinate 15,143 of NZ_JXST01000020.1, read as the reverse complement.
GGCCGCTGATGACGTTCACCACCGATCACTTCACCAAGTACGACGACCCCGAGCTGAACCTGTACGCGCTGCACGACACGGCAGGGACGCCGTTCCTACTGCTTGCCGGCATGGAACCGGATCTGCGCTGGGAGCGTTTCATCACGGCGGTGCGGCTGCTGTCCGAACGGCTCGGTGTCCGCCAGGTCATCGGGCTGGGCGCCATCCCGATGGCAGTCCCGCACACCCGGCCCGTCACGATGACCGCTCATGCCGGCAACAAGGAGCTCATCGCCGACCACACGCCATGGGTGGGCGAGGTCCAGGTTCCGGCCAGTGTGTCGAACCTGTTGGAGTACAGGATGATTCAGCACGGCCATGAGGCTGTGGGCTTCACCGTGCATGTGCCGCACTACCTGGCGCAGACCGCGTATCCGCCGGCCGCCGAGGCCCTGCTGGGTGAGGTGTCCCGGATCGCGTCGCTGCAGATTCCGCTGCACGCGCTGTCGGAGGCGGGCGCCGAGGTGTACACGAAGATCAGCGAGCAGGTGGAGGCCAGCTCAGAAGTCGCTCAAGTGGTCAGTGCACTGGAACAACAGTACGATTCGTTCGTCGCTGCTCAGGAGAATCGGTCGTTGCTGGCACGTGACGAGGAACTACCCAGCGGCGACGAGCTCGGCGCCCAGTTCGAACAGTTCCTCGCCGAACAGTCCGGTGACGGTTTCACCGATCCCCGCCCAGGCGACGACGGCACTGCCGGCGACTGACCCACGCGGTCGGCCTCGCCGACACGATGGGAAGGAGCGACGATGCCCGACGGAAAGCCCACCCTGCATTCTGTGCGTGATGTGACACCCCGCCTGGAATTTCGCACGATCCACGGCTACCGACGGGCATTTCGGGTGGCCGGCTCCGGCCCGGCGATCCTGCTGATCCACGGCATCGGCGACAACTCCACCACGTGGGAAACCGTGCAGAAGCGCTTGGCCCAGCGGTTCACCGTCATCGCCCCGGATCTGCTGGGACACGGCCAGTCGGACAAACCGCGCGCCGACTACTCGGTGGCGGCGTACGCCAACGGCATGCGGGACCTGCTCAGCGTGCTGGACATCGAACGGGTGACGGTCGTCGGGCATTCGCTGGGCGGCGGCGTGGCCATGCAATTCGCCTACCAGTTCCCGCAATTGATCGATCGTCTGGTGCTGGTGGGTGCCGGCGGTGTCACCCGTGACGTGAACATCGCACTGCGCGTCGCGTCGATGCCGTTGGGTACCGAGGCCCTGGCGTTGTTGCGAATTCCGTTGGTACTGCCCGCGCTTCAACTCGCCGGGCGTCTCGGCGGCGCACTGCTCGGGTCGACCGGACTGGGTCACGACCTGCCGAACATGCTGCGGATTCTCAATGATCTGCCCGAACCCAGGGCCTCATCGGCCTTCGGCCGGACCCTGCGCGCGGTGGTCGACTGGCGCGGCCAGGTGGTCACGATGTTGGACCGATGTTATTTGACCGAAGCCATTCCGGTGCAATTGGTTTGGGGCACACACGACGCTGTCATCCCGGCCGCCCACGGAGAACTGGCGCATGCCGCGATGCCGGGTTCCCGGCTGGAGTTCTTCGACAACTCGGGACATTTCCCATTTCATGACGACCCCGATCGATTCGTGGCGCTCGTCGAGAATTTCATCGACACGACCGCGCCGTCGGTCTACGACCGCGATGCCCTGCGCGGCCTGCTGCAGGCCGGCGTCACAACAAAGGCGATGGACGCCTCGTTCGACATGAAAGCCGCGGTGTTCGACGCGCTGGAGACCGACGAACGCAGCGCGACCTAGCTGCCGTCAGCCCGGCGACGTCACGCCGCGGTGTGCGCGCAGCGCCTCGATTTCGCGCTCGAAGTCCTCGGCGGACGAGAACGAGCGGTAGACCGACGCGAACCGTAGATAGGCGACCTCATCGAGGTCGCGCAGAGGACCGAGGATCGCCAATCCGACCTCGTGGCTCGGCACTTCGGGAGATCCGGTGGCCCGCACCGCATCTTCGACCTTCTGCGCCAATTGGTTCAGGGCATCGTCGTCGACCTGCCGACCCTGGCAGGCGCGCCGTACACCCTTGATCACCTTGTCCCGACTGAACGGCTCGGTGACGCCGCTTCGTTTGACCACCGCGACCACGGCGGTTTCGACCGTGGTGAACCGGCGACCGCATTCCGGGCACGACCGGCGACGCCGAATCGCCTGCCCTTCATCAGCTTCTCGTGAATCGACCACACGCGAGTTCGGATGCCGGCAGAACGGACAGTGCATCACCGCTCCTTCGCCGCACCGACAATCGACCGTTTCGAACGGTCTCGAGCCTACCCGTGCCGCTCGGGCGCGGCCGGGCGCCGTGCCGATCAGGGTGCGCACGGGCTGACCTCAGCCGACCGGGGCGATCAGCGTCTGCCCGGCGTCCAGGGCGACCGACGGCAGCTTGTTCAGTTCCTTGATGCGGTCGACGACGGCGCTGACGGGCGCGTCGGGAGCCACCCGCCGGGCGACCTGCTGAATCGACTCACCGGTCTGCACCCGGACCACGGCGAGCTGCGCGGGCACCGACGCCGTCGACGCGGTCGGCTGGACGGCCTCCCCGAACTGCGCCACCAGGCCCAGCCACACCGTGATCCCCGCCGCGACCAGGGCCAGGATCACCGTGGTCAGCGGGGTGATCGGGTTGCTCCGATGCGAGGCGCGGGAGGTCAGCACGCCGGTACCGCGGTGCCGGAATGCCGCACCCGAGGGACGGGAACCGGCCGGCCGCAGCCGGGCCTGCCGGTGCCGATTCACAGCTGCGCGCCGAGGCACGGCACGGACGACGACGTCGGTCGGGTATTCGCGGGTGATGACGGTCATGTCGGTTCCTCTCAGAAGTTCGTACATAGGTTCGATAGCTCGTATGTTCGACTATATCGCCCAAACGTTCGAACGGTAGAACATGTGATCGAACTGTTGCGAACGATACGACGACCCACCGACAAGTTGCGTGCCGCGACTTCGACCCCGCTTTCACCACGTCACGACCAGATCTCGGGCGCGACACGCCGACCAACCCGATCTCGAACACATGTTTGATGAATCGTGTGCACTGGGCTAGATTCGTCCCTATGAGCGACAGCACCGAAACCCCGGACGCCCAGCCAGGCGGACGGTCCAGCAGCCTCACCGAACGTCAACGGACCATCCTCGACGTCATCCGTACCTCGGTGACCACGCGCGGCTACCCGCCCAGCATCCGGGAGATCGGCGACGCGGTCGGCCTGACCTCCACTTCCTCGGTGGCTCACCAACTGCGCACACTGGAGAAGAAGGGCTATCTGCGCCGCGACCCGAACCGCCCGCGCGCCGTGGATGTCCGGGGCACCGACGAGACGAACGGCGCCACCGTCACCACCGATGTCGCCGGTTCGGACGCGCTGCCCGAACCGACCTTCGTCCCGGTGCTCGGCCGGATCGCGGCCGGCGGTCCGATCCTCGCCGAAGAGGCCGTCGAAGACGTCTTCCCACTGCCCCGTGAACTCGTGGGCGAAGGCTCGTTGTTCCTGCTGAAGGTGGTTGGCGAGTCCATGATCGATGCCGCGATCTGCGATGGCGACTGGGTCGTCGTGCGGCAGCAGAACGTGGCCGACAACGGCGACATCGTGGCGGCGATGATCGACGGCGAAGCCACCGTGAAGACCTTCAAGCGCACCAAGGGCCAGGTGTGGCTGATGCCGCACAACCCGGCGTTCGATCCGATCCCAGGCAACGAAGCGGTCGTCCTCGGCAAGGTCGTGACCGTCATCCGCAAGATCTGACGCCTGCCAGACCTACAGGTGAGCCCCGCTGCAGTCGCTCGCAGCGGGGCTCAGCCGTCGGTGCCGTCAGCCTCGGACGAATCCGTTGGTGACCGCGAAGTCCTCACTGGCGAACCAGATTTCGACGTCGGCCTCGTCGTATCCGGGAGTGCCCGGCACCCAGTACAGGCCTGACTTGGTGTTGGCCTTGATGCCATAACCTTCGGGCGGCTCCGCACCGGTCGCGACGCGGAACGACATCTGCGCGGTCTCGGGCTCTTCCGCACCCAGGGCATGGTGCCTGCCACTGGCCGGACCGGCCGCCGCGGCGTCCTCCGCAGCAGTGTCGTCGGTAGGCGTGTCGTCCGCAGACGGCTCGGTCGACGGTTCGCCTGCCGGGACGTCGGCCGGCTCAGGTTCGAGGACGTGTTCCTCGGGCTCGTCGGCTTGCTCTTCGGCAGCCGGCGCAGCCCACACGCGGTCGCCGGGGTTCCGTGGCCGAAGGCCCGCGAAGCCCGCCAGCCCGGCCGCCGTCAGGCCCGCCGCCGCGCCACCACGACGCAATGCGTCCGGAAGCTGCACCGAAACCGTCGGCTCGTCGGCGGCCTCGTCAGCCGGAACGTCTTCGGGGGTCTCGACCTCTGCAGCGGTCTCGGGCTCGCTCTCGGACATCTCGTCCGCGGGCTGCTCAGCCGTGAAATCGGGGTACACCGTCGGCGCGGTGTCGATGACATCCGGGTTGCTCTGGAAGGCCGGGCCGCCGTGCGGATTGTCGAACTGCTGGTCCTCGGCCGCGAATTCGTCGGCGTACTCCCCCTCGTCGGCCGGGGCGTACTCGCTGTCGACGCCGCCGTCCGCGTACTGCGGGTCGCCGTACTCCCCGTCGCCGAACTCGTGGTCGTCGTAGTCGTACGCGTCCTGGTCGTCGAAGGCTTCCTGACCGGCGCGACGCCGACGCCGCAGCAGCGTCGCGATGACGATGCCGACCACCACCAGCAACAGCGGGATGATCGCCAGCAGCCACCACCAGTGGAACTGGTACCACTTGCCGGACTGTTCGGACTGCGCGCTCACGCCGCCCGGCACGTCGGCGCTGGGCACCTGCAGACCGCTCAGCTGCGACGCCAGCTCCGCCGGTTCGGTGCTGAACGAACGGCTGGACTTGTTCCACGAGATCGAGCCGCCCGTGAACTTCTGGCTGACGACGTCGCCGCTGACGGTTTGGTCGGCGGTCGGCGCGCCGAGCTTGCCGGTGGCACCGCCCAGCTTGTCCCAGGCAGCGTTCACTGCGCCGCGGACGACGAACGCGCCGTGGTCGGGCGTCCAGAAGATCGTCGGGTTGTCCGCGGCGGCGAACGTCGCGATCCGACTCTTCGGCGACACGCCGCCGTCGGTCTCGTTGCTCGCCGGGAATCCGAGGTCGCCCTGCGGCCCACCAGCCGCGCGGTACTTGGCCAGCACGTCGCCGGTGACCGCGTGGGCACCGGTGGCCGGCGAATAGAAGATGGTGCCGCCGGCGAAGTTCTGCGCCACCCCGTCGCCGACCTTGTACTGGGCACCCTGCTCGTCGCCGAGGGGACCCTGCGACCCGCCGGCCGCCCGGCGCGCCGCGGCGATGGCCGACGTCGCATCACCCGGCACGTCCACCCCGGTCAGCTGGCCTGCCAGGTCGGCGGGCGTGGTGGTGAATGCCTTGGTCTTGGCGTTCCAGCTCACCTCACCGCCGGTGAAGGGCTGCGAGACGACATCGCCCTTCCAGGACTCGTCGGCGGTGGGCACGCCGAGGGTGCCCGCCGATCCGCCGAGCTTGTCCCAGGCGACGTTGATCGCACCGCGGACCACCCAGGCGCCGTTGTCGGGCGTCCAGAAGATGACCGGCTTGTCGGCAGCACTGAACGTGCTGTTCCGGCTGTTGGTGGCCTTCCCCGCGCCCTCGTCGATGGTCGGGAAGCCGAGATCGCTGTCCGCGGCGCCGCCGAGCGCCTGATATTTGTCGAGAATTGCGCCGTAAATCAGATGGGCGCCGGTGCCCTCGGTGAAATAGATCTTTCCGCCCGCGAAGTTCTGCGCATAGCCTGCGCCGACCTGGTACACGTCACCGTCTTTGGCGCCCAGCTCGCCTGTGTCACCGCCCGCGGCATCCCACGTGTGGGATATCGCCGTGTCTGCGGCGTCGCTTTCCGGTGTCGCGAGCGCCGTCGGAGCCATGAGCAATGCCACCGCGACGGAAAGGGCACCGACACCAGCCCATCCGCCACGGGTTCGCAGCCCGGTCATCGAATTCCTCCCGCGGTTGGCAAAACTCCGGATACAAATTCCGTCAGACAAACTCTCGTGATCGAGAGATTCTGTCAACTTTGCTTCAGTTCATGCCCATCGTGCGGGATATCCGGCGTTATCTGCCTAGTGTGTCGCGGTTCGTTATGCGAATAAATTCGCATCCGCAATTCGTTAAACGCCCAATCCGCGGCCGATGATCTCCTTCATGATCTCGGTGGTGCCGCCGTAGATGGTCTGGATCCGCGAGTCCAGGAATGCCCGCGCAATGGGATATTCACGCATATAGCCGTAGCCGCCGTGCAGCTGCAGACACCGGTCGACCAGGCGGACCTGCGCCTCCGTCGAATACCATTTGGCCATCGCCGCCTGGTCGATTGTGAGCTTTCGATCGAGATGCAGGCGAATGAACTCGTCGACCATGATTCGGACCGCAGTGGCCTCGGTCGCCAGTTCGGCCAACACGAATCGACTGTTCTGGAAGCTGCCGATCGGCTTGCCGAACGCTTTACGCTCCTTGGCGTATTGCAATGTCGATTCCAGCACGGACTCCATGGCGGCGGCCGCCATCACCGCGATGGAAATGCGCTCCTGAGGCAGGTTCTGCATCAGGTAGACGAATCCCATGCCCTCCACCCCGAGCAAGTTCTCGGCCGGAACTCTGACGTCGGTGAACGACAATTCCGCGGTGTCCTGCGCGTCGAGGCCGATCTTGTCGAGATGACGGCCGCGTTCGAAGCCCGCCATGTCGCGCTCGACCATCAGCAGGCTGAAGCCCTGCGCGCCCTTGTCGGGGTCGGTGCAGGCCACCACGATCACAAGGTCGGCGTGAATGCCGTTGGTGATGAACGTCTTCGAGCCGTTGAGCACGTAGTGATCGCCGTCTTTGACCGCGCGGGTCTTGATGCCCTGCAGGTCACTGCCGGTGCCCGGCTCGGTCATGGCGATGGCACAGATCAGTTCGCCGGTGCAGAACCCGGGCAACCAGCGCTGCTTCTGCTCCTCGTTGGCCAACTCCAGCAGGTACGGCGCGATGACGTCGTTCTGCAACGTGAAACCCAGACCGCTGTGCCGTCCCGCCGCGGTTTCCTCGCTGACGATGACGTTGTAGCGGAAGTCCGGGTTGCCACCGCCGCCGTATTCCTCCGGCACTGCCATACCCAGAAAGCCCTGTTTACCGGCCTCGCGCCAGACCTCGCGGTCGACGATCTTGGCCTTCTCCCATTCCTCGCGGTAGGGCTCGGCGTGCCGGTCCAGGAACGCGCGGTACGACTCCCGGAACAGTTCGTGCTCGGGTTCGAACAACGTGCGGTCGTACTTGATGACACCCATGCGAGACCTCCGGTACTGGATAAGTTTGGCAACAACTTATCCCAACCGGGCGGTTGGTTGTGAGGGGGACCACACCCGGCGCGCCGCCGGGTGTGGCTGGGTAGGTGCGGCTAGGCCGAATGGCCGCACTCCTCAGCGCGGCTCGTACCTCGCCGCTTGATCGTCGTACGACTATCGGGACTGCGAACGTCCCGACTGCGAACGACCCGACTGCGACCGTCCCGACTGGGTACGACCCGACTGCGACTGGGCGCGCCCGGGGGCCTGCAGACCGCCCGAACTGCGGCGGCGACGCTGCGCCTGACCCGCGGTCGCGGTCTTGGCCGGCCGGTTGCCGCCGCGGGGTGCGGGAGCTTCCTTGGGTGCCGGCGCGCGGTACGGCGCGATCTCGCCGACCAGGGCCTGCACCGGCGCCGAATCGGCCACGACTTCCTGCGGCCGGGCCGTGATGCCGGCCTTGCGCAGCAGCTGCTGGGCGTCCTTGCGCTGCTCCGGCAGCACGACGGTGACGACGTCACCGGCGCTGCCGGCGCGGGCGGTACGTCCCGAGCGGTGCAGGTAGGCCTTGTGCTCGGCCGGCGGGTCGACGTGGACCACGAGCTCGACCTCGTCGACGTGCACGCCACGGGCCGCGATGTCGGTGGCGACGAGCACCCGCGCCTCTCCAGCGCTGAACGCTGCGAGGTTGCGGTCACGCGCCGGCTGGGACAGGTTGCCGTGCAGGTCGACCGACGGCACACCGGCTTCGGTGAGCTGCCGGGCCAGCTTGCGGGCCTGGTGCTTGGTGCGCATGAACAGGATGCGCCGGCCGGTGCCGGACGCCAGCCGCTGCACCAGAGCGTTCTTCTCTGCGGCACCCGAGACGTGGAACACGTGGTGGGTCATGGCCGGCGGCGGCGCGTCGATCTCGTCGACCGAGTGGGTGATCGGGTTGGACAGGAAGCGACGGACCAGCTTGTCGACGCCGTTGTCCAGGGTCGCGGAGAACAGCATGCGCTGCCCGCCGGACGGGGTCGCCGCCAGAATGCGGGTGACGCCGGGCAGGAAGCCCAGGTCGGCCATGTGGTCGGCCTCGTCCAGGACGGTGACCTGGACGGCGTCCAAGGTGACCAGCTTCTGCTTCATGAGATCTTCGAGGCGGCCCGGGCACGCGATGACGATGTCCACGCCGCCGCGCAACGCGTCGACCTGGCGGTTCTGCGAGACGCCACCGAAGATGGTGGTCACCTTCAGACCGAAGGCGCTGGCCAGCGGCTCGACGGTCGCGGCGATCTGGGAGGCCAGCTCGCGGGTCGGGGCCAGCACCAGACCGGTGGGACGCGACGGACGCCGCGAGACGCCGCTCAGCCGCGATACCAGCGGAATGGAGAAGGCCAGGGTCTTGCCACTGCCCGTGCGGCCGCGGCCGAGGACGTCCCGGCCGGCCAAAGTGTCGGGCAGGGTGCTGACCTGGATCGGGAACGGCGCGGCGATGCCGCGGCCGGCGAGGGAGGCGACGAGCGCCTCGGGGACGCCGAGTTCAGCGAACGACGACGATTGTTCTTCAGACATGGATAAAGACAGCCTTTCCGGCACGGTAGGTCGACAATGCCGGCGGCAGTATCGGTCGCCGCGAGAAATGCTGGTGCAGAGGGAACTGAAGGCTCTCAGCCGTTCCACGACGTGATCAGCGGGCGTGTCCTGCATGGATGCGCAGCTGATGTTGGTCAAAGCTTAGTGCCGAACAGGGCGTATCGCTGACCACCGCACCCCATTCGGCCGTCCCAGGATCGAAAGACCTTGCCCCGCAAGAGGTATCGCGATGGTGTGATTTCACCCACCACCATCGGAGCGCCGAGCAGGCAAAAATCGACACACCCGACAAATTTTCGGCAAACGCCGGGTACCGGTCCGGTCGCAGTGCGACGATGCGAAACAGGAGCCGATTATCGGGGTCGGCGACGTCCGAAAGGGGGCGAGGATGCGCACTTTCGGACGCACCATCCCCGCAGCGGTGGCCGTGATGCTGACGGTGCTGAGCACGGTTCTGCTGGGCGTGGTGTCGATGGTGACGGCCGCGTTCACGCTCGCCGCGACCGCGCTGATCGTCCCGGGCACCGGCACACCCAACGCCAACATCGTGGCGGGCTACATGCAGAACGCGGACAACTACTACATCGCGCCGTTCAACCCGTTGTGCACACAGCCGAGCTGCACGCTGACCGGCATCAACTATCCCGCCCAGTTCTGGCCGATCCCACTCCCCGGCTGGGGTGGCCTGTCCGGCGCCAAGTGGAACGTCTCGACTGGTGAGGGCATCGCCCACCTGGACACCGCCCTGACCGCCGCATTGCCCACCGCGACGCCGGCCAACCCCGTCATCATCTTCGGCTACTCACAGGGCGGCAACATCGTCAGCCGAGAGAAGGCCACCCTGGGCGGTCTGACCCAGGCCCAGAAGGACGCACTGGCGTTCGTCATGATCGGCAACACCAACCGGCCCAACGGCGGACTGTTCGAACGGCTGGCCTTCCTCGGCACCGTGCCGATCCTGGACGTGACGTTCGGCCTGCCCGCACCCACCAACACCGGCATCAAGACCACCGACATCGCGTTCGAGTACGACGGCGTCTCCGACTTCCCGCTGTACCCGATCAACCTGCTCGCCGACCTCAACGCCATCGCCGGATTCTGGTACACCCACGGCACTTACCTGGCGCCGAACGCCAACAGCGACGTCGGAGAGATTCCCGACCTCGAATACACGCCCGCCGAGCTGAACGCGGCCCTCACCGACCCGAAGAACCAGACCGTGTACGGCGACACCACCTACATCACCATCCCGACCAAGACCCTGCCGATCGTCCGGCCGTTCCTGGAATTCGGCGGCTTCACCCACACCAGCTTCATCATCAAGCCGATCGTCGACCTGGTCGCCCCGGTGCTGCGGGTACTCATCGACACCGGCTACGACCGCAGCCTGAGCCCCGGCGTCCCGGCGCCGTTCCGGTTGATCCCGCTGATCAACCCGATCACGCTGACGGTGGACCTGATCAACGCCGCGGGTGAGGGCGTCAAGGCCGCGGTCAGCGACATCACCGGCGGCAAGGTGCAGCTGCCGATCGCCGCGACACCCGTGCCGGCCCCGACGACGGTCGCGGCCCGGAACGTGTCGAGCACGCCCAAGGCGGTGTCCGCCACCCCGACCGGTGACACCAAGCTCGCGCCCGTGACGACCCCGAAGCTGTCGACCACGGACACGACGGATCCGAAGGGCGCCGAGGCCAAGGACCCCGACACCAAGACCCCGGACGTCAAGACGCCCGACACCAAGACGCCCGACACCAAGACCCCGGACACCAAGGTCACCGACCCGAAGACCACCGACACCACCGACCCGAAGCAGGATCCGAAGCCCGGCACCGATTCGACCACCAAGGGCGGCCCGGCCAAGGACGGTCAGACCACGGCGACCGACAAGGCCAAGAAGCCGAAGAAGGACAAGAAGACCCAGACCCCCAAGGCGCCCAAGCCGGCGAAGGCCGCCGCCGAGAAGGCCGAGAAGCCGGCGAAGGCTGCCGCCTGACTCAGGCGGTGACGAACTCGCCGAGGCTGGCGGCCAGCGCCATCGGTACCCAGCCTTTGATCCGGGTGCCGTCGGCGGTGTGCTCGGTGGCCTCGACGCGGCCTTCCGCGTGGACGCGGGCGACGAGGTCGCCCCGGTCGTAGGGAATGGTCACGTCGACGGCGGCGTCGGTCGGCTCGACCAGTTCGCACATGCGCAGCCGCAGCCGGTCCAGACCCTCACCGGTGTGGGCCGAGACGAACACCGCATCCGGCAGGGCCCGCCGAAGATGGGCCAGCGCAAGATCGCCGGCGGCGTCGATCTTGTTGACCACCAACAACTCTCGCGGTGCCGCGACGTCATATTCGGCCACCACCTCGCCCACGACCTTGCGCACCGCGTTGATCTGCGCCAGCGGATCGGCGTCGGCGCCGTCGACGACGTGCACCAGCAGGTCGGCGTCGACGACCTCCTCCAGCGTCGAGCGGAACGCCTCGACCAGCTGGGTCGGCAGGTGCCGCACGAACCCGACGGTGTCGGTCAGGGTGAAGGGCCGGCCGTCGTCCAACTGGCCACGGCGTGTGGTGGGTTCGAGGGTGGCGAACAGGGCGTTCTGCACCAGCACCCCGGCGCCGGTGAGCGCGTTGAGCAGGCTGGATTTGCCGGCGTTGGTGTAGCCGACGATCGCGACCGACGGGGCGTCGCTGGCCCGGCGACTGTGCCGCTGGGTGTCGCGAATCTTCTTCATGTCCTTGATCTCGCGGCGCAGCTTCGACATGCGCTCGCGGATCCGTCGCCGGTCGGTCTCGATCTTCGTTTCACCCGGGCCACGGGTACCCACACCGCCGCCGGCACCACCGGCGCGACCACCGGCCTGCCGGGACATCGACTCACCCCAACCACGCAGCCGCGGCAGCATGTACTCCATCTGGGCCAGCGACACCTGAGCCTTGCCCTCACGGCTGGTGGCGTGCTGGGCGAAGATGTCGAGGATCAGCGCGGTCCGGTCGATGACCTTGACCTTCACCACTTTTTCCAGCGAGTTCAGCTGGGCGGGGCTCAGTTCACCGTCGCAGATGACGGTGTCGGCGCCGGTGGCGAGCACGGTCTCGCGCAGCTCCAGGGCCTTCCCGGAGCCGATGTAGGTCGAGGCGTCCGGTTTGTTGCGGCGCTGGATCAGGCCTTCGAGCACCTCGGAGCCCGCTGTCTCGGCGAGGGCGGCCAGCTCGGCCAGGCTGTTGTCGGCGTCGGCCGACGTCCCGTCGGTCCACACGCCGACCAGCACCACGCGTTCGAGGCGCAGCTGGCGGTATTCGACTTCGGAGATGTCGGCCAGTTCGGTCGACAGGCCGGCGACGCGGCGCAGTGCCGCACGATCTTCGAGCGCCAGTTCACCGACGCTAGGGGTGTTGTCGGGATCAAAAGGATAAGTCATAAGTAGTTATCGATGGTGCCCGCAAAGTCAGCGGGCCGCATCTGAATTTCCTTCATTCTCATGCCACCACTCGGCGGCCAGTTCTCCGTGCGCCAACAACACCGACGGCCCGCGCAGGAAACTGGTGCTCTCGGTGATGGTCACGCTGACCTCGCCCCCGGGAATCACCACCCGCAGACTTCCGGTGTCGGCGCCGGTGTGGTTCAGCGCCGCGAGCGTCGCGGCCACCGTTCCGGTTCCACAGGAACGGGTTTCGCCGACCCCGCGCTCGTGCACCCGCATCGCCACCAAGCCCTCGACCGGCGCGGTCAGGATCTCGACGTTGACGCCCTCGGGGAACTGCTCGGCGTCGAAGGACACCGGGGCCGCGACATCCAGCGCGTTCAGGCCGGCCACGTTCAGCGACGGGTCGACACAGGCCAGGTGCGGGTTGCCGACGTCGACGGCCAGGCCGTCGAAGGTGCGTCCGGCGACGACCGCCTTGCCGTGGCCGAACGAACGGGCCTTGCCCATCTCGACGGTGACCTCGGCGTTGACCGCGTCGGCGGCGTGCAGCACCACCGGCCGCGGCCCGGCCAGCGAGCCGACGACGAATTCGTTGCGATGCTCCAGACCGGACGCCCGCAGGTAATGCGCGAAGACGCGGACGCCGTTGCCGCACATCTGCGCGATGGAGCCGTCGGCGTTGCGGTAGTCCATGTACCAGTCGTCGGCGGCGACCCCGTCGGGAAGCTGGTCGAACACGCCGGCGTTCTGCGCCGCCCCGGCCTTCGTCACGCGCAGCAGGCCGTCGGCCCCCAGTCCGCGGCGCCGGTCACACAGCGCGGCGACAATGGCGGAACTGATCGGCAGCTGTGCCTCTATGTCGGGCAGCACCACGAAGTCGTTCTGAGTGCCATGCCCTTTGGAAAACCGCACACCCTCAGCGTACGTGGCGCCAGATCCGCGCGACTTCGGCCGCGTTCCCGTCGGCGTCGCCCGCCAGCCAGGTGATGCGGTGATCGCGGCGGAACCAGGACCGCTGCCGGCGGACATAGCGGCGCGTGCCGATGAACGTCCGCTCCTGCGCCTCGGCCATCGCGGCCTCGTTGCCGCCGGCGTCCAGCGCGGTGAGCACCTGCGCGTAGCCGAGGGCCCGGGCCGCTGTCACCCCGTCGCGCAGGCCGCGGGCCTGCAGGGCCACCACCTCGTCGACCAGCCCGGAGGCGAACATCAGGTCGGTGCGGCGCTGCAGCCGGTCGTCGAGAATCTCTGTGTCCCAATCCAATCCGACGATGAGGGTGTCCCAGCGCGGGGCGCCGATCTGCGGCGCCGACGCCGCGAACGGCCGGCCGGTGATCTCGACGACCTCCAATGCCCGCACGATCCGCCGGCCGTCGGTGTTCAGGATCGACGCGGCGGCGTCGGGATCGACCCGCGCCAACTCGCCGTGCAGGGCCGTGACACCGATCTCGGCCAGCCGGCCCTCCCACCGGGCCCGCACCGTCGGGTCGGTCGCCGGGAACGACCACTCGTCGAGCAGCGACTGGATGTACATCATCGACCCGCCGACGATCACCGGCACGGCGCCGCGCGCGGCGATGGCCTCGATGTCGGCCGCCGCGGCCGCCTGGTAGTTCGCGACGGTCGCGATGTCGGTGACCTCGAGCACGTCGAGCTGGTGATGGACGATGCCGCGCCGCTCGGGCACCGTCAGTTTGGCGGTGCCGATGTCCATGCCCCGGTAGAGCTGCATGGCGTCGGCGTTCACGATCTCGCCGCCCAACTGTTCGGCCAGATCCAGCGCCAGGGCCGACTTGCCGGTGCCGGTGGGCCCGACGACCGCGATGGGCCTCACGCGGGCACCCAGGTGCCGACGAAGTAACCGACGCCGTAGGGCGCGCCGCGGTACAGCTCGGTCGCCTTCGGGTCCGCGCCGGCCAGCCCGGCGAGCGCCTGATAGGCCACCCGGCCCAGCACGCCCGACAGCCCGGTGATCGCGGCCACATCGCCGGTGGCCAGTGCGTCGTCCCAGTGCGCTTGGCGCGCAACCGAATCGGGGTCGAAGCCGCCGGGCGCCGCGGCGGTCAGGGTGTTCGCGCCATCGGCGACGACCAGCACCCCCACCGGATCGGTCGCAGCGTCCAACTCGTCACGCAGCGCACGGCCGCGCTTCAGCGCTGCCTCCGGCGCCAGATCGTCGGCGAGCACCCGCACGTCGACCGATGCTGCCGGGCTGACGCTCCCCCGCAGCCAGCCGGCGATCAGCGCGCACAACGGCAGTGGCCGCGGCTCGCCGGTCGCGTCGGGTGCGAGCATCACCCGGACGTCGGCGCCGTATCCGGCGAAGCTGCCGACCGCGTCAGCGGGCACGTGGGCGCCCTGCGGACCGACGCCGACCGCCACCCAACGTGACGGCAGGATCTGCGCGGCAGACCGCACCGCGGCCGTCAGGCCGGCCAGTTCGACGGCGGCGCCGGAGGCCAGCTCAGGCACCAAAACGGGAGCCGACGGGACGATCGCGATATGTGTCAGGCCGGCGCTACGCACGCGTCCACGCTAACGAGTCCGGCAAACGCCTGCGCAGACGGCGCGTCGACCTGTTTGAATAGCGTGCGAGTACCAGATGACGGCGCCGCGTCGCGCGGCAGAAGCGTGGGTCACCCTGCGCGCGGGCATGAGGAGCACGAATATGACCACCACCGAACCCGGCAACACCCCCAAACCGACTCCTCGGCCCGGTCCGCCGCGCCCCGGTCCCCGGCCCAGCCCGAGCCCGAGCCCCAACC